>NZ_SEWS01000001.1:0-749423 GCF_004195095.1 Rahnella sp. CFA14(1/10) | reverse complement strand
TTATTACCGTTATGGTCTATAACGCAGATGCTTGTTTTCTTCTGGGAAACATCAAGTCCAACGAAAGTTTTCATGGCAATCACCTCAGATATCACAGACTGGGATCGTATTAAGATTACAGCATGTGGTTCCAGACGTGCCCCTGCCTGCGCAGCACCTGAAAAAGCTTCTTAAAGCCGTAGCGGGGATAGCGCTCTGCCAACCCGGTCAGCACCTGGATCACCGCTTCATCACGCCGGGTATCGGGCTGGTAACAATACACCGTCCTGCTCAGCGATAACGTCCTGCATGCCTGGCGTATGCTCATCGTAAACTGCGCGGTCAGATAGTTGACGAGCTCACGCTTTATCGCTGGTTTTAAAGCTTTTTTTCGATGACATCTTTCAGTGCACGGCATTCAAGACTGAGATCGGCAAACATTTGTTTGAGACGGCGATTTTCGTCCTCAAGATCCTTCATCTTTTTGATATCAGAGGCTTCCATCCCGCCGTACTTTGCTTTCCAGTTGTAGTACGAGGCCTCAGATATTCCCGCTTCGCGGCAGACATCTTTGACGTTGCGTCCGGCTTCGACGGATTTCAGAACGGCGATGATCTGGTGCTCAGTGAATCGGGCTTTTCGCATGGTGATCTCCTCGAAGGACATAATCAGTATGTCGGAAGATCTCTAAAAGTGAATGGTCCGGTTAAGCGGGATACTTACACAGTTAGGGGAGGTGATCTGGCCCGATAAACCCTAACCCCACCCATTTAGATGTAATAATGAAAATTAAGCCAATTCGCTAAGATTTGGCTTTTTTAATTTCCTCAACCTGCTTAATAGCTAACTCAATTTTATCAAAATCAATATGAGCTAAGTCTTCTGGATCAAGATCCCACCATTTTAAATCAAGTAGTTTTGTAATTGTTTCATCATTAAATCTATAGCGTATAATCTTGGCAGGAACTCCACCAACAATTGCAAAAGGGGGAACGTCCTTTGTTACTACTGCTCCAGCTCCAATGATTGATCCATGACCGATTTTCAAACCTTGCATGACAATTGCACTGGCACCAACCCAAACATCACTACCTATTACAGTCTCTGATCTTCTATTGAATGTTTTGTTTGCCGGTGGATCATATTGAAAAACATGTGTGGAAAGCCAATCGGTAGGATGTTCATCCGGGGCAATGTTAGCAAATCGTGCGAATGAACAGTAATTACCAATTTTTGTATGACTATAAACTGTCACCCATAAGTTCAAGTAATTATGCTTTCCTATTGTGCAGTGATTGTGTACCGCTGCAAATTCACCTAGGTACGTGTTGGTACCAATTATAGTGTCAACGCCTAGCACGCGACCATCAGAGATAAGCCTTTTTTCACGCAGAGCACTCTCTGCCTTAAGATTTATGATTTGATCCCCCATCTCTTGTATCTTTGATTCGAGCAATGATAATTTTTGGAGGGTGCTTTTTAAAATCCATGTCCTAATCTTGAACATCCAAAACCTCGTGATTGTTAAGTTTTTTGATTAATATAAACACTAAGTATTCAACCATGGTTATTATAGGTTGATGATCAATCTCTATTGCCTCTGGTTTTAAAAAACGGTTTTTCAATGTATTTATATGTGTAACCAGAAATAAAAACAGTGAGCAATATTATTGAGATTGCCAGCAATGAGTTCATAAAGTTGTCACTGCCTTTGAAGTTTAGGAAAATGAAAAGCAAAGGTGTGTGCATTAAATATATGGAAAATGAGCGCTTCCCTAACATTACAAAAAAACTATTATCCAAAAATGAAAGCCATTTGAACCCAACGCTCCCAATCAGAGATATTGATAAAGATAATAATGCAACCATAAGAAAGTAAACGTGCATAGAGAAATTACCCTCTTTTATGACAGCGCACATCAGCAAAAAACCGCCAACACCTAAAATCGATGTAAGAATGGTGCTTTTTGTAAAGAAATCATGATATTTCAAAACAATCTTATAAGAGATTACACCTAATGACATGCTAAAGAGGCATCTTACGATACCGCCATTAACCAGGAATGAAACAGGTTGATCAATATCATGAGGCTTGATGCTAAAGTAAGAGGCTAAAAATATAGATGTTAATGCTATGAGATAAGGTGCAAGTTTGTTTTTACAGCTCATAAACGCTAATAATGTTCCAATATAAAACTCAATAGATATTGACCAGCTAGGCTGGTTGCTTGACAAATTAAAACCAACTGCAATGGAGTTCATTAGTAATGTGTCACCAAGCATGTTTTTAAAAGACACATCACCTATCCAGTCTGGATAAGCTACACCGACACTCACATATAATGAAATAGGTATTAGAATAATTCCCAGTATATGCATGGGATATAATCTTAGAAAGCGTTTCTTAGCAAATGAGGTGAATGACATTAAACCACTTTCAATCTCATTATGATGCGCATGATATAGAACGATTCCAGATAATATAAAAAACACATCAACTGCAAACGATGCATTATGAATAGGGTATATTCGAGATCCCCACCCAGTATAATGGCCAAACGCATGAGACAATGCGACTATGATAGCCAGAGCGCCGCGAATGCCATCCAACCCTTTAAGTCTTTCCATGTAAAAAACCCGTTAAATACGTAATTATTTCTGTAGCTTAGGGTAGGATAATTCTTACCACCATTCAATCGCTAATATTAGCGCCAACTAAATTCCCTTTCTCACCAAGTCCTTCTCACATGACCGGCATAAAAAAGCCCGGTGACCGGGCAATGACTCAGCCGCTCCTGTCTATGCCGGTTGCGGGGTGGGTCATTTGAGATTAGTCATTCATCACCGAGCCTGCATGACAAAAAAACCTTTCTTCATCGCGCCCTTACAAATCTGTTAACCGTTCCGCTTTGATCAAAAGTATCGATCGATATTACTGTTTATGTATACAGTTTTTGGCAAGGGAGGATTTTAATCATGCCACGCGAATCCCGCCGTGTGATTCGAACGAATGAAATGGTGTGTCGTAATTGTGTCGACACATAATGCAGATGGATTTCTGAGAAATGCACTTAACGACACATTACTTTGCGCGAGCATGGATTTTTGTCATTAAATCAGTATGTTAAATGATGATCTCCTATCTTCTAAGCCTTAGGTCACAGGTTCGAGCCCTGTAAGGCGTCCCATTCAAATCAAGCAGTTAACTGTCAGCCGTTCCCTCCCAAATTTGCGAGTGGGACAGATTTGGGACTGGAACCCCAAAAATAACGTCTATCTGCTTCGCGTGCTCCGTTAAATGATTTGTCGCCAGAAGCGCGATCGCCGTACCATCTCGAGCGACTCCCAGCCGCCCATTTCCTGAAGAACTGATCGCGTGACACCGGCCTTAATCAGCCAGCTTGCATCAGCACTAAGAAATGTCTGATAGATTCAGCTAAGCACAAGAATATGGTTTGGTAAATAAAATACTCATAGGTAGGAAATGAAATGATCAAAAAATCCTGAATCTATGGCTTGATTACATTGATACTGTTGAAGGAATAAATAAAGCTACTGAAAAAGACATACAGCCTGGTCTGTTGAACCAGGCTAAGAATAACAGAAGCTAAAATATCCGTCATATATCTAGTAATTTAAAGTTGATTTCAGCATTGCTTCATTTGGTTGAATGGTAATACAGTTTTCAGAACAATTGTTGCTATTGGAAATCACAGGGTTTTTGGGTACAGAGTATGAGAATCCCTTGCTTTTCTTAATAGTTAAAAGTATGCCTCTTGCAGCCCATGGTGCATAGACAGAGTTCTCTCCGAACTCGTCATATCTCACAATACGGGAAAAGGCACCCCAGTTACGCTTAGAGATATCTACCATAACGGCTCCGCTAAAAGATTTATCTACTTTGTTGCTAATTTCAGAAGCTACGGATTCTATCTCTGATATCTGGTTAGATATCATATAGTTATTTATATTTCCTGTCGCGGTCACTCCGGCAGATGCAATCAACAGAACTGATAATACTCCAGCTCCTTTGATTCTGAAGTGTGTGAATAAAAAGTCAGAAAATTTCATTAAACCAAATAATGAGACCGCAACTATACAGATAGACATTGCAACAATGGATCTTTGTGCAGCCCAACTTTCAGATACGTATAAGTTAGGGAAGTACGACCCAGCAATAAAAACAAGCGTGAAGAGAACTTTTTTAATTCCATCTTTATTACTGTAGATATAGGCCAGGCCCATACAAAAGAAGACAAGACCAATTATAAGCATGGGTTCGCTGGCAGATATACTGTAGTTAGCCAAGGAGTTTGGTATAGCTTCACCAAAAAACCATCGGATTTTACCCGTTGGGTTATCTGTCATCGTAGAGCGAGATAATGTTTGTCCAAAAGCTAGCAGAGGGACAACTTTAATCATGATGAGGCTTGAAAGCATGCCAGAGCACATCATCACAAAAGAATTAAAAAGAACTCGGTAATTAACGGATTTTGGTGACAGGCACTGATCTAACAAAGCAAAAGCCATAAATGCCATGCCGGCAGGTTGATATATTGCAAATGAGCAACATATAAACATCCATGATATTAACCATCTGACCAGTTTTTTGTTAAAAAAAGAAGAAGTCAAACAAGAGTAAGATAAACCACTAAACAATACAGCAAGAGTAAAAGGATAACATGTTGCCCAAGACGAATACACCTGAAAAGAAGGAAGCAAGGCAATCATCAAGGGAAATGTGAAATTATATTCGTCCCTGTTAAAAAGATGTATTTTAGTTATAAATCTGTTTATAAATACAGCAAGAGCAAAAAGAGATATCACTGAAAACGATCTCTGCATCCAAAGGTCTTCAATGCCACTAGTTATCACTCCATCTATTATTCTGAAAAGGGCAAAAAGAGGCCTGCCTGAGGATATATCAAATACATAGGGTGCATCTAAACCTGCTAATGCGTTTTCAATAGTGCCAAAATCATCCAAAAAAGCATAAGTGGATGTTAAGACACTTGAGTAAAAAGAAATTATTACTATGAAATAGGATAATAATATAAATTTTATATTGTTAAGATTTATAGGCATATGTAAATTCCATTGCTTAATGGCATCTTTTAAATGATTAATAAGTCTTTATGGTTCTTTAGGATAAGTCTTATCTCAAACGATCGCAATAATTACTGAAAATTACTTGCGGCAAGCATAGAAAAGCCCGGTAGCTGGAAGGATACAGTCTTAGTTCGTATCAGCAGATTGCGGTATAAGGTATTTAAGATTAGTGACTTATTGCGCCGGCTACCCGGCTAACACTCCATCTTTTCTTAAAGCTTTACCCATCTGTTGACTGGTACGCCTTGATCAAAAGTGCTGAATGATACAACCATTTATTCATTCAGAATCTTCAAAGGGGCCTCATCACCATCACCATCCAAAAGTGCCAGAGTAGTCACATGAATTGCCATAACGTCGTCAATTTTTGCATGCGCGTTTGGCCTGTTGATTTGCTGACAGGTATACATGCCTGCGTACTATTACGATAGATGACCCATCTTCCATTTTCTGCAATGCCGAAGTGACACGCCGGCCTGAGCCCGGCAGCTTGCCTGCGTATTGCGAAGGCCATGAAATCAGTAATACCCTCCGCCTTGGTATTCTCCGCATACATAATTGTTGAGTACTACAACTCCCGTACCGCAGTAATTATCACGGTCGGGGACAGGCCAAACCGGGTTGAAAGCCGATGCCGGAAACATCTACAGCGGTAGCCTGTTGCTCTGTCATAAAATTCAGTCAGTAGTTGATGTTGAATTGGGAAGTGTTAAGATAATGCTTACTGGCAATAAACAATCATTTTGCAGGGTAGGGTAATGCAATCATTAGTAAACCATAATGCCATCCATGAAGAATTGCCTGTCGCGGCCAATGATGCAAATGCCTTAGCAACCACTATTGATACTATGGTAACTGCAAAGGGTATAATCCCTGCCTGTGCTGCAAAAATTTTATATGTGGCTACAGAATTCAATAATGAAACATACGATATAACAAAAAAACCGGCTTATCCTATATTTCGTTATTAACATAAGCGCCCAATAAGGGCGCCTGTATCTTTAAATGTTTGATTTAATATCGTTTGCTATTATCTGATGAACCATGCCTTTGTTGGGTAGTACAATACTTTCCAATTCAGCGATTTCATTATTTTTATCTTCAAGACTTCCATCATTAAATTTGTCGAGGAAAAATAGAACACTAGCGAAATCATTCGCTATGTGATTGCATTTTGCAGCAAGAATTCCTAATTCGTTGAACTCAGCGTGGTTATCATTTTCAATAAAAATGGATGGTTTATGGAATAAAGGATATTCTACAATAAAGGATATACCATCGGTCACAAGGATATCGGACCAATCAAAGGAAGCAACATAATCATAATCGTAGTCCATGCTGGTATTATTCAGCGATGTCCATTTAGAAAGAAAATAATCAACATTGCTCTTTATTTCGTCAGATTTTGCCCGCATAAAATCAAAAAGGGCCGGATGCGGTCTTAATTTGATGTGAACATTGTTATTTTCTTCAGCGTAACGCAAAAAATCCAGATAATTTTTATCGAACGTACCAAATGATAGCCACCCTTGATCTACACTATGATGCGGTGCCCATAATATATTTGTAATTCCGGATTTTTTTTCAGAATCGCCAGTTTCTTTCATTTTAGTATGTATGTAATCAAGCTTCGGGTGTCCGAAGTATCTTGCGTTCACGCCGCGTAAAAGAGAGTTTTTGCACAGTTTTTCATAGGCATATTGCGTGTCACAGTAAATCCGCCAACTATTATTGTGCAGATCCTGATTTGACTGGAAGTCAAAGTCTGTTCCTGATGAAATATTTTTTACTATATTTACTGCATAATAAGGGACATAACATAATTTTGCGAAATTTATTCTGTTAGCACTGAATCCTGGTGGAATATCATGATCCCATGGCGATTGTCTAAATATAACATCAGGAGATAGTGTTGTGAGGATTGTAGAAATTTCCTTGTCAGAATAACTACTAATTCTCATATGATTAATGCCGATTTTTGATAAGGCAGCACTGGTAATCTCTTCGCCAGAATAACCCTCCACACCAGGGAAGGATCTCGGTATGCTTGCAATGGTTACTTTTAAATCGGGATCTTGAGATAATTCAAGAAATAAATTAGCGACAGAATACCATGTATTCATATTATGAATTAAAAATAAAACATGTGGTTTCATTTTATTATATGAATTTTTCTTTGATATGATATTTAGTAAGCTAAAGATTCGCTCTGCATCCTCTCCTTTAACCGGCGATTCTAGCAGTTCTAAAACTCCAGAGGAAATAGTATCTAAAGATTTATTCGTTAATTTTAAAGTTTCTATTTGTTCTTTTAGTATTACTAATTCATCTGTAATACGAGAAAGTGCTAATTGCTCTTTTTCTTTCTCAGTAACAAAAATGTCTTGCATGTTTTTGACTGACATTAATAAATTATCAATGCCTGATTTATTTTCATTAATACCATAATGAATGTTATCAAATCTTTTAAGGAAAGGTGATAATAAATATTTAGCCACTTTTTTCATTGTTAAGCCTTATTTATGAAAATAAACTCAAATTGTCATTGAAATATACTGTAACTTAACACAATAGCTATCAAGGGTATTAGAGATTTCTTTGAGAAAACTCTTAGAAGGGGCGTTGATATAAATTTCTTTGCTACCGGTCACTCAAGCATGGGAACAATGAGTGGCCTGAGTGATCCGAAATCGAGGTCCTTAACGCCTGCGCATTCCACTACGAGACCTCTGGCTGATTGCTGTTATGGCGGCTTAAAGTGAAATTTTGGCTGTTTGGGTATCAGGAGTCATATCTGGCTTCATGTGATCACGACTTTTACTGGGTGGCAACTGTCTTACGCAAGGGGATTCGCTAACTATCAGCGCACCGGTAAAGTGTGTCCTCCGATTTGACACGGAGGAGAGATAAGATCTTTGACTTTCCTTTTAATACAGGTATTTCAGTCAACATCTTTTATATGCCTGAACTTCAGTCCCTGTAAAAGGGCCGGGACATTTCTACTCAGCGGGGACTAAAAATCCAGTTCAAGAGCAAAACACAGGTAGGACATCAACGGTGCACAATGTCTGAACTGTTCTGCGCAAAAATCGATAACATCAGGCTTACACAGATCCTCAAAAGCGATGTTTTTAATTGCGATAAAATCTTTGCGTTTTAATTCAGCTAACAATGGGTGATTTTTATCGAAGCCTCTTGGCGGACGACTGAGACTGTCGCCATCCATTACAAACCCGTTATCATGCAATGTTTTGAGCGCTTTTTGATAAGCATTGGGGTTTTCATCAATGCACGCGCGAATCGCGTTTAACGCTTTTGATTCCGGATGCCAGATCCCCGCTGCAATAAAACAACCGTCTTCGGCGATGTGCAGATAGAGTCCCGGAGCGTGAACATCTTTGCCCTGAAAGTGACGAAACTGAATGCCAACATTGGTTTTGTATGGCGTTTTATCTTTGCTGAACCGGCTGTCGCGCTGCGGGCGCATCAGGCTGCCGCCCACTTTTTTCGCGACGGCAGTCAGTCTCGGAGAAATGGCAATAATCTCAGGCTGCATTTGCTCGATAAAGCGCAGCGCGGGGGTTCTGAGCGTGTTCTCGTATTCATCCTGATTGGCTTTAAACCAGTCGCGGGTATTGTTTTGCGCGAGCTTATTCAGAAATTGC
This sequence comes from Rahnella sp. CFA14(1/10), assembly GCF_004195095.1. NCBI lineage: Bacteria > Pseudomonadati > Pseudomonadota > Gammaproteobacteria > Enterobacterales > Yersiniaceae > Rahnella > Rahnella sp. CFA14(1/10). Next base: position 740,670 of record NZ_SEWS01000001.1, on the reverse strand, counting down.
AGGCCGGCGGCGCTAAAGATTGTCCCAGCCGCAACCGGCGTTTTAGGTGTCTGAGTCGTCATTATCATTGAACCTTTCTTACTGCTGATGGAAGAATCAGGGAAGATCCTGACGCCTGAACCCATTCAGTGCAAACTGAAAAGTAAAAAATTTTCATGATTAAACGATGTGGGGAGCAGTGTGCTCTTAAGCCCGCCAGTGGAGTTCGGCGGGCCTTTTCATGTCTGAGACCGGTCAGTTAATCGCGGCAGTTACTTTTCCCGCTTTCCCTAACCCGCCCTTCGCCCGTTCACTCAGCTCAAACAATACGGGTAATAAATGTGCGGTCGCCTTCAGATAGGCGCTGACCTGCGGGATGCCTTCCGGCGGTACTATCTCGCCATTCTCCAGCCCTTCACTCAGGCACAATAAGCCGTGACACAACCCTTCGGCAGAGTCGGATGCCAGCGCGCTGATACCATAAAGACGACCACCTGAGACGCTAGACTCGGGTGGCAGCTCAGACAGGGTTAGCGTACCGGCTTACACGAATCCGATGCTTCTTGCGAAGCCCCTGCCTGAGCCACCATTATTTGGGGTGAATCAAAGCATACGAAATTATCACATAATTTCGTCGTGTAAGTATCGGAACGCTAATTCCCGCTGCGGATCGTGCCGCAGCGGGGAAACTTTATTCCTGCTGCCGGAACAAATAAACAGGCTGGATGCATTTACAGGGAGTTGTATTCAGATTTGGAAGACATCTCGTAAGGTTCTGCTCTGCCTGTCTTTTATTCTGCCGTAATATTTCCCCGTCATCTTCTCTCCGGTGATCCCGATCACAAAAAGTCCGGCGCAGCACGATTGTGTATATATGTGCCTTTCCTGCTCTCACCCCACAGGACACTTGTGCTTATCGTAATGACTGAATGATTTTTTTCTGATGTCCGTTGCTGTATTCCCTCTTTCCGGAGAAAAAAATGTCGTCATCTGATGTAGCAAAACTGACTGAAAGTCCGCTCAAAAATACCAAAGTAATGAACCTGTTTGTGTCTTTTGCGGCGGCGATGGCGGGGCTGTTATTCGGTCTCGATATTGGCGTGATTTCTGGTGCGCTTCCCTTTATTACTGATCATTTTGTGCTGAGCAGTCGTCAGCAGGAATGGGTTGTCAGCATCATGATGCTTGGTGCGGCGTTCGGTGCACTGGCCAATGGCTGGCTTTCTTTCCGGCTGGGACGTAAATACAGCCTGATGGCGGCGGCACTGCTGTTTATCCTCGGTTCTCTGGGCTCGGCTTTCGCTTCGAGCGTCGAAATCCTGATGGTGTCGCGCCTGATCCTCGGCTTTGCTGTCGGCATTGCCTCCTACACCGCACCGTTGTATCTGTCTGAAATGGCGTCAGAAACTATTCGCGGTAAGATGATTGCCATGTATCAGCTGATGGTGACACTTGGCATTTTGCTGGCCTTCCTTTCTGACACCGCCTTCAGCAGCAGCGGTGACTGGCGCGCGATGCTGGGCGTGCTGGCTATCCCGGCATTTGTTCTGATGATCGCCGTGTGTTTTTTACCGAATAGTCCGCGCTGGCTGGCTGCCAAAGGGCAGCATATTGAAGCCGAGCGTGTGCTGAGAATGCTGCGCGACACCTCGGAAAAAGCCCGTCAGGAACTGAATGAAATCCGTGAAAGCCTTAAACTGAAACAGGGCGGATGGGAATTGTTTAAAGCCAACGGCAACGTGCGTCGCGCCGTCGGTTTAGGCATGTTGTTGCAGGCAATGCAGCAGTTTACCGGCATGAATATCATCATGTATTACGCGCCGAAGATTTTTAACCTGGCGGGTTTTACCAGTACACGCCAGCAGATGATCGCCACCATTATTGTCGGGCTGACGTTCGTGCTTGCGACGTTTATTGCCATCGGCATGGTCGATAAGGCCGGACGCAAACCGGCACTGAAAATTGGGTTTAGCGTGATTGCGCTCGGCACGCTGGTGCTGGGATATTGCCTTCAGCAGTTCAATCTGGGCACGGCCGGTACAGCACTTTCCTGGCTGTCGGTCGGTATGACCATGATGTGCATTGCCGGTTACGCCATGAGTGCTGCGCCGGTGGTGTGGATCCTGTGTTCTGAAATTCAGCCGCTGAAAAGCCGTGATTTTGGTATCACCTGTTCGACGACTACCAACTGGATTTCGAACATGATTATCGGCGCTACTTTCCTGACACTTATGGATAATATCGGTGCGGCAGGGACATTCTGGCTATACACCGCGCTGAACGTGGTGTTTGTGGTGATCACTTTCATCCTGATACCGGAAACGAAAAACGTCACGCTGGAGCAAATTGAAAGAAATCTTATGGCCGGGAAAAAACTGCGCGATATCGGGCAGTAAAGACCCCGATCCTTCATAGTGGATGTGAACTTTATCAAGGAGCAGTTGATGCGCGATTTACATAAAATGACGGGTGGGCTGGATTACCATATTAATGACGACGAATTACGCGAAATTCGTTATCAGACCCGAGATAAAGTGGACGCATTTAATGCGCTGGGTGCCCGTCAGACGGCGGAGAAAGATGCCCTGATCAGGGAAATTTTTGGGGAAGTAGGCAGCAATGTCCATTTTGAAAAAGGCATGCGCATTGACTACGGCATAAATACCCGGATCGGGAATAATGTGTTCATCAATTTTAATTTTGTATTACTCGATTGCGCGCCGGTCACGATAGGGAATAACGTTTTTATCGGCCCTGATGTGCAAATTTATACCGCACAGCATCCGCTGGATATCGATTTACGTCGTGAACATATTGGCAGCGCCCGGCCGGTGAGCCTGGGTAACGATGTCTGGGTTGGCGGCGGATGCGTGATATTACCCGGTGTGACCCTCGGCGATGGCTGCACAATTGGCGCCGGAAGTGTCATCACTCGACCGGTGCCTGCGGGGGTTGTCGCCTGTGGAAATCCCTGCCGGGTGGTACGCAACCTGACGTAATTTATATCTGACAGTCTTTCAGACATAAAAAAGCCCGCTCCAGGCGGGCTGCAAATGCAAAAAGTACAATATTTCTTAAAGTGCGGACAGAATGAGACACAACTTAAATAAAATCAATTAATTATCTTCATGAAATAAGTGTCAACACTCTTTGCGTGTGTTTTGATTAAATAGTGATCGGTGCGACTAATTTTTATATCGCAGCGCATCAAGCAGCAAGGCAAACTTGCCCTCTGGTCGCAAGAAACGAACGGCGTTATGGTTTATCCTATGACGAACTTTCCAGCAGTGGTTACCGAAGCGGAGAATGAGATGACAGATAAAATGAAAATTACCAAAAGCGGTTCTGTACCCTCACAAGCAGGGCCGGAAAATTATTTTACCGGCACAGTACGTATCGACGCGCCGTTCAGCGGCACCGAATCCGCCCGTGTCGGTGGCGCAACCGTGACCTTTGAACCGGGCGCACGTACCGCATGGCATACGCATCCGTTGGGTCAGACGTTGATCATCACACACGGCCGCGGCTGGGTGCAGGAAGACGGCGGCGAAATCCGCGAAATGAATGTGGGTGATATTGTATGGATCCCGGAAGGGGTGAAGCACTGGCACGGAGCTACTCCGGAGAATGCGATGACTCACATCGCGATTGCTGAATCCCTCAATGGCAGTCCGGTTGAGTGGATGGAGAAAGTGACGGAAGCTCAGTACAGTAAGTAATTTTCTGCTGTTGTGAAATTTATATCACTTTGCTCAAAGGGGAGGGTAAAAGCCGCTTTTTTGCAGCATAAGGTAAATGCTTAAAATCACGACAGCTATTTCTGTTTTTCCGGCTTTTTAACCTAAACTTTTCGGTTAACCATTGTCCTGTCTTATTTAACGCTAAAAACCCACGCTGTTCGGCCCATTAAAAACACCGCTTTCAGTAGCTCTGAGATCAGTAACTCGACTAATATAAATAAAAATCAACTCAAGAGCCGTTTCCCGTATGCCATATTATTCTCCAGGTGAAAGTCTCGTTCGCGAGCGCTCAGAGCGCTTCTTGCGGCGAATGTACTTAATGCGGATACTTGGCACTTTTCTTTGCTTTTTTCCTGTATTTTCGGTGCTTCTTGAACGCAATGCATCCTGGATACCCATCAGCCTGCTGGCGCTGAATGCCTTTGTCTGGCCGCATATTGCCATGCTGATTGCACAGCGTTCAAATCATCCTAATCAGGCGGAATTCCGAAACCTGGCATTCGATGCCATCGCGGGAGGCGCCTGGGTGGCGCTGATGGGGGTTTGCCCGCTGCCGTCGGCCATTATTACGGCTATTCTCATCGCTGACCGCTTTTCCGCCGGTGGCTGGCAATTGCTGTGCCGCGCCGCGTTGTTTTATTGTGCTGGTTTTATTATCTGCTGGCCATTATCGGGAATGACGTTTTACTCCACCGTTACCAACCGGACGTTGTGGCTGACGTTGCCGCTTTCCACGATTTATATTATTGCTTTCAGTGCCGCCAATTATTCCATTTCCAGAAAGCTGCGGGATAAACAACACGAGCTGGAAAAAGCCGCCCTGATGGATCCTTTTCTCGGTTTGCCTAACCGGAGGCTACTCGACCGGCGGCTGATGCTGGAGTTTGAACGCGCAAAACATGATTTATCCTGCCTGATGGTGCTGGGCGTCGATGATTTGAAAATGGTGAATGATTTGTTCGGGCGTGAAGCGGGGGATTATGTGTTGCGCTCGGTATCAGCGATTTTACGTCAGGAAACCGGGCAAAATGATTTCCCGGCTATTCTGGGGGGTGACGAATTTGTGGTAATCCTGCCGGGTATTTCCGAAGAAGAAGCGTATGCCGTGGGTTACCGGTTATTACTCAAAACCTCAGAAATACGTTTATCGCAGGATTCAGGTTTCCAGTGCTCGCTGAGTATCGGCGTGGCGACATCCCGAAATTATGATGATTATAACCAGTGGCTGGAGGCTGCCGAACGGGCATTGGTGAATGTGAAACACAATGGCAAAAACAGTATTGGCAGCGTGAGCCGGACGGATGTCTCTGCTCAGCTACACTTATAACGTTAACGTTTTCCGGGATGAGTAATGAAAAAGATCACCATGATGTGGGTTGCCGCGGCAGTCGCTGCGGGTTTACTGGCAGGCTGTTCATCTATCGATAAACCGGTTGGCGATGCTCCCTATCGCCCGGCCAATTTTGACCCTTCCTTCACCCAGGGTGAGGCAAGTTACACAACGTCCGTCTTTTCAATCCTTGAACGTCAGCGCCGTGCGGACACTTATAAAAAGATTTTCGATTTTTGTACCGGCAAATTCCAGACAATGGGGGAGAGTAATGACGGTGAGAAGGTTCATATAAGATTTACCTGCTTGCCGAAACAGACTGTACAGACGCAAAACTCGTACTCCATGCAGCAGACGTCACCTTCGTTGTACTAAAAATGACTATCGGCAGCTTTATCCGGAGATTTTATGCACAAGGAAAGACCTGATTTTATCCGACACTGGACCGAACTTGAAGGTCCTGACGACGGCAATTATCCCGGTGATGATGAACTGATGTCGCTGGGTGCCCCCCTTGGCAGAGCGCTTGGTCTGACGAAAATTGGCATTCATCACGAACGTTTGTTACCGGGACGTCGTACCTGTTACGCCCACGCGGAAAGTACTGAAGATGAATTTGTGTATGTGCTGGAAGGGCATCCTGATGCGTGGATTAATGGTTATCTGCACCCGCTGAAACCGGGCGATGCTGTGGCATTTCCGCACGGTACCCGTATCTGCCACACCTTCATTAACAACAGCGATGAGGAAGTGCGTCTGCTGGTCGTCGGCGAGGCCAACAAGCCGGAAAATCGCATTTATTATCCGCTGAATCAGGAATATGAAGCGACGCGCAAAGACCGCTGGCGGGACGTACCGGAGCAGCAATTTGGTGATCATGACGGCCTGTCGGATTTGCATCGTGAGCAAAAGAAAAAACCGGTCAGTTGAATACCGGCTTTTCTCGTGAAGACGTGCTTTTAAGCCCATTTACTGAATGGAGAGCGATTGCCAGCGCTGCTGACAATACGGCATCATTCGGTGAATTTTCAGGCTCTGTGCCTGATGACGGTTCAGTGAATAGCCCTCCGGCGTAATTTCTAACGTGTCGCCGGTTTGCAGCTTAAAGTCATTATCAACGGACAAAATCAGCTTCAGGTTTTTAAAAGCCTGAATGCAGATATATTTCAACCCGCTCTGTGGGATATTCAGGATTTCTATGATTTTCCATTCCATACGCGCACTCCTTTTCTGTTACTGCCTGATTTTTCGTTTCCCTTTTCTACATCAGTTCCCTGTCATTTTTTGTCATCACAAGGTAATGATTTCTTTATAGGCGTTCCTGTTATTTCAATGCTTGAAGTGACTCACAAAAAAGGATTGCAGAAACTCCTGCAGATCGCAGAATGGATTATTTAAGAAAATAAACGCGATTTTCGGAAGGTTATTCCGAACCTGACAGAAACGTAAAAGACTTGAAATCACTATCAGAAAACAGGTATTTCTGAACTCTTTATAATTTTCAGGGCTGAATATTATGACAACCGGTTCAATCTTTCCCCCACAAGATGATTTCATCTGGCTCGAAGGTTTACGCAACGAGAAAGCGCTGGAATGGGCGCGTGAGCAAAATACCATCACACTGGCCGCCTTTACGCAGGGCAAAGATTTCGACCCGCTGCGGGAGAAAGTGCTGGCAGGCCTGAACTCACCGGACCAAATCCCCGGTGTGTGGAAATGTGGCAACGACTGGTACAACTTCTGGCAGGATGCGAAGAACCCGAAGGGCATCTTACGCAAGACCACGTTGGATGAATTCCGTAAAGCCGAACCGCAATGGGAAACCGTGCTGGATATTGATGCACTGGGTAAAACTGAAGGGAAAGAGTGGGTGTTTCACGGTTTCTGGAATTTGAAACCGGATTTTGACCGTGCACTTTTAGTGCTGTCTCCGGACGGGGGGGACGCCTCTGAAGTGCGTGAGTTTGATTTACTCACTCAGGATTTTGTGACGGACGGTTTTTATTTACCGGTCGCTAAAAGCCGCATCAGCTGGATTGACCGCGATCATTTATTTGTTGCCACCGATTTTGGTGAAGGTTCCATGACCGGTTCCGGATACCCGCGCATCGTTAAAATCTGGCAGCGCGGAACACCGCTTAGTGAAGCGGTCACCGCATTCAGTGCCGAAAAGACAGACATGATGGCGGTGGGGTATCGCGATGCCCTGAAAGGGTTTGAGCGCAATTATGTGGTGCGTGTCACTGACTTCTATCACCGCGAAGTCTTCCTGCTGGATGACCTTAAAAACTTAGTCAAAATCGACGTACCGGCGGATGCCAAATTCAGTACCTGGCGGGAGTGGATCCTGATCCAGCCTTCCAGTGAATGGCAGGTGAACGGTGAAAGCTGGCCATCCGGTTCGCTGCTGACCATGAATTTTGACGCCTTTATGGCGGGCGAACGTACGCTGAAACCGCTGTTTGTACCGGGTCCGCATGTTGCTCTCAGTGGTGTTACGTCAACCCGTGACCAGCTCAACGGCTATTCCTACACCCGTGATCATATTATTCTCAGCATCACGCGGGATGTCGTCAACCGGCTTGAAGTGCTGACGCCGAAAGATGGCAGGTGGCAGCGTGAACCGTTCGGTAAAGTGCCGGAACTGAGCAAAATCAACGCGTGGGGCGTGGATGATGAGACCAATGAATATTTCATGAGTGTCAGTGGTTTCCTGCAACCGGCCAGTTTGTCACTCGGAAATCTCGATAACGGCACGGACGTGGAATCTGAAATGCTGAAACAAGATCCTTCGCATTTCGATGCCACCCGTTATCAGGTCAGCCAGCTTTTTGCGGTGTCCGACGACGGTACCCGCGTTCCGTATTTTGTCATCTCGTCCAAAGACGTGGTGTATGACGGCAGAAATCCGACGCTGCTGTATGGCTACGGCGGTTTCGAGGTCTCACTTGAGCCGTATTATCTTGGCGTCAGTGGCGTGGCGTGGCTCGATCGCGGCGGCGTGTTTGTGGTGGCGAATATACGTGGCGGTGGTGAGTACGGACCGGAATGGCATAAAGCGGCGCTGAAAGAAAAACGTCTGCGCGCTTATGAAGATTTCGCGTCTGTGGCGAAGGCACTGATTGCCAGCAAAATCACCTCACCGGCCCACCTGGCGGCGCAAGGCGGCAGCAACGGCGGCTTGCTGGTTGGCAATATGCTGACGCGCTACCCGGAATTATTCGGGGCCATCGTGTGTGAAGTGGCGCTGCTGGATATGTACCGGTACACGCAAATCTCGGCAGGCGCGTCGTGGATTGCTGAATATGGCGACCCGCAGAAACCAGAAGAGTGGGCATTTATCCGCGAATTTTCGCCGTATCATAATATCGATCCGACAAAAAAATATCCGCCGGTATTGTTCTCAACAGCGACCAGTGATGACCGTGTCGGGCCTGACCATGCACGTAAAATGGCAGCGAAAATGCAGGCGCTGGGTATTCCGGATGTCTATTTTTACGAGAATACGGACGGCGGCCACAGTGCGGCGGCTGACAAAAAACAATCCGCGTTTAAACGGGCGATGGTGAGCGAATTCCTGCTGCACTTTATCGGCCGTGACAAAGCCGCCGGTTGATATAACCTGTGAGAGTCTGATGTAAAACGGGATGCCTTGCGGTATCCCGTTAATATTTCGACATGTTTTATCCCTTCATATCGGCTTTAAAAACGTTGCTCCTTCCACCTTTCCTTGTTTATTATTTCGGCCTGAATTGATAACAATTATCAAAATCATTTTTTATTCATTCTCATTTTCGGGTGATCGTATGTTAAAGAACACTGCACGTGTGCTGGCTGTTACCGGTCTGATGGCGACTTCCTTCGCCAGTTTTGCTACCACCTATCCGCTGACGGTCACGGATATGGCCGGCCAGAAAGTCATCATTGATAAAGCACCTCAGCGGATTATTTTGCAGGACGGACGCGATCTTCTGGCCCTGGCCGTGTTAGATAAAGCCAATCCTTTTCAGCATGTAGTGGCCTGGAATAATCTGCTGAAGAAAAGCGACAGTGGCACCTGGGATATGCTGAAAAGCAAATGGCCTGAATCGGCGAAAATTCTCGATATGGGATTCAATGATAAAGGGCAGGTGGATCTGGAAACAGTAATCGCTAAAAAACCGGATCTGATGATTGCGCAATTGCGGGCGAAAGATTCACTGGCTCAGGCGGGCGTACTGGATAAACTTGCCGCGCTGCATATCCCTGTGCTGTTTGTCGATTATGAATTGGATCCGGCAAAAAATACCGCGCCAAGTATTGAGCTGCTCGGCAAAGTGATGAATCAGGAAGACAATGCCCGCGCTTATACCACATTCTATAATCAACATTTCCAGGCTATTCAGAAAGCCGTCTCGGCGATTCAAACCAGGCCGCATGTCTTTATCGAGCCGATTGCCGGTCGTGACGACTCCTGCTGTTTCACCCACGGTAATGCAGGATGGGGAAAACTTATCCAGGCGGTAGGTGCCAGTAACATCGGCTCCAAACTGCTGCCCGGCGCATCAGGCACTGTTTCTCTGGAACAGGTGATCAGCATGAAGCCGGACGTTTACATCATGACCGGTTCGGCGCGTCCGAAAAGCGGTTCCGTGACGCACATTCTGCCGTTCGGCTACGGCGCAGATGAAGCGGATGTGGAGAAAGAGGCTAAAGTGCTGCTTTCACGCACCGGCGTGGCGCAAATCCCTGCAGTGAATGCGGGCCGTGTTTATGGTGTTTATCACCAGTTCTACAACCATCCGTATAATATTGTCGGCATGGAATACCTGGCGAAGTTTATTTATCCGCAACAGTTTAAAGATCTGGACCCGGCGAAGACTTACCACGACATCGTGCGTAACTATACTAACCTGCCGGATCAGGATTTCATCTTCGGCTGGACGCCGAAAAAGTAAGTACAGATATTTTCCCCGCCTGTGGCCTCACAGGCGGATTTTCAACCCCTCAGCGCGTTTTCCTCACTAACTTTACCTCCGTCACATTTGTTGACACTCCGTTAATTCATACAAAAATATAACTGTATTACTGTATCTGTATAACGCCGACTGGCGTCGTTTCTGACGCAGTGCGACACATCAACAAGGTGAATTTATGCAATCTGAAGAACAGCGTTTAATTGACGGGCTTTTTAGTCGCTTACAACAGGCTGAGTCCAGTACGGCACCGCGTGATGCGGAGGCTGAACGTGTGATTCAGGCTCATATCCGGCAGCAGCCGTCTGCCCCGTATTACATGGCGCAGGCGATGATTATTCAGGAAGCCGCGCTGACTAAACTGAATGCGCAGGTACAGGAACTGCAACAGCAGGTACAGCTGTTGCAACAACAGGCACAGACCGCTAAACCGCAAAGCACCGGTTTTCTGGCCGGCTTGTTTGGCGGTGGCTCGTCTCAGCCTGAACCGCAACGCCAGACGTCGCAGGGCAGTCAGCCCATTCCTGGTACGCAGGCGTGGGGAAACCCGCCTCAGCAACCGCAATATGCCTCACAGCCGCAACAGCAGGCACCGGCCGCACCGCAGCAACCGGGTTTTCTGGGCAGTGCATTGCGCACGGCGGCGGGCGTCGCGGGCGGGGTGGTGCTGGCAGATATGCTGACCGGCATGTTCCATCACAGCCAGCCGCAGGAAATCGTCAATATCATCGAAGAACCGCCGGTTCAGGATCTCAATCCGGCTGACAGCAGCTTCCTCGATAACAGTCAGAGTTTCGGCAGCAGTCAGCCTTCATGGGAAGATGCGTCGTTGCGTAATGATAATGCGGATCCCGGTTTCGGAAATGATGATTTCGACACTGACGATTTCAACAATGATGATGACTCATTTTTCTAACCGCTTGATGTCAGACGGCTATTAACGGCCCTTTTGGCAGCAGAAAAAAGTAACAGAAAGCGAAGAGTGAGAGGTTTATCGCTTATTGCCATCAGAATTCTGGACAAAAGTGAAATCTGTTGCTGTACTGTATTTGACACACGTTTTGTGTCCAACATTCACGTAAAGGTAAGTTTGATGTCTAAGATTAAAGGTAGCGTTAAGTGGTTCAATGAATCTAAAGGTTTTGGTTTCATTACCCCTGAAGATGGCAGCAAAGATGTTTTCGTTCATTTCTCTGCTATTTCCAGCAACGGTTTCAAAACCCTTGCTGAAGGCCAACGCGTAGAGTTCGAAATCACCAATGGTGCCAAAGGCCCGTCGGCTGCTAACGTTATCGCTATCTGACTTTAGCCGATTTATTAAAAAAACCCGCCGAAGCGGGTTTTTTTTTGTCCGTCATGCGTCAATAACTTACGCCGGTTTCCGCACCAGCATGACGAACATCACGATGGCAATCGCGTAGCAGCCGAGAATGGTCAGCCCCATCGATAATGCGGGCTGGCTGCCAAAACCTGTTACCGGTACGGCAATCGCCCCGAGTGCAAACATACACACCCCCAGCAGGGCAGACGCGCTGCCTGCATTTTTCCCCTGACTTTGCATCGCCAGCGATCCGGCATTCGGGCTGATAATCCCAATCACCATCACAGAGAAGAAAAGGGGCACCAGCAACAACACGAGTGGCGCATTCAGGCTGGCGGAAATCACCAGCGCCACAGAAGCCACTGCGGCGATGCACAAACCGGCTTTGACCAGCGCCATTTCGCCGAAGCGACGGCTCAGGCGGGTAGAGACCTGAGCGGAAATCACCAGACCGATGCCGTTAATCGCAAAGCACAGGCTGAACATCTGCGGGCTGAGATGGTAAATCTGTTGCAAGACAAAAGGTGATGCGCCGATATACGCGAACATTCCGGCCATAATAAAGCCCTGCGTCAGGCATAAACCCATAAACGGACGATGTTTCAGCAGGCCGAATACCGAGCCTAACAGGCTGAAAATACCGCCCCGGGCACGGCGTTCGGGCAATAAGGTTTCATGCAGTTTTAGTGATGAGAAGCTGAACAGTAAGATGGCAATAAACGCCAGTACACCGAATATTCCCCGCCAGTTAACCCAGCTCAGCAATGCGCCGCCCAGTACCGGGGCGATGATCGGTGCCAGTCCGTTCACCAGCATCAGCAATGCAAAAAACCGTGTCAGTTCATGCCCGTTATACAAATCCCTTGCCACTGCGCGTGATAATACCGCGCCACCGGCTCCGGTGATCCCCTGTAACAGACGGGCGACAATCAGCTGATTGATATCCTGCGCCACCGCACACCAGACCGATGCAGCCAGCAATAAAGCCAGGGACCACAACAGCGGGCGCATACGACCATAACGGTCACTCAGCGGGCCGAACAGTAACTGACCGAAACCGAGGCCAAGTAAACCTGCGGTCAGGCTTAACTGTGCGCTGGCGGTGGACGTATTCAGATCGCCCGCCATTTCCGGCAATGCCGGTAAATATAAATCTGTACATAACGGCCCGAGTGCGGCGAGCGAGCCGAGAACAAGGGCATAACCGAGGCGTTTTTCGTGCAGGTGAGCGCTCATGGTAAAAGTTTATTCCCGTTTGCTGGTGGTAAAATCCGTTTCGAAGAGGCTCTGGAAGTAGCGATGGTATAAGGCTTCCAGAAGCTCAGCGTCGGCGTGAACAGTCGTCATACGACGAAAAGCAGTGCCTTCACAAATCACGGCTAAGGATTCGACTTTTGCTGTCATTTCAGCATCAGAAAATTGAGGGAAAGTGGCAGTGAGAAAAGATTTTGCTTCCTTAAACAGCTGCTTTTCGGAATCACGCCAGATTTTTTCCACAATCGGATTGCGGGTCGCTTCTGCAGCGACTTCCAGCATCAGGGCATGGTCAATTTCGGCCTGCTCTTTTTGTCCGGCGCACTGATCTTCTTTATACGGCGCGCTTAAATTGCCGATCCGCCGGTGCGCCAGGTTGTGGGCCACCTGTTGCAGATTGTGCGCGTTGCCGGTCATCAGCCGGATTTTCTTCATCACAATTCGCCGGACAATTTCTTCTATTATCGCGTCTTTATTGGCGAAATAGCGGTAAATCTGTCCCACACTGAGCTGCGACGTTTTCGCTATTTCAGCCATACCTGCGGCGTGGAAACCATGCTTGCGAAAGCACAGACGTGCAGCGGCAATGATCTGGTCGCGTCGTGCGCTGATGCGCGCATCTTTAGTGCATTGTGGTGGGGGATGCATGAGATATCCGGTCATTTGGCTGATGTGGATTGTGAACGATCATTCTCAAGTATAGGGAATAGAGAGAGGCAGGTAAATATTTGTATTATGAATGGGGTAAAAAGCGGTTTTTATTTCTGCGCTATTAAGCACAATATAGACATGAAAACGGCGCCATCAGGAAGAAAGCGCCGTTTACGGAAAGAGATAAAGCTGCGGGCTACGCGGGGCTGTTAAGCAAAGTATGCCTGCAAAAATGCCACCACAGTCAGCACACAGAGGGCTACAGTCAGGAATTCAGAAGATGTTTTTGGAACAGAAAACATGTCATGCCTCAAAGGTAAACCAGGTTGAACTGACACTATTATCTGCAGATAAGATGAAGGAAACATTAAGATACGCGCGTGAGGAGATGGACCGCCATCACAGATTTATCACAGCGATGCCTCTTGTCATAAAAAAGGCATCGCCGGAAGATAGGATTAGTGCGCGCTGAACCAGCTGACCAGCATAAACGCCAGTAATGTCATGGCCAGTGAACCGGCCATGTTCAGCGCCATGTTCAGCAGCGCGGCACCGAAGCGGCCCTCCTGAAGCATGTAGACCACTTCCAGCGAGAAGGTGGAGAAGGTTGTCAGGCCGCCACAGAAACCGGTGGTGATCAGCAGCTTCCAGACAGGGTCGATATGGGTCAGGCGGGTGAAAATTGCGATGCCCAGGCCAATGATAAAGGCACCGACCAGATTCACGGTCAGGGTGCCGGCGGGCAGTACCGGACTCATGCCGTTCATTTTGAGACTGACATACCAGCGCACAACGCTGCCTGTACCACCGCCAATAAAGACTGCAAGTAAGGTGCTAAACATAGTAATACCTTAAAAAATAAATGAAATTCAGAAAGGTCCGGGCACAACGCTACGAACCTCTCGCGAGATTGCGCAGACATCATCAGCCGGTAAAGGCGGTTTGGGAGGAATGCCATCTCCCTGGTACAGAGTCGTGAAGGCGCTCAGTTTACATCGTGTTATGACGCTTGTGTAGCCGTGTTTCCGTAACAGTTTTTTAAAGAGAAAATACCATGTTGATCAGAGAAGGTACCGTGCAGGATGCGCCGGTTCTGGCGCAATTACTGGGGGATTTGGATTATCCCAATACGTCTGAAGCGATAGCAGAGCGTGTGGCAAAAATGGCCGTCAACCCGGACAGTCGTCTGTTAGTGGCCGAGAAAGAAGGCAAAGCGGTCGGCTTTATTTCGTTACATTTCATCCCGCAAATTGCGCTGGCCGGAGAATTTTGCCGTATCAGCTATTTGTGTGTCAGCGATCATGCACGTGGCGGCGGTATCGGCCAGAAATTGCTGGATGAGGCCGAACGCCTGGCAGCAGAGCGGGGCTGTGACCGGATGGAGGTTCACAGCCATACCCGCCGCGTACGGGCCCACACTTTTTATGCGCGGGCACAGTACGAGGAATCACCGAAGTATTTGCTCAAAAAACTCTGAGCAATCAGGCATCCAGCGCCAGCACGATAGCGTCGGCGATCAAATCAACCTGCTCAGGTTTCACCTGACTGGTGCTGATACGGATAAATTGCCCCGGCCCGATGCGGCTGCGCTCACCGGGCAGAACTGCAATACCGCGCGCGGCCAGGGTCACCAGCGCAAACTGTTCTGATGGCACCGGGATCCACAGCGCCAGCCCGTCTCGGTCGGGGATATTCACGCCGCGCATGCGCAATGCATCGGACATGGCTTTGCGACGTTCCGCATACACTGTTTTAGCATGCGTAATTCCTTGCTGCGTTTTCGGATCGTTAATCAGCCATGCCAGCGCTTCCTGCAAAATACGGCTCGACCAGCCGGCACCAAAATTGCGGAATGATTTGATTTGCCTGATTAAATCATGTGAGCCCGAGATAACCGCCAGCCGTAAATCCGGCCCGTAGGCTTTGGAATAAGAACGGACATGCACCGTGCGGTCCGGTAGCTTGCTGCCCATACTCAGCGGCGCATAACGCGACAACTGGCCGATACCGTCATCTTCAATAATCAGCGTGTTACTTTGGCTGAGGATATCGGCCAGCGCAGCATAACGTTCTGCGTTAATTGCGTGGCCGCAATGTGAATGGGTGCGTGGCTGAAAAATAAAAGCGGAAGGATTTTTCAGCAGTGCCTGGCTGAGTGACTCCGGTATGGGCCCGAATTCGTCGCACTTCACCGCAATTACCTGTGCGCCCAGATTATCCAGCATATCCAGCAGTCGTGTGGCGGTCGGATCTTCAATCGCGACAACCGACCCCTGCATCAGCAGGGTTTGCAGCGTCAGATTCATCCCATCAAATCCGCCATCCGCCGCCATAAAAGCGGGGGCGTCATAGGGCCAGTCCTGCCGCGCGGCTTTAAGCAGCGACGGCGCAATAGCCTCACGCTGATAGCTGTTCAGATTGCCGGCACCCACACCGTGCTGCATGGCTTCATGCAGGTCAGGTAACAGTGCCGGATCCGGCGACGACAGGGCCAGATCCGCAATAATATGCTCACCGAAATTACCGATTTTTTCAAAGCGTGCCGGTCTGGGTGACAGCATATCGCCACACACCCAGACGCCGTTGCGTCCGCGTCCGGCGATCACTTTCTGACGTCGTAACTGACCCCAGGCGGCAGAAACCGTGGCCGGACTGACTCCCAGCGCCTGCGCGAGTTCACGCACGGCGGGAAGATGCGAACCAATCTCGATCACACCGGAACGGATCATCGCCGCGGTTTCAAGCGCAATACCCCGCATGGAACGATCCTGTAATTGTGTCGCTAACCATTCTGCATCCAGCGTTTTTTCGAGAGCGTTTTCTGCCATTTTTATGCCTTTTGTTCAGTAACAAAGATTCTATTGTACATATTAATTTATGCCATTAGTATCAAACTTAGCCAACGGAGGCGATAAAATAATCACATTGCCGCAAAGATAAGGGCCTTCGTAAAAAATTTGGTGTGTTTCCGGGAAGGTTTGTAAACGCACCGTTGTTTTTCTGCATATCAACCATGCTGACACTTAAGGGGAAAGATGTGACGATTACCATCAGACTGGCAGTTCGTGACTGGGATTATTTTACGCCGCTGGCATTAGGCGATCTTAAACCGGAAGGGTTTAATCTTGAGATAGACCGCGTGGGGACGCTGGTTGATAACCTGGGCAGCAGCGACAAATACGATGCGGGTGAAGTGTCTTTCAGCCGTTATGCACAAGGGCGTGCGCGGGGCGAATCTGATTTGCTGGCGATACCGCATTTCCTGATGCGTGGATTCCGCCAGCGCTGCATCATCACCCGCGAAGACAGCCCGTTGACCGAACTTTCGCAACTGGCCGGTAAACGTATTGGCCTGACCGGCTGGCAGGATTCCGGCAATACCTGGACCCGTACATTGCTGGCACGGGAAGGTGTGGGCATTGAAGATGCGAACTGGTATGTCGGCCGTCTGACCGAAGCGCACCCGATTGTCGACCGTCTGGCCGGTTTTGGCCGCGAAGGACGCATTGAAGCCGTTCCGCAAGAGCGTCCTCTGATGGCGTTATTACAGGAAGGCTGGCTGGATGCGGTATTTACACCGTTTATGCCTGAGGGCTTTTTCAAGCCTGATTCCGGTTTCCGTCAGTTCCAGCCGGATTTCCGTGCCGCTGAACTGGCCTATTTCAACCGCGTCGGGTATATCCCCGGTATCCACCTGCTGGCGGTCAAACCTGCGCTGGCCGAAGAGCATCCGTGGTTGCCGCAGGCACTGAGCGACATCATTGACCGTTCTTATGAAATCTGGATGGATAAGCGCGCAAAATACGCCGATACCACGCCATGGCTGCTGGATGATTTACGCCGCACCGTGGCCGATTTACCTGCGGACTGGAATGCAAACGGTTACGCTGCCAATGAAAAGATGATTGATGATTTTGCGCAGGAATTATATGCACAGGGGCTGAGTGCTAAGCGCCTGACGCCGCGAGATTTGTTCCCGAACTTTGCTCAGTAACACTTAACCGATCGCTTTGACCCATGAGCGACAGGGGAGTCAAAAATGAAAGTTGCATTAGGTCAGTTTGCAGTTTCCCGTGAATGGGAAGCGAATGTCGAAACCTGCCTTTCGCTGATGGCGAAATCTGTGGAAGCGGGGGTGGATTTGCTGGTGCTGCCGGAGGGTATTCTGGCGCGTGATATTACCGATCCGGATTTGGTTTTAAAAGCGGCACAACCTCTTGATGGTCCGTTTGTCAGCCAGATGCTGGCGGCCAGCAGGGGTAATCAGATGACCACCATGATGAGTGTCCATACGCCCGCACCGGATGGCCGTGCTTATAATGTGCTGATTTCCCTCCGGAATGGCGAAATTATTTCTGAATACAGAAAGCTGCATCTTTATGATGCGTTCTCTTCTCAGGAATCTAAAAACGTCACCGCAGGCGACGAAGTGCCGCCGCTGGTGAATGTCGCCGGGTTTACGGTCGGCCTGATGACCTGCTATGACGTGCGTTTTCCGGAGCTGGCACGTCGCCTGGTGCTTGATGGAGCCGACGTACTGGTGCTGCCCGCCGCATGGGTGAAAGGCCCGCTGAAAGAAATGCATTGGGAAATACTGGTCACGGCGCGCGCACTGGAAAATACCACCTATATGGTGGCGGTGGGTGAATGCGGCGAGCGCAATATTGGCAACAGCATGGTCGTCGATCCGCTGGGTGTGGCGATTGCCCGCGCCGCCGAAGCCCCGGCACTGGTATTTGCTGAACTGGATAAAGATCGTCTGGCTCATGCCCGAAAAGTATTACCAGTGCTGGCAAACCGCCGTTTTGGTTTACCGCAACTGCGTAACGACTAACGCTGTGTGGCCGGTCCTCAACGGCTGCCTCAGATTTCATGCAGTACCGCGCCCTCACCAGGGAACGCGTTTATTTCTTATATCAGTCACCATAAATAGAAACACCCGGAAAGCTGCCACGGAAGGTAACCACTCTAAAATACACAACATTCATAAACTCACAGACCGACTTTTAACACAGAGGAAATAAAAGAATGATGGCAAAACAACTCCGTCAGGCTGCTGTACTGACTGCTGCATTACTTTCCGTATCTTCGATAAATGCCTTTGCTGCTGAAAATGTGACAATCCCGGCTCAGACGATGGATCCGGCGATCCATGCAAAATTACCTGCGGATATTCAGAAGTCAGGCGTGATGACCTCTGTGAACAATGGCTCATTCCCTCCGTATGAGATTGTGACCGGTGCCAATGGCCTGGATGGTGCGAGTGCGGATCTTGCGCACGCGCTGGCACAAGTGATGGGTGTAAAAATAGAGCATGCTTCCGTGAGCGGTTTATCCGGCATCCTCAGTGGCATGGCCGCAGGGCGCTACCAGATGGGTATCGGCCCGATTGGCGATTATCCTGACCGTCAGGCAAAAAATGATTTCATTGATTTCGTCAAAGAATACGTTGTTTTCGGCGTGCGCAAAGGTAACCCGGAAAACATCAGTTCCCTCGATGATACCTGCGGTAAACGCATTGCCGTGATGGCGGGCGGTTCTGCTGAACAGGTGATCCGTAAGCAGTCTGACGTGTGCGTTAAAGACGGTAAACCGGCGGTGACAGTACAGTCATTTGCCGATCAACCAACGTCGATTCTGGCGGTTCGTTCTAACCGTTCCGACGCATTCTTCTCTTCTCAGGCACCGCTGACCTATTTTGTTGAAAAAGCCAACGGCCAGCTTGAACTGACCGGTACCGGCAAATCAAATGGCTTTGGCGATATCTTCCAGGGGACGGTCGTTGCCAAAGATTCACCGGTTCGTGACGCGATCCTCGCCGGTTATCAGAAACTGTTCGACAACGGCACGTATGCCATCATCATGAAAAAATGGGGCCTGGAAGGCAATATGATCCCGGCACCGGGTATTAACCTGGCAAAGGCGCAGCCTAAATGACTGATAAAACGTATAGTTCAACACTGGCAGTCAGGGACGACTATACGCAGGATCCGCGACGCAACGTTGAGTTTTCCCACGCCCCGCGTCATTACGGCCGCTGGGTGGCCTGGATAGTGGTGCTGCTGATTGCCGCTGACGTGATCTGGGCGGTTTCGCACAACCAGAACTTCGAATGGCATGTGGTGGCGCAATGGTTCACGGAAGGTTCGGTGCTCAAAGGCCTGGGCGTCACGCTCGGCCTTACTGTGGTGTCGATGCTGCTCGGAGTGTTCATCGGCCTGATGCTGGCCATTGCCCGTCTGTCTGACAGCATATTGCTCAGGAAATTAGCGGGGCTGTATATCTGGTTCTTCCGCGGTACGCCGCTGCTGGTGCAGTTATTGTTCTGGTACAACATGTCGACATTGTTCCCGCGTGTGGTGTTGGGGATCCCGTTTGGTCCGCAATATCTGAGCTGGAATACGAATGATCTGATCACCCCGCTGACAGCTGCCATTGCCGGTCTGGCGCTGAATGAGGCGGCTTATATGGCAGAAATCATTCGGGCAGGTTTGCTGTCAGTCGATAACGGTCAGGCGGAAACCGCACAGGCATTTGGCATGAGTCGTGGCCGTGCGCTGCGCCGGATCATTATTCCTCAGGCCATGCGGTCGATTATTCCGCCGACCGGTAACCAGCTCATCAGTATGATTAAAGCGACATCGCTGGTCAGCGTTATTGCCATGGGGGATTTGCTGTATTCCGTGCAAACTGTCTACAACCGTACCTTTGAAGTGGTACCTATGCTGATGGTGGCAGTGATTTGGTATCTGTTTATCACGTCATTGCTCAATCTTGGGCAGTCTGCAATTGAACGCTATTATTCCCGCGGCACACGCCGGACATTGCCTAACGTCAAACGTCGTCAAAGCAATGCGGAAGAAAAAACCGCGCCGATCATCAGTACACCGGACATGGTCCGGAAGGAGGATTTATGAGTCAATTACACGCTGACACACAGTCGTCCGGACAAGCATCACTGGTGATCGCCCGTAACGTGCATAAAAGTTATGGTGATAACGAAGTGCTGAAGGGAATCGATCTTGATGTGAAACCCGGCGAAGTGGTGGTGATCCTCGGGCCGTCGGGCTCGGGTAAATCCACCTTTCTGCGCTGTATAAATCATCTGGAAGATATCGATCGCGGTTCCATTATGGTAGGCGGTGAGCAAATAGGTTATGAACTGCGCGGGGACCGTCTGCATAAATTGCCTGAACGGGCAATTGCGCGGCAGCGCCGGGATATCGGCATGGTATTCCAGCAATTCAATCTTTATCCGCACATGACTGTGTTGCAAAATATCATTGAAGCACCGGTGGGTGTGCATAAAGAAAGCCGCCATGAAGCGGAGAAATATGCGCATGAGTTGCTGCAAAAAGTCGGCCTGAGCGATAAAGCCAATGCTTATCCGCGCCATCTTTCCGGCGGTCAGCAACAGCGTGTGGCTATAGCCCGTGCGCTGGCGGTGAAACCTAAACTGATGCTGTTCGATGAACCGACGTCAGCGCTCGACCCTGAACTGGTCGGCGAAGTTCTGGCCACTATGCGGGATCTGGCCATGCAGGGGCTGACGATGATAGTGGTGACGCATGAGATTGGCTTTGCGAAAGAGGCAGCAGACCGCGTAGTGTTTATGGATCGCGGGGTTGTCGTTGAGCAGGGGGCCGCGGAAGATGTCCTGGTCAGTCCGAAACATCAGCGGACACAGGCGTTCCTGAGCCGCTTTATCTGACCGGTAAGACGGGCTGAAGCCGGGAGTGCAGACCGTTATTCTGCAATTTCCACCCGGTTTCGTCCGTTTTACGCAATGCAGTCCGCAATGATGAATACCGCTAAGCCGGATGGTATGAAGCGTTTTCCGCATGGATTTTCATTGCAGGTGGTAAGCCGGAGGGATCATCGGGTCGAAAACAAACATGCCGGGGGAGAGGGTTGCCCGGTAAATAAAAACAGAAATACTTTATGAGCGTACTGTTCACGCTCATAATAGCTCACTCTGGTCACTATGCGCACAGTTCTGGATCCGTTCTGTTACATTTTCGGGTTGTATTAACGTCGCGAATGGCCGTTAATAACGGCATATAGCTATTGCTGTTTTCCAGCACTCAGTGTTAAGAAGGTATGTATGGAAGGTCTAAGTATTACTAAATTGTTGGTGGTCGGCGTGCTGATCGTTTTGTTGTTCGGTACCAGCAAACTCCGTTCTCTGGGCGGCGACCTGGGCGCGGCACTGCGTGGCTTCAAGAAAGCCATGAATGATGATCCTGCTCCCGCTTCTGCTGAAAAAACCGCAGAAGAGAAGCCTGCTGAACGTGTTGAGCATAAAGACTGAGTCTTCAGAGCGACAGTTCCCGGCCCTTTAGCCAAACGAAAAAGGTTGTTCTTGCGAACAACCTTTTTGTTTTTGTCAGACAAAGAAGTTACGAGATGTTACTTAACTTCTAATCCTTTCGCTTGCAGATCGGCGTGGTAAGAAGAACGCACGAACGGACCGCATGCCGCATGGGTGAAGCCCATTTCCATCGCCGCTTCTTTCATCTGATCAAACTCTTCAGGGCTGACATAACGCTGCACCGGCAGATGATGACGGCTTGGCTGTAAATACTGGCCGAGTGTCAGCATCGTCACGCCATGACGACGCAGGTCGCGCATCACTTCGATGATTTCTTCGTTCGTTTCGCCCAGGCCGACCATCAGTCCTGATTTAGTGGGTATTTCAGGATGTGCTTCTTTAAAACGTTGCAGCAGCGTCAGTGACCACTCGTAGTTTGCGCCCGGACGAACCTGACGGTAAACACGCGGCACATTTTCCAGATTGTGGTTAAACACATCAGGCGGGCTTGCATTAAGGATTTCCAGCGCACGATCCATACGGCCACGGAAATCCGGCACCAGAGTTTCGATTTTGATGGTTGGGTTTTTCGCGCGGATAGCCGTAATACAATCTGCAAAGTGCTGAGCCCCGCCGTCGCGCAGATCATCACGGTCAACGGAGGTGATGACTACATAACGCAGACCCATATCAGAAATGGTCTGCGCCAGTTTTTCCGGTTCGTTAGTATCCGGAGCTGTCGGGCGACCATGTGCCACATCACAGAACGGGCAGCGACGGGTACAAATGGCACCGAGGATCATGAATGTTGCGGTACCGTGGTTGAAGCACTCGGAAAGGTTAGGGCAGGCCGCTTCTTCACAAACAGAATGCAGGCCATTTTTGCGCAGTGCTGATTTAATGCCCTGAATTTTCGTTGAGTCGGCTGGCAGTTTGATTTTCATCCATGCCGGCTTACGTAACATTTCCTGCCGGTCACTGACCACGGTTTTCACCGGAATTAACGCCATCTTATCTGCATCGCGGTATTTGACACCGCGTTCCATCTGAATCGGTTTACTCATAATCTTGCAGCTTCCAGGTTTGTCACTCGTTACCCGAGTTTTTTCAGGACATTCAATGAACTGGCTGATTCATCAAAAAAAGTAGAAATAATGCGGAAATTATATCATTGAAGCATCTCTTCGTTCAGCCCTTCGTCATGGCCGGAAGTGCTAAATAGTGCAATTTTTTAACTTTAAAGAAGAAGTGGCCTCGATGAAATCACTTTTTATCGCATTTAGTCTTTTGAAAAGACTGATTATTTTAACGATTCATTACGAGGGCTGAGACGGTGTTAATAGTGTGTAAATATTTTCCCGCGCGCCTGATAAATCCCGGAAACGCGAGGTATGCGGGAAAAGATTAATGCCGGGGGAGCAACGGCCAATAATCACTGCGCTGAAGAGGCATAATGTTCAACCTGCCAGGGCAGGTAATCAACCTGCAGGTAATCAAGACGATGGTTAAAACATTTCACCAGAACAGGCATCACCTGATCGACCGTCAGCCCCGGCTTCTCGAGGCTCGCCTGCGTCATTTCAAGGCCGGCGTAACCACAGGGGTTGATGCGACGGAAAGGCTCGAGATCCATATCAATATTTAATGCCAGACCGTGTAACGAACATCCTTTGCGGATCCGTAATCCCAGCGAACAAATCTTTTTACCCCCGACATATACACCCGGTGCATCCGCGCGCGGGTAAGCTTCAATGGAGAAATGCGCCAGCGTATCGACTACCGTTTGTTCAATCGCCGTCACCAGCTGACGAACACCCAGTTTTTTGCGTTTCAAATCCACCATCACGTACATCACCTGCTGACCGGGACCGTGATACGTCACCTGGCCGCCACGGTCGCTCTGGATAACCGGAATATCACCGGGCATCAGGACATGTTCGGCTTTGCCAGCCTGCCCCTGCGTAAATACACGGGGATGCTGAACCAGCCAGATCTCATCAAGCGAGTCGGCGTTGCGGTGTTCCGTAAAATGGTGCATGGCCAGAGAAACCGGCTCATAGGGCTGAAGGCCAAGCTGGCGCAGTACGATACGTTCTTGCGGATTTTGTGGTTGCACGGCAGTTATCGTCAATCAAGAGGGGGAAAAACGCGCGACAGTGTGGCTCCCGCGCGGATCGGTCAGAAAGGGCTTACAGCACCATGCGGACAATTTCGATATTGCCCAGCTCATCGTACAGGGTTTCGACCTGATCGATGTGAGTCGCAGTTATCGTAATTGAAACGGAGTGGTAATTCCCTTTACTGCTCGGTTTTACCTGAGGATTGTAATCGCCAGGCGCATGGCGTTGCACGACTTCCACAACCTGGTCTACCAGCTCGGGTTGTGCCAGGCCCATTACTTTGTAGGTAAAGGGACAAGGGAATTCGAGCAGTTCGTTCAGTTTGGTTTTCATGTGCACTCCAGCGTGTTGTACAGCGTATTAAGTTTTATCTCTCAAAGTATAACTCCCGCCGTAGCGGGAGTTATAATCTATACCGGTTATATGGGGGTTGTTGCAAATTTTTTCAAGCGGACAACTTAGCCAAACCAGTGGTGGAACATCAGTTTGATGTAATCCACGATGCGGCCGAAGAAGCCGCCTTCTTTTACTTCATTCATGACGACAAGAGGGCGTTCATCAATGGTTTTTCCATCAAGCTGGAAGTTGATTGACCCAACCACCTGATTTTTCTGCAAGGGTGCATGCAGTTCCGGGGTGTTCAGCACATAGCTGGCTTTCAGATCTTTCATGCGACCGCGCGGGATCGTCAGGTAAGCATCTTTTTCAACACCCAGCGCGACGCGATCAGTATCGCCAAACCAGACAGGTTCTGACGCAAACTCTTTACCGGCTTTCAGCGGAGAAACGGTTTCGAAGAAACGGAAGCCCCAGGTCAGGAGCTTTTTACTTTCTACTTCACGGCCTTTATACGTGTGCCCCCCCATCACGGCGGAGATCAGACGCATCTGGCCTTCTGTCGCAGAAGCCACCAGGTTATAACCTGCTGAATCGGTATGACCGGTTTTAATGCCGTCAACATTCAGGCTGTTATCCCACAACAAACCGTTACGGTTCATCTGGCGGATATTGTTGAAGGTGAATTCTTTCTCTTTGTACGTGGCGTACTCTTCCGGCACATCACGGATCAGCGCCTGACCAATCAGCGCCATATCGCGAGCTGAGCTGTACTGACCCGCGGCATCAAGACCATGAACAGTACCGAAGTGGGTATTTTTCAGTCCCAGTGAGCTCACATAGTTGTTCATGATGGCAACGAAAGCATCCTGACTTCCGGCGACATGGTCGGCCATGGCGACACACGCATCATTACCGGACTGCAGAATGATCCCGCGGTTGAGCTCAGAAACCGGTACCCGATCACCCGGTTTGAGGAACATCAGGGAAGAGCCTTTGAAGACCGGATTGCCGGTGGCCCAGGCGTCCGGACCGACGGTAACGATGTCGGTCGGAGAGATTTTGCCGGCTTTGATGGACTGACCGATAACATAACTGGTCATCATTTTTGTCAGGCTGGCAGGATCGCGGCGCGCATCGGCATTCATTTCTGCCAGAACTTTGCCGGAGTTGTAGTCGATCAGGATATAGGCTTCAGCATCAATCTGCGGAACGCCAGGGATCATTGTTTTTAAATTGACATCGTCGGCATAGGCGGACGCTGCACTCAAAGTGATTACGGTGCCCAATGCGAGGCTTTTGACTAAACGTGAAGTATTTACAAGTTTCATGATCGGGACAACAACATCCGTGGGAGTAAGTGATAAACGTGCGCCACTATAGCAGAAGAGTCATAAGTCAGACATCTTCGATTACCGACGCTTACTGACTTTTACTTATACGAAAGGGGACGTATAAGAACGGGGCCGAAGCCCCGCACTGGAGAATTACATACCGGCGGTGACAAAAGATTGCTGCTGAGCTTCGCTGGCCAGGCGCTGTTTCAATTTTTCGGCCTGCTGGCGGGTGCTGAAAGGCCCGAGTTGCACACGATAGGTGCTGCCATTAGCCTGCACCTTGCCTGGTACCGAGAAACGCTGACTGAGGCTTTTTTGCCATAACTGCGCATTTTGCGGGTTACTCAGTGCGCCAACCTGCACCATAAAGCCTGAGGCAGGAATTGCCGTGGTATGCGCGGGTGCCGCAGAAGCAGCAACCACCGGCGCGGCAGTAGCGACAGCCACCGGTGCGGCAACCGGTGCGCTGCCTTCTAAAACACCCTGACGTAATGGTGTCGGTGCACTCAGAAAACCGCCGCCGCTGTTGCCGGACGTGGTGGTGGTGCCGGTGGCAGCAACGGTATTGCCTGCGTTGTCTTCGTCATTGGTCAGCGGTGCGGCATTTGGGTTGCTGAGCGTGCTGTTACTGATTGGACGCACATCTGACGTATCGACCGGCTGAGCACTCAGCGTAGGCGTGCCCATACTGCTGGCCCCTAAATTCGGACGTGATGGCAGGGCATAAGATTGTTTGGCGACGGTCGTCCCAATCGTACCCGGGCCGGAGAGTGTGCCATCTGGTGCAACGTTGATGAAATCAATACGGACTTTCGTGCTGTTGGTCAGATTCAAACGGTCTGCCGCAGCCTGCGATAAGTCAATGATTTTGCCGGGAACGTAAGGGCCGCGGTCGTTAACACGCACCACAAGCATTCGGCCGGTCGCCATGTTGGTGACGCGCACATAGCTTGGGATCGGCAGTGTCGGGTGCGCTGCGGTCATGGCTGTCGGGTCGAATTCTTCCCCGATCGCCGTGGTATTGCCCCCGTTCTCCTGCCCGTACCAGGCGGCTTGCCCGACCTGCGAGAAGTTAGACGGGTCTTTAATGATCTTATAGGTTTTACCGTTAACGGTATAATCCTGCAGGGTGCCCGGATTATAAGGTTCGTAACGCGGATCTGCCCCGCCGATTTCTACCACCGGGCCATTGTAGGCTTGCTGCGGTGCCGGTTGTTGTTGCTGTGTTTCGTCAGTGGCGCAACCACTTAACAGCAAACCGATAATGACAGCTCCAAGCCACTGCTTACGCATTGCTCACCTCTATAAATTTTTCGACAACATTTTTCGATGAGTATGTATCGACATAACGATACCAAACCCTGCCATTAGCACGATGAGTGCCGACCCGCCATAGCTGACCAGAGGCAAAGGTACCCCAACTACCGGGACAATACCACTGACCATACCAATGTTAACAAACACATAAACGAACAGAATCAGCATCAGTCCGCCGGACATTACACGGCCAAAAGTGGTCTGTGCATGGGCGGCAATCACCAGACCACGCATAATGAGACATAAATACAGCCCGAGCAGCACCAGAACGCCAATCAGCCCAAGTTCTTCGGCGAGTACAGCAAAGATAAAGTCGGTATGTCGCTCGGGCAGGAATTCAAGCTGAGACTGCGTACCGTGTAACCAACCTTTGCCGGAAAGACCGCCAGAGCCGATGGCAATTTTAGACTGAATAATATGATAGCCCGCGCCCAGCGGATCGCTTTCAGGATCAAGCAGCATCATGACGCGGTCGCGCTGATAGTCGTGCATCAGGAAGAACCACAGAATCGGGATAAACGCGGCAACCAGAAGGGCGGCGACGGCAATCAGTTTCCAGCTCATGCCCGAAAGGAACAGTACGAATAATCCGGATGCGGCAATCAAAATTGAGGTGCCCAGATCGGGCTGTGCTGCGACCAGCAGGGTAGGGATAAAGATTAATGCCAGAGCAATTGCGGTATTTTTGAGTGAAGGCGGGCATACGTCGCGGTTGATAAAGCGCGCCACCATCAAAGGCACGGCAATTTTCGCCAGTTCTGATGGCTGGAATTTTATGATCCCCAGATCCAGCCAGCGCTGCGCACCTTTACTGATACTGCCGAAAGCATCAACCAGCACCAACAAAAAGACGCAGAAGATGTAAAGATAAGGTGCCCAGCTTTCATAAACGCGCGGCGGGATTTGCGCCATGACCAGCATAATCACCAGACCCATGAGGATCTGGCCAATTTTACGCTCCATCATGCCCATATCCTGACCGCTGGCGCTCCACATCACGAACGCACTGTAGGTCAGCAGCGCGAGCACGATCAACAGCATCGTCAGGTCGATATGCATTTTCGACCACAATGATCTTTTTTGTTGGTTCTCAGTCATTGACGGTTAATCACCTTCGGTTCCCGGCGGCGCTGGCGCGTCGGCCGGTAATTGTGTCGTGTTGTCGCCCAGTAAAATATGGTCGAGTATCTGGCGTGAAATTGTTCCTACAGCCGGCCCCGCGCCCCCGTTCTCCAGAACCACGGCAACCGCCACGGTCGGTTTGTCATACGGTGCAAAAGAGGTCATCAGCTTGTGGTCACGCAGATGCTCAGCGATTTTATGCGCATTATAGATTTCATTGGCTTTCAAACCGTAAACTTGTGCTGTCCCGGATTTTGCAGCGGCTTTATAAGGCGCGTCAGCAAAATACTTGCGGGCAGTCCCGTTCGGCCGGTTTGCAACGCCATACATACCGTCTTTAGCGATTTCCCAATAGCCGGAATGGATATCGCCAATCTGAGTGGTTTCCTGCTGTTTGTATGGCACCTGCTGGCCGTCAACTTTAGTACTCAGCAGCAAATGCGGCGTTTTGACATTGCCGTCATTAATCAGTGTGGTCATGGCTTTCATGATTTGGACAGGCGTGGCAGTCCAGTAGCCCTGACCAATGCCGACCGGTATGGTATCGCCCTGATACCAGGGTTTTTTGAAGCGTTTAAACTTCCAGTCGCGATTTGGCATATTCCCGCTACGTTCTTCTGATAAATCGATACCGCTGTACTGGCCGTAACCAAATTTCCCCATCCACTCGGAAAGGCGGTCAATCCCCATATCATAAGCAACCTGATAGAAGAAGGTGTCAGCCGATTCTTCAAGGGCTTTAGTCACATTCAGGCGACCATGTCCCCAGTGTTTCCAGTCGCGGTAACGCTTGTCTGAGCCCGGCAATTGCCACCAGCCCGGATCAAACAGGGACGTATTTTTATTGATAACGCCGGTTGTCAGCGCAGAAACTGAAATATACGGTTTCACAGTAGACGCTGGCGGATAAACGCCCTGAGTCGTCCGGTTGATCAAAGGCTTATTCGGGTCGTTAAGCAGTGTGTTGTAATCTTTGCTGGAGATGCCATCCACAAACAGGTTCGGGTCATAACTCGGGTTAGAGACCAGCGCGCGGATAGCGCCATCACGGGGATCAGTCACCACGACTGCGGCGCGACTGCCGGTCAGAAGCACTTCAATGTATTGCTGTAACGGTAAGTCGATTGTCAGGTAAATATCTTTGCCTGCCTGCGGCGGTTCTTCGTGAAGCTGGCGGATAACGCGGCCACGGTTGTTCACTTCAACTTCTTCATAGCCGGTTTTACCGTGAAGCGTATCTTCATAATAGCGCTCAATACCGAGCTTACCGATGTCGTGCGTGGCAGCATAGTTGGCCAGAATACCGTCTTTATCGAGGCGCTCAACGTCACGGTCATTGATTTTCGATACATAGCCGATAACGTGCGTCAGCGCGGAGCCGTAAGGATAATAGCGCCGCTGATAGCCCTTGACCTCAACGCCAGGGAAGTGGAACTGGTTTACCGAGAAACGTGCAACCTGGACTTCAGTCAGTGCCGTTTTCACCGCAATAGACGTAAAGCGTCGCGAACGCTGACGCTCTTTTTTGAAGTTATCGATATCTTCCTGCGTGAGGTCAACTATCGGTTTGAGGCCTTCAAGCGTGGCCTGCAAATCGTCCACTTTTTCCGGCACCAGTTCGAGCTGATAAATTGTGCGGTTCAGCGCCAGTGGCGTGCCGTTGCGGTCATAGATAATCCCGCGGCTGGGCGCGATGGGCACCAGTTTGATACGGTTATCGTTAGAGCGGGTTTGGTAATCCTGGAAACGGACAATTTGCAGATTATAAAGATTAAAAGCTAAAACGCCGCTAAGTAGCAGAATGCCGATAAACGCCACCAGTGCACGGCGCACAAAGAGGGCTGATTCAGCCGTATAGTCGCGAAAAGGGTTACGATCTATTTTCATCCCACTACTTAATTCATGTTGCTGACATTCACCACCCGTTATTCGCGGTGGTATGGATGATTAGTGGTAATACTCCAGGCCCGGTAAAGGCTTTCCGCAACCAGAACCCGAACCAGCGGGTGAGGGAGGGTCAACGGAGAGAGCGACCAGCTCTGTTCCGCTGCAGCTTTACAGGCAGGCGCCAGCCCTTCCGGGCCGCCGATTAACAGGCTGACATTGCGTCCGTCCTGCTTCCAGCGTTCCAGTTGTTGCGCCAGTTGCGGGGTTTCCCATGGTGTGCCTGGAATATCCAGCGTCACGATACGATTCCCTTTACCGACGGCGGCCAGCATCTGTTCACCTTCTTTTTCAAGAATGCGCTTGATGTCTGCGTTCTTCCCACGTTTCCCGGCCGGAACCTCAGTCAGTTCAAACGGCATGTCTTTAGGAAAACGGTGCAGATAATCGTTAAAACCGGTTTGCACCCAGTCAGGCATTTTAGTGCCGACGGCGACAAGTTGCAGCTTCACGCATCAGCCCCAGAGTTTCTCAAGCTCATACAGCTGACGGCTTTCTTCCTGCATAACATGCACAATCACTTCACCCAGATCGACAACTACCCAGTCAGCTTCATTGATACCTTTCACACCCATGGCATCAAGACCGGCGGCTTTAATTTCTTCAACCAGATGCCCTGCGATGGACATGACATGGCGGCTTGACGTGCCGGTGCAGATAATCATGCAGTCAGTAATACTGGATTTACCTTTAACATCAATGGCGATGATGTCTTGTGCTTTCAGGTCATCGACTTTATCGACAACAAAATCTTGGAGCGCTTTACCTTGCAAAGGTTCCCCCTGGGGATGTTTGAAACAATTGACCTCACGAGATGTTCGCCGGTGTAACACCGAAACAATGAAAAATCTCATGAAGGATAAACATAGCGGTTATCTGGAAAACAGCTTAAAACGTTTAACAATCAATACATTGTACTGGTTGATTACGCAGCGTTATCGAGAGCCGAAATTAAGCGGCGCAGTATAGCACGCGTTAGCTACTCGCGGTATAAGCCCTGTGATTCTATGTAGCGCTCAACGGCGGAAGGCAATAAATCTGAGCACTCAAGACCCGCATGGCGGCGCTCACGGATTTCAGTCGCTGAAATATCCAGCAATGGAGTATTGGCCTGATAAATGAATCCGGCCGGTTTTTGCTTAAGTGCATCGGCATTATTCACCCGATGGGTGTCATACCATTTCTGCAGTTCTGGTGTATCAAGTTGTTCCTGATAACCCGGGCGTGCCATGACCACGATATGACAGAAATCCAGTAACGATTCCCACCGGTGCCACTTATGAAGCATCAGTAACGAATCCTGACCAATGATAAACGCCAGCGGGCATTTATCGCCATGTTCTTTACGTAACGTTGCAAGTGTCTCAATCGTGTACGAGGGCGTATCCACAGCCAGCTCACGGGGATCGACTGAAAACAGCGCATTATCCGCCACCGCCAGCTTCGCCATTTGCAGGCGTTGCTGCGGGGTTGCCTCGGGTTGCGGCCGGTGCGGGGGGACGTTATTGGGCAGCAGGATCACCTGATCAAACCCGGCCTGCGCTGCCAGTGCCGAAACGGGTTTCAGATGTCCATAATGGATCGGGTCAAATGTGCCGCCGAAAAAAGCCAGAAGCTTTTCAGTGGTTGTAAAAGAATGTGCAGTGCGGTGCGGCATACTGATGTCCTGCTTCAATACGAACCCAACTCATTAAAGCCGGTAGGTAAGGGTTTCCCACAGAGTAGCATAGACAGGCTTTCAAGCTCGGCCCAGACTGACTGACCATAATCCTGTTTCAGCGTGATTTCTATCTGGGTCAGTAAGCGCACAGCCTGAGCCAGCTGGGCAAGAGACAGACGCTGCAGTGCCTGGGTGACCAGCGGCCGACGGTTTTGCCAGACTTTTTGCTGATCAAACAGGGTCCTGATCGGGATGGTGTCCATTTTACGTTTCAGATTGAGTAACATCAGCAGTTCGCGCTGCACGGTTCGCAGTAAAATAACCGGCTCGCTGTCTTCGTGTTGCAACTGGCGCAAGATATGCCAGGCACGCTTACTTTTCCCGGCCAGCAATGCATCCAGCCAATGATAGGGCGTGAAATGTGCTGCATCGTTAACGGCCTCTTCGACGCGTGGTAACGTGAGTTTGCCATCCGGATAGAGCAGGGAAAGGCGCTCCAGCGACTGCGCAAGTGCCAGCAAATTTCCTTCGTAGCAATAGCACAAAAGCTGATTAGCCGGTTCATCAAGTTCAAGCGAAAGTTCTTTGGCGCGACGGGTTACCCAGCGGGGAAGTTGTGCCTGCTCAGGCGTCTGACAACTGACGAAAACACCTTTGTCACTTAACGCTTTAAACCAGGCGCCGTTTTCCTGTGCCTTGGTCAGTTTTGTACCGCGAAACAGCAGAAGGATATCGTCGTGGAGCAGGGTAGTCAGTTTGAGTAATTGTTCTGCTATCGGCGCCGTCGGGCCATTTTCGGGCAGAATAAGCATCAGGGTCTGGCGGCTGGCAAACAGGCTCAGTGCCTGACAGATGCTAAAAATGGACTCCCATTCGGTATGGGCATCAAGAAGGTAAGTGTAGTGTTCTTCAAAACCTGCCTGCTGGGCCGCCTGACGGATGCTGTCCTGGCTTTCCTGCAAAAGCAAAGGGTCATTTCCACATAACACATAACAAGCACGCAGCCCCTCACGGAGCTGCGCAGCAAGTTGTTCCGGATAAACTCGGATCATTGTGCGGAAGGTGTGGCCGGTGCCGTAGAAGATGCCGCAGAAGCATCAGACGACGTGGCCGCTGATGAACCGGTAGAAATGACTTCTACCTGACGTCCGCCGACATCGTCTGCTTTGTGCAATTCTGAAGCATGGACGGTCAGCAACTTACGGATCAGTTGCTGTGCAGCCTGCTGGCGCATTTCCTCTGTAATGATGTCCTGCTCGTTATCTTTCGCCAGCGCCGTTAATGGGTTGTCAAAGAAGGAGCGGAACACTTTGACATGGAGAGGATACAAATCCTTACCAGGCATCAGTACCGTTGCATTAATCGTCATTTCCATCTGATATTCAGCGGTTTTACCGTCCTGGAAGATCGATGCGGTAGTCTGACCCACTGACTCAGCACCAATGCGCAGCGACGGGATATTCTTACGCTGTTCTTTGGTCGGATCATCAACAATGGTCACATTGCTCAGACGCAACTGAGTCCTGATATTACGGGCCAACGGCCCATACGGATCTCCGCTGTCCAAAACGATTGTTTTCAGTTCGTCAGGCACATTGGTTTTTCCACGCAAATGGAATCCACAACCTGCTGTAACCAGCACTGCTGCGGTGAGCAGCAGTGTCATTATGGGATGTCGCACAGATCCTCCTTGACTCAACCTACAACCAGGTTAAGCAGTTTGCCCGGGACGTAGATTACTTTGCGAACGGTAACCCCATCCAGATATTTTGCGACCAAATGTTCTTCTGCCGCACGATCGCGCACTTGTTGCTCGGTAGCATCAGCGGCTACGGTGATTTTAGCACGCACTTTACCGTTCACCTGCACCACGACCAGCCTGGAGTCTTCAACCATTGCCTGCTCATCAGCTTGTGGCCATGGTGCGGTATCCACGTCACCTTCGCCTTTCAGCGACTGCCAGAGGCTGAAGCAGACATGCGGGGTGAAGGGATAAAGCATACGGACAACCGCCAGCAAGGACTCCTGCAGCAGTGCCCGATCTTGTTCGGTATCCTGCGGTGCACGACCCAGCTTGTTCATCAGTTCCATCACCGCCGCAATAGCGGTGTTAAAGGTCTGACGACGGCCAATATCATCGGTCACTTTAGCGATGGTTTTATGCAAATCACGACGCAGATCTTTCTGTGCTTCATTCAGGGAAGCAATATCCAGAGCGGCAACCGGGCCTTTTTCTGTATGTTCGAAGGCCAGTTTCCAGACACGTTTCAGGAAGCGGTTTGCCCCTTCGACACCGGATTCCTGCCATTCCAGCGTCATTTCTGCCGGAGAGGCGAACATCATAAACAGACGCACGGTATCTGCACCGTATTTATCAACCATCACCTGCGGGTCGATGCCGTTGTTTTTAGACTTGGACATCTTGCTCATGCCGGCGTAAACCAGCTCACGGCCTTGTGAATCGGTCGCTTTGGTGATACGACCTTTTTCGTCACGTTCAACTGTAGTATCGGCAGGAGAGACCCAGATACGTTCGCCGTTACTGCCGGTGTGGTAGAAGGCATCAGCCAGAACCATACCCTGACATAACAGACGTTTGGCCGGTTCATCAGAATCCACCAAACCTGCGTCACGCATCAGTTTATGGAAGAAGCGGAAATACATCAGGTGCATAATGGCGTGTTCGATGCCACCGACATACTGATCCACTGGCAGCCAGTAGTTGGCGGCCGCAGGATCCAGCATCCCTTCGTCGTATTGCGGGCAGGTGTAACGCGCGTAATACCAGGAAGACTCCATAAAGGTATCAAAGGTATCTGTTTCTCGCAGGCCCGGCATGCCGTTCACTGTCGTTTTTGCCCACTCAGGATCCGCTTTAATCGGGCTGGTGATACCGTCCATGACGACATCTTCCGGCAACACAACCGGCAGTTGATCTTCTGGTGTAGGAATAACAGTACCGTCTTCCAGCGTGATCATCGGGATTGGCGCGCCCCAGTAGCGCTGACGGGAAACTCCCCAGTCGCGCAGACGGTAGTTTACTTTGCGCTGACCCACGCCCTGAGCAACCAGTTTGTCGGCAATGGCGTTGAAACCGTCTTCGTGATTCAGACCATCAAATTCGCCTGAATTGAACAGCGTCCCTTTCTCTGTCATCGCTTCTGCGGTGATATCAGGGTGGCTGCCATCAACGTTCAGAATAACCGGTTTAATCTGCAGGTTATATTTGGTGGCGAATTCCCAGTCACGCTGGTCATGGCCAGGAACGGCCATCACCGCGCCAGTGCCATATTCCATGAGAACGAAGTTAGCGACCCAGATTGGCAGCTTTTCACCGGACAGCGGGTGAATGGCAAACAGACCGGTTGCCATGCCTTTCTTTTCCATCGTCGCCATTTCTGCTTCGGCAACTTTGGTGTTACGGCATTCGTCGATAAAATCGTTCAGGGCAGGGTTTTTCTGTGCACCCAACTGGGCCAGCGGATGACCGGCAGCGACGGCAACATAGGTCGCGCCCATAAACGTATCAGGGCGGGTGGTGTAAACCGTGACTTTTTCATCGCTGTCAGCCACGTCAAACGTGATTTCCACGCCTTCCGAACGGCCAATCCAGTTGCGTTGCATGGTTTTCACCTGCTCCGGCCAGCTTTCCAGCGTGTCCAGATCATTGAGCAACTGATCGGCGTAAGCCGTGATTTTGATGAACCACTGAGGAATTTCTTTACGTTCTACTTTGGTATCGCAACGCCAGCAGCAGCCGTCGATAACCTGCTCGTTCGCCAGAACGGTCAGATCATGCGGGCACCAGTTCACTGCGGAGGTCTTCTTATAAACCAGGCCCTTTTCGTAAAGCTTGGTGAAGAACCATTGTTCCCAGCGATAATAATCAGGTTTACAGGTCGCAACTTCACGATCCCAGTCATAGCCGAAGCCCAGCAATTTAAGCTGGTTCTTCATGTATTCGATGTTTTCATACGTCCACGGAGCAGGTGCGGTGTTGTTCTTAACCGCTGCCCCTTCCGCTGGCAGGCCAAACGCATCCCAGCCGATAGGCTGCAGGACGTTTTTACCGAGCATGCGCTGATAACGGGAAATCACGTCACCGATGGTGTAGTTGCGTACATGCCCCATGTGGAGACGGCCTGACGGATAAGGCAACATGGAGAGGCAGTAATATTTCTCCTTACCAGGCTGTTCGGTAACTTTAAAGGTTTGCTTCTCTTGCCAGTGAAGCTGAACGTGTGACTCGATGTCTTCTGGACGGTATTGCTCTTGCATGGCGGCCGGTGGTCCTGTGAGTGAAAACAGCTACGCCTGTAGCTCAAAAAGTTTTAATCAAAAGATCCGCATAGCATAGCTGATAAGCGGTTGGAGCAACAACACCCAGCGAAGGCTAAAGGGAATTTCTGTCCGCTTCTGGCGCATTATTCATAATCTGCGAGTCAGCGCGGGATAATCTGCACCACGGATCAGGCATTTACGACTAAAATAAAGGCAGTGCGCTCCCGCCGTGAAAATGGTTATGACAGTTCAAGGAGAGGAAATATGAGCAATATTACGCAATCTTACCGTCAGTTGGTGGCATCACTGACCGAACGGTTAAAACAGGGAGAACGCGATATCAGCGCGCTGGTGCAGGATGCCCGCGTCAGGCTGCAGGAAGAGGGCAAGCTGACGGAAATCCAGATTGAACAACTGACATCAGCGGTGCGTCGCGATTTGCATGAATTTGCCCGCAGCTATGAAGAAAACCAGCAAACCGTGGCTGAAGAAGATGATGGCACGGACAGCGTGTTCATGCGGGTCATTAAAGAAAGCTTGTGGAAAGAGCTGGCAGATATGACTGATAAGACCCAGCTGGAATGGAAAGAGGTTTTTAAAGATGTCAGCCACCATGGGATCTATCACAGCGGAGAAGTCGTCGGACTGGGCAACCTGGTCTGTGAAAATTGTCATTTCCACTTAGCGGTGTATACGCCGGAAATTCTGAGTAAATGCCCGAAATGTGGTAACACGGAGTTTACGCGTCGCCCGTTTGAGCCTTAACGGACAAACACCTGCCCCTTATTATGCGGGCAGGTGTTATTTTTGACTCAGTGCGGGTCAGTGCAGGATCTTCGCCAGGAAATCCCGTGCGCGGTCTGATTCAGGATTATTAAAGAAATCGTCTTTGTTGCGATCTTCTACAATCTTGCCTTCATCCATGAAAATCACGCGGTTGGCCACTTTACGGGCGAAGCCCATTTCGTGCGTTACCACCATCATTGTCATGCCTTCGTTTGCCAGCTCCACCATGACGTCGAGGACTTCATTGATCATTTCCGGATCAAGGGCGGACGTCGGTTCGTCAAACAACATCGCGATCGGATCCATACATAACGCACGGGCAATTGCTACACGCTGCTGCTGGCCACCGGAAAGCTGGCCGGGAAATTTATTGGCGTGCGCCGATAAACCGACACGGTCCAGCAATTTCAGCCCTTTATCTTTCGCTGCCGCTTTGTCACGTTTTAACACTTTAACTTGCGCCAGGGTCAGATTATCAATGATAGAAAGGTGCGGAAACAGTTCGAAATGCTGGAAAACCATCCCTACTTTTGCACGCAGTTGTGCCAGATTGGTCTTCTTGTCATTGACCGGCGTACCGTTGACCAGGATCTCGCCTTTCTGAACGGGCTCGAGGCCGTTCACGGTTTTTATCAGCGTTGATTTTCCTGAGCCGGAAGGCCCGCAAACCACCACAACTTCACCTTTTTTAACTTCGGTGCTGCAATCGGTAAGCACCTGAAAGTGCCCGTACCATTTAGAAACATTCTTCAGTGAAATCATGAAACGGTCCTTTTCTTCAAATAACGCACCAGCAAGGAAGCACAAAGGCTGATAACAAAATAAATAAATCCTGCAAACAGCACCATCTCGACCAGCGTACCGTCACGATCGCCAATGTTAGAGGCACTGCGGAAGAAGTCTGCGAGGCCCAGAACATAAACCAAAGAGGTATCCTGGAATAAAACGATAGCCTGCGTCAGCAGTAATGGCACCATCGCGCGGAAAGCCTGCGGCAGGATAACCAGCTTCATGGATTGCCATTGTGTCATGCCCAGCGCCAGTGCGGCGGAGGACTGACCACGGGCGATACTGATAATCCCGGCACGGATAATTTCTGAATAATAGGCCGCTTCAAATAGCGCAAATGCCACCATCGCAGAAATCAGGCGGATATCGGTTTTAGGCGAGAGACCGAGCACCTTTTGCAAGAAACCCGGCACGATCAGGTAAAACCAAAGCAAGACCATGACCAGCGGAACGGCACGGAACAGATTGACGTATGCCGAGGCAAACCAGCTGATAGGTTTGAACGTCGACAGACGCATGACCGCCAACAGGGTGCCCCACAAAATACCCACCACAATGGCCAGTGAGGTGATCTTCAGCGTGATGATCATGCCTTGCCATAAATAGGGCAGGCCGGGACCAATAGAACTCCAGTCGAATTCATGCATGCTTATTTCCCTCCCATGTTGCCCGGCAGGCGGACTTTACGTTCTACGAAATGCATCAGCAGCATGATGACGGCATTGATAAGGACATAAGCAACAGTGATTGCTGTGAATGATTCATATGCATGTGCGGAGTAATCCAGCAGCTTACCGGCTTGCGCGGCCATATCAACCAGGCCAATGGTCGAGGCAATAGCGGAGTTTTTCACCAGGTTGACCATCTCTGAGGTCATTGGCGGGACGATCACGCGGTAAGCATTGGGTAACAGCACATAGCGGTAAGTTTGCGGCAGCGTAAGGCCCATCGCCAGACCGGCATTGCGTTGTCCGCTTGGCAGAGACTGAATCGCTGCACGTACCTGTTCGCATACGCGGGCGGCGGTAAACAGCCCAAGGCAAATGACTGAGGAGGTAAAGAACTGCACGTCAGGTGCCAGTTCAGATTTAAACCACATGCCGATATTTTCAGGCAGCAGTTCAGGGACCACCAGATACCAGATAAAGAATTGCACGATTAATGGCACGTTACGGAATAATTCGACGTAACAAGTCCCTATACCTGAGAGGATGCGGTTTGGAACGGTACGCAAAATACCGAACAGAGATCCGACGAAGAAAGCGATTATCCATGCGCAAATTGACAGTGCGACAGTGACCTGAAATCCATTCCAAATCCAGCCCAGATAAGTGGTGTTACCGAAGGGGGCTTGCTGCAGAAAAATGCCCCAGTTCCAATCTATTGACATAAAAACTCCGTAAAGCGGGTAAAGGCTTACCCATCTGAGTGATGACGCAATTCGCCTAAAGTGAATGGGAAAGAATGCGGGGTGGGGAACGACCACCCCGCATCTGTATCATCACAGGTTGGTGGTCCAACCTTGTATTTTAGTCACTTTTCACTCTTCTCTTGGTTATACCCGTCCATTTGGTATGACTTACAGCGCCTTATCGTTTGGCGCTTTGAACAGAGCTTTCATGTCATCGGACAGCTCAAAGTTCATGTTCAGGTTTTTCGGAGGAATAGGTTTTTTGAACCAGGTTTCAAACCACTTGACTGCCTCACCGGAGGTTTGCGCCTGCACGATGGTGTCATCAACTAATTTTTTAAACTCAGCATCATCTTTACGCATCATGCAACCATAAGCTTCTTTAGATTGCGGCGTACCGACGATTTCCCAGTTATCGGGTTTCTTGGCTTTCGCACGTTCACCCGCCAGCAGGGCATCATCCATCATGAACGCTACTGCACGGCCCGTTTCCAGCGTACGGAAGGAATCACCGTGGTCTTTTGCACTGATGATGCGCAGATCCAGTTTCTTCTCTTCGTTGAGTTTGTTGAGCAGAACTTCAGAAGTCGTACCGGAAGTGACAACAACAGTTTTGCCTTTCAGGTCAGTGAAATCTTTAATCTCTGAACCTTTTTTCACCAGCAGACGCGTACCAATCACAAAAATGGTGTCAGAGAAGGCCGCTTGTTGCTGACGTTCCAGGTTATTGGTTGTTGAACCACACTCAAAATCGTAGGTGCCGTTTTGCAGCAGCGGGATACGGTTCTGTGAAGTGATTGGCATCATTTTGACTTGCAGATTTGGCAGGTTCAGTTTTTTCTTCACCGCGTCAACGATAGCGTCAGAATAGTCCTGTGAATAACCCACAACTTTTTGTTCGTTGTTGTAGTAAGAGAATGGCACTGAGGATTCACGGTGACCCACCACGATAACGCCATTGTCTTTAATTTTTTTCAGGGTGCCGGTCAGTTCTTCTGCGTGAGCAAAGCTGCTTACGGTAACGCTTGCCAACAGTACTGATAACGCCAATTTGCGCAATTGCATGTCCAACTCCTTGCTGTCATTAGGGATCCAAACTCAGGGATCAGAAAGTACTAATGCCTCGTCATATGAAGCTAGAAAATAGCTGAATGTGAATATTATGAAACCACATTGTTTCTTTTTTGAGACGAGACACGCACCAAATCAAAGCAATCAAACGGCTATGCACTGAGAAAGTGCATGAGGAAGAGCGTGTTTGTACCGAAATGATGCATTCCGTCATAAAAAGTAACTAATCAGATATCTTTCAATCAGATGTAGCAAGAGTCATGCCAGATGACCTGATTTAACTTCACAAGCGGACAAAAAGGCAGCGCTTAATACCGCAGTCGAAACAATCGGCAGCAGGTAAAAGGGGGGAGAATCAGGGGGAAGAAAGCGGTGCTGCAAAAAAGAACAGGCACCCCGGGTGCCTGTTTTAAAACGCAGTGCTTTTACTTAGGATTTACGGCGACCGAGCCACAGCGCAACCGCCGCCATGACTGCCGTAGCAAACCACACCGGCCACCAGCCAGCACGGGCATAAGGCGTCATGCCCGTGGTCGGCGTGACCTTCACGTTCAGCACCTGGCGGGTAAACTGAGGAATTTCGTGGGTCACATCCCCCTGTGCATTCACGACGGCGGTAATGCCGTTATTGGTGCTGCGCAGCAACGGGCGGCCCAGTTCCAGTGAACGCATACGCGCCATCTGGAAGTGTTGCCACGGGCCAATCGAATGACCGAACCAGGCATCGTTTGAAATCGTCAGCAGGAAGTTGGTGTCCGGCCGCAGGTTGTCGCGCACCTGCTCGCCAAAGACCACTTCGTAACAAATTGCAGTCGTCAGATTGAGGCCGCTGACAAACAACGGTTTCTGCACGTAATCACCGCTGGTCAGCCCGGACATCGGTAAATCGAAGAACGGGGCCAGGGGACGAAGAATAGCCTCCAGCGGCACAAACTCACCAAAAGGCACCAGATGATGTTTGTTGAAGCGGTTTTCGTCAGGATAGTGATATTGCTGTTCGCCACCGAGCACAATGGCGCTGTTATACACCTTCATACCCTCTTCGTTGCGACGGGCATCAATAATGCCGGTAATGAGCTGGGTGTTTTGCGCGCGATAGAGATTATCCACCATGCTCAGGAAACCCTGCTGATCGGATTCAATGTCAGAAATTGCCGATTCCGGCCAGATGATCATGCTGGATTTGCCTACGTACGGACGGCTGAGATCCAGATAGGTCTGTAACGCACTTTCCAGCGCTTTCGGATCCCATTTCATGGATTGTGGAATATTGCCCTGGACCAGGGCAACATCAACTGTTTTATCCGGCTGTTCCTGATACCAATGGATATAGCGCAGCGGCCACGGCAGGAGCAGCATCGCGGCAGCAATAATCGCCGGCGTGACACGACGCTGATAAACAGCGTAGACAAGCAATCCGCTCAGGGAGGTCAGTAAAAGGGTGATACCGTCGACACCGGTGATCGGCGCGAGACCTTTCAGAGGCCCGTCGATCTGGCTGTAGCCGAACTGTAGCCATGGGAAGCCTGTCAGCACCCAGCCGCGCAGAAATTCGGTTATTTGCCACAATGCCGGTGCACCAAGTGCCAGTTTCCAGCAGGTGGTTTTTGGCCACAGTTTGCTGAACAAGCCCGCAAACAGCATTGTGTACAGCGACAAATAGGCCGCCAGCAAAACGACCAGGAAAAGGTTAATGGCTTCAGGCATGCCGCCAAAGGTGGCAATGCTGACATACACCCAGTTGACGCCGCTGCCAAACAGCCCCATTCCCCAGAAGAAGCCGAGCAGCGCTGCCTGCGCCGGGCGGCGATCCAGCGTTAAGGCCAGCAGTCCACAGAGTGAAATAATTGCCGCAGGCCAGAAGTCATAAGGGGAAAATGACACCGTGCCACAGGCACCGAAAAAGAGCGCCAACAGGGCGCGAACCCGCTGGCGTTGATATAAAGAGGCAATTGCCATGGAGTGATTATTCTTCCAGTATCGGTTGCGGCGCGTCGTCCGGTATTTTTACGTGAACCTGAATGATACGACGGCTATCGGCCATCGCAACCTTGAACAGGTAACCGTCGATTTCAATGCTTTCACCACGCGCCGGTAAATGGCCGAATGACTGCATGACCAGCCCCCCAATCGTATCGACTTCGTCGTCACTGTAATGGGTCTGGAACACTTCATTAAAATCTTCAATTGGTGCCAGAGCGCGGACGGTATAGGTATGACGGCTGAGCTGGCGGATATCCAGATCTTCTGCTTCGTCGTATTCATCATCGATTTCACCGACGATCAGTTCGAGAATATCTTCGATGGTCACCAGACCGGAAACACCGCCGAATTCATCCACGACAATTGCCATATGGTAACGCTGTGAGCGAAATTCTTTCAGCATGCGATCTACGCGTTTGCTTTCAGGAACAACGACTGCGGTTCTCAGCACTTTATCGATGCTGAATGGCTCAGACTCTGTGCGCATAAACGGCAGCAGGTCTTTGGCCATCAGGATGCCTTCAATGTGATCCTTATCTTCGCTGATCACCGGGAAGCGAGAGTGTGCAGATTCGATAATGACATCGAGGCACTCTTCCAGCGGCTGATTGCGTTTTAGCGTGATCATTTGTGAACGTGGGATCATGATGTCCCGGACGCGCTGCTCGGCGATATCCATCACGCCTTCCAGCATGTCACGGGTATCGGGGTCGATCAGATCATTTTGTTCTGAATCACGGATCAGCTCAACCAGGTCACCACGGTTTTTAGGTTCACCGTGAAACAACTGGCTAAGGATAAGGGAAAAGAAGCCCTTCTTGGGACTGGGGCTGTCACTATTTTGTGAATGGTCATCGCTCATGGCGTTTGGTTTTTTTTACTCGTAGTTAGTGAAAATTAGGCCAGGCGCCTGCGGATAAAACGTTATCGGGCAGACGTCAGGCGAGTTTACGGTGGATCTTAATTATCTTCTTTCTCTGAAATGTAGGGGTCAGGATAACCCAGACCCTGCATGATCTCAGTTTCAATCGATTCCATTTCTTCGGCTTCTTCGTCAACGATATGGTCATAACCCAGCAAATGCAAACTACCGTGAATGACCATATGCGCCCAATGGGCCAGAAGTTCTTTGTCCTGCTCTTTGGCTTCTTTCTCAACCACCTGACGACAAATAATCAGGTCGCCAAGGAGTGGCATCTCCATACCCGGAGGTGCTTCGAACGGAAAGGATAGCACGTTGGTCGGTTTATCCATCCCCCGATAAGTCATATTAAGTTCATGACTTTCAGGGACATCGACCAGCCGAATTGTCACTTCCGATTCTTCCTGAAATTGCGGAAGCACCGCCTCAAGCCAGGTCTGGAAGTCATTTTCTGACGGTAAACCTGCTGCATCTTCACAGGCAATTTGTAAATCGAGAATTACCGTATTCATTGACTGACCTGTTGTGTCGCATTGTGCTGATGTTCTTGTTTACGGTCTGCGGCAATCGCATCGCGGCGTTTTTGATCTTCTTCTTCCCAGGCTTCGTAGGCGACAACAATGCGCGCAACTACCGGATGACGTACCACGTCTTCACTGTGGAAGAAGTTAAAACTGAGTTCCCCGACTGACGAGAGGACTTCAATCGCATGACGAAGGCCTGACTTCTGATGACGCGGTAAGTCGATTTGCGTGACGTCACCGGTGATTACCGCTTTGGAGTTAAAACCAATACGGGTCAGGAACATCTTCATCTGTTCAATCGAAGTGTTCTGGCTTTCATCAAGGATAATAAAGGCGTCGTTCAATGTACGGCCACGCATATAAGCCAGCGGGGCGACTTCAATAACGTTGCGCTCAATCAGTTTTTCAACTTTCTCAAAGCCGAGCATTTCAAATAATGCGTCATACAGCGGGCGCAGATAGGGATCGACTTTCTGACTGAGATCGCCGGGCAGGAATCCCAGTTTTTCACCCGCTTCAACGGCAGGACGGGTCAGCAGGATACGACGTACTTCCTGACGCTCCAGGGCATCCACTGCAGCAGCCACGGCCAGATAGGTTTTACCGGTCCCCGCAGGGCCAATCCCGAAGGTAATATCGTGGTCGAGAATGTTGGCAATATACTGCGCCTGATTAGGCGTGCGCGGCTTTACCATGCCACGCTTGGTCTTGATGATCACGGCCTTGCCGAAATCAGGTACGCTTTCTGCCGTTTGTTCCAGCACACGGCTTTCTTTGATCGCCAGATGAATTTTTTCAGGATCAATATCCTGGATTTCACCGCGCAGCGGCGCAGTGTCTACGTATAAATCACGCAGGATGTCGGCGGCTGCCGCAACAGGCAGGCTCTTTCCGACCAATTTAAACGTGTTATCACGACGGTTGATTTCAACGCCCAACCGGCGTTCCAGTTGTTTGATATTGTCATCAAACGGCCCGCACAGGCTCAGCAAACGCTGGTTGTCTTCGGGCTCCAGTAAAATCTCTTGTGTTACAACGTTCAAACGAATCCTTTGGGTCGCTTCGGACCAGTTTACCCTTCATATTTCAAGCCGCAGATGCGTTGGCTGTATTCACTCACCCGAATTTGCCGCCTTACTGCAACTCGAATTATTTCGGGTACGTTTTATTAAACACCCGGCTGATAACTACTTTCAGCCGTCAACCATACCTGAGTTAATAATACATGCCCTTGGCAAAATATGCTGCACGGTGGCAGCCGTTGCAGGTACCTTCATCCGGATATGCGGCCTTTGCTGGAAAATTAAACCCTTGTGATGAAGTTATTACCGAAAATTTCAAAAGAAACAGGACGCCGGAGCGCCCTGTTGTTTTAAGGTAATGCCTCTTTCTGATGGTTTAGGGTTGATACACTCCAACGCCCAATTCATTTTCTTTACGGGTGCGTTCGATAACAGATTGCGGAGATTCATGCAGGCGAAGCGCCATCTGTTCTTCCGTGCGGACAACCACACCGCGCAGCGAATTGGCATAAACATCGACAATTTCGACATCAACGAACTTACCAATCATATCCGGCGTACCTTCGAAATTGACCACGCGGTTACATTCGGTCCGGCCC
Source organism: Rahnella sp. CFA14(1/10) (assembly GCF_004195095.1). NCBI lineage: Bacteria > Pseudomonadati > Pseudomonadota > Gammaproteobacteria > Enterobacterales > Yersiniaceae > Rahnella > Rahnella sp. CFA14(1/10). Next base: position 695,905 of record NZ_SEWS01000001.1, on the reverse strand, counting down.
GTCAGTTCCATAATGTTCTTGCGGGATGTCCCTTCCACCAGAATGCGCTGAACGGTGCCCAGCGTGGCGCGGCTGAAACGCATAACCTGCTGGGTAATTCGGTCCTGTAACAGCGCCAGACGTTGTTTCTTCTCGTCCATGCTCACATCATCAATCATGTCGGCTGCCGGTGTACCAGGACGCGGAGAATAGATAAAGCTGAAACTGACGTCGTAATTGACCTGCGCAATCAGATCCATCGTACGTTCAAAATCTTCGTTCGTTTCGCCAGGAAAACCGATGATGAAATCTGAACTGAAATGAATATCGGGGCGCGCGGCGCGTAATTTACGGATCGTCGATTTGTATTCCAGCACCGTATGAGGGCGTTTCATCATCGTCAGTATACGATCGGAACCGCTCTGGATCGGCAGGTGCAGGAAGCTCACGACTTCTGGCGTGTCTTTATATACCTCGATGATATCATCAGTAAATTCGACCGGATGGCTGGTCGTGAAACGGATACGGTCAATGCCGTCAATGGCCGCCACCAGACGCAGCAATTCCGCGAAGGTACAGACGCCGCCATCAAAGGCCTCACCACGATAGGCGTTAACGTTCTGACCCAGCAGATTAACCTCACGCACGCCTTGTGCGGCCAGTTGCGCGACTTCAAACAGGACATCATCGCACGGGCGGCTAACTTCTTCGCCACGGGTGTAAGGCACCACACAGAAGCTGCAATATTTATTACAGCCTTCCATGATGGAAACAAAGGCTGTCGGGCCGTCTGCGCGGGGTTCCGGCAGGCGGTCAAATTTTTCAATTTCAGGAAAGCTGATGTCCACGACCGGGCTTTTGGTGCCGCGTACATGGTTCACCATTTCCGGCAAACGGTGCAGAGTTTGCGGGCCGAAGACGATGTCGACGCAAGGCGCACGTTTACGCAGCATTTCTCCTTCCTGCGACGCAACGCAACCCCCGACGCCGATGATGATATCCGGGTTTTTCTTTTTCAGTAATTTCCAGTGTCCGAGCAGGCTGAACACTTTCTCCTGCGCTTTTTCCCTTATTGAGCAGGTGTTCAGCAGCAGGATATCTGCTTCATCAGCGTTATCCGTCAGCTGGTAACCATGGGTGCTGTCGAGAAGGTCAGCCATTTTGGATGAATCATATTCATTCATCTGGCAGCCCCAGGTTTTTATGTGCAGTTTTTTAGTCATCAGCGTGTCAGTACTCAATACGGGGGAACGTTAGATCGGCAGTGCCGCAGTGCATAGCCTATTCAGGGGGGCTATTGTAAACCCTCACTCCGGTGCTGACCAGTGCAGGAAAACAGCTTAGGCCCTGATGCTGACACAAAAATCCGGTACACTTCGCATAATGAACCGAACAGAAAGCCGGAACACAATGAATAATTCTGATAAGACATTTGATGCAGTGATTGTCGGTGGCGGCATGGTTGGTGCTGCAGCCGCACTGGGGATGGCGCAGCAGGGATTGCAGGTCGCACTGATAGAGAACGAAGCGCCTGCCGGATTTGACCCGTCAGCGCGCGCTGATTTGCGCATCTCCGCGATTGGTTGCGCATCAGTACGCTTTTTACAGAAACTGGGAGCGTGGGATGCGGTTGAAAAAATGCGCTCAGTACCGTACCGCCGTCTGGAAACCTGGGAAGCGGACGGCTCTGAAGTGAAATTCGATGCGCAATCCCTCGGATTACCGGAACTGGGCTTCATGGTCGAAAATCGGGTACTTCAGCTCGCGCTGTGGCAACAGTTCGATGCCCATAACAATCTGACCCGTTTTTGTCCGGCAAAGTTACGCCATCTTTTGCAGCACGGTGATAAAACCTGGTCACTGCAACTGACTACCGGGGATTTGCTGCGCACGAAACTGGTTATTGCCGCCGACGGTGCGAACTCCCTGGTGCGCCAGCTGGCGGGAATTGGGGTGGACGGGTGGGAATACCGTCAGCACTGCATGCTGATTAATGTCGAAACTGCCACGCCGGATCAGGACGTGACGTGGCAGCAATTTTTCCCTTCCGGCCCGCGGGCGTTTCTGCCATTGTCCGGCAATCAGGCCTCGCTGGTCTGGTATGACAGCCCGCAGCGTATCCGTTACCTGAAAACGCTGAATATGCAGCAGCTCACGACAGAAGTGATGCAGGCCTTCCCGGCACGTCTGGGCACGGTGAAAGCAATATCTGCAGGTGCGTTTCCGCTGGTTCGACGCCACGCTCAGCGTTATGTCTTACCGGGGCTGGCGCTGGTGGGTGACGCGGCACATACCATTAATCCGCTGGCCGGGCAGGGCGTGAACCTGGGGTACCGCGACGTGGAAGCGTTATTATCGGTGCTGGAGAAGGCACGTGACCATAATGAAGCCTGGAGCAGCGAAAAAGTGTTGCGGCGCTATCAGCGCCAGCGTCGTCTGGATAATCTGCTGATGCAAAGCGGGATGGATTTATTCTACACCGCCTTCAGCAATGATCTGCCGCCGGTGAAAGCATTGCGTAATCTGGCGCTGATGACTGCTCAACGTGCAGGTGTGCTGAAAATCAAAGCGCTGAAATATGCTTTAGGGATTTAACAACCTAAAGGCTGGCGATGAACACCTTTGCCGGCCTTTTTTGCAGGATAGTAGAAGTGTAGAAAAGCAAAAGGCCTGCTAAAAAGCAGGCCTTTCTAATGTGGCTGGGGTGCCAGGATTCGAACCTGGGTATGCTGGTATCAGAAACCAGAGCCTTACCGCTTGGCGACACCCCAATTTTGTTTCTCACTACCTTTTGAGCAGTGTACTGCAAGTAAAATGGTGGCTACGACGGGATTTGAACCTGTGACCCCATCATTATGAGTGATGTGCTCTAACCAGCTGAGCTACGTAGCCAAATTTTACTGACTTACTTCAAAACTTCAAGCACTAATTTAACTAACTTAATAATAAATTTCAAGTGCTTACCAATTATACAGAAAGAAGTATGGCTGGGGTACCTGGATTCGAACCAGGGTATGCTGGTATCAAAAACCAGTGCCTTACCGCTTGGCGATACCCCAACAGTACAACTTCTTCAAACTGGATTTTCCTCACAACCACATCAATATAACAATGTGAAAGGTAAGAAAATGGCTGGGGTACCAGGATTCGAACCTGGGAATGCTGGTATCAAAAACCAGTGCCTTACCGCTTGGCGATACCCCAACTGTGCTACCGATGTCTGGAAATGGTGCGGGAGGCGAGACTTGAACTCGCACACCTTGCGGCGCTAGAACCTAAATCTAGTGCGTCTACCAATTTCGCCACTCCCGCAAAAAGATGGTGGCTACGACGGGATTCGAACCTGTGACCCCATCATTATGAGTGATGTGCTCTAACCAACTGAGCTACGTAGCCATCTTTTTTCGCGCTACCTTCATCGGCGTTGCGGGGCGCATTATGCGTATATGACCGTTTTGCGTCAACACCTTTTTTGGAGAAAAAGGCCGGAGGGCGTCCATTTGTCTGGCTTATAACCACTCTGGTGATTAATTGGGCAAAAGACATTATTTTTACTGGCTTTCCTCATAAAAAAACGGGCCCTGAGAGGCCCGTTTGCTATAAGGAGATTTACCGGTAAATCGGTTATTTGTAGGCGGACTGATGCACGCCAACAGCACGGCCTGACGGATCGTCCATGTTTTTGAATGCTTCATCCCACTCGATCGCTTTCGCTGAAGAACAGGCTACTGACGGACCGCCAGGCACACATTCTGCCGCACTTGGCACCGGGAACAGTTCTTCAAAAATCGTACGATACAGGTAGCCTTCTTTTGATGTTGGTGTGTTATACGGGAAACGGAAATGTGCAGTTTCGAGCTGTTGATCGGTGATCTGCTGAGAGGCCACTTCTTTTAAAGTATCGATCCAGCTGTAACCTACACCATCAGAGAATTGTTCTTTCTGACGCCATGCAACGCTGTGTGGCAGATAAGACTCGAAACATTCACGCAGGATATGCTTTTCCATCTTGCCATTACCGCACATTTTGTCTTTTGGGTTGATACGCATTGCGACGTCGAGGAATTTTTTATCCAGGAACGGTACGCGGGCTTCCACACCCCAGGCTGACATCGCTTTGTTGGCACGCGCACAGTCATACATGTGCAGAGCCAGTAATTTACGTACAGTTTCTTCGTGGAATTCTTTGGCATTCGGCGCTTTGTGGAAATACAGATAACCACCGAGGACTTCGTCCGCCCCTTCGCCGGACAACACCATCTTGATACCCATCGCTTTGATTTTACGCGACATCAGATACATTGGTGTTGACGCGCGGATCGTCGTGACATCGTAAGTTTCGATGTGATAAATCACGTCGCGGATCGCATCCAGACCTTCCTGCACGGTGAAATGAATTTCGTGGTGCACGGTACCCAAATGGTTTGCCACTTCCTGAGCTGCACGCAGGTCCGGGGAACCTTGCAGGCCGACGGCAAAGGAGTGCAACTGCGGCCACCAGGCTTCGCTCTGATCTTTATCTTCGATACGGCGGCCGGCAAATTTCTTGGTAATGGCAGAAATTACAGAGGAATCCAGGCCACCGGATAGCAGGACGCCGTAAGGCACATCAGACATCAGATGACTTTTCACCGATTCTTCCAGCGCATCTTTCAGCGCTGTGGCGTCGGTCACGTTGTCTTTGACATTGTCGAAGTCAAACCAGTCGCGCTGGTAGTATTCGCGAATTTCACCGTCCTGGCTCCACAAATAACTGCCTGCCGGGAATTCTTTGATGGTGCGGCATACCGGCACCAGCGCTTTCATCTCTGAAGCCACATACATGTTGCCGTATTCGTCATAACCCATATACAGCGGGATGATGCCTAAGTGGTCACGGCCAATCAGATACGCGTCTTTTTCGGTGTCATAAAGGATGAAGGCGAACATGCCTTGCAATTCATCGAGGAAGGCAGGGCCTTTTTCCTGATACAACGCCAGAATAACTTCACAGTCAGACGCAGTCTGGAATTCATACTTATCGCCCAGTTCAGCGCGCAAAGCCTGGTGGTTGTAGATTTCGCCATTAACAGCCAGAACATGCGTGTGTGCCGCGTTGTACAAAGGTTGTGCGCCGTTGTTGACGTCGACAATAGACAGACGCTCATGCGACAGAATGGCTTTATCGCTGGCAAACACACCGGACCAGTCGGGTCCGCGGTGACGCATCAGGCGCGACAGTTCCAGCGCTTTTTTGCGCAGCTCGACAGAGTCAGTTTTGATATCGAGCACACCGAAAATTGAACACATATTACTTTCTCCCTAACGACGTTTCTCTGGCTGTCATTTTTATGATTACGAATGAGGATCAACGTTGCCGTTCTTTCAGTTTTAACCCGGCGTTGTTGTGTTGCTGACTATGAAAATGCGTCAAAACCCCCATGTTGTGCAAGCGGTTTAACGCTCTTCTGATAAATAGTTGGTTGATGACGGGTTATCTTTGATGGATTATCAATTTTTAGGGTGTTTAATTAGCGGATTATTAATTTAATCGTCAAAAATTGAGGAGGATTCAAAAAAAGAGAAAAGTGGATAAAAATCAGGCGAAAAGGTCAAAAAAAAGAGCCTGAATAAAAATTCAGACTCGTTTTCAGGCAGTTAACGGAAAGGCTTAAATCACGTCAATGTCGGCCACGGAAGGGTAAATCCAGGTCGGGCGGAAAGGCATGCCCTCTATATCATTGAGTGTGGAAACGCCGGTCAGCACCAGAACGGTTTCCAGACCTGCCTGGAAGCCCGCCAGAATGTCAGTCCGCAGATTATCACCCACGATGACGGTATCTTCGGAATGCGCCTGCATTTTATTGAGTGCCGAACGGATAATCCACGGACTCGGTTTGCCGACATAAAACGGCTGGCGTCCGGTGATTTTTTCGATAGGTGCACACAACGCACCGCAGGCCGGTACAAAACCGTGCCCGTGATTATCAGGATTTGTTGCGATAAAGCGCGCGCCGTTTGCCACAAAATAGGCGGCTTTATGGATCATGTCCCAGTTATAAGAACGGGTCTCACCGACAATCACGAAATCAGGATTGATATCGGTAATGGTAAAACCGGCTTTATATAATTCATGAATCAGGGCACCTTCGCCGACGACATAGGCTTTTTTGCCTTCCTGACGTTTGAGAAAATCAGCGGTGGCCATGGCGGAAGTGAAAAAAGCACTTTCAGGCACGTCAAGACCGGCAGCGCTGAAACGGTTTGCCAGATCTTGTGCTGTCTGGGAAGGGTAGTTAGTGAGAATGACCAAAGGCATCCCCTGTTCCTGAATCCGCGCCAGAAAACGGTCGGCACCGGGTACTGCGGTATTGTCGTGCAACAGCACGCCATCAATGTCACAAATTACGTTCTTTATCGTCATGATTTCCAAACCCACATTTTCAGTCCCATTTCTGGCAGCCAGATACTATAGCACGTCTTAATTTTCCATCAGGCGCTGTAACAGAACGCCATTTAACATTGCCCGTTTAACCAGGGCAAACGCACCAATCGCTGACTGATGATTCAGGGCGGACGTCACAACGGGTAAATTACGCCGGAAATCTTTCAGAACCTGCGCATTTATACAGTTCTGAATCGCCGGAAGCAGCACTTTATCGGCTTCGGTAATTTCGCCGGCTATCACCACTTTTTGCGGATTAAACAGGTTTATCGCGATCGAGACACCTTTACCCAACTGGCGGCCAACGTGTTCGATGACTTCGGTTGCCAGCGGATCGTGGCGGTTGGCGGCTTTGCAGATCGCCGAAATTGAGCAATCGTTCAGGCTGAGTTTGCTGGCATAACCTTGTGTCAGTAAATGACGTACCCGATTTTCGATGGCAGCGTTAGCCGCAACGGTTTCCAGACAGCCGAAATTACCGCAATGACAGCGTTCGCCCAGCGGGTCGATCTGTATATGGCCAATTTCACCGACGTTGCCGTTACTGCCGAGAAAAATCTGGCCGTTAACGATGATTCCGGCACCGGTACCGCGATGTAAACGAACCAAAATAGAGTCCTGGCAGTCGCGGGTAGCACCAAAGTAATGCTCGGCAAGTGCCAGGCTGCGGATATCGTGGCCAACAAAGCTGGTAACTTTAAACCGGGCCTCCAGCGCATCGACTAATTTCCACGCGCCCACGCTGATATGTGGCATGTAGCGCACGATGCCTTTATTCGGATCGACCAGCCCCGGAAGGATGACGGAAATGGCAATCAGTTCGCGAATTTTGCGCTGATTAAATTCGATGAATTGCGCAATCGCCTCGAACAGGGCATTTTCGAGGGTTTCCTGAGTCCGTTCGGGCAGGGCGTAATGTTGTTCGGCCAGAGATTTGGCGCTGAGATCATAGAGTGTAATCGTCGCATCATGACGACCAAGACGCACTGCGACGGTATGGAAAGGGCGGGTTTCGGTGATGATAGAAATCGCGCGCCGACCCCCGGTGGAAGCCTGCTGGTCAACTTCTTTAATCAGCCCGCGCTCAAGTAATTGTCGGGTGATTTTGGTGACACTGGCGGGCGCTAACTGACTCATGTCAGCAATCTGAATGCGCGAAATGGGACCTTGTTGGTCAATCAGGCGGTAAACCGCCGCGCCGTTTAACTGCTTCACCAGATCAACGTTGCCGATTTGTGCCTGCTGTCCGCCAGTTGTCATCAATGCTTTTATCCGCTCAATTAAACTTCGTCACCATTAACGATAGTTTTTGTGATTTTAAAATCATGAGTGAACGCGGTGAGGTTAGCGACTTTTCCTGCTTCGATGCTGCCCAGTTGATCGGCAACACCAATAGCGCGTGCCGGATAAAGCGTTGCCATACGCAGCGTTTCATCCAGAGCAATCCCGACATGTTCGACGCTGTTTTGCACCGCTTCAATCATTGTCAGGGCCGAGCCGCTCAGTGTTCCGTTTTCGTCCACACAGAGTCCGTCACGGTAGTATATTGTTTTACCGGCAAAAATGAACTCATCAATATTCGCGCCAGCAGGGGCAGTTGCGTCGGTGACCAGCACCAGCTTCTCACCTTTGAGCTTTTTCGCGTTGCGGATATTCGCCCAGTCGACATGCAGACCGTCAGCGATCACGCCGGTATACACTTCCGGCGTATCAAAAATTGCACCAATAAGACCAGGCTGACGACCTGTGATAGCAGGCATTGCATTATAAAGGTGCGTAGCAAAGCTGATACCTGCGGCAAAACCGGCACGTGCTTCAGCATAGGTTGAATTTGAATGACCTGCGGAAATGACGATTCCTGCTTCATGCAACTGGCGGATATATTTTGCATCAACCTGTTCAGGTGCGAGCGTCAGTTGGGTAATTACATCCGCATTGGCGCACAGGAAATCAATCATTGCGCTGTCTGGCAGCCGGATAAAGGCCGGATTATGCGTGCCTTTTTTCAGCGGGCTGAGGTACGGTCCTTCCAGATGCAGGCCCAATGCCTGATTTGGATACTTTTCCAGATAGGTGCGCATGACGCTAATGCCGTGTTTCATGTAGTCATCGCTACAGGTAATGAGCGTCGGCAAGAAACTGGTACATCCGGATTTTTCATTGGCTTTCTGCATGATTTCTAACGTTTCTACTGAAATCGCTTCCAGTGAATCGTTGAACTGCACACCGCCACAACCATTAAGTTGCAGATCGATAAATCCGGGGGCAAGAATGGCACCATCCAGACTGCGGGTTTCCACATTCGCCGGCAATTCACTCACCGGGCAGACACGTTCGATTTTGCCATCGGCAATCACTACCGCGTGGTTATCCAGAACGTCATGACCGGTATAGACCCGGCCCTCAATCAATGCGTACATCATGCCCCCATTCCCCTAAATCCTTTGAGCCGCAGCGGCGTTGGCTGCCTTCACTCACTCCGGTCACTTACTTGAGTAAGCTCCCGGAGATTCGTTCAGTTGCCGTCTTGCTGCAACTCCAATGCTTTCGGGGACTCAATTAATTAAAGGTTTTTCATATTTTCCGCTTCTAACTCGCGGAAATATTTAACAGTTTTGACTTTCAGTTCCATGGTGGAAGGTTCATCACACACCATAACGGCTTTTGCGTGCAATTGCAGGCAACTGATGGTCCACATGTGGTTGATATTACCTTCAACAGCCGCTTCCAGTGCCTGCGCTTTAGCATGACCAGTGACCAGAATCATCACTTCTTCCGCATCCAGCAGTGTGCCAACACCCACGGTCAGGGCGTATTTTGGCACCTGAGAGACATCATTGTCGAAGAAACGTGAGTTCGCGATACGGGTTTCATGCGTCAGGGTTTTGATACGGGTACGGGAAGCCAGAGAAGAAGCCGGTTCGTTGAATGCGATATGCCCGTCGTTGCCCACGCCACCCATAAACAGGTTAATTTTGCCGTAAGACTTAATTTTCGCTTCGTACTGGCGGCATTCTTCGTTGACGTCGGGTGCGTTACCATTCAGAAGATTGATGTTTTCGCGTGGAATATCAACGTGGTCAAAGAAGTTTTTGTACATAAACGTATGGTAGCTCTCAGGGTGTTCCTGCGGCAGGCCGACATATTCGTCCATGTTGAAAGTCACTACATGCTTAAAGCTAACCTGGCCTGCTTTATGCATAGCGATTAAATGCTTGTAAGCTTCGAGCGGGGTACCCCCGGTTGGTAAGCCTAATACAAAAGGACGGTCTGCAGTGGGTTTAAACGCGTTGATGCGTTCAACGATATGACGTGCAGCCCATTTGCCAACTTCAGTGGGGGTGTTTAACGGAATAAGTCTCATCAGATACCTCGAGTTTCAGAATATTGAATATACTGTTGATATCCTTTGTCCTTGGCGTAGCAGGGGGTATTGACTGCTCTCTGTCTGCAACGTCAATGACTCGGATATAGGTAGTCAAAGCAAAAACTAAGTTCGTCGGTTCAAAGGCGGTTTTGTTAAGCGTAAACCACCGCAACGGTTTATGAGTGGCACAATGCCGTCTGGATTTTTTTAATGATAAAATAAGTTTGGTGTCTTGACCAGTAAAATGGCATGTTATCACCTCTTTTTGGTGACGATTCTCACAAAAAGAGAGGTTTTAATTTGCGATACGAAATAATCTTTTTACACTCGCATTGCTGTTAGTTATAAGTGCAGTTGGTTAAATCGGAACGGTAAATGTAAAGGTAGTAACCATACTAATTAAACTACTTAGGTGATTCGCCTGACGGCGGATAGGGGGAAATGTGAATATTCTTGGATTCTTTCAGCGTTTAGGCAGAGCGCTACAGCTGCCGATAGCCGTACTGCCAGTCGCTGCTTTATTGCTGCGTTTCGGTCAGCCTGATCTTCTTAATATGCCTTTCATCGCGCAAGCCGGTGGCGGGATTTTCGATAACCTCGCATTAATTTTTGCTATTGGTGTGGCATCCAGCTGGTCTAAAGACAATGCCGGGGCAGCAGCATTAGCAGGTGGTATTGGTTACTTCATCCTGACTAAAGCGATGATCACCATCAACCCTGCGGTAAACATGGGCGTGCTGGCCGGTATTATCACCGGTCTGGTGGGCGGTATGGTTTACAACCGCTGGTCTGATATCAAACTGCCTGACTTCCTGAGTTTCTTCGGTGGGAAACGCTTCGTTCCTATCGCAACCGGCTTCTTCTGTCTGATTCTGGCCGCTATCTTCGGTTACGTCTGGCCTCCGGTGCAGGATGCAATCCGTGCGGGTGGGGAGTGGATCGTAGGTGCTGGTGCATTCGGTGCAGGTATCTTTGGTTTCGTAAACCGTTTGCTGATCCCAACCGGTCTGCATCAGGTTCTGAACACCATCGCATGGTTCCAGATTGGTGACTTCACTAACGCTGCGGGTACTGTATTCCACGGTGACATCAACCGCTTCTACGCGGGTGACGGCACTGCAGGGATGTTCATGTCCGGCTTCTTCCCAATCATGATGTTCGGTCTGCCAGGCGCAGCATGTGCCATGTACTTCGCTGCACCGAAAGAGCGTCGTTCGTTGGTTGGCGGTATGCTGGTTTCAGTCGCGGTGACCGCATTCCTGACCGGTGTGACCGAGCCATTAGAATTCCTGTTCATGTTCCTGGCTCCGCTACTGTATTTAGTCCACGCTATCCTTACCGGGGTCAGCCTGTACATTGCGACAGCGTTGGGTATCCACGCCGGCTTCTCCTTCTCCGCAGGTGCCATCGACTATGCGTTGATGTACAACCTGCCAGCAGCCAGCAAAAACGTCTGGATGTTGCTGGTGATGGGCGTCGTGTTCTTCGTCATCTACTTTGTTCTGTTTAGCGTAATTATCCGCATGTTCAACCTGAAAACGCCGGGTCGTGAAGACGACGTTGAGCATATCGGTGAGCCGGAAGCGAACAGCAATACAGAAGAAGGTCTGAACCAGCTGGCGCTGAGTTACATCGGTGCGCTGGGCGGTTCTGACAACTTCAAAGGTATTGACGCCTGTATTACCCGTCTGCGTCTGAATGTAAAAGATGCGGGCACCGTTGATGATGCTGCCTGTAAACGTCTGGGTGCGTCAGGAATTGTTCGTCTGAATAAACAAAGCATTCAGGTTATTGTGGGTGCAAAAGCTGAATCTCTGGCTGATGCAATGAAAAAAGTGATGGCTCGCGGGCCAGTCGCCGCAGGTGTTGCAACGGCTGAGCCGGTTGCTGCTGTCAAAACTGCACCTCAGGCCGTGCCAAACAGCGTGAAAACGGTAGTGGAAACTTTAGTATCTCCGGTAACGGGTGATATCGTCGCGCTGGATCAGGTGCCTGATGAAGCCTTTGCCAGCAAAGCCGTAGGTGATGGTGTCGCTATTCGTCCTACCGATAAAATTGTGGTATCGCCAGCCGCGGGCACCGTCGTGAAAATCTTCAATACCAATCATGCTTTCTGCCTGGAAACCACTTCCGGTGCTGAGATCGTGGTGCATATGGGGATTGATACTGTGGCGCTGAACGGACAGGGCTTTACCCGACTGGTCGAGGAAGGCGCAACAGTCACCGCCGGTCAGCCTGTGCTCGAACTGGATCTGGATTATCTGAACGCCAATGCCCGTTCAATGATAAGCCCGGTCGTCGTCAGTAATATTGATGATTATACCGGTGTGGTCTCACTGGCCAGTGGTTCCGTGGTCGCGGGACAGACCAAGCTGTTCGACATCCAGAGCAAATAATTCGCCAGATGGCGTAACAGGTTGACGGAGTGACAGCGGGAAGAGAGCGATCTCTTCCCGCTTTTTTATTGCCTGAGAACAGACGCAGCAGAGATAACCACGATTTTATGCAACTAACGGTTGTTTCCCGACGTGGCTTGTTGGAACATAAGCGGTTATCCGTAGAGTCAATGTTGCGTAGAGGAATTGCACAATGAGTGAGGCTGAAGCCCGCCCAACAAATTTTATCCGTCAGATTATTGATGAAGATCTGGCGACCGGGAAACATAATACCGTTCGCACCCGTTTCCCGCCTGAGCCTAATGGTTATCTGCATATCGGTCATGCGAAATCTATCTGCCTGAATTTCGGCATTGCACAAGACTATCAGGGGCAGTGCAATCTGCGTTTTGACGATACCAATCCGGCAAAAGAAGATATCGAATTCGTTGAGTCGATCAAACACGACGTTCAGTGGTTAGGTTTCGACTGGAGCGGCGATATTCATTACTCCTCGGACTATTTTGATCAACTGCATGCTTACGCGCTGGAACTGATCAACAAAGGTCTGGCGTATGTGGATGAACTGTCTCCTGAGCAGATCCGTGAATACCGCGGTTCACTGACGTCGCCGGGTAAAAACAGCCCGTATCGCGATCGTAGCGTAGAAGAGAATATTGCGCTGTTTGAAAAAATGCGTAACGGTGAGTTCGCTGAAGGCGCTGCCTGTCTGCGTGCTAAAATCGACATGGCCTCGCCATTCTTTGTCATGCGTGATCCGGTTCTGTACCGTATTAAGTTCGCAGAACACCACCAGACCGGTAAAAAATGGTGCATCTATCCGATGTACGATTTTACCCACTGCATTTCCGATGCGCTGGAAGGGATCACCCATTCGCTGTGTACGCTGGAATTCCAGGATAACCGTCGTCTCTACGACTGGGTGCTGGATAATATTTCTATTCCCTGCCACCCGCGTCAGTACGAATTCTCCCGTCTGAATCTAGAATATTCCATCATGTCCAAGCGTAAGCTGAACCTGTTGGTAACGGAGAAGATTGTTGAAGGCTGGGACGATCCGCGTATGCCGACGGTGTCGGGCCTGCGTCGCCGGGGTTACACCGCTGCTTCAATCCGTGAATTCTGCCGTCGTATCGGTGTGACCAAGCAGGATAACAACGTTGAAATGATGGCGCTGGAATCCTGTATCCGTGACGATCTGAACGAGAATGCACCGCGCGCTATGGCAGTGATCAATCCGGTTAAAGTGATCATTGAAAACTTTACGGGTGATGCTGTGCAGTGGGTGAAGATGCCGAACCATCCGAACAAACCGGAAATGGGCAGCCGCGAAGTACCGTTTACCCGTGAGATTTACATCGATCAGGCCGATTTCCGTGAAGAAGCCAATAAACAGTACAAGCGTCTGGTGTTGGGCAAAGAAGTGCGTCTGCGTAATGCCTATGTGATCAAAGCAGAACGTATCGAGAAAGACGCAGAAGGGAATATCACCACGATTTTCTGCTCTTACGATATCGACACCCTCAGTAAAGATCCTGCCGATGGCCGCAAGGTGAAAGGTGTGATCCACTGGGTTTCGGCTTCAGAAGGTAAACCGGCTGAGTTCCGCTTGTATGACCGTCTGTTCAATGTTGCCAACCCCGGGCAGGCAGAAGATTTCCTGACCACAATCAACCCGGAGTCTCTGGTGATTGCGCACGGTTTTGTTGAACCGTCGCTGGTGGCTGCTCAGGCTGAAATCAGCCTGCAGTTCGAGCGTGAAGGTTATTTCTGCGCTGACAGTCGCTACTCCGGCGCGGAACATCTGGTATTTAACCGTACCGTGGGCCTGCGTGATACATGGGCAAGTAAACCGGTCGCATAAAAGTCATCGCGATAAGGTTTTAAAAACGCAGCTCAGGCTGCGTTTTTTTATGTCCGGGTTTTATTTTGCTACTGCAAAAAATTGGTTTTCGTCGCGAATTAATGTGTTCCCGATGTATGATTTTTAAACGCTCATTTCCAGTGCTTTCCGTGGCTGAAACGTTTTAACCTTTCCTCAGTAAAACTTAGTGACTTGTTTATTCTCTCTATTTAAATAATCTGTCGGTCTGATCCTGCCTTAAGACATATAGTTACATTTTTTCATCTTTATGTGCACTTTGTCATACTTCGATGATCAATGATTAATTACCCATTGATAATTCGCGTCGCGAAAAATACTCTTAATGTTGATTTAACCGGTTACGTCTCTGACGGCCGATTTTGATACCCGTTTGGGTTTTGCACGAAATTTTTAGTCAAAATGAGGAATCTCTATGCATAAGCACCTTAACAGGGGCAGGGGATCGGCTTACCTGAAACCTGCCATGTATTCTCTCGCCGGCACTTTACTGAGTGGCGGAATGATGTTTTCACACGAGGCCAGCGCGGCCGGTTTTATCGATGATTCCACACTGACCGGTGGCGTGTATTACTGGCAGCGTGAACGTGACCGCAAAGATTTGAACAAAACCAAAGAAGAAACCCGTCCGGATGGCTCAAAAGTCACCGTCAATAATTCCGACTACAACAAATACGCGACTAACCTTTCACACTCCACTGCTAACCTGAATCTCGATTTTTCCTCTGGTTATGCCTGGGACATGTTCGGTATCGACGTTGCGGCCTTCACCGCCATTGAATTAGCCGAAGCCAGTGACAGCACTCATCCAAACGAAATTGCATTCTCTTCTAAAAACCACGCTTATGACGAGGATTACTCAGGTGATAAAGGCGGGGTCAGTCTCTACAAAGCGGCCGGTAAATTTAAATATGGCGGATTCTGGGGACATGCGGGCTATATTCAGCCCACAGGGCAGACGTTGATCGCACCGCACTGGAGCTTCATGCCGGGGACTTATCGCGGTGCGGAAGCCGGGTATAAACATGATTTCGGTGATGCGGGTGAACTGAGTTTCTCCTATATGTGGGCCGACGAATATAAATCGCCCTGGCATCTGGAAATGGATGATTTCCGCCAGAATGATAAGAAAACCGGCGTTTCTTATATTCACTCCCTCGGTGCGAAATATGACTTTAAAAATGACTTCGTGCTGGAAGGCGCGTTTGGTCAGGCTGAAAGTTATGTCGATCAGTACTTTGGCAAAGCCTCGTACAAAATAGATTTGCTGGGCAATCCGCTGACTACCAGCTATCAGTTCTATGGGGCAGAAGATCGTATCAGCGACAAAAATGATCCAAACAGTTTGTATGATGGTCTGGCCTGGTTGCAGGCATTAACTTTCGGCTATACCACGGGTCAGTTCAACTGGCGTCTGGAAGGGACGATGGTGAAAGCGGAAGGGAACCAGGGTTACTTCCTGCAACGTATGACGCCGACGTATTCCTCTTCAAACGGCCGTCTTGATGTGTGGTGGGACAACCGTTCGGACTTCAACGCTAACGGTGAAAAAGCAGTATATGCAGGCGTGTTGTATGACCTGGCAAAATGGGATTTACCGGGCTTAGCCGTCGGTGGCTCCTATGTTTATGCATGGGATGCCAGGCCGAGCACTAACGCGGCTTACGACCAGAGTCAGCGCCTGAAAGAAAGCGCCTGGAGTCTGGATGCGCTGTACACCATTCAGGAAGGCCGTGCGAAAGGGACATTGTTCAAACTGCATTACACCCAGTATGACAATCATTCGGATATTCCAAGCTGGGGCGGCGGATACGGCAATATTTTCCAGGATGAAAAAGACGTGAAATTCATCGTTATCGCTCCATTCACTATTTTCTGAGGTCGCTATGTCGATGAATAAATTATTGATGACCGTGGTATCCGCTGTTCTGCTGGCGGGTTGTGCGCCGACAGCCGGTCAGGCTGAAATATCCAAAACGCGTGAGGCTTACAGCGCCTGTATTAATACAGCGGAAGGCAATCCGGATAAACTGGCATCCTGTCAGGCGGTGCTGAATGTGCTGAAACAGGAAAAAGCCCACCAAAAATTTGCGGAACAGGAAACGGTTCGCGTGGTGGATTACCAGCAGTGTCTTACGGCACGCAAAACCGGTAATGGTCAGGCGTATGCCGCAGATTGCGGAAAGATATGGCAGGAAATCCGGGCCAATAACGCTCCGAAACCGTAAAACGAATCGCAGAAATCAAACCCCGGCGTGCCGGGGTTTTTTTAGGGTTGCTGAAATCCAGACATAAAAAAACCGCTTTTCAGCGGTTAATGAATTCACAGCCTGTCGGCAACGGGGTTGCCACATGCCATATTAGTGCGCAGGTTTATCGTTGTGCAAAGACTCATCTTCGCGGCAATCACCTGCTTCACAATGACCATAGAGATACAGACTATGGTTGGTCAGTTTGATGCCGTGTTTCTTAGCAATCTCACGCTGACGGCCTTCAATATACTCATCACGAAATTCGATTACACGTCCGCAATCCAGGCAGATGAGGTGATCGTGGTGATGCTGCTGAGTCAGTTCGAATACGGACTTGCCGCCTTCGAAATTATGACGGGTAACGATACCGGCGTCGTCGAACTGGTTCAGAACGCGGTAAACCGTTGCCAGGCCAATTTCTTCACCCATATCAATTAATTGCTTGTAAAGATCTTCCGCACTAACGTGATGACCTTCCGGCGCTTGCAGCACTTCCAGGATTTTGAGGCGCGGAAGCGTGACTTTTAAGCCAGCTTTCTTCAGTGCGGTGTTGTTGTCAGTCATGCGGATTCAGTCCTGTTACTATGTGCTAATCAAGTTGAGGCATGCAGCCTGTGGCATCGGCGGCACAAATTATTCGTTTAGTCTCTTCGTTTACGCAAGTGTGCCAATTGTCGTCAACGATAGCCTGTTAATAAAGATCACAATTTGCCGGTCACATTGGTAATGCAACGACTTGATCGATAGAAAAAACAGAGGAACTCAGTGTACCTTGATACGACCGAAAGTTACAATTTTGTAGCAGTTAAATTGTTAATTTCAGTAATAGTTTGGCCCTTCAATTGTAGAATAAATCCTCAGGGCCAACAGGGTTTTTAGCCAATAATTTCAGAAAGGCTGAGTTCTTCTGTGATCTGTTTCACCCAGGCATCAACACGTTCACTGGTCAGTTCCGGCTGGCGATCTTCGTCAATTGCCAGGCCTATGAAATGCTTATCATCAGCCAGGCCTTTAGAGGCTTCAAAGTGATACCCTTCGGTAGGCCAGTGTCCGACAATCACTGCGCCGCGTGGCTCAATGATATCGCGCACGGTGCCCAGTGCATCGCAAAAATATTCGGCATAGTCTTCCTGGTCACCACAGCCAAACAGTGCAACCAGCTTACCTTCGAAATCTATCTCTTCCAGCGTTGGGAAAAAGTCGTCCCAGTCACACTGCGCTTCACCGTAATACCAGGTTGGAATACCGATAAGCAAAATATCGAATTTTTCCAGATCCTCTTTGCTGCTCTTCGCAATGTCATGCACCTCTGCAACATCTTTACCCAACTGTTTCTGGATCATTTTTGCGATGTTTTCGGTGTTACCTGTATCGGATCCAAAGAAGATACCTACAACGGCCATAAGATTACCTAACCTCTTGTTCTCAATGAAGTGCTCTGCAACGCAGGCAATAATAATGCAGATGATAGCAAACTCGTGCGGCGGAGAATATGCTTCTGCTCGCCTTCTTAGCTGGGGAATAAGTTTATCGGGCAATATTTTTAAGTGTTATCGCCTTTGTGTGCTTTCACGCAGGGTGCGTTAACCTCAGGCTGAATAAGGTCAAACGCAAATTGAAGAAATAAGTCGTCACAATACTAAATTTCGAGAATATTCCGCCGATAGATGATGCGAGAGCAATCTCAACATAATAAAGAAATCGATGCCCGGAGAGGTGTTCAAACATGTCCTGGGGCACTTGCCTGCTGGTTACCTGTCTTGATTCTCCGCATCCCCCTCAATCCTCAGGCCAGAAACAGTCATGTTTCGAGAGAGGCATATCGTGCAGTTTTTAAAAAATATTACCATCAGGGCCGCTTTGTTAACAATTCTTGGCATTTTTTGTGTCATGTGGGCGGGTGTTTCCCTATACACCGTTACCTCCCTTGACACACTGACCCAAAATACCAAAAACAGTACCGAGCTGGTCAATAATATGGCGCTGATCAATAAAGGAAATGATCAGTATTTCCGTACCGTAACTCGCCTTACGCGTGCCGTCGCACAGCTTCAGGCCGATCCGTCAAAAGGTCCGGAAATTTTTGATACCGCCAAACAATCCCTCACCGGGCTGACCCAGGCACTGGCTAATTTTAAAACGGCGCCGCATCCGGGGCTGGAAGATGTTGCCGTGCAGGAACTGATCACCAATTGGGAAAATCTGATTACCCAGGGCGTCACGCCAATGTTCGACGCAGCCTTCAGTAAGAACACGGAGTTATATAACCAGTTAGCCAACACTACCGTACCTGCACTGAGCCGCAGTTTTGGTGTCTCGATGGACAAAGTCGGCGGTCAGATCGCGGTAGATTTTGATGCATCGCAACGGCAGTCTGCCCATCTGACCTCATTCAGCAAAGTGATTCTGCTGACGGCCTTTGGTATCGGGCTGGTGATCTTATTACTGACTGACCGTTATCTGGTCATGGCGCTGGTGAAACCCTTGGATAAAATCCGTGATCACTTCGCGGTGATAGCAAGCGGCGATCTGACACTTTATCTGGATGAGTTCGGTAAAAACTGCGCCGGTAAGCTGATTCCGTTACTGAACCTGATGCAGTCTAGCCTGGTGAATACCGTTCAGACCATCCGCAACTGCACCAATCACATCTATCAGGGCGCGTCAGAAATTTCAGCCGGAAACAACGATTTATCTTCCCGTACGGAAGAGCAGGCATCTGCACTGGAAGAAACCGCTGCCAGCATGGAAGAACTGACTGCGACGGTTAAGCACAATGCTGATAACGCTCATCATGCCAGCCAGCTGGTTATGGAAGCTTCTACCACTGCGCAGAAAGGTGGCAACATCGTGGCGGATGTGGTCAGCACCATGAAAGATATCTCCGGCAGTTCGAAGAAAATTGCTGAAATCACTTCCGTGATTAACAGCATCGCTTTCCAGACCAACATTCTGGCGCTGAATGCCGCAGTAGAAGCAGCACGTGCAGGCGAGCAGGGGCGTGGTTTTGCAGTGGTTGCCAGCGAGGTGCGCAGCCTGGCACAACGCAGTGCGCAGGCTGCAAAAGAAATCGAACAGCTCATCAGCGAATCGGTTTCCCGCGTCGACAGCGGCTCGAAACTTGTTGAAAACGCCGGTCAGACGATGAATGAAGTGGTGCGCTCAATTACGCATGTCACCGACATCATGGCGGAAATTGCGTCTGCGTCTGACGAACAAAGTAAAGGAATCAGCCAGGTAGCGGTAGCGGTCACAGAAATGGACAGCGTTACACAACAGAACGCCGCACTGGTAGAACAGGCGTCACAGGCCGCAGTATCGCTGGAAGAACAGGCTTCGTTGCTCAACAACGCCGTCGCAACGTTCAAACTGAAAGACAGCGTCACGAATGTGGGTTCACGTCCGGCGAAGTCGATTTCAGCACCCTTGTTGCGTCCTGATACCGGCAGGCTTTCGGCAAAAAGTGCTGAAAACTGGGAAACGTTCTGAGTGGGAAGACGTAAATTAGCGTGGAATAATTAAGAAAAACAAACGGGTAGCCTTATCGGGTTACCCGCTTTTCAATCAACCTTCATGACCGTTAAGATGCGACAGCAGCATCTCTTCAATCAATTCGCTACGACTGATATTGCGTTCTTCTGCCAGCTTATTGAGCATGTCAACAGCATCGGCATTCATTTTCAGCTCCACACGACGCAGGCCGCTCGCTTTATCGCGGCGTAACTGGTTGCGCTTATTGATCCTGAGCTGTTCATCACGGGATAGCGGATTTGTTTTTGGACGCCCCGGACGACGGTCATCTGCGAACAGATCAATCGTCGTGCGATCCAGTTGTTCTTTTGCCATAGGTAGAGGTACAACCAGGGAAGTTTTTACATCGGGAAACGGCAAGCCGTTCCTGACGAGCGTTTCACACATTTCGGGCTAAGAAACCCTGACCCAATTCACCCCCCGCGACTCACTGTGAGTAAAACGGGGCGGCAAAATTATAGCGCGCAATCATACACTGGCGCCCCAGGGGTTCACAACGCCTGATTGCCCTGATTTCATGATAACTTCTTAAGTTGTGCAGACTTTTTGCACAATTTATCCCCAGGATGTTAAACCTCAGGCCACATCGATGAAACGGTGCACAGCGCGCAGTACCGCATCGGGTCTTTCCGCATGCACCCAGTGACCGGCTCCCGCCACCACATGCGCTTTGGCCTGTGGAAACTGGCGGGCAATCGCGTCGCGATATTCATCCTGCACATACGGCGATAAGCTCCCGCGGATAAACAGCGCCGGATGATCCCATGCTGGCACATCTTCCCAGCCGGTAATGGTTTCGTATTCACTGAGCAGCACGGGCACGTTGAAGCACCATTCGCCCTGGCGGAAGGATTTAAGCAAAAACTGGATCACGCCGTCTTCCTTTATATACTGGCGCATACAGTCGCTGGCAGACGTGCGGTCACGGAGTCTTGCGTCGGTCACAGCGTTAATGGCCGCGAAAATCTCATCATGACGACGGACGTGATAATCCACGGGGGCGACATCAATGGCGATCAACTTTTCGATACGATCGGGGATCCGTGCCGTCAGCGCCATCGCGGCTTTGCCGCCCATCGAATGGCCGATAACGATGATTTTTTGGAAACCAACAGCATCCAGCGTTTCTTCTAAATCTTGTGCCATGGCGGCGTAAGACATTTCATCAGAACGTCCGGACTGGCCATGATTACGCAAATCCACCTGTAACACGTTATGCTGTTGTCTCAGGTCACGGGCCAGAATACCCAGATTATCCAGGGTGCCGAACAATCCGTGGATAAGCAAAACCGGCAGTGCAGTGCTGCCAGTCACTTCAGATTCCTGCAGGCGATAATGTAATTTCATAGAGAAGTTCATACAGATAAACAATCTCATTAGGTTATCATGACTTGCGGATAATTTTTTAAAACAGAAAGTGTCTGCCAGATGCCTGAGCGGGATTTGACTACCAGGAACAGAACGGGCCGGAGCCTGCATGCAGCAAAATCGGGAAGTTGTCTGGATTTTACTTTGCAGCGCAATTCCCCTGTTTGTTACTGCGTAGAAATTTGTATAATCCTTTTGAATGAATTAAGTAGAAGAACAGTACTGGATAAAGATGAAAACTATTGAGGTTGACGAAGAACTCTACCGCTACATTGCCAGCCACACGCAGGCAATCGGTGAAAGTGCGTCTGATATTTTACGCCGTATGTTGAAGTTTACTGCCGGTCAGACCGCTCCTGACGCGCCAGCGACGACTTCTGTTATTGCCGGAACTGTTGCGCAGGAAAAACCTGCTGTCGCAGCGGCACCGACGTCGCGTGATAAAGTCCGCGCCGTCCGTGAACTGCTGTTGTCCGACGAATACGCAGAACAGACTAAAGCGGTTAATCGTTTTATGCTGATCCTCTCGACCTTGTATACCCTGAACCCTAAAGAATTTGCGACAGCGACCGACTCTCTGACCGGGCGCACGCGGACTTATTTTGCCGGTGACCAGCAAACCTTGCTGCAAAACGGCATACATACCAAACCTAAACACGTTCCCGGAACGCCGTATTGGGTTATTACGAATACCAACACAGGTCGCAAACGCAGCATGATCGAACACATCATGCAGCTCATGCAGTTCCCGGCGGAACTGACTGATAAAGTATGCGGCACCCTCTAATTTCAGCGTAAGGGAGAAGCGCCAGTGGCTAATCACCCCCGTGCAGGGCAACCTGCTCAGCAAAGCGATTTGATCAATGTGGCGCAGTTAACGTCACAGTATTACGTTCTGCAACCGGATCCGGCAAACACGGCACATGCTGTGAAATTTGGTACGTCCGGCCATCGCGGTAGTGCGTTGCGTCACAGCTTTAATGAAGCGCACATCCTGGCAATTGCTCAGGCGATTGCCGAAGTGCGTAAAGAGCAGGGTACCACCGGCCCGTGCTACGTGGGTAAAGACACCCATGCGTTGTCCGAACCGGCGTTTATCTCTGTGCTGGAAGTGCTGACCGCCAATGGCGTGGATGTCATTGTTCAGGAAGATAACGGGTTCACGCCGACCCCAGCGGTGTCGCACGCCATTCTGACGCATAATCGTCACGGCGGCGCGCTGGCGGATGGCATCGTCATCACGCCTTCACACAACCCACCGGAAGATGGCGGCATCAAATATAACCCGACCAACGGGGGGCCGGCAGATACTAATCTGACTTCCGTGATTGAGAAACGTGCTAACGCATTGCTGGCCGCAAAACTGGCAGGCGTGAAACGTCAGTCTCTGGATCTGGCGTGGAAAAGTGGCCATCTGCAAGCGAAAGATCTGGTTCAGCCGTTTATCGAAGGGCTGACCGATATCGTTGATATGGCTGCGATTCAGAAAGCGGGTCTGAAACTGGGTGTCGATCCGCTTGGCGGTTCCGGTATCGAATACTGGAAGCGTATCGCGGAACATTACCAACTGGATCTGACGCTGGTTAACGATGAAGTCGATCAGACTTTCCGTTTTATGCATCTCGACCATGACGGCGTGATCCGTATGGACTGCTCGTCTGAATCTGCAATGGCCGGTCTGCTGGCGCTGCGTGATAAATTCGATCTGGCCTTTGCCAATGACCCGGATTATGACCGTCACGGTATTGTGACGCCTGCCGGTCTGATGAACCCGAACCATTATCTGGCGGTAGCGATTCAGTATCTGTTCCAGCATCGTCCGCAATGGGGCAAAGAGGTTGCTGTCGGTAAAACGCTGGTATCGAGTGCGATGATCGACCGCGTGGTAGAAGATTTGGGCCGTAAACTGGTGGAAGTGCCGGTTGGGTTCAAATGGTTTGTTGATGGTCTGTTTGACGGCAGCTTCGGATTTGGTGGCGAAGAAAGTGCCGGGGCTTCTTTCCTGCGTTTTGACGGCACACCCTGGTCGACCGACAAAGATGGGATCATCATGTGCCTGCTGGCCGCAGAAATTACTGCGGTTACCGGCAAGAACCCGCAGGAACATTACAACGAACTGGCTGCGCGCTTTGGTGCACCAAGCTACAACCGTATTCAGGCACCTGCGACGCACGCGCAGAAAGCCGCACTGTCTAAACTCTCTCCTGAACAGGTGAAAGCTGACACACTGGCCGGTGACCCGATCACTGCCCGTTTGACCAACGCACCGGGTAACGGCGCGTCTATCGGTGGTCTGAAAGTGATGACCAAAAATGGCTGGTTCGCGGCGCGTCCGTCCGGTACGGAAGAAGCTTACAAGATCTATTGTGAAAGCTTCCTCGGTGCTGAACATCGTGAGCAAATCGAGAAAGAAGCGGTAGAAATCGTCAGTAAAGTGCTTGCTGACGCGAAATAAGCCGTTTTCTTTATCTCATCAAAGGCGCTGATTATTCAGCGCTTTTTTTTTTGCCCGTTTTTTGCCGGAAGTTTAGACATAAAAAGATATATCTAAATTCGCTTCCCGGTCTTGCCAGTTTCTGAAAACCGATCTAGTTTAGATATATCGAAATGATTCGATATATCTAAATAGGACATGCACTATGTTTAGTAAAATGTTTGAGGGTCGCCATCGCGGCCACGGTAGTCGTGAAGAAGGGCATCGCGGCCATTGCCGACATGAATCAGAATACAGCGATCACAGCGAGCGTCACATGTTACGTCGTGACGGTCGCCATCGTGGTGAAGAAGGGCGTGAACATCGCGGGCGTGGTGAAGGCCGCCGTGGTGAACGCGGTGCACACCGTCTGTTTGAACATGGCGATTTACGCCGCGTACTGCTGGCGCTGGTGGCGAAGAAACCGAGCCACGGTTACGAACTGATCAAAGCGATTGAAGAAGCCTCTTCCGGTCTTTACGTGCCAAGCCCGGGCGTGATTTACCCGACGCTGACACTGCTGGAAGAGCAGGACTTCCTGGAGCCTGTCGCCACGGGCAACGGCCGGAAAAGCTACCAGATAACGGAAGCCGGTAAAGCGGAACTGGCACAGCATCAGGCGACGGTTGATATGATTTTTGCCCGTCTGGCGGGGGCGCAGCGTCCGCGTGAAAACAACCTGGCAGAAGGCATTCATGAATCGATGCACCGCCTGCGTCACGCGCTGCGTTCTAACATGATGCGGGCGGATTTAACGCCGGAACAGGTGGTGCGTGTGAGTGCGATTTTGCAGCAAGCCGCTGAAAGTCTGGAAGCCGAATTTGGTGAGGCCAAACCGGAGACCGACCAGCCTAAGGCATAAAGCGATAGCCCACGCCGGTTTCGGTCAGTAAATGACGTGGCCGGGTGGCATCGGCCTCCAGTTTCTGCCGCAAATGTCCCATGTAGATGCGCAGATAATGGCTGTGTTCAACATAATTCGGGCCCCAGACGTGGCTCAGTAACTGACGCTGAGTGATGACTTTACCGCTGTTGGCCAGCAGTTCGGCCAGCAGGCGAAACTCAATCGGCGTCAGATGACAATCTTCACCGTTACGCTGTACGCGCCGGTTGATCAAATCCACCGTCACATCTGCAAACGTCACCAGCGGACTTTCCTGTGCGCTGCCGGTATGGCGGCGCAGAGCCACACGAACCCGCGCCAGCAGTTCACCTACGCCAAACGGCTTGGTAAGAAAATCATCGGCACCGGCATCCAGCGCCGCTATCTTGTCTTCCTCGCGGGTGCGCGCCGACAAGACGATAATCGGGATAGCGCTCCAGTGGCGCAAATCGCGAATATACGTCAGGCCGTCACCGTCCGGTAAACCGAGATCGAGAATAATCAGATCCGGTTTACGGGTTCCGGCTTCAATCAGCCCGCGTTGCAGCGTTTCACTCTCAAACACCCGCAAGCCTTCCGCCTCCAGTGCTGTACGCACAAAGCGGCGGATCTCTTTTTCGTCTTCAACAATTAAAATATTTACCGGGGATGCGCTCACGATACCTCGTCGATGTCTTTTTCCATGTCACCTTCCATCTCCGGCAACGCCTCGAGCGGCAGCCTGAAACGAAAACGCGCACCGCCGTTCGGGCCATTTTCCGCCCAGATCCGTCCGTCGTGCACCTCAATAATGGCACGACAAATCGCTAATCCCAACCCCACGCCCGGAATAGCGGATTCTTTATTACCGCGGGCGAATTTTTCGAAAATAGTGTGCTCGGCACCAGCCGGAATACCGGGACCGTTATCCCAGACTTCCATCTCCAGCCACTCCTCCAGCGGCGTGGCTTTAATGCCAATTGTCGCACCGGTTCCGGCATATTTATGGGCGTTTTCGAGCAGATTGATCAGCACCCGTTCGATCAGGCTGGCGTCGCAGTTAACCAGGACCATTTCCTGGGGTAAATCGATTTTAATATTGTCGTGCGCCAGCACCGGTTCGAGCATCCGCAATGCGCTGCCGGTGATTTCTTCCACCGACTGCCATTCTTTACGCAGATTAAATCCACCGGACTGAATACGCGCCATATCCAGCAGGTTGTTGACCAGCCGGGTAGTGCTTAGCACCTGCTGACGGATCTGGCTGGCCTGCGGTGCATGCTTTGATCCTTCTGCGGCAAGATCCAGCGTGAGGATTTCCGCCTGGCCGAAAAGCACCGTCAGCGGTGTACGTAAATCGTGGGAAAGCGCAGAAAGCAATGAGTTACGCAGTTGTTCGCGTTCGGTTTCCAGCCGCGCCGTTTCTGCGCTGGCGGCCAGATGCAGACGTTCCAGTGCATTGGCGATCAGCACGGTAAAGGTCTGTAACAGACGCTGTTGTTCCGGTACTAACAGTTGACGGATATTCGGCGGTTCGACCGCCAGCAGGCCACGCGATTCACCGGATGCAACCAGCGGCAGAAGCTGGTAGGGCACGCCGGGCAGGGTATCCGTGCCCGCACCGGCTGGCAGTTTCTTGTCGAAACTCCAGCGGGCGATAGCATCATCGACCACAATCGAAGTCATTTCGCCGGCCGGCTGCATCAGTTCGCCGTTCTCCTGTGGCAGCAAAATGGCGGTTTTGGCGTTCAGACTGGAAGAAATAAAGTGGCGGCTGGTCTGCGCGATGGCTTCCGGCGTCAGCGACTGACTGAGTCCTTTGGACATTTCATACAAATGCTGCGCACGTTTTTCACGGTGACGCGCGATACGTGCCTGATAACGGACGCCTGCGGTCAGATTCCCGATCAGAATGCCGACAATCAGCATTACGCCGAAGGTCACCAGGTATTGCGCGTCAGTCACCGCCAGCGAGCCGCGCGGTTGTACGAAAAACAGATCAAAGCTGACGACATTGATTACCGCCGCCAGCACCGACGGCCAGCGGCCATAAAACAGGGCAACAATCACCACGCCGAGCAGATACACCATCACCAGATTGGCCTGATCGAAAGTCGGCACCAGCCATTGCGACATCATGGTGATCACCGCGCACAGCGCCACGGCAAGAGCGCAGCCCCATAACTGGCGGCTGAAGCGATCGGCGAAAGTGCGTAAGTCCTGCTCTTTGCGCAGAGGTGTTACCGGCGCGTCTTCCAGGCCGACGACGATTAAATCAAGATCGGGGGCGATTTCGGCCAACTTGTCAGCAAAGCTGGCGCTAAATTTCCAGCGCTTTTCCCGCCGCCGGCCGGTCATAATTTTGCCCAGACGATGTTCACGGGCGTAACGCAAAATCGCCTGTTCTTCCTGCGGATCGGAGAGCGTGGCAGTTTCTGCCCCCAGTTCCTGCGCCAGTTTCAGGGAATGCAGAATGGCGCGGCGCTGGCCTTCAGGTAAACGGTGCAGGCGCGGGGTTTCAACATATACAGCGTGCCAGACACAACCGAGGCGCGCTGCGAGGCGCGAGGCGACGCGGATTAATTTCTCATTCCCCCCGCTGTGACCGATACACAGCAACAGTGCATCACGGGTATGCCAGACACGACTGACACCCTGATCATCGCGGTATTCGCGCATCTGGTCGTCAACCCGGTCAGCAGTACGACGCAGGGAAAGCTCCCGCAGGGCAATCAGATTGCCTTTACGAAAAAAGTGTTCGATGGCGCGTTCGGCCTGACCGGGGATATAAACTTTACCTTCTTTGAGACGCTGACGCAGGGAGTCAGGCGGTAAATCTACCAGCACCACTTCGCTGGCATCATCAAACAAACGGTCGGGAACCGTTTCACGAATAATGATACCGGTGACGCCGCTGACCACATCGTTCAGGCTTTCCAGATGCTGAACGTTCACGGTGGTAAACACATCGATACCGGCATCAAGCAACTCTTCGACATCCTGCCAGCGTTTCGGATGGCGCGATCCGGCGGCGTTACTGTGCGCCAGTTCGTCCATCAGGATCAGGGCAGGGCGGCGGGCCAGGGCGGCATCAAGGTCAAACTCCTGAACCTGACGTCCGCGATGATGAATACGTTTCGGCGGTAACAGAGAAAGCCCCGGCAGCAGCGCCTGCGTTTCCTGCCGTCCGTGAGTTTCCACTACGCCAACCAGCACGTCGAGGCCGGTGGCGCGCAGGCGCTGCGCTTCCTGCAACATGGCAAAAGTTTTCCCGACGCCCGCACAGGCGCCGAAAAAGACTTTCAGTTGCCCGCGTGGCTTCTCATTGGCGAGCGCCAGCAGGCTGTCGGGATCGGGTCTTTCGTCTGTCATATCATCCTGTCAGGTTGGTTGATAAGTTAGTTTGCTTTCAGTTCATCCAGCGCTAAGTTCAGTCCGAGCACGTTCACGACGTCCGGGCCGAGGTAACCAATCAGTGGTGAGGAGGTATTATCATCAATCAATTTATTCACTTGCGCCAGTGGCAGCCCGCGCGCGGTGGCAATGCGCGGAGCCTGCCACTGTGCCGCTTCCACCGAAATCTGCGGATCCAGCCCGCTGGCGCTGGCGGTGACCAGATCCACCGGCACGGCCGCCGGACTTTGCGGATTGGCTTTTCGCAGCATCGCCACGCGGTCTTTCACTGCCTGATCCAGCGCCGGGTTACTGGCAGCCAGATTGCTCCCTCCCGACGCCATCGGGTTATACGGTGAATCAGAGGTAACTGACGGGCGGCCCCAAAAGTAATCATTGCGGGTAAAATTTTGCCCGATGAGTTCTGAGCCAATCACTTTATTGCCGCCGTCTTTTATCAGCGAACCCGTTGCCTGCTGGCGGAATACCAGCTCTGAAACGCCGGTGGTCAGCAGCGGATACGCCACGCCGGTTATCAGCGTCAGCAGAACCGTCATCACCAGAGCCGGGCGTACATAGTTCATTCTTCTTACGGACATAATGGTCTTCCTCAAAAATCAGCTCAGATGTAAAACGGTCAGGATCACGTCGATCAGCTTGATACCGGCGAACGGCACCAGCAGACCCCCGGCACCATAAATCCACAGGTTACGGCGCAGCAGCGCGGCGGCACTCATGGCTTTATAGCTCACACCTTTCAGCGCCAGTGGTATCAGAAACACAATCACCAGCGCGTTGAAAATAACCGCCGACATAATGGCTGAAGACGGTGATGTCAGGTGCATGACGTTCAGCGCGTTCAGTTGCGGATAAGTGGCTGCAAACGCTGCCGGGATAATGGCGAAATATTTCGCCACGTCGTTGGCGATACTAAAGGTAGTCAGTGAGCCGCGCGTCATCAGCATCTGTTTACCGATATGCACCACTTCAATCAGCTTGGTCGGGTTGGAATCGAGATCGACCATGTTCCCGGCTTCTTTCGCTGCCTGCGTCCCTGAGTTCATCGCCACTGCGACATCGGCCTGCGCCAGCGCGGGCGCATCGTTGGTGCCGTCGCCGGTCATCGCCACCAAACGGCCTTCTGACTGATACTGACGGATCAATGCGAGTTTGGCTTCCGGCGTCGCTTCTGCCAGAAAATCATCCACACCCGCTTCGGCGGCGATGGCCGCAGCAGTCAGGCGGTTATCCCCGGTGATCATCACCGTTTTGATGCCCATTTTGCGCAGCTCGGCAAAGCGCTCCTTGATGCCGCCTTTAACGATATCTTTCAGCTCAACCACGCCCAGCACTTTTGCGCCTTCGGCGACCACCAGCGGCGTGCCGCCTTTACGCGCCACATTCTCCACCAGACCATCGACGGCTTTCGGGAAGGTACCGCCATTAGATTGCACATGACGACGGATCGCATCCACCGCGCCTTTACGGATGCTGCGTTCACCCACGTTGACGCCGCTCATGCGGGTTTGCGCGGAGAAGGGCACGAAGGTCGCATTCAGTGAATGAATATCGCGTTCGCGCAGGTTAAAGCGTTGCTTCGCCAGCACCACGATGCTGCGACCTTCCGGCGTTTCATCGGCCAGAGAGGATAACTGCGCGGCATCGGCCAGTTCCTGTTCCGTTACCTGCGGCGCGGGCAGAAACTGCGATGCCTGACGGTTACCGAGCGTGATGGTGCCGGTTTTATCCAGCAGCAACACATCTACGTCACCGGCGGCTTCCACCGCACGGCCGCTGGTCGCGATAACGTTAGCTTCCAGCATGCGGCTCATGCCCGCCACGCCGATAGCCGACAGCAACCCCCCGATAGTGGTCGGGATCAGACACACCAGCAGCGCGACCAGCACGGTCACGGTGACCGGGATACCTGCATGGCTTACGCTGACGCTAAACAGCGAGAACGGATAGAGTGTCGCGGTAGCCAGCACGAACACCAGCGTCAGTGCCACCAGCAAAATGGTCAGCGCCACTTCGTTTGGCGTCTTGCGGCGTTTCGCCCCTTCGACCATTGCAATCATCCGGTCAAGGAAAGTATCTCCGGGGTTAGCCGAACATTCGACCACCAGCCAGTCTGACAAAACGCGCGTCCCGCCGGTCACTGAGGAGAAGTCCCCGCCGGATTCGCGGATCACCGGCGCAGATTCGCCGGTAATGGCACTCTCATCCACTGACGCACCGCCGATCAGCACTTCCCCGTCGCACGGCACGGTATCGCCTGCTTCGATCAACACATAATCGCCTTTGCGCAGGGTATCGGCGGCAACCTTAATTACCGGTGATTCAGGACGCGGTTCGTAGATTTTTTTCGCCCAGCTGGTTTTCTGCACGCCTTTCAGACTCTGCGCCTGCGCCTTGCTGCGGCCTTCAGCCAATGCTTCGGCGAAGTTGGCAAACAGCACGGTGAACCACAACCACAGGGATACGCTGCCGGTAAAAGCCGCACTGCCGTCGGTGCGGTGCATCAGAATCGCCAGCCAGATAAGCGTGGTCAGAATGCTGCCCAGATACACCACGAACATCACCGGATTACGCCACTGAACGCGGGGATCGAGCTTTTTCACCGAATCCAGCAGGGCAGTACGGATCAGACGGGGTTCAAATAACGCACGTTGTTTACGACTCATCTTTTTAGTCTCTATATTCATCAGTTCAACGAGTTACGCAGCATTACTGTGCTGACCAGACTTGCAAATGTTCTGCCACCGGTCCCAGCGCCAGCGCCGGAATAAAGGTCAGTGCGCCGACTAACAACACGGTGCCGACCAGCAGACCGATAAACAGCGGGCCAGACGTTGGCAGGGTGCCATTGCCGGCCTGCTGGCGTTTTTTCATCACCAGCGAACCGGCAATCGCCAGCACCGGAATGATGACGCCGAAGCGGCCAAAGAACATGCAGAAAGCCAGCAACAGGTTGTAGAACGGTGTATTGACGCTCAGCCCGGCAAACGCACTACCGTTGTTATTGGCGGCGGAAGACACCGCATACAGCACTTCGCTGAAACCATGCGCGCCGGGGTTTAAAATCCCGGCGCGGCCGGCGTCGGTGACCAGCGCCAGTGCGGTGCCGAGCAGCACCAGCGTGGGTGTCACTAGGATCGCCAGTGCGGTCATCTTCATGTCGTAAACGTCGATCTTCTTACCGAGATATTCCGGTGTACGGCCAATCATCAGTCCCGCAATAAACACCGTCAGCAGCACAAACAGCAGCATGCCGTACAGACCGGAACCCACGCCGCCGAACACCACTTCACCAATCTGCATCAGCCACATCGGTACCATGCCACCGAGTGCGGTAAAGGAATCGTGCATGGCGTTAACCGCACCGCACGAGGCCGCCGTGGTGACGACGGCGTACAGCGCGGAGGCCAGAATGCCGAAGCGGCTTTCCTTTCCTTCCATATTAAAATTGCTGCCTGCACCCAATGCAGTGAAATGCGGATTGCCTTTGAGTTCGGCGTACATCACCACCACTACCGACACCACAAAGATCACCGACATCGCCCAGACCAGTGCGTGGCCCTGACGGTTGTCGCCAACCACGCGGCCAAAAGCGAAGCACAATGCACAAGGGATAATGAAAATCGCCAGCATCTGCACCATATTGGTCAGTGCGGTCGGGTTCTCAAACGGATGGGCTGAGTTGGCACCGAAGAAGCCGCCGCCGTTGGTGCCGAGCATTTTGATCGCTTCCTGAGACGCCACCGGGCCCATCGGTAAGGTCTGTTGCAGGCCTTCCAGCGTGGTGATGTGCTGATACGCTTCGAAGTTTTGCAGTACCCCCTGACTGACGAAAAACAGTGCCAGCAGGAAAGCCACTGGCAGCAACAGATACAGCGTGATGCGCCATAAATCCGTCCACGCATTACCAATGGTCTGTGCTGAAGGGCGTGCAAAAGCACGGATCAGCGCAAATGCCACGGCGATACCGGTCGCTGCGGAGAGGAAGTTTTGCACCGTCAGCCCGACCATCTGGCTGAGATAGCTCAGTGTGCTTTCGCCGCTGTAAGCCTGCCAGTTGGTGTTGGTCACGAAACTCACTGCGGTGTTAAAGGCCAGATCCCATGACAGCCCGCCAAAATGCTGTGGGTTCATCGGCAATACACCCTGTGCCATCAGCATCGTCATCAGCACAACAATGCCCAGGATGTTAAATACCATGATCGCCAGTGCGTACTGCCACCAGTTCATTTCAGCATTACTGCTGCCAGACGTGCGTAAAACACCGTTTTCTATGCGCTGAATAAATGCGCCGGGCTGTCCTTCAATCAGTTGAGCAATAAAGTTACCCAGTGGTTTTGCCAGCAGCAAAAGCACCAGCATAAAACTGGCAATCAGTAAGAATCCGGTTGCGGCCATTTAAAAATCCTCCGCATTCAGCAGGGCATAAACCAGATAGCCGAGCAGCAGAAGAACCAGTAATGCGCCGCAGATTACGCCAACAGTCACAATCCACCTCCACAGGTGTGTTTTTATGTTGTGGCGAGAATAAGGAAAGGCGGGAAAAGATCCTGAAAAGAAAGAGCTGAACAGTGTAAAAAAAGTATAAAAATGCGCAAAAATGAAACCTAAAAGAAACTTGAGTTGCGTATTTATTTAACCATTCTGTAACTAAATTACGGTGATAGGGTAAAATTGGCGAAAATTTACACGTAAAAGTGGTCAGATGAGTAGTAAAATTTCATCAATTGCGGTATATTTTTCGCAACTTACAGTGTTCGAAAACTTCCACATTTCACAGGAGCAACGCGATGAATGATTACACGCCATACACGATGACCCGCATACTGGCCCGCCGCGCTTTTGTTATTGCCGCCGGAGTTCTGGCCCTGCCGGTCATGCTGTTCCGCGCTGACCGCGCCCGTTTTTACAGCTATTTACACCGCGTCTGGATGAAAACCAGCGATAAGCCGGTGTGGCTGAGTCATGCCGAGATGGCGACACAAGACTTTTATTAATTTAGCTCCCTCCCCTGCGAAGGGGAGGTGCCAAAAGAAACCCCGTTCCTCCAGCGGGGTTTTTTATTGCCCGCCGATAAACCTGTACAAGATTATTTTTATGTATAAGTTGTGCTAAGATTATACGTAAGGGTGATGAATCAATGCCGCCTCTCTTTTCTTCTTTCAATGCAAGGTGCCGACAATGACGAAAACAATTCCGATTGGTATCAGTGCATGCCTGCTGGGTGAAAATGTCCGCTTTGATGGCGGGCATAAACGTCTGGCGTTTGCCGTAGAGCAACTGGCGCCTTATGTGCGCTTCGAACCTATCTGCCCGGAAATGGCGATCGGCCTGCCAACGCCCCGCCCGGCGTTGCGTCTGGTTAAAATGGACGACAGCATCGTGATGCGTTTCAGTAACGACGAGACCGTTGACGTCACCGAAAAAATGCAGCATTACGCCGAAAAACGTGTGGCACCGCTGACCGGCTTGTGCGGTTATATCGTCTGCGCGAAATCCCCGAGCTGCGGGATGGAGCGGGTCCGGGTATACAGCGCCAACGGTAAAGATGCCAAAAAATGCGGCGTCGGGCTGTATACCGCCGAGCTGATGAAACAGCATCCGTGGCTGCCGGTGGAAGAAGACGGCCGGTTAAACGATCCCGTACTGCGGGAGAATTTTGTTGAGCGCGTTTTTGCGCTGTTTGAACTGAATCAGCTTCGCGAAGGTGGCCTGACACGCGGCAAACTGATGGCCTTCCACAGTCGTTATAAACTCATTTTACTGGCCCATTCTCAGCCCGAATATCGTGAGCTGGGGCGCTTTGTGGCTGCGATGGCTGAATGGGATTCCCTTGAGGACTATTTCACCGAATACCGGCTACGGCTGATGAATCTGATGAGCCACAAAGCTACGCGCCGTAATCACACCAATGTGCTGATGCACGTACAGGGATATTTCCGTAAACAGCTGAGTCCGGCACAACGACAAGAACTTGCCGGGCTTATTGATCGTTACCGTCAGGGAATGCAGCCGTTGCTGGCGCCGATTACCTTGCTGAAACATTATATGTCTGAATACCCGGATGCCTACCTGGCTGACCAGCGTTATTTCGAGCCTTATCCGGAAGCCTTAAAGCTTCGATATGGACATTAAAAGGAAAATTATGACCACGCATTTAGTCTGGTTTCGTAATGATTTGCGGGTAACCGACAATCGCGCGTTGCATGCCGCCTGTGAAGATCCGCAGGCGCGTATTATTGCCGTATTTATAGCCACACCGGAGCAGTGGAAACGACATGAAATGGCGCCGCGACAGGCAATGTTTATTTATCAGCACCTTCAGGTGTTACAACATGCGCTGGCTGAACGTGGTATTCCCCTGCATTACCACCAGTGTGACGATTTTGCCGACAGCGTGGCGTGGCTGAAAGATTTCTGCAAAGCCGAAAAGGTGGAATCGCTGTTTTATAATAAACAGTATGAAATCAATGAGCGCCAGCGGGATGTCGCGCTGGAGAAGGCGGTCTGCGGGTCGGTAGTGTGCCAGGCCTTCGATGACAGCCTGCTGTTGCCACCCGGCTCCGTGACCACCGGAAACGGGGAGATGTATAAGGTTTACACGCCGTTTCGTCGGGCGTTTTTATCCCGTCTCACTGAATCTGACAGCCGTTCGCTGCCTGCGCCGCAAATCCGTGAGCATACCGGAAAAGTGGTCATCCATCCGCTGATGCCGTTCGATTATCCGCTGGAAGATATCGGCGATGATTTTGCTGTCGGCGAAGAAGCAGCGCGCAACCAGTTGCGCCGTTTTTGCCGGGAGCAGGTGCAGGATTATCTCAGTCAGCGCGATCTGCCGGCCGCCGCTGGCACCAGTTCGTTGTCGCCGTATCTGGCGATTGGTGTGCTGTCGCCGCGCCAGTGCCTGAACCGTCTGCGAACGGAATGTCCGCAGGTGCTGGAGAAAACCGACAGCGGCGCATTTGGCTGGCTGAATGAACTGGTGTGGCGCGAGTTTTATCGTCATCTGATCGTCGCCTGGCCGAAACTTTGCAAACATCAGCCCTTCCTTGAATGGACGGATAACGTGCGGTGGCGTCACGCCCCGGATGATTTACAGGCGTGGAAAGAAGGAAAAACCGGTTATCCCATTGTGGATGCGGCCATGCGGCAACTGAATACGACGGGCTGGATGCATAACCGTCTGCGGATGATTGTCGCCAGTTTTCTGGTGAAGGATTTACTGATCAACTGGCGCGAAGGCGAGCGCTATTTCATGTCGCAACTGCTGGATGGCGATCTGGCGGCTAACAACGGCGGCTGGCAATGGGGCGCTTCTACCGGCACAGATGCTGCGCCGTATTTCCGTATTTTCAATCCGACAACTCAGGGCGAACGTTTTGACAAAGCCGGACGCTTTATCAAAGCCTGGGTGCCGGAACTGTCGGATGTGCCGGAAAGAGACATTCATCAACCGCATCGCTGGGCGGAAAAATACCGGCGCGTGTTAGACTATCCGCTGCCGGTTATTGATCACGCGCAGGCGAGAAAAGACACGCTTGCAGCCTTTGAGGCGGCAAAAAACCGGTCAGACTGACTTTACTCTCTCACCACGACAAGGAGCGATGTGATGAAAAAATACCTGCTGGCGCTGATGCTGGCATGCTGGACGGGTCAGGCGAGTGCGGGGTTTGATGTCGTGGCGCTGGGTGTGAATGGCGGCGTCGAAGAAGGCAATCTCACCTCGTACCTGATCCGCAGTGATGATCAAAAACTCTATCTCGGTCTGGATGCCGGCTCTGTTTTGCCCGGCATTCGCAAGGCGCTGGAGAAAGGCAGTTTTCCACAGGTGACGGCTGAAAATGCTGCACCGCTGACCCCGCAGGGCGCGGTTTTCCGCAACCTGATTGGCGGATACTTTATCAGTCACGGCCATCTCGACCACCTGGCGGGGTTGATCATCAGTTCCCCGGAAGACAGCAAAAAACCGATTTACGGCACAGCGGATACCATTGGCACGCTGCGTCAGCATTACTTCAACGGCCGCGTCTGGCCTAACTTCACCGACTCCGGCAGTGGTTTACGCATCGGCACCTATCGCCTGAACCAGCAGCGCCCGGCGCAACGGTTCTCCCTTGGCCTGACCGGCCTGGACGGCAATATTTACCCACTCAGCCACGGCGGCACACCCTCGGCCATGATTCTGGTGAGCCGTAATAAAGAGTCGTTTGCCTTCTTCGGCGATACCGGCCCGGATGAAGTCGAAAAATCGAAAAATCTCGATACCGTGTGGCGCGTGCTGGGCGATGAGGTGAAAGCTAAACGGCTGAAAGGCATCATCATCGAAACGTCTTATCCGGATGGTGTGCCTGACAGCAAACTGTTCGGACATTTGACGCCGGACTGGTTGCTCAAAGAGCTTGGGCGGTGGCAGGAATATGCCGGAGGCGAAGGGGCGCTGAACGGCATCACGGTGATTATCAGTCACGTCAAACCCAGCCTGAAAGCCGGTGCTGATCCTGAAAAAGAGATCATGGCGCAGCTGGAAAAAGGGAATAATCTGGGCGTGAAGTTTGTGCGGATGGCGCAGGGTGATAAATTAGAGATCAAATAGACCATCCATTAATAACGAGAAACGTCATGAACAACCTCCAGCTTGAAAAGCTGATTAATCAGAAACTGGATATCAGCAATTACAAAGATTACGCACCGAACGGATTGCAGGTCGAAGGACGGCGTGAAGTGCAGCGTGTGGTGACCGGCGTAACGGCGTCACAGGATCTGCTGGATGCCGCGATTGCTGTCGAAGCCGATGCGGTTCTGGTGCATCACGGTTATTTCTGGAAAGACGAACCGACTGAAATCCGTGGCATGAAACGTAACCGTCTTAAAACATTGCTGGCAACGGATACCAATATGTACG
This sequence comes from Rahnella sp. CFA14(1/10), assembly GCF_004195095.1. Taxonomy (NCBI): domain Bacteria; kingdom Pseudomonadati; phylum Pseudomonadota; class Gammaproteobacteria; order Enterobacterales; family Yersiniaceae; genus Rahnella; species Rahnella sp. CFA14(1/10). The sequence continues at coordinate 659,058 of NZ_SEWS01000001.1, read as the reverse complement.
CCTACCATCTGCCGCTGGATGGTCATCCGGAACTGGGGAATAACGCGCAGCTGGCGAAATTGTTCGGTATTAACGTACAGGGCGAAATTGCGGTGCTGTTGCCCTGGGGAGAACTGGAAAAACCGCTGACCGGTGAAGAGTTCCGCCAGCGCATTGAAGTCACGCTGGATCGCAACGTGTTGCACAGTTCACAGAATGCACCGGCCGAAATCCGCCGTGTCGCATGGTGCTCCGGTGGTGGTCAGGGTTACATTCAGAAAGCGGCAGAATATGGCGTCGATGCCTTTATCAGCGGCGAAGTGTCCGAGCAGACCATTCACATTGCCCGCGAAATGGGGCTGCATTTCTACGCCGCAGGCCATCACGCCACCGAACGTTATGGCGTGAAAGCACTGGGCGAATGGTTAGCTGCTGAGCATAATCTTGATGTCATGTTTATCGACATCGATAACCCGGCCTAATTTTTCTTTTCGCTAGTCTCTTCAGAAACGCTGTCTTCCAGCAGGGTAAATGCCCGCTGTAATCCGGTATCCACTTCAGGGTCTGCGCCCTGGGGTGGGTACTTGCTTTCCTCTTCTTCCTCTGTGGCTTCGCTTTCGTCAACCACGGGTTCCACCACATTTTCCGGCGCGGGCATCGTTTCCTGAATCATCTGTTCGTCAAACGCCGGGTTCAGGGCAGGCGAGAGCGGGGAACTGCTCAGACTGTCAGGTATGGCGATGTGCGGAACCGGCGCATCGGTGGCCATTTGCATGGCTTCTTCTTTTCTGGAAGTGCGGCTCAGCGCCACAATACCTACACCACACAGCGCGAAAAAGGCGTAAAGAATGTTGCCGCCCAATGGCTGGATCAGCGCACCGACCGCCAGCGGGCCGATACAGGCACCGACGCCAAAAGCCATCAGCAGACAGGCTGAAAGCGAGACACGACGCTCCGGTTCGATCATGTCATTGGCAAGTGCGACAATCAGCGGGTACAGGGTGAACTGCATCAGGCTGACGACAAAACCAATGGCGAGCAACAGCGGGAATGAAATGTGGCTGAACAACGCCAGCGGCAGGGCGGTAATGGCCAGCAGGATGGCGTTTATGCGCATCAGCATGTTGCGGTTATAGCGGTCGGAAAGCCAGCTGAGCGGGAACTGTGCCAGCAGACCGGCGAAAATCGCCAGCGCCATAAACAGACCGGTTTGTTGAGTGGTCAGCGCTTGCTGACTGGTGTAAATCGGTGCCATCCCGTAAAACGAGCCGACGACCATGCCGATAACCAGTGTAATCGCCAGCACCTTGGGGATCGTGCCGATAAAGAATTTAAGCTCCATCGGTGCCGGAGACATATGGCCGACGTTAGTGCGCGTGGTCAGCGCAATCGGCACAAGGCACAGGGCGAAACACAGGGCAATAACGATAAGCGTACTCACGCCTAAATCGCTGTTGAGCATCAGTACGACCTGACCGAGCGCCATCCCGAGATAAGAGGCCACCATATAAAAGCCGAATACCACACCGCGCTGGTTGGCTTCAGCCTGATCGTTGAGCCAGCTTTCCAGCACCATATATTGCACCATCATGCATAAGCCGATGATCAGACGCAGTACCACCCAGACCGGGATGATGTCAGTCAGGCCATGCCCCAGCACGGCGGCGGTGATGATACCGGAGCAGGAAACGTAGGCACGAATATGACCTACGCGGGCGATCAGGATATGGCCAACCTTGCCGCCGATCACTAGTCCGATGTAGTTAGCCGCGATGATCGCCCCGATCATCGCACCACTGACATGAATGGCGGAAAGACGCAGGGAAATGTAAGTCGTCAGCAGGCCGGAGCCCAATAACATCAGTAATGTCGTGGTATAAAGCGGAAAAAAGAGTGCTAATGGTTTTCTCACAGGCCATCCCTATTGTGTAACGAAGGCGTTATCCAAACGCTAAAAAACAGCAACGTTTCTGAGAGTAGCAGGTGAAGGCGGCGGGCGAAACCTCAGTGTCCCGCACAACGGGGAGATGAGTTGACATCAGTACTCTGTTTCACGCATAACTGATAACAAATCTCACGCTATTGATTCGATGAATAACCCGATGATCCACAACCCTTCTTTAAGGAGTATCTGAGTGCAACGAGCACGATGTTACCTGCTGGGCGAACGCGCGGTAGTGCTGGAACTTGACCCCCCGGTGTCGCTGGCAAGCCAGCAGCGGATCTGGGGACTGACGCAACGTTTACAGGATCGCGCCGTGTATCCGGGCGTGCGTGAAGTCATTCCCGGTATGAATAATCTGACGGTATTACTCACCGAGGCGCAAAGTTCGGCGCTGGATGCAATTGAGCGACTGCAAAACTGGTGGGAAGAAAGCGAAGCCATCGAGCCGGAATCGCGGCTGGTTGAAATTCCTGTGATTTACGGCGGTCTGCAGGGGCCGGATTTAGACAACGTGGCACGCCATACCGGTATGACGCCGGGTCAGGTGGTTGAATGCCATGCGGGTGTTGACTACACCGTTTATTTTCTCGGCTTCCAGCCCGGTTTTCCTTATCTGGGCGGCATGCCATCGAAACTTGCCACGCCACGTCACGGCGAACCGCGTCTGTCGGTGCCTGCGGGCTCGGTTGGCATTGGTGGCAGTCAGACCGGCATTTATCCTCTCTCGACGCCGGGCGGCTGGCAACTGATCGGTCAGACGCCAGTCGCGATGTTTGATCCTCTGCGTGCATCACCGACATTACTGCTGCCGGGTGACAGCGTACGCTTCGTGCCACAGAAGGAGGGCGTATGCTGAAGGTTTTACGCGCCGGGATGTTGACCACGGTGCAGGACTTGGGTCGCAACGGTTACCGCCAGCAGGGCGTGAGTCAGTCAGGTGCGCTGGATGCCCCGGCACTGCGGTCTGCCAATCTGCTGGCCGGCAATGACGAAAATGCGGCGGCGCTGGAAATCACACTCGGCCAGTTCAGTGCTGAATTTTACCGTGAAGGCTGGATAGCGCTGACCGGGGCCGGTTGTCATGCACAGCTTGATGGGAAAGAGGTATGGACCGGCTGGTGTTACAAAGTGAAGCCGGGCCAGATACTGACCCTGAAAATGCCCACCCGTGGTATGCGCAGCTATCTGGCGATTTCCGGCGGCATTGATGTGCCTGAAGTCATGGGATCGCGCAGTACCGATCTGAAAGCCAAATTTGGTGGCTTTCACGGGCGGGCATTGCAAGACGGTGACAGGTTGCCCACCGGCGATTCGTTTGGGCAGCCGAAAAAATCCTGTGGCATTAAACAGCTACTGTTTGGTAACCGTATTCGTGCATTGCCGGGGCCGGAGTATCAGGAGTTCAGCGAGACGTCGCGCGGGGAGTTCTGGCGCGCCGCCTGGCAGCTGAGCCCGCAAAGTAACCGTATGGGATACCGGCTGCACGGTCACACACTGAAACGCGAAACTGATCGTGAAATTCTGTCGCACGGCTTATTGCCGGGCGTAGTTCAGGTGCCGCAGGGCGGCCAGCCAATTGTCCTGATGGCTGATGCGCAGACCACCGGCGGCTATCCGCGTATTGCCTGTGTCATTGAGGCGGATTTGTATAATCTGGCGCAAATCCGGCTGGGCGAACCGGTGCATTTCGTCAAATGCACACCGGAAGAGGCGCAGAAAGCCTTGCGTGAGCAATCGCTCTTTATCGAACAGATTAAACGGGGGCTGCATGATCGTTGATCTTAATGCCGATCTAGGCGAAGGCTGTGCACATGATGAGGCACTGTTACAACTCGTCAGTTCGGCCAATATTGCCTGCGGATTTCATGCCGGAGATGCGCAGACCATGCGGCAATCCGTACGCCATGCGCTGAAATACGGTGTGGCAATTGGTGCGCACCCGGGTTTTGCGGATCGCGAAAATTTTGGCCGCACTGCCATGAACGTGCCTGCCGAAACCCTGTATGCCCAGGTGGTGTATCAGTTGGGTGCACTGGCTGCCATCACCCGTGCCGAAGGCGGACATATGGTGCATGTGAAGCCGCACGGCATGTTGTACAACCAGGCAGCAACCGACCCCGTACTCGCGGATGTTATCGCCCGGGCGGTGCATGCGGTAGATCCGGCATTGCGTCTGGTCGGGCTGGCGGGTAGCGAATTAATTCATGCCGGTGAACGCCTGGGATTGCAAACCCGTCAGGAAGTATTCGCTGACCGGCGTTATCAGAGCAACGGTACGCTGGTGCCACGCAGTCAGCCGGATGCAATGATCGAAAGCGATGAACTGGCGCTGGACCAGACGCTGTCGATGGTACAGCAACAGAAAGTGCTCAGCCGTGAAGGCGTCTGGGTGCCGGTTAAAGCTGACACTGTTTGTCTGCATGGTGATGGTGAACATGCACTGACGTTTGCCCGGCGGCTGAGGAATGCGTTTGTTGAACAGGATATTCAGATCAGCGCAGGCTGATTTTGGCAGAATCTGAGGAGCATCTATGCGTAAAGTTTTAGTCACCGGTTTCGAGCCCTTTGGCGGCGAGCGCGTTAATCCGTCATGGGAAGTGGTCAGGCAACTGGGCGACCTGGAATTGTCGGGGGCGCAGATTGTGGTGCGTCAGTTGCCGTGCGTGTTCGGCAAAGCCATTGATGCACTCAATGCGGCCATTGATGAAGTGCTGCCTGAAATGGTGATCTGCGTCGGGCAGGCCGGTGGCCGGAGTGATTTCAGTATCGAACGCGTAGCGATCAATGTCGATGATGCGCGTATTGCCGATAACGAGGGTAACCAGCCGGTGGATGAAACCATCGTCAGCGCGGGCCCGGCAGCGTATTTTTCTACCCTGCCGATCAAGACGATTGTCAACGGATTGCGCGAGTCAGGGATCCCGGCATCGGTGTCGCAAACCGCCGGTACTTACGTCTGCAATCATGTGATGTACGGCCTGTTACATCGTCTGGCGCAGCCTGCCTGCAAAGTGGTGAAGGGCGGTTTTATCCATATTCCTTATCTGCCGGAACAGGCCGCACATCATCCGGGTACGCCAAGTATGTCAGTACATACTGTTCTGAACGCCCTTGAGCTGACTATCGCCATTGCGCTGCATACGGAGCAGGATTTGAAAATTGCCGGGGGTGCAACTCACTGATGCCTGAAGGTCCTGAAATCCGCCGCGCAGCTGATGTGCTGGCTGCTGCGGTAGTGAATAAGCCCCTGACCGATGTCTGGTTTGCGTTTCCGGCACTCAAACCCTACCAGTCAGCGCTCAGGGGCACGAAAATCACGTCAATTGAAACACGCGGAAAAGCACTGCTGACGCACTTTTCCAACGGTCTGACTCTTTATAGTCACAATCAGCTTTACGGGGTCTGGCGGGTAGTGAAGGCCGGCGAAGTCGCCAGGGAAACCAAACGCTCGCTGCGGGTCATGCTGGAAACCACGGAGGCGGCGATCCTGCTGTACAGTGCATCCGAAATCAGTATTTACGATACGGCGGAGATCGAAAATCATCCGTTCCTGCAACGTATCGGCCCGGATGTGCTGGATGAGCGTCTGACTGTCGAGCAGGTACGTGAGCGGTTATTGTCCCCTAAATTTTGCAACCGTCAGTTAGGCGGAATGTTGCTGGATCAGGCCTTTCTGGCGGGATTGGGCAATTATCTGCGGGCGGAAATTCTCTGGCTGGCGAAACTGCTGCCGGATCATAAACCCAAAGAGCTGAACGAAACGGAACTGCAGGCGCTGGCCGATGCCTGTTTATCTGTTGCGCGTTTATCGTATGCCACGCGCGGCACGATGGATGAAAATGTGCATCACGGTGCGCTGTTTCGTTTCAAGGTGTTTGGCCGGACAGGCTTACCCTGCGAACGTTGCGGCGATCCGATTATGAAAACCAGCGTGTCATCGCGACCGTTCTTCTGGTGTCCGGTGTGTCAGGTCTGACAGATAAAAAAGAAAAGGGCACCGGAGTGCCCTTAGGATGGGTATCAGGGTCAGAAATTCACTTTAATACCCAGATTGCCGCTGTAGCCTTTCAGGTCAGAATCAAAACCTTTCTGGTAGCGAACATCGGTGTAAATCGTGGTGTTTTCATTGAGTTTGCCCGCAACACCTGCACCTGTCTGCCACCAGCTGTCACTGAATTCCGCTTTAAGTCGCTTATCCGCGATTTGTACATCCGGTTCATCGCCGATAGTGGTGACGACATCCAGCGTCAGATAAGGCGTCCAGGTCGGATTATCCAGCAACAACCGCACACCGCCTCGTGCTTGTGCATTGCTGGTTGATACGCCAGAGACGTTGCTGACGCCATCACTGAAATCTTCAAGGTTCAGATACTGATAAATAACCTGCGCCTGTGGTTCAATTTTCAGATTTTCATGCAAGACAAAGGGCTTGCCAGCTTCTATTGATAATGCGATGCCATAACCGTCCTGATCGGCATCATGCGTGCTGTCGTAACTGTTTTTATACCAACTGCCCATGCCTACTGTATCAATGTATCCGCCATCCTGCGCTTTCAGTGTGTAGTAACCGCCCAGGCTGTAGATGTCGCTGTCAAGACTGCCGGTTTGCACGGAAAGCATTGAGTTGTTGCTGCGCAGGCTGTCTTCTGCATCAGTATTTTGGCGTCCGAGTGTCACGAGAATACCGGCGCTGCGTTCGGTGTTTTCTTGGTCTTTGTCCCACATCAGATCCATACCCAACTGCGCGTACGAGGTATCGGTGTCATAGCTATAGCGGCCTGCGTCATTCTCGGTATGAGTACCGACAATCCGGCCCCATGCGCCGTCTTTATGCAGTACATCACCGCCGGTACGCTGGTGATAAGTCCCAATGACATCAAAACCGTACTGCATATTCAGTACTGGTGCCGCAATATACCCGGGGACTTCCTCGCGCCATGGCAGGATGTCATCGGATGGTGTCGGGGTTGGGGCCACATCCGGATTATCATTAGTGTTATCATCTGGCGTCGGATCTGGAATAGGATCAGGGTCTGGGATTGGCGTTGAACAATCATAACTAGCGCAGTTACTCAGGTACCAATTTTCCCCTTCTCCGGTGTTGATATCACCTTTACGCAGGCCATAGTTGAACGCACCGGCTGACACAGAATTCCCCAGTGCAAAGGCATCTGTTCCTTGTGTGTTAGTTCCGTGCACGGTAATTACTTCAATCCCATTGTCTGGTGTGTTATTCCCGCCACCGCCGGTGTTCGTGACATAAAGGATATTTTTTCCTGTAATATCGCCTGTGACGTGGATCTGGTCGGTTAGTGAATTGCTGTCATCAAGGTAAGTATTAATGCGATAAACTCCGTCACCGGTCATATCGCCGTTCACTGTAAGTTCAGAATAATCATCACCGTTGTGAGTGAAGGACGTAGTACCGTGGGAATTCATTTGCGAAATTTCGGAGTCACCGGTCACGGTCCATATGCTGCTTGCATCAATATTGACATTGTTGGCGCTGGCGGTTGTGCCTTGCCAGTTAGAGCCGCTGTTAAGATATACATCCACAACACTGCCGGTATCGGCAATGATTTCGCCTTCCAGGTGAGAGTTACTGGCAGATAGATTCACCTGGCTTTGCGCGGTAACGCCCGTATTAGTATCGATGAAACTTCGTGCTCTCAACAAAACACCGTTTCCGCTTTGCACGGTTGAGTTGTTATTCACATTAATCTGAGTATTGGCCCCTTCTGCAAGTATGCCCTCGCGGGTAGCGCTGCTGACAAGGCTGTTATCCAGTGTCACAATGGCCTGATGATCTGCATCAAAACCCTGTGTATAAATGCCATTTGCTAATGCACCCGTAGCCGATAACACGCTGTTACTGATGGTAATCTGGCTGTTGGCATAGGAACGGACAGCGGAAGCACTGTTGCCGGTCGAAATTCCCTTAACCTTATTTGCATCCAGGGTAGAGTCTTTCATGGCAACCAGCTGATTACTCTGTGCCCCGGTAGTTGTTATCTCAGCGGTATCAAGATTCATTATCCCCGCGTGGTCAGCGACGGCAGCGGCTGAACTGCTACCTTCTGTGTTAATCACCACATTTTTAGCGGTCAGTATGGCCGGGGATAATCCTGCATTTGTCGCTTCATTGGCGGCGACATACAGGGCATACGACTTATCTCCGAGCGTAGTGATGCTGACATTATTTAATTCTGCTTCGCCGCGAGCATCGACCGCATAGGAATGCATGCCATTGGTCGTGAGTGAAAGATCATTGGCCGTTAGCTTTGCGCTCTGACTTGCGGCAAAAAAACCAGTGTTATTACTGCCAGTCGTCGCGTAGGTCCCGCCGGTCAACGTCACATCGCTATATGTGTTGGTATTCACCATGATGTCATCATTACCGGTCATTCGAACGTTACCGTTTATGATGTCAACAGTAGCTCTTATGTCATCGCTGGAGCCTGATGCATAAATCACATTTTGGGAACCAGCAGAGGTTTGCTCCACCGTGAGGTTTTCAATGACGAGTGAGGAGTCAGACACGGTGAGCGCATGTTTCGCGTTAGTTAATTCTATGTTTATATTACTCAGGCTCGCCGATGCGCCCGACTGGATATCAATCCCCCGTGCCTGAGCAGCATCGCTGGTGAGACGTATATTATCACCTGTTAATATTGAACCTTTATCGGAGGCATAAATAACACTGCTGTCATCTTTACCGGAACTGATGTCGGCATTATTAATTTCGGCAGAAGCGCCGGTTGTGATGTTAAATGTTTTACTGGAATCTGTTGTGCTGACGTCAGCGTAATTAAGTATTAACTTACTTTCATCAATAATATTAAATGCATAAGCTTCGCTGCCAGTAGTGGAGACTACGGATTGAACGGGAATGGGTGTCGGTATCCCAGGAGCCGTGATTTCCCCATCAACAATGACTTCTGTACCGGCTCCGGTGATGGTGTAAGCATGATCTTCCGCGCCCGTTGTAGCGAAACTCAAGGCGTCAGCAGGCGTTATGCCAGTGGAATATGTTGTTGTTGCAAATGCAACAGATGACGGTAATAAAAGGCTGAAAATGGCACTCGATAATAATGTTCTTTTAAAAGAACGCGATCCGTTCATATATTCATCCATGTGAAAATATCCTTTATTTAGTAATGGCGCGCTTGTCCAACATGTTTTATTAATTCAACGAGTTAAATATCGAATGCAATACATATTGAGGGTGTGGATTATGGTTATTATTGCCCGATAGATTTTTCCGAATGGTATAGCAACAACTCAGGAGCGTCAAATATTAGTGTTAATAATTAGAAATATTTATTTAGGCTTAATATATAATTAAGTTATCTGGGGTAAATAAGTAAATAAGTCACCTGATTAACCGGTGGCTTTGACACCGCCCTCTAAAAGAAGGCCAAAGCTTTAACCTTCCAGCCCCGCTGAAACTGTTGCTCTGCTTCTTCTTTTACAATTTATGCCCTTTGATTTGCTGGTGACAAACCGGGGCAGTATTTAGCATGGGAACTGTATGGGCAAAGCTCCCCAGGTACGATCACGCCTCCAAAGGAGAGAGTGATTAAGGATGACGTAAAAAAGCCGATGAGTTATTCATCGGCTTTATATATTGAGGGGGATTATTATATATTTACTTTTTCAGCTGAGAATGGAAATCGCGTTTGTCATAGCCGGTATAAAGCTGGCGCGGACGGGCGATTTTGACGCCTTCCTGATGCATTTCGCTCCAGTGAGCAATCCAGCCGACAGTACGTGCCATCGCGAAGATCACGGTGAACATGGAAGACGGAATACCCATCGCTTTCAGGATGATGCCGGAGTAGAAATCGACGTTCGGGTACAGTTTCTTCTCGATGAAGTAAGGGTCGTTCAGCGCGATATGCTCAAGCTCCATCGCCACTTCCAGCAGGTTGTCTTTCAGATCCAGCTCTTTCAGGACTTCATGACAGGTTTCACGCATCACGGTCGCGCGCGGGTCATAGTTTTTATAAACACGGTGACCAAAGCCCATCAGGCGGAAGGAATCATTTTTATCTTTCGCGCGTTTCACGAATTCAGGAATGTGATCAACGCTGCTGATTTCTTCCAGCATTTTCAGTGCAGCTTCATTCGCGCCGCCGTGGGCCGGTCCCCACAGGGATGCGATACCCGCAGCAATACAGGCAAACGGGTTAGCGCCAGAAGAACCGGCGGTACGCACGGTGGAGGTCGAAGCATTTTGCTCGTGGTCAGCGTGCAGGATCAGGATACGATCCATGGCGCGTTCCAGAATCGGGTTCACTTTGTATTCTTCACACGGGGTGGAGAACATCATGTGCAGGAAGTTACCGGCATAAGACAGGTCGTTGCGCGGATACACAAACGGCTGGCCGATAGAATATTTGTAACACATGGCGGCAACGGTCGGCATTTTGGACAGCAGACGGTAAGCAGCGATTTCACGGTGACGTTCGTTTTCTACATCGATCGAATCGTGATAAAACGCCGCCAGTGCGCCGGTGACACCACACAGAACAGCCATCGGGTGAGAGTCACGACGGAAGCCGTGGAACAGACGGGTGATTTGCTCATGCACCATCGTGTGACGGGTAACATTGGTTTTGAATTCATCATACTGTTTCTGAGTCGGCACTTCGCCGTTCAGCAGCAGGTAGCTCACTTCAAGGAAAGTGGACTCTTGTGCCAGCTGGTCAATCGGGAAACCACGGTGCAGCAGAACGCCTTCGTCACCATCGATATAGGTGATTTTGGACTCGCAGGATGCAGTAGAGGTGAAGCCGGGGTCATAAGTGAAAAGACCTTTGGAACCGAGGGTGCGGATATCCACTTCATCCTGGCCCAGTGTGCCGGACAGCACATTAAGTTCAATCGGGTCGTGACCTTGTAGGGTAAGTGTCGCTTTCTTATCAGCCATTTACAGTCTCCTTAGCGCCTTATTTTTAAAAATCAGTAACAACAGAAATGCCTGGAAGCGACGCCTTGTAAGGTCATTATTATTGTCAGCCTTAGCTCTGCGATCGAATGGGAAGGGAACGTAGAGCTGAGTCGAAGTGCAGTCTCAGACTGCTCTGTGACAAACAAGCGGCGTTTCATCGTTGTTAACGATTCGGTAAATCATTACTGTTCTGTCACTCAGTACCGGTGAAGAGTATGAGGATTTACACAATCACCACTTTTGCATAACTTGAGCCATCAGGGAAGACCCCGACTTGCGATTGTGTGATCCGCTGATTCTTCAGAAACTTTCACTATTTTGGTGCGTGAAGGCGAAGCCGGTATGTGCTCAGAATCACAGTCCTATTGGAATAGTTCTTTTGTAATAGAAATGTTGATCAAATGTCAAACCAGATAATTTATTTTGTGTCTTTTATGAAAAGTGAGAGATAACTCACTGTTTCGCAGAAATGTGAATAAAGCATTTGTAGGGCAATTGTAATAAGAATGTGATCAACCTATACTCCTACAAGGTCTCCGGACAATCCGAAGTAGGAGCACCCAGCATCATTTTCTTCGCCCTTCACGTTACGGCTACGAAAATACTTTTATCGCGCCTTTTAAGCACACTGGATGTCGTCCTTTGAGCGCGAAAAATGATGAGCTTTTAGCTCAGCTTTCCAAAGTTATTGGTGTTGTGGGAAGGCGGCAAGCAAGCGAATCCTTATGAGCTGACACAGGTTAGTGATTAGGGTGAGCGCGCAGCCAACGCACCCACAGCGACAAGAACAAAGGAAAGGGTGCTGTCTGACATACTGCTCCGGACCGGAGGGAAAATAATAAGAGCTGTGTGGGCAAAACCGTGAAAAAACAAAGACCTGTCAATCTGGATCTGCAAACGATCCGATTTCCTGTTACTGCGATAGCGTCCATCTTACACCGAGTCTCTGGCGTAATTACCTTCGTCGCCGTCGGTATCCTCCTCTGGCTGTTAGGCCTGTCTCTCTCTTCTCCTGAAGGGTTTGCACATGCTGCCGCCATCATGAATAGCTTGTTCGTAAAATTCATCTTTTGGGGAATACTCACTGCGCTGGCCTATCACGTTTGCGGTGGCGTCCGCCATTTGCTGATGGATTTTGGCTATATCGAAGAGAGTTTGGCTGCCGGTACCCGTTCTGCCCAGGTGGCAATCGGTCTGACCGTCGTGCTGTCAATTCTGGCTGGAGTCCTCGTATGGTAAGCAACGTTTCTGCGTTAGGGCGTAATGGTGTGCACGACTGGCTGTTACTGCGTGCTTCCGCAATTATCCTCACCTTGTACATCCTCTATATTCTGGGCTTTGTGGTTCTGGCTCAGGAACTGACATTTGATGTCTGGCATGGCTTCTTCTCTTCCTCCATCACCAAAGTATTCACACTGCTGGCGCTGCTCTCAATTCTGATACACGCGTGGATCGGCATGTGGCAGGTGTTAACGGACTATGTGAAATCGCTGGCTGTCCGACTGGTGCTGCAACTGGCTATTGTCGTGGTGTTAGTGGTTTACCTACTTTACGGAACAATTGTTGTTTGGGGAGCGTAGTAAATGAATCTGCCAGTCAGAGAGTTTGATGCTGTCGTTATCGGTGCGGGTGGCGCCGGTATGCGTGCCGCGTTACAAATTTCGCAAATGGGGCTGTCTTGTGCCCTGATTTCAAAAGTCTTCCCGACCCGCTCCCATACGGTGTCAGCGCAGGGCGGTATTACCGTTGCGCTGGGTAACACCCATGAGGATGACTGGGAATGGCATATGTATGACACCGTAAAAGGTTCCGACTATATCGGTGACCAGGACGCCATTGAATATATGTGTAAAACCGGGCCGGAAGCGATTCTGGAACTCGAACACATGGGGCTGCCTTTCTCCCGTCTGGACGATGGCCGTATTTATCAGCGTCCGTTTGGCGGGCAGTCGAAGAACTTCGGCGGCGAACAGGCGGCACGTACCGCCGCCGCAGCCGACCGTACCGGTCACGCCTTGTTGCATACGCTGTATCAGCAAAACCTGAAAAATGGCACCACAATTTTCTCAGAATGGTATTCGCTGGATTTAGTGAAAAACCAGGACGGCGCGATCGTCGGCTGTACCGCAATCTGTATTGAAACCGGTGAAGTGGTGTACTTCAAAGCCAAAGCGACCGTGCTGGCGACCGGTGGTGCAGGCCGTATTTACCAGTCCACCACCAACGCCCACATTAATACCGGCGACGGTGTCGGCATGGCGCTGCGTGCAGGTGTTCCGGTGCAGGATATGGAAATGTGGCAGTTCCACCCGACCGGTATCGCCGGCGCAGGCGTTCTGGTAACAGAAGGCTGTCGTGGTGAAGGCGGTTATCTGCTTAATAAAGACGGCGAGCGTTTCATGGAACGTTATGCGCCGAATGCCAAAGACCTGGCGGGTCGTGACGTGGTGGCGCGTTCCATCATGATCGAAATCCGCGAAGGCCGCGGCTGTGAAGGTCCGTGGGGCCCGCACGCCAAACTGAAACTCGACCATCTGGGTAAAGACGTTCTGGAATCCCGCCTGCCTGGCATCCTCGAACTGTCGCGTACCTTCGCACACGTCGATCCGGTGAAAGAGCCGATCCCGGTTATCCCGACCTGCCATTACATGATGGGCGGTATTCCGACCAAGGTGACCGGTCAGGCATTGCGTGTTAACGCACAGGGTCAGGACGAAGTGATCCCGGGTCTGTTCGCCGTGGGCGAGATTGCCTGCGTATCGGTACATGGCGCTAACCGCCTTGGCGGCAACTCGCTGCTGGACCTGGTGGTGTTTGGCCGTGCAGCGGGCATGCATTTGCAGGAATCTATTGCAGAGCAGGGTGACAGCCGTGATGCCTCTCAGGATGACATTGATGTCTCTCTGGAACGTCTGAACCGCTGGAATAACACCCGTTCAGGTGAAGATCCGGTGGCTATCCGTAAAGATCTGCAAGCGTGCATGCAGAACAACTTCTCGGTCTTCCGTGAAGGTGATGCGATGGCGAAAGGGCTGGAAGAACTGAAAGTGATCCGCGAGCGTCTGAAATCTGCCCGTCTGGATGATACGTCCTCAGAATTCAATACCCAGCGCGTTGAGTGCCTGGAACTGGATAATCTGATGGAAACCGCGTTCTCCACTGCCGTCTCTGCAAACTACCGCACCGAAAGCCGTGGCGCACACAGCCGTTTCGACTTCCCTGAGCGTGATGATGCGAACTGGTTGTGCCACACGCTGTATCAGCCGGAAACAGAAAGCATGACCCGCCGTGAGGTGAACATGCAGCCTAAGCTTCGCGCAGCGTTCCCGCCGAAAGCGCGTACATACTAGGGCAGAGCGGAGACAGATTATGAAAATTGAATTTTCGATTTATCGCTATAACCCGGACGTCGATGACGTGCCGTACATGAAAGATTATGTGCTGGAAGCCAAAGAAGGGCGCGACATGATGTTGCTCGACGCGCTGATTTTGCTGAAAGAGCAGGATCCGACGCTGGCTTTCCGCCGCTCATGCCGTGAAGGGGTTTGCGGGTCAGATGGCGTCAACATGAACGGTAAAAACGGTCTGGCGTGTATCACACCCGTCTCGACGCTGCGTAACGGCAACAAGAAAATTGTTATCCGTCCGTTACCAGGGTTACCGGTTGTCCGTGACCTTGTAGTAGACATGGGGCAATTCTATAAGCAGTATGAGAAGATTAAGCCTTACTTGTTGAATGATGGGAAAAATCCTCCGGCGCGTGAACATTTACAGATGCCGGATGATCGTGAAAAGCTGGACGGATTATACGAGTGTATTCTCTGCGCCTGCTGTTCGACGTCCTGTCCGTCTTTCTGGTGGAATCCGGACAAGTTTGTCGGCCCGGCGGGCCTTCTGGCCGCTTACCGTTTCCTGATCGACAGCCGCGATACCGAGACACAATCGCGCCTCGACGATCTGAACGATGCTTTCAGCGTATTCCGCTGCCACAGCATCATGAACTGTGTGAGTGTATGTCCGAAGGGGCTGAATCCGACCAAGGCTATCGGTCATATCAAATCGATGCTGCTACAACGCGGTGCCTGAGAAGATATGCCACGCCACAGCGGGAACTCAGGTTCCCGCTGTTATTTAGCCCAGGTGCGTTGCGCTTTCTTTAGTTACAAATGTTGCAACTGAGGCGTTGATAGCAAATAAGTAAATTTTTAATAACAAAATAGCAACAAGTGCAACAAAGTTGCGCCTTACAGGAGTAAGATAGCCGGGTCAAAATCAGGGTGTTAGAAAACATCTGAAAAGGCAGCACTAAAAAGCAGGGCAACTTCAAAAATCAGTCACGCGCATGGCGGATTTCTGAAGGTTCCTTGAAGAGCCAAATGCTCAACCAACGAACTGTTTTAGTAAGGAAAACCGTTTTACCGCGGTGTATCACGGTCAATATTATTAACCACGGCGAAAACTAAAGCTTCAAAGCTTAAGGGATCACGATGCAGAACGGCGCAATGAAGGCCTGGCTGGATTCCTCCTATCTGGCGGGTGCGAACCAGTCTTACATAGAACAACTCTATGAAGACTACTTAACCGATCCTGGTTCCGTTGACGATAGCTGGCGTTCGATTTTTAAACAGCTACCAACAGTGGGTGTGAAACCAGAGCAACTCCATTCTCAAACACGGGACTACTTCCGCCGCCTGGCGAAAGACGCGTCACGTTACAACTCCTCCATCAGCGATCCGCAAACGGATGCCAAGCAAGTCAAGGTGCTGCAGTTAATCAACGCCTTCCGCTTCCGTGGTCATCAGAACGCGAACCTTGATCCTCTTGGTCTGTGGAAACTGGACGACGTGCCCGATCTGGATCCGGCGTTCCACCATCTGACTGAAGCTGATTTCCAGGAAACCTTCAACGTCGGTTCTTTTGCCATTGGCAAGGAAACCATGCAGCTCGGCGAGCTGTATAAAGCCCTGAAGCAAACCTATTGCGGTTCCATTGGTGCAGAATATATGCACATCACCAACACCGAAGAGAAACGCTGGATCCAACAGCGTATCGAATCCGTGGCCGGTCGTGCGAGCTTCACCAATGATGAAAAGAAAACGTTCCTGAAAGAGCTGACCGCAGCAGAAGGTCTGGAGCGTTATCTGGGCGCGAAATTCCCGGGTGCAAAACGCTTTTCACTCGAAGGTGGCGATGCACTGGTGCCGATGCTTAAAGACATGATCCGTCATGCCGGCAAAAACGGAACCCGTGAAGTGGTGCTGGGTATGGCGCACCGTGGCCGTCTGAACGTACTGATCAACGTGCTGGGCAAAAAGCCGCAGGATTTGTTCGACGAATTCTCCGGCAAGCATAAAGAACATCTGGGTACCGGTGATGTGAAATACCACATGGGCTATTCGTCTGATGTGGAAACCGAAGGCGGTATGGTGCATCTGGCGCTGGCGTTTAACCCGTCGCACCTCGAAATCGTCAGCCCGGTGGTTATCGGTTCTGTTCGTGCCCGTCGTGATCGTCTGGACGAAGCGCGCAGCAACATGGTTCTGCCAATCACCATTCACGGTGATGCGGCGATTACCGGTCAGGGTGTGGTTCAGGAAACCCTGAACATGTCGCTGGCACGTGGTTATGAAGTGGGCGGCACCGTACGTATCGTCATCAATAACCAGGTGGGTTTCACCACCTCGAATCCGAAAGATGCGCGTTCTACCGATTACTGTACCGATATTGCGAAAATGGTGCAGGCACCGATTTTCCACGTCAATGCCGATGACCCTGAAGCGGTGGCTTTCGTAACCCGCCTGGCATTGGATTTCCGTAACACCTTTAAACGTGACGTCATGATCGATCTGGTTTGCTACCGTCGCCACGGCCATAACGAGGCCGACGAACCTAGCGCAACCCAGCCGCTGATGTACAACAAGATTAAGAAACACCCGACGCCACGCAAAATCTACGCTGATGTCCTGACTGAGCAAAACGTGGCCAGCCTCGAAGATGCCACGGAAATGGTCAACCTGTATCGTGATGCGCTGGATGCTGGTGAATGCGTAGTGGAAGAGTGGCGTCAGAATGACATGCACACTTTCACCTGGTCACCGTATCTGAACCATGAGTGGGATGAAGCTTACCCGAACAAGGTTGAGCTGAAACGTCTGCAGGAACTGGCGCGTCGTGTCAGTCATGTGCCGGATGCGATTGAAATGCAGTCACGCGTGGCCAAGATTTATGCTGACCGTAACGAGATGGCAGAGGGCAATAAGAAATTCGACTGGGGTGGTGCAGAAAACCTGGCCTACGCGACGCTGGTCGATGAAGGTATTCCGATTCGTCTTTCCGGTGAAGATACCGGTCGCGGCACCTTCTTCCACCGCCATGCTGTGGTCCATAACCAGAAAAACGGTTCCGTGTACGTGCCGCTGGCTAATATTCATAACAGCCAGGGCGAGTTCAACGTCTGGGATTCCGTGCTTTCCGAAGAAGCGGTGCTGGCATTTGAATACGGTTATGCCACGGCTGAACCGCGCACCCTGACTATCTGGGAAGCGCAGTTCGGTGATTTCGCCAACGGTGCGCAGGTGGTTATTGACCAGTTCATCAGTTCCGGCGAGCAGAAATGGGGCCGCATGTGTGGTCTGGTGATGTTGTTGCCACACGGCTACGAAGGGCAGGGACCGGAGCACTCCTCCGCGCGCCTGGAACGTTATCTGCAACTTTGCGCTGAGCAAAATATGCAGGTCTGTATCCCGTCTACCCCGGCGCAGGTTTACCACATGATCCGTCGTCAGGCACTGCGCGGTATGCGCCGTCCGCTGATCGTGATGTCACCGAAGTCACTGTTGCGCCATCCTCTTGCGGTTTCTACGCTTGATGAGTTGGCTAACGGCAGCTTCCTGCCTGCGATTGGCGAAGTCGACGAACTGGATCCAAAACAGGTCAAGCGCGTGGTGATGTGCTCCGGTAAGGTTTATTACGACCTGCTGGAACAACGTCGCAAAAACGAGCAAACCGATGTGGCGATCGTCCGCATCGAGCAGCTTTACCCGTTCCCGCACAAGGCAATTCAGGAAGTGCTTGAGAAATTCTCACACGTTCATGATTTCGTCTGGTGCCAGGAAGAGCCATTGAACCAGGGCGCGTGGTATTGCAGCCAGCACAATTTCCGTGAAGTGATTCCTTTCGGGGCTTCTTTACGTTACGCAGGACGCCCGGCCTCTGCCTCTCCGGCAGTGGGCTACATGTCCGTTCACCAGAAGCAACAGCAAGATCTGGTTAACGATGCGCTGAACGTTAAATAACCGCGTTGGCGTCAGTTAACTATATGGAACATAAGAAGGATTGATAATGAGTAGCGTAGATATTCTGGTCCCTGACCTTCCTGAATCCGTTGCGGATGCGACGGTTGCCACCTGGCACAAAAAGCCGGGCGACAGTGTTGAGCGTGACGATGTACTGGTAGAAATTGAAACCGATAAAGTGGTTCTGGAAGTGCCGGCAAGTGAAGCCGGTATTCTGGACAGCATTATCGAAGACGAAGGTGCGACGGTCATTTCCCGTCAGATCCTGGCGCGTATTCGTCCGGGTAACAGCAGCGGCAAGCCAAGCACTGAGAAAAGCTCCGATAAAGAAGCGACTCCTGCGGCACGCCACACAGCAGCACTGGAAGAAGAGAACAACGACGCACTCAGCCCGGCTATCCGTCGTCTGATTGCTGAACATTCTCTGGATGCCAGCGCCATCAAAGGCAGCGGTGTCGGTGGTCGTCTGACCCGTGAAGATATTGAACAGCACCTGGCGAAGGCCAAGGATGCGAAGCCAGCCGCGGCACCTGCAGCGGCACCGGCTGCCACCAGCGCCGCACCGGCTCTGGGTTCACGTAGCGAAAAACGGGTACCGATGACCCGTCTGCGTAAACGTGTTGCTGAGCGTCTGCTTGAAGCCAAAAACAGCACGGCGATGCTGACCACCTTCAACGAAATCAATATGAAGCCCATCATGGATCTGCGTAAGCAGTACGGTGATGGTTTTGAAAAACGTCACGGTGTACGTCTGGGCTTCATGTCTTTCTATCTGAAAGCTGTGGTTGAAGCGCTGAAACGCTATCCGGAAGTGAATGCTTCTATTGATGGCGATGATGTGGTTTACCACAACTATTTTGATGTCAGCATTGCGGTATCCACGCCACGTGGTCTGGTCACACCGGTTCTGCGTGATGTCGATACGCTGGGCATGGCAGATATCGAGAAGCAAATCAAAGAACTGGCCATCAAAGGCCGTGACGGCAAGCTGAAAGTGGAAGAACTGACCGGCGGTAACTTTACCGTGACCAACGGCGGTGTCTTTGGTTCTCTGATGTCC
Source organism: Rahnella sp. CFA14(1/10) (assembly GCF_004195095.1). Classification (NCBI taxonomy): domain Bacteria; kingdom Pseudomonadati; phylum Pseudomonadota; class Gammaproteobacteria; order Enterobacterales; family Yersiniaceae; genus Rahnella; species Rahnella sp. CFA14(1/10). Next base: position 639,826 of record NZ_SEWS01000001.1, on the reverse strand, counting down.
ACGCCGATCATCAACCCGCCGCAGAGCGCCATTCTGGGCATGCATGCCATTAAAGATCGCCCGATGGCAGTGAATGGTCAGGTGGTGATTTTGCCAATGATGTATCTGGCACTGTCATATGATCACCGTCTGGTGGATGGCCGCGAGTCTGTCGGTTTCCTGGTGACCATTAAAGAGATGCTGGAAGATCCGGCTCGTCTGCTGCTGGACGTCTAGTCCCGGCACAGCGAAAGATGAGAGATCGAAAAATCTGCGGCACAGTTCGCTGTGCCCTGATAAGCCTTCCTACTTACCGAATAAGAATGGATAGAACATCATGAATTTACACGAGTATCAGGCGAAACAGCTGTTCCTGCGCTACGGCCTGCCAGCACCAACGGGCTTCGCCTGTTCCACCCCGCGTGAAGCGGAAGAGGCTGCATCGAAAATCGGTGCCGGTCCGTGGGTGGTGAAATGTCAGGTTCATGCCGGTGGCCGCGGTAAAGCGGGCGGCGTGAAAGTCGTTAAAAGCAAAGAAGAAATCCGTGCTTTTGCTGAGCACTGGCTGGGCAAGCGTCTGGTGACTTACCAGACAGACGCCAGCGGTCAGCCGGTTAACCAGATCCTGGTTGAATCCGCCACTGATATTGATAAAGAACTGTATCTTGGCGCGGTAGTGGATCGCAGCTCCCGTCGCGTGGTGTTCATGGCGTCTACCGAAGGCGGCGTGGAAATCGAGAAAGTGGCGGAAGAAACCCCGCACCTGATCCACAAAGTGGCGCTTGATCCGCTGGCAGGTCCGCAGCCGTATCAGGGCCGCGAGCTGGCTTTCAAACTGGGTCTGAGCGGTAAGCAGGTTCAGCAGTTCACCAAGATCTTCATGGGGCTGGCGAACATTTTCCTTGAGCGCGATCTGGCGCTGATCGAAATCAACCCGCTGGTGGTGACTACCGCAGGTGACCTGATCTGCCTCGATGGCAAACTGGGTGCCGACGGCAACGCCTTGTTCCGTCAGCCGGAATTGCGTGAAATGCGCGATTACAGTCAGGAAGATGCCCGTGAGTCTCAGGCTGCGCAGTGGGAACTGAACTACGTTGCGCTCGACGGCAATATCGGTTGTATGGTGAACGGGGCCGGTCTGGCAATGGGCACCATGGATATCGTGAAACTGCACGGCGGCGAACCGGCTAACTTCCTCGATGTCGGCGGTGGCGCAACCAAAGAACGCGTGACCGAAGCCTTCAAAATCATCCTGTCCGATGAAAAAGTCAAAGCCGTCTTCGTAAACATCTTCGGCGGTATCGTACGTTGCGACCTGATCGCCGACGGTATCATCGGTGCGGTGGAAGAAGTGGGCGTCAGCGTGCCGGTTGTGGTGCGTCTTGAAGGTAACAATGCCGAGCTGGGTGCCAAAAAACTGGCAGACAGCGGTTTGAACATCATTGCAGCGACCAGCCTGACGAATGCGGCTCAACAAGTTGTCGCGGCAGTGGAGGGGAAATAATGTCGATTTTAATCAACAAGAACACCAAAGTTATCTGCCAGGGTTTCACCGGTAGCCAGGGGACTTTCCACTCCGAACAAGCCATCGCATACGGTACAAAAATGGTTGGCGGTGTAACACCGGGCAAAGGTGGCACCGAACATCTGGGTCTGCCTGTGTTCAACACCGTGCGTGAAGCGGTAGAAACCACCGGCGCAACGGCATCTGTGATTTATGTTCCGGCGCCGTTCTGCAAAGACTCCATTCTGGAAGCGCTGGATGCTGGCATTAAACTGATTATCTGTATCACTGAAGGCATTCCGACCCTGGATATGTTGGTGGTTAAAGTGAAACTGGATCAGAGCGATGCGGTGATGATCGGGCCAAACTGTCCGGGGGTGATCACGCCGGGTGAATGCAAAATCGGCATCATGCCGGGCCACATTCATCTGCCAGGTAAAGTGGGTATTGTTTCCCGCTCAGGCACGCTGACGTATGAAGCCGTTAAACAGACCACGGATTACGGTTACGGCCAGTCTACCTGTGTCGGTATCGGCGGTGACCCGATCCCTGGCTCTAACTTCATCGATATCCTGAAGTTGTTCCAGGAAGATCCGCAGACTGAAGTGATCGTCATGATCGGCGAAATCGGCGGTAACGCCGAAGAAGAAGCCGCAGCGTACATCAAAGCACACGTGACTAAACCGGTTGTGGGTTACATCGCAGGGGTTACTGCGCCTAAGGGCAAACGTATGGGCCATGCTGGCGCCATCATTGCCGGTGGTAAAGGCACTGCTGATGAGAAATTTGCAGCGCTGGAAGCCGCAGGTGTTAAAACCGTTCGCAGCCTGGCCGATATCGGCGAAGCCGTGAAATCACTGCTTCCGCAATAAGTATTACCCACCCGTATTGGTAAACCGCCGGTACGGGTTAAGTCAATTTTTATAAAAAAGATTCGACATGTTGGCCGCCTTCGGGTGGCCTTTTTTTATTTTAAGCTAAATAATTAACATTCGCCGAATTAAGCTATATTCATTAACACAGCACGATACGTTCATGGGTAATAAAAGGTTAATAATTGGATTTTAGAAGGTAGCAAATTAGATATTTTCAACAACCATAAAAGCACAATTAATTAACATTGAGGCCATCATTAAATCTCATTGAAACCAAAAGTTAACATTTTGAAATATTTTTTTAGAAATTGATGGACAGCTTATAGAAATAAACAAGGAGATAGGCTTAAATTGCGGCAGATCAATTACAGGGTTTTCCACTGTTTTGTTCTTAAATTGACCTGTACACGGAAATCCGCTTAAGGTCACTAAAAAACCTATTTAATGTGTGGGATTACTGGCGTAACATAATGGTCCTGTAACATCCGTTTTTTGTATGATTATTTTTCCCCGTGATTTTGCCCGTTCATCAGCCTGTTCCAGGCCCGCTGCTCGTGCTTTTTCCGGACTCAGAATGTCTGGTCGATGGCTTTACTCAACCGGGTACTGACATTTTTTCTACACACATTTAAATATTGGTAGTCATGAGGCGTTCCGGCACACGGTTCGTCAAAGATCACAATTTGTGGTCTTCCTCCGAGGAGCAAGGGGTCAAGATGTTTGATATCGTTGAACTGTCGCGTTTACAGTTTGCTTTAACAGCCATGTATCATTTCCTATTTGTCCCATTAACGCTAGGTATGGCGTTTTTGTTGGCAATTATGGAAACGGTTTATGTCCTTTCCGGCAAACAAATCTATAAAGATATGACCAAATTCTGGGGCAAACTCTTTGCAATTAACTTTGCACTGGGCGTTGCCACCGGTTTAACCATGGAATTCCAGTTCGGGACTAACTGGTCATATTTCTCACATTACGTGGGTGATATCTTCGGTGCGCCGCTGGCGATTGAAGGTTTAATGGCATTTTTCCTGGAATCCACTTTAGTGGGCCTGTTCTTCTTCGGATGGGACCGTCTTACTAAAGTTCAGCATATGACTGTGACCTGGTTTGTTGCCCTTGGCTCAAACTTGTCAGCTTTGTGGATCCTGGTGGCGAATGGCTGGATGCAAAACCCGATTGCATCGACTTTCAACTACGAAACCATGCGTATGGAAATGGTCAGCTTCTCCGAGCTGGTGCTGAACCCGGTTGCGCAGGTTAAATTCGTTCACACCGTAGCGTCTGGTTATGTGACTGGCGCGATGTTCATTCTGGCTATCAGCTCTTACTACCTGTTGAAAGGTCGCGATGTCGGTTTCGCGAAGCGTTCATTTGCTATCGCAGCAAGCTTCGGTCTGGCTGCCGTGCTTTCCGTTATCGTACTGGGTGATGAATCCGGTTATGAAATGGGTGACGTACAAAAAACGAAACTGGCTGCTATCGAAGCAGAGTGGGATACCCAACCTGCACCGGCAAGTTTCACGCTGTTCGGCATGCCGAATCAGGACAAAATGGAAAATGAATATTCTGTTCAGATCCCTTACCTGCTCGGCCTGATTGCCACACGTTCTGTTGATACGCCGGTCACCGGTCTGAAAGACCTGATGGCGCAACACGAAGTGCGTATCCGTAACGGTATGAAAGCCTACACCCTGCTGGAAGAACTGCGTTCGGGCAACACTGACCCGAAAGTGCGCAGCGATTTCGAAAGCACCAAGCAGGATCTGGGCTACGGTATGTTGCTCAAACGCTATACCGACAACCCGGCGGCGGCGACTGACGCACAGATTCAGAAAGCGACCAAAGATTCTATCCCGCGCGTTCTGCCACTGTATTTTGCATTCCGTATCATGGTTGCCTGCGGCATCCTGATGTTCGTACTGATTGCGCTGTCCTTCTATACCGTCTTACGTGGCAAAATTGGCCAGAAACGCTGGTTACACCGCGCGGTATTCATCGGCCTGCCGTTGCCGTGGATTGCTGTCGAGGCAGGCTGGTTCGTGGCTGAATATGGCCGCCAGCCTTGGGCGATTGGTGAAGTCTTACCCACTGCGATCGCACACTCTTCACTGACTGTGGGTGATGTACTGACCTCGATGATCCTCATCTGTGGTCTCTACACCCTGTTCCTGGTCGCTGAAATGTTCCTGATGTTCAAATATGCGCGCCTCGGGCCAAGCAGCCTGAAAACCGGCCGTTATCATTATGAACAACCTTCAGCGCCACTTGAGCAAGCTCGGTAATAGGGAGTCCACTTATGTTTGATTATGAAGTTTTACGGTTCATCTGGTGGGTGCTGATTGGCGTGCTGTTTATCGGCTTCGCAGTGACCGATGGATTTGACATGGGCGTTGGTATCCTGGTGCGCATTATCGGTAAAACCGATACGGACCGCCGTGTGATGATCAATGCCATTGCCCCGCACTGGGACGGTAACCAGGTCTGGCTGATCACCGCCGGTGGTGCGCTGTTCGCGGCCTGGCCTATGGTGTATGCAGCCGCATTCTCCGGCTTTTATGCGGCGATGGTACTTGTGCTGTGTGCCTTGTTCTTCCGTCCGCTGGGTTTTGACTATCGTTCAAAACTGGAAAGCGCACGCTGGCGTGGCATGTGGGACTGGGGCATTTTCATCGGCAGCTTCGTACCGGCTCTGGTCTTTGGTGTAGCCTTCGGTAACCTTCTGTTAGGCGTACCATTCCATATCGACGGCGACCTGCGTCTGTTCTACACCGGTAATCTGCTGGGCTTGCTGAACCCGTACGGCATTCTGGCCGGTCTGGTCAGCCTGACCATGCTGATCACTCAGGGGGCCACCTATCTGCAAATGCGTACTGTGGGTGAACTGCACCTGCGTACCCGTGCCGCGTCGCAGATTTCTGCGCTGGTGATGATGGTGTGTTTCCTGCTGGCAGGCATCTGGTTAGTGAAAGGGATTGATGGTTTCACCGTGACATCCGTTATGGATCACGCAGGTCCGTCTAACCCGCTGCGCAAAACCGTGTCTCATGAAGCGGGTGCATGGCTGGCTAACTTCAACAAGACACCCGGTTTGTGGGCGATTCCTGCATTGGGTGTGATTTTGCCGTTGCTGACCATTTTGTTCTCACGCATGAATAAAGCGGCGCTGGCATTCATCAGTAACTCACTGACTATCGCCTGTGTAATCCTGACTGCGGGTATCACTATGTTCCCGTTCGTGATGCCGTCAATTACTGAGCCGAATGCCAGCCTGACCATGTGGGATGCCACATCCACACTGTTGACGCTCAGAGTGATGACCGTTGTCGCGTGCATCTTTGTGCCAATCATCCTGATTTACACCTCATGGGCGTATTACAAGATGTTCGGGCGCCTCGATAAACATTACATCGAGAACAACAAGCATTCGTTGTATTAAGGAGAACACCATGTGGTATTTTGCCTGGATCCTCGGCACCTTACTGGCTTGCTCATTCGGTATCATTACCGCGCTGGCGTTTGAACACAGCGAAGCCAATAAAGCGGCTAAAGAAGAGAAGTAATAATGAGTGTGATCGCGGATAAACTTTACGCTGTCACAGACAAGGGCCCGTTAAGGGCCCTTTCGCTTGTGATGTCACTGGTGCTGGCCGGCTGCGTTTTTTGGAAACCCGGCATGTTTGCCTCGTCAACCAGTCAGCTGGAAGTCTGGCACGGGGTCATTTTGATATGGGCCGTTTGCAGTGGTGTTATCCATGGCCTGGGTTTTCGCCCGCATAAATCAATCTGGAAAGCTTTCTTCTCGCCATTGCTGGCGATGATTGCGTTAGCTGCAGGACTTTATTACTTTTTCAGCTGATTTTTTGCGTAAAAAAAAGACAAATTTACAGTAATTTTCTTATGGGCCGCTCTGGCCCATAATTATTTTCATTCCATCAATCCTACCCATTCCCAACCCCAATTCTCTTGCGTATAGTAGTGCCGTCAAATTGCATTACGGGATGTACAGTGAGTAATTCGTTGTTCCGATGGCCGGTTCGTGTCTACTTTGAGGACACAGACGCGGGAGGTGTGGTCTACCATGCCCGATACGTCGCCTTTTATGAAAGGGCTCGCACAGAGATGTTGCGCCAACGCAATTTTCACCAGCAGCAGTTGCTGGGTGAACACGTCGCTTTTGCTGTCCGCCGCATGACGGTCGAATACTTTGCACCAGCTCGCCTAGATGACCTGCTGGATGTCCAGAGTGAGATTACGTCCATTCGCGGAGCTTCTCTTACTTTTGCACAACGAATTCTTGATTCGCATGGAAACCTTCTGAGTTCTGCAGAAGTGTTGATCGCATGCATTGATCCACACCAAATGAAGCCCCGAGCGCTTCCTAAGTCTATTGTCGCGGAGTTTAAGCAGTGACTGACATGAACATTCTTGATTTATTTTTGAAGGCCAGCATCCTGGTTAAGCTGATTATGCTTGTCCTGGTGTGCTTCTCTATCGCGTCCTGGGCGATCATCATTCAACGCACCAAGGTGCTGAATGCCGCCACCCGCGAAGCAGAAGCGTTCGAAGATAAATTCTGGTCCGGTATTGAGCTTTCCCGTCTGTATCAGGAAAGCCAGGGCCGCCGCGAAACCCTGAGCGGGGCAGAGCAAATCTTCCATTCCGGTTTTAAAGAGTTCGCGCGTCTTCATCGTGCCAACAGCCATGCGCCGGAAGCCGTGATTGAAGGTTCTTCACGTGCGATGCGTATTTCTTTTAACCGTGAACTCGAATCACTGGAAACACATATTCCGTTCCTGGGCACCGTGGGTTCTATCAGCCCGTATATCGGTCTGTTCGGTACCGTCTGGGGGATCATGCACGCCTTTATCGGTTTAGGTTCTGTGAAACAGGCAACCTTGCAAATGGTCGCCCCGGGTATCGCAGAAGCACTGATCGCCACTGCGATTGGTCTGTTTGCCGCTATCCCTGCTGTTATGGCGTACAACCGCCTGAACCAGCGTGTGAACAAGCTTGAGCAAAACTACGATAACTTCATGGAAGAATTCACGGCTATCCTGCACCGTCAGGCTTTCTCTCGCGAAACCAGCAGTAACTAAAGGGGGAGAGTATGGCTCGTTCACGAGGTCGTCGTAACCGCCGCGAAGGTAAGTCGGAGATCAACATCGTTCCGTTGCTGGACGTATTGCTGGTTCTGTTGCTGATTTTTATGGCAACAGCACCCATCATTACCCAGAGTGTGGAAGTCGATTTGCCTGACGCAACGGATTCTAAAACGGTGTCCAGCGATGATAATCCGCCCGTGATTGTTGAAGTCTCCGGCGTGGGTCAGTACACCATTGTGGTGGATCATCAGCGTATGGAACAATTGCCTGAACAACAGGTTATCGCAGAAGCGACCAGCCGTATTCAGGCCAATCCGAAGACGGTATTCCTGATCGGCGGTGCAAAAGACGTGCCTTATGATGAAATCATCAAGGCGCTGAATATGCTGCATCAGGCTGGCGTGAAATCTGTCGGATTGATGACACAACCTATCTGAGGATAGGTAATTTGTAACACTTATTTGAAACCCGGCATTCTCTGGCTTGTTAAAAGTATGACAGGCAATACAGGAACCCGGGTTTTTAGTAATCCTGTCTTGGGAAATCTATTTTGGTAAAGGCAACTGCAACTGAACAAAACGATAAGCTCAAACGCGCCGTTATTGTTTCGGTCGTTCTGCATATCATCATTATAGCCCTGTTGATTTGGGGATCGCTGGACGAAGATACCAGCATGAGTGGCGGCGGTGGGGGTAGCGATATCTCTGCCGTAATGGTTGATCCCAGTGCCGTGGTCGATCAGTACAATCGTCAGCAACAGCAACAGGCTGATTCCCAACGCGCTGCCGCCGCGCGTCAGAAAAAATCAGAACAACAGGCTGAAGAGCTGCAACAGAAACAGGCCGCAGAACAGCAACGCCTGAAAGAACTTGAGAAAGAGCGTCTGCAAGCGCAGGAAAGTGCGAAGCAGCAGGCTCAGGAACAGGCCCAGCAGCAAAAGCAGGCTGAACAAGCTGCCGAGCAGGCGAAAGAACAGCAAAAACAGGCTGAAGCTGCCGCAGCACAGGCGAAGGCTGAAGCGGCAAAAGCAGCCGCTCAGGCGAAAGCAGATGCCGCGAAAGAAGCGGCTAAAGCACAAGCTGACGCGCAGAAAAAAGCGGCTGCGGATGCTAAAAAACAAGCAGAGGCTGAAGCCGCCGCCGCGGCTGCCGCTGCGAAGAAACAAGCCGAAGCGGATGCTAAGAAAGAAGCGGCCGCAGAAGCCAAAAAACAGGCTGCTGCTGAAGCGAAGGCTCAGGCCGCTGCCGATGCTAAAGCACAAGCTGAGGCTGATGCCAAAGCCGCCGCCGATGCAAAAGCTGCTGCTGCCGCAGAGAAAAAAGCGGAAGCTGCCGCGGCTGCCAAGAAAGCTGCAGCCGATAAAAAAGCTGCCGCTGCCGCCGCTGCCAAAGAAGCCGCTGATGCGAATAACTTATTTGATGGCCTGGCCGACTCTAAAAATGCGCCGAAAGGGGCAACCGGGGGCGGTGCTTCTGCTCCTGCAGGGAAGGGAACTCAGAAAAAGGCGGGCGCATCCGGGGCGGATATTGCGAACTATGGTAGCCAGATTAAAGCTGCCATCGAGAGCAGATTCTATGACGCATCATCTTATGCAGGCAAAACCTGTTCGTTGCGCGTTAAAATGAATCCGGATGGCTCGCTGATCAGCGTGTCGGCTGAAGGTGGGGATCCTGCACTGTGTCAGGCTGCGCTTGCCGCAGCACGACAGGCGAAGTTCCCGAAACCGCCTTCTGAAGCAGTCTATGAAGTGTTTAAAAATGCTCCGATAGATTTTAAACCGTAGGAAGAAGAAAATAATTCCTTTTCAGATTTTTACGATAGATTGCAGGGTGTAATTCTAGTTTTGTGTGCGTTGGTTTGTTAAAATTCTGCTAAATTATCGCGGGCAGATACGTCCAGATAAGGGAGATACAATGAAGCAGGCATTTCGAGTAGCGTTCGGCCTTTTGATGATGTGGGCATCTGTGGTTCATGCAGAAGTTCGCATTGAAATTACCCAAGGGGTAGATACAGCTCGCCCGATTGGCGTTGTGCCATTCAAATGGGCTGGCCCGGGTACACCACCTGAAGATGTGGGTGGTATTGTTGCTGCTGACTTACGTAACAGCGGCAAATTTAATCCTATTGATGCATCACGTATGCCTCAGCAGCCAACCTCCGCCGCAGAAGTTACACCTGCTGCCTGGACCGCGCTGGGTATTGATGCTGTTGTTATCGGTCAGGTTCAGCCTGCCGCCGATGGCAGCTATGTGGTGTCTTACCAACTGGTGGATACCTCTGGCGCACCGGGTACCGTGCTGGCACAAAACCAGTACAAAGTGACCAAACAATGGCTGCGTTATTCCGCGCATACCGCCAGCGACGAAGTATTTGAAAAGCTGACCGGCATTAAAGGTGCATTTCGTACCCGTATTGCTTACATCGTGCAGACCAACGGCGGTAAATTCCCGTATGAGCTGCGTGTAGCCGATTACGACGGTTATAACCAGTTCGTGGTTCACCGTTCACCAGAGCCACTGATGTCTCCTGCCTGGTCTCCTGACGGCAGCAAACTGGCTTACGTGACATTTGAAAGCGGTCGTTCAGCATTGGTGGTACAGACGCTGGCAAACGGTGCAATCAAACAGATTGCTTCTTTCCCTCGTCACAACGGCGCACCTGCTTTCTCGCCTGATGGCAGTAAACTGGCCTTTGCGCTGTCTAAAGACGGCAGCCTGAATCTGTATGTAATGAATCTGTCTTCTGGTCAGATTAGCCAGGTGACAAACGGACGTAGCAACAATACTGAACCAACCTGGTTCCCGGACAGCCAGAATCTGGCGTTCACGTCGGATCAGGGCGGTCGTCCGCAGGTTTATAAAGTGAACATTAATGGCGGTGCGCCTCAGCGTCTGACCTGGGAAGGCTCGCAGAATCAGGACTCTGACGTCAGTACAGATGGCAAGTTCCTGGTTATGGTGAGCAGCGCCAGCGGTACACAGCACATCGCTAAACTGGATCTGGCAACGGGAGCCGTTCAAACATTGACGGACACGTTCCTGGATGAAACGCCTAGCCTCGCACCAAATGGCACCATGGTAATTTACAGCTCCTCTCAGGGACTGGGTTCCGTATTGCAGTTGGTATCGACTGATGGGCGCTTCAAAGCGCGTCTTCCGGCAACTGATGGACAGGTCAAATTTCCTGCCTGGTCGCCGTATCTGTAATGCATAGAATACTATGTATGGCAAAAAATTATAAAAGGATCGAATAGATGCAACTGAACAAAGTGCTGAAAGGGCTGATGCTGGCGTTGCCTGTACTGGCAGTAGCTGCTTGTAGTTCTCACAAGAACGCAGACAACGACCAATCTAATGGTATGGGTCTGAACTCTGGCGCAGGCACTGAAAACGCTAACATGTCTTCAGAAGAGCAAGCTCGTCTGCAGATGCAAGAACTGCAGAAAAACAACATCGTTTACTTTGGCCTGGACAAATACGATGTGTCTTCTGAATTCGCTCAGATGTTGGACGCGCACGCAGCTTTCCTGCGTAGCAACCCGTCTTACAAAGTGACTGTAGAAGGTCATGCTGACGAACGTGGTACGCCAGAGTACAACATCGCCCTGGGCGAACGTCGTGCTACTGCTGTTAAAATGTACCTGCAAGGCAAAGGCGTTTCTGCTGACCAAATCTCTATCGTTTCTTACGGTAAAGAAAAACCAGCTGTACTGGGCCATGACGAAGCGGCATACGCTAAAAACCGTCGTGCCGTACTGGTATACTAAGAGAATAGTATGAGCAGTAACTTCAGAACTCACCTGTTGAGTCTGTCGTTACTGGTTGGCGTAGCGGTCCCATGGGCCGCTACTGCCCAAGCGCCAATCAGTAATGTCGGCTCAGGCTCGATTGAAGATCGGGTCACCTCTCTGGAGCGTATTTCTAACGCTCACAGCCAGCTATTAACTCAACTCCAGCAACAACTTTCTGATACCCAACGTGATATGGATACTCTTCGTGGTCAAATCCAGGAGAATCAATATCAGCTGAGTCAGCTTGGTGATCGCCAGAAGCAGATTTTTAATCAACTCGACAGCTTAAGCCAGGGTTCTGCCGGGGCCGCCAGCACGGGTGCTGCTGCAGCCACAGGTGACGCTGCAGGGTCTTCTGCCACAACACCTGACGCGGGTGCTGCACAAGCTCCTGCAAGTACCGGTGACGTGAACAGCGATTACAATGCTGCGGTTTCACTGGCGCTGGAAAAGAAACAATATGATGAAGCCATTGCGGCTTTTCAGAGTTTCGTAAAAAAATATCCTGATTCAACTTATCAGCCAAACGCCAATTACTGGCTCGGTCAGTTGTATTACAACAAGGGTAAAAAAGACGATGCTGCTTATTATTTTGCAGTTGTGGTCAAAAACTATCCTAAGTCTCCAAAAAGTTCTGACGCAATGTTCAAGGTTGGGGTCATCATGCAGGAGAAAGGTCAGGCTGATAAAGCCAAAGCCGTCTTCGCACAGGTCGTGAAACAGTACCCAAATACCGATGCGGCAAAACAAGCTCAAAAACGCTTATCTGCAAAGTAGTGACTCGTTCAGGCCCGGAAAATGTACATATCGTGCATTTTCTGGGCTTGAGTGTGTGAAACACCATCAGTTAGCACTCTTTCTGAAAATTAAAGTTGCACTGAAAAGTTAAATAAGTAATATATGCCGCCGTTGCCCAGACAACTCCAAACGGCTAACGCTGTCAGAGATTTAGGCAATTTGCAGCAGGTTTAGATGGGCCGTTAGCTCAGTTGGTAGAGCAGTTGACTTTTAATCAATTGGTCGCTGGTTCGAATCCAGCACGGCCCACCACTTTTCAGTGGAAAATGCAATAAAGCAGTGCAGGACGACAACGCGCAGGCGTTGCCCGTATGGCGAGGTGAAACCGAGTCAATCCAGCACGGCCAGGTCATCTAAACAAACTGTAGTGCCTTGCACACCAACTGCAAGACACGCTGGCTGTAAGAAGTATTCAGGAAGGGCCGTTAGCTCAGTTGGTAGAGCAGTTGACTTTTAATCAATTGGTCGCTGGTTCGAATCCAGCACGGCCCACCACTTTTAAAGTGGAAAATGTAGTGAAGCAGTGCAGGATGAGAACCACTGGTTCGAGCCGAGCGAAGCGAGACGACAACGCGCAGGCGTTGCCCGCAGGGCGAGGTGAAACCGAGTCAATCCAGCACGGCCCACCACTTTTAGGTGGAACCTACTGAATATTTTGAAAGCCAAAAGTAAGTAGTAAAAAGCATTTAGATGGGCCGTTAGCTCAGTTGGTAGAGCAGTTGACTTTTAATCAATTGGTCGCTGGTTCGAATCCAGCACGGCCCACCACTGTTAAAGTGAAAAATGCAATAAAGCAGTGCAGGATGAGAACCACTGGTTCGAGCCGAGCGAAGCGAGACGACAACGCGTAAGCGTTGCCCGCAGGGCGAGGTGAAACCGAGTCAATCCAGCACGGCCCACCACTTCTAAAGTGAAAAATGCAATAAAGCAGTGCAGGATGAGAACCACTGGTTCGAGCCGAGCGAAGCGAGACGACAACGCGCAGGCGTTGCCCGCAGGGCGAGGTTAAACCGGGTCAATCCAGCACGGCCCACCACTTTTTGTGAAGTCATCTACATTGCAGAATTCAGAGAAAAGCGCCTTTTGGCGCTTTTTTCGCATCTGACCCTCAAAACTTCCTCCTGGCAGATAAATTTTTTCTGCTGACTTTACTTAAAATCTCTCTGATTTTAAGTGCAGTAAACATTTTAAGCCCTGCGTCTATTATATGGACGACTTTCCCTATTTTTTGCGGTATTTTGTTTAGCATACAAAACTAATGGTTCCGGGATGGGATCATGGTGGCTTTTGGCTATCCGGGCAAATTGTCTGACTGAATGAGATGACGAGTATGAGCGAAACATTGGATCTGAATGCGGCGGTTTATCCTTTCCCACCGAAACCCGCCGTGCTGACCGCAGATGAAAAGACCTTCTACAAAGAGAAGATCAGAAAACTGCTCAGGGAACGTGATGCGGTGATGGTGGCGCATTATTACACTGATCCTGAAATTCAGGCGCTTGCCGAAGAAACCGGCGGCATTGTCGCCGACTCTCTGGAAATGGCGCGCTTTGGCAGCCAGCATCCAGCTTCCACGTTGCTCGTCGCCGGTGTACGCTTCATGGGAGAAACGGCTAAAATCCTCAGCCCGGAAAAAACTGTGCTGATGCCAACACTCAATGCTGAATGTTCTTTGGATCTGGGCTGTCCTGAACAGGCTTTCTCAGATTTCTGCGACCAGCACCCCGACCGCACAGTAGTGGTCTACGCTAATACCTCAGCAGCAGTAAAAGCCAGAGCAGACTGGGTTGTTACCTCAAGCATTGCGGTTGAGCTGATTGAACATCTTGACAGTCTGGGCGAAAAAATAATCTGGGCACCGGACCGTCACCTCGGAAATTACGTCCGTAAGCAGACGGGGGCAGATGTATTGTGCTGGCAGGGCGCCTGTATCGTCCATGACGAGTTTAAAACGCAGGCCCTGACCCGAATGAAAGGTCTATACCCGAACGCCGCTGTTCTGGTGCACCCTGAGTCTCCTCAGGCGATCGTTGATATGGCTGATGCGGTCGGTTCTACCAGTCAGCTCATTCTGGCGGCAAAAACATTGCCCCAGCAGCAACTTATCGTCGCCACGGACCGCGGTATTTTTTACAAAATGCAACAGGCGTGCCCGGACAAAGAATTGTTTGAGGCGCCGACGGCAGGTGAGGGTGCAAGTTGTCGTACCTGCGCGCATTGCCCGTGGATGGCGATGAACGGTCTGAAAGCGATTGCCCAAGGGCTGGAACACGGTGGCACGGAACATGCTATCGAGGTAGACGAGGCGCTGCGTGTAAAATCTCTGATCCCGCTCAACCGCATGCTGGATTTTGCCGCCCAACTGAGATTAAGAACACAGGCTAAAGCGTTGTAAGCATTTTCATGGCTGATAATGATTTATGAGCATCAATAAAAGGAAAGGATGAGATGATGGATTTTTTCAGTACCAGTAATATTCTGGTTCATATTCCGCTTGGAAAGGGGGGATATGACCTGTCGTGGATTGAAGCTGTAGGCACCATTTTTGGGTTGCTCTGCATCTGGTACGCCAGTAAAGAAAAGCTGATCAACTATCCTTTCGGTCTGATCAACGTCACGTTGTTTGCGATCATCTTCTTCCAGATCCAGCTTTACGCCAGCCTGTTGCTGCAAATCTTCTTCTTTGCCGCCAATATCTACGGCTGGTATGCCTGGAGCCGCCAGACAGCGGACCAGGAAGCACAATTGCAGATCCGCTGGTTGCCACGTGGCAAAGCGCTGATATGGGGCGTTGTATGTGTCGCAGGCATTCTGCTGATGACCTTTAACATCGACCGCGTTTTTGCCGCCCTGACGCTGTTGGCGGTAAACCTGATGCAGGCGCTGGGGCTCAATGTGCAGGTGCCTGAACTGCAACCTGATGCCTTCCCGTTCTGGGATTCATCAATGATGGTGCTGTCGATTGTGGCAATGTTGCTGATGACCCGAAAGTATGTTGAAAACTGGCTGCTGTGGGTCATCATTGATGTCATCAGCGTCGCGATTTTTGCTTATCAGGGCGTTTATGCGATGGCACTCGAATATGTGCTTCTGACCTTGATTGCGCTGAACGGTTCGTGGCTGTGGATCAAAAGTGCAAAGCAAAACGGTTCACGGCCTTTGCAACCGGCCTGATTTCATCTTCCTGGAAAAACGCCTCTATCACAGAGGCGTTTTATTTTCGGGTTCTTCTCTGAGGATCAGTGATGATGATGTGCATGGCTATGTCCATGATGATCGTGCCCGGCACGGGTTAACGGCATTTCATTCATCTCACAATCCGGAGTTTCACACTGGCCATATTCCATTTGTATCGTGGCATGGCCGATGCGGCATTTCTCCAGCAAATGATGCTGAATGCGGTAAAGCAGTGCGTCGTGATCGTGCGGTGGAACCACGTGTACATGCACGGTCATCAGCCGCTGTTCACCAATTTGCCAGACGTGAACGTGATGCACGTTGCGCACTTCCGGGATACTCAGTGACAAATCCCGTCGCAGTTTATCGATATCGATCTCTTCCGGTGTGCCTTCCAGTAATTCATGAAAACTTTCCCGCAGCAACCGCCAGGCATTATTTAACACCAGGCAGGAAACCAGCACTGATAAAAGCGGATCCACAGGCGTCCAGCCGGTATACATGATGATGAGCGCCGCAGCGACCGCTCCAATCGATCCCAGCAAGTCACCCAAAACGTGCAGCGCGGCGGCACGCACATTGATGTTGGCCTTTTCCTGCCCCTGATGCAGCAGCCAGAAGGCCAGAATATTGGCGAACAGACCAGCAATGGCGATCACCAGCATAGTGGTGCCCATTACGGGCTGCGGATTAAAGAACCGGGCGATGGCTTCCCAGACAATCAGAACGACAATCACCAGCAGCGCAGCGGCATTCACGAAGGCCGCCATGGTGGTCAGGCGCAAATAGCCAAAAGTATGACGGCTGTTAGGCTTGCGTTTCGCAAAACGTACGGCAAGCAAGGCAACAAGTAACGCGGCTGCGTCAGTCAGCATGTGCCCGGCATCGGCCAGAAGCGCCAGAGAGCCTGAGACCAGCCCGCCAATCACTTCGGCTACCATAAAAATTACAGTAACAAGGAAAGCCAGCAACAAACGGCGGCTATTTTTATCCTGTGGCAACAGGGAAGAAGGCATAGTTATATTCACAAAAATGATGAACCGAGACAATCACAATAGCGTAAACCTAAGGTGTTGCAAGAAGGGGAATTCAGGGAAGCAGGAGGAAGCAAAGTCCCTCCTGTATGAGCAGGTGAGCAAACGTGACGGAATTAGTTACCGGTTGCTTTTGAAGAAGGTGTATCCGGGGTCTGATTCGGACAACGTCCATCTTTGCACATCGTTTTCTTATGCTCTTTATCTTTACTCATGTGATGGGTGGTGCCATCCGTTTGAGTAGTCGTTTCATTCACGGGTTTATTGGTCGTGTTAATCTGATCATTGTTCACGCTTTTTGGCGCAATTTTCTGTACCGAACCCGGCGAGCCGGACTGATTAGCCTGACCATTGTTGTCGCTTGCCGAGGACTCGCCGGCAGCGTAAGCAGCACCGGTGGTCAGTGCCATGGTTGTGGTCAGTAACATGATTGCGAGCTTTTTCATAATGTCATCTCCATTTTTTCGAGAAAGGTCCGTAGTCGTTTTTCATGTGTCTGGTAAAAGCCTAGCTAAAGAAATTATGTCCTAAATCAAAATGAGACTAATCGTAAGTGTAAAAGCAGGTTTACACCGGGATTCAATACGGCTAGATTGAACGCGGTCAGCGTTTCGCTTTGTCTCTTATGAACACCCGAATGGAACAGTTATGAATTATCAAAACGACGATTTACGCATTAAAGAAATCAAAGAACTTTTACCTCCGGTTGCCCTGCTCGAAAAATTTCCTGCCACTGACAAAGCGGCCAAAACAGTTTCTCAGGCCCGTAATGCGATCCATAAGATACTGAAAGGAAACGATGACCGTTTGCTGGTCGTCATTGGCCCTTGCTCGATCAATGATCCGAAAGCCGCGAAAGAATACGCCACCCGCCTGCTGACAATGCGTGAAGAATTGCAAGGCGAACTGGAAGTGGTGATGCGTGTTTATTTCGAAAAACCACGTACTACAGTGGGCTGGAAAGGGCTGATTAACGACCCGCATATGAATAACAGCTATCAGATTAACGAGGGTTTGCGCATTGCCCGCAAACTGTTACTGGATATTAACGACACGGGTTTACCGGCCGCTGGCGAATTCCTGGATATGATCACGCCACAATATCTGGCGGATTTGATGAGCTGGGGGGCTATCGGCGCACGTACCACTGAATCTCAGGTTCACCGCGAGTTATCTTCCGGTTTATCCTGCCCGGTCGGTTTCAAAAACGGCACAGATGGCACCATTAAAGTGGCGATCGACGCCATCAATGCAGCTGGCGCGCCACACTGTTTCCTGTCTGTGACCAAATGGGGGCATTCCGCTATCGTTAATACCAGCGGAAATAATGATTGTCACATCATTCTGCGCGGTGGCAAAAAGCCAAACTACAGCGCTCAGGATGTGCAGGAAGTGAAAGAAGGCCTGAAAAAAGGCGGCCTGCCAGCGCGTATCATGATCGACTTCAGCCACGCTAACAGCAGTAAGCAATTCAAAAAACAAATGGAAGTGTGTGAAGACGTCTGTGGTCAGATTGCCGGCGGTGAGCAGTCGGTGATGGGCGTGATGGTAGAAAGCCATCTGGTGGAAGGGAATCAGAGCCTCGACAGCGGCGAGCCTCTGGTTTATGGTCAGAGCGTGACCGATGCCTGTATAGGCTGGGAAGACACCGAAGTGCTGCTGCGCAGCCTGGCGGGCGCGGTCAAAGCACGCCGCGGTTAATGTCACCTGCTGGAATACTTGTCTGAGCCCTGCTTTTAGCGGGGCTTTTTATTGCCTGAATATCCCCTACAATTCGCAGCGCATCTCCATACAACGCAAATCAGCATCCGCCATCTCAGAGCGGTAGAGGCTCTCTTTTACCAGACTGAATCCGTTCCTCTTATAAAATTCAAACGCATTCGGCGTAGAAGCCAGCGTAAGTGCTGTGAAACCGCGTGATTTCGCTTCTGCTTTTATGGCAGCAAGAATTTGCGTAGCGAGGCCTTTCCCTTCAAATTCTGGCAATGTAAAAATCGCTTCAACACTGCCATTTTTCAGATCAAGGAATCCTGTTGCCGCCGGTGTGCTCAGCCCCTGTGTCTGTGCGACAAAAAAAGGATTATCAATAATGGCTTTGCGGTATCCGGCAGGCATCTCATCGGGTGTCCATGCCATCACAATCTGTGCATCATAAGCGTTTTTACACCCGTGACGGATAGCCTGATTACGTATGTTCCACAGCGCTTCTGCTTCATCGGGTGTTGCACGTCTGACTGGCATAAATATTTTTCCTTGCGGGTCGGGGATACAAAAAAGGCACGCTTTCGCATGCCTTATCAATCATCGTGCTTCACGCAGAAAACGCGAAATTACTTCGCTTTACCCTGGTTTGCTACGGCCGCGGCTTTCGCTGCGATCTCGTCGGCATTACCCAGATAGTAACGTTTGATTGGTTTGTAGTTTTCGTCGAATTCGTAAACCAGCGGAACACCGGTAGGGATGTTCAGCTCCAGAATTTCGTCTTCGCTCAGGTTATCGAGATATTTAACCAGTGCACGCAGGGAGTTACCGTGTGCGGCGATGATGACGCGCTCTCCGCTGGCGATACGTGGTTTGATGACCTCAGTCCAGTAAGGGATGACGCGTTCGATGGTCAGCGCCAGGCTCTCTGTAGTTGGCAGTTCTGCCTCAGTCAGTTTAGCGTAACGCGGATCGTGGCCCGGGAAACGTTCATCAGCGCGATCCAGTTCTGGTGGCGTGACAGCAAAACCACGACGCCATTGTTTAACTTGCTCGTCACCGTATTTCTGTGCAGTTTCTGCTTTATCCAGGCCTTGCAATGCGCCGTAATGGCGTTCGTTCAGTTTCCAGGATTTCTCAACCGGCAGCCATGGCTGGTTCAGTTCGTCCAAAACGCTCCACAGCGTGTGGATGGCACGTTTCAGCACAGAGGTGTAAGCAAAATCGAATTGGAAGCCTTCGTCTTTAAGCAACTGACCTGCAGCTTTTGCTTCAGTGCGACCCTTATCGGACAGTTCAACATCATGCCAACCGGTAAAACGGTTTTCTTTGTTCCACTCACTTTCACCGTGTCTTACCAGCACCAGCTTGGTTACAGCCATAGCTAAACTCCTCAGTTAACTGAATTTTCAATGATAACGGTTATCATTATAGAGGCTTGGCCTCCCCGACAGCAATCTGAAACTTCCTCAGGAAGTCTCTGCGGGACGCCGTTTGTATTAAACATAACGAATTTGCTGCGGCGATGTAAAACAAAACGCGCGTACGGTCTCCCGGACAGCGCGTTTTGTGTAAAAAGTCAGCGATCAGCTGGCTTTTTTCAGGCAGGTACTCATGAAAGTCTTACGTGCATCGCCTTTAAGTTCTTTTTTGGCGGCGTCTGCGTTACAGGTTTTCATTTTCTCCTGCTGAGGCGTCATTTTTGCCATAGCCGGTTTGGTTTCCGCTTTGAGGCACTGACTCATGAATTTTTTGCGGTCATCGCCTTTGAGTGACTGGGTAGTGGCCTGCTGATTACAGTCGGTCATCTTTTGGCGTTGCTCAGTCTGAGCAGGGGAAGGAACTTTAACAGGATCAGCCGCAATAGCGGAACCCGCCGCGCACAGCGTTGCCAGCAGGGATAACACAACAGGTAAACGCATATCGAACTCCTTATTAATCGTCCTTTCGGCAGGACACTCTCTAAGCGTAGATGGGGGAAGAGCCTTTAGCTTAAAATGTGCTGATACAGATGCGCCGTGAGTCACAAATTCGCAGAAGCAGGAAGGAATGAAGACAGGGCCGGGCGACCCTGTCGTGAGACATTACAGTGCAAAGAACTGATACGTCGTCGAAGATTTGTAGATCTGATCTGGTTTAACCCAACAGCTCGGCTGCGGCCAGGTGGCATGATTCGGGCTGTCCGGCAGGAACTCACTTTCCAGTGCGACACCGCTGTAGCTGGCGTATTCGCCGCCGCTACGGTTAGGGGTTCCGCCCAGGAAATTGCCGCTGTAAAGCTGCACTGCTGGCGCAGACGTAAACATCGTCATTTTGACTTTGCCATCAGCAGACCACAAATGCGCCGCCGGATTGCTGCCGGTATTGCAGGTGCGGTTAAGCAGATAAGCGTGGTCATACCCTTTCACGCGTTGCTGGTCACGATCAGCGAGGAAATCTTTCGCCAGCGTTTTGGCGGCATTAAAATTCATGCCGGTGTTTTCAACCGGGACCGGATCCGCACAAGGAATGCCATCGCTGTCGACCGGCAGGAAGCGATCAGCAAACAGCTGCAGCTTGTGCTGACGCGCATCAGTCCCTTCACCGTCGAGGTTGAAATAGGCATGATTGGTCAGATTGACCGGACACAGTTTGTCAACCGTCGCTTCGTAACGGATTTCCAGCCGGTTATCGTCGGTCAGCTGGTAATACACTTTCGCTGTCATGTTGCCCGGATAACCCTGATCGCCGTCGACAGAAAATAGCTGAAACGTCAGCTTCTGCGCGGTCTGTTCCAGAATGATCCAGCGACGCGCATGGAAGCCTTCCGGCCCGCCGTGCAACTGGTGAACACCCTGATTGGCGACTACCAGATGCGCTTTGCCGTCAATTTCAAACTGCGAGCGGGCGATACGGTTAGCGTAACGTCCGACGGTCGCGCCCAGATACGCGCTCTGGTTCATGTATTCCTGCGGCGACTGGCAACCGAGCAGCAGTTCACGCGTGGAGCCATCCGTCAGCGGCAGGGTGAAGGATAACCAGGTCGCGCCCCAGTCCATGAACGTTGCGGTGGCACCCGCTGCATTCTGTAGCGTAACCTGTTCAAACGGCTGGCCATCGGGCGCCAGCTGTGTGTTTTCAGGTTTTAGCATATGCCTGCTCCTTGTGAAGCGGTGCAAACATAGAAGGTCTCTTTCAGACCGCTGTGCGCATGATATTGCTGTTCAACGGCATGACGGACTTTTTCCACCATGTCCTCAGGAACCAGCGCCACAATACAACCGCCGAAACCGCCGCCGGTCATACGCACACCACCTTTATCGCCAATCACTTCTTTGACGATTTCCACCAGCTTATCGATTTGCGGCACGGTGATTTCAAAGTCATCGCGCATTGAGGCGTGAGATTCCGCCATCAGTTCGCCCATACGTTTCAGGTCGCCGCTGGCCAGTGCATCAGCCGCTGCCAGTGTACGGTCGTTTTCGGTAATCACATGACGCGCACGGCGGGCCACGACCGGATCCAGCTCATCCTGAATGGAGAAGAACAGGGCAGGGTCAACATCACGCAGCGCTTTCACACCGAAGAAACGTGCCGCCACTTCGCATTGCTCGCGACGGGCGTTGTATTCACTGTCAACCAGGCCGCGTTTCACGTTGGAGTTGATAATCACCACCGCCGCGTTTTCCGGCATAGACACCGCACGGGTATCCAGTGAACGGCAGTCAATCAGCAGGGAATGATTTTCCTTGCCGAGTGCAGAAATCAGCTGATCCATAATGCCGCAGTTACAGCCGACAAACTGGTTCTCCGCTTCCTGACCGTTCAGTGCCAGTGCTACGCCATCCAGCGGCAAGTCATATAATGACTTCAGTGCCTGGCCGACCGCGACTTCCAGCGAAGCTGAAGAGCTCAGGCCCGCGCCCTGTGGCACGTTGCCGCTGATCACCATATCCGCACCGGAGAAATCTTTGTTACGCAACATCAGATGCTTGATCACGCCACGCACGTAATTGGCCCAGGGGTGTGCATCGGTGTGCACAATCGGTTCGTCGAGTGAGAAGCTGTCTTCGTCGTTATCGTAATCGGCGGCGATCACACGGATCGTACGGTCATTGCGCTGCGCGCAGGCGATCACTGTTTCATAATCGATCGCGCACGGCAGCACGAAGCCATCGTTGTAATCGGTATGTTCGCCAATCAGATTCACGCGCCCCGGCGCTTTGATGGTAATGGTCGCAGGGTAGCCAAATTTATCGGCAAAGATTTCCAGGGTTTTGGTCTTCAGTTTCATTCTTTTTCTCCGGCCTCACGATAATGAACATCACTCACCGCCCGCAGACGCTCTGCGGCTTGTTCCGCTGTCAGGTCGCGTTGGGTTTCAGCCAGCATTTCGTAGCCGACCATAAATTTGCGCACCGTGGCTGAACGCAGCAACGGCGGATAGAAATGCGCGTGCAGTTGCCAGTGTTCGTTGTCGCCTTCGGTAAATGGCGCACCGTGCCAGCCCATCGAATACGGGAAAGAGCACCGGAACAAATTGTCGTAGCGGCTGGTCAGCTTTTTCAGTGCCAGAGCCAGATCGCTGCGTTGTGCATCATTAAGCTCAGTAATGCGTTTGACGTGGACTTTCGGCAGCAACAAGGTTTCGAACGGCCATGCGGCCCAATAAGGCACTACTGCCAGCCAGTGTTCGGTTTCAACCACCGTACGGCTGCCGTCGGCCAGTTCGCGCTGCACGTAATCGACCAGCATCGGCGAACCTTGTTGTTCCAGATAGGCACGTTGCAGGCGGTCTTCACGTTCGGCTTCGTTAGGCAGGAAGCTGTTGGCCCAGATCTGGCCGTGCGGATGCGGGTTAGAGCACCCCATTGCCGCGCCTTTGTTTTCGAAAACCTGCACCCACGGATACGTTTTTGCCAGATCCGCACTTTGTTCCTGCCAGGTTCTGACGATCTCCGTCAACGCTTCAACTGAGAGTTGCGGCAGAGTTTTACTGTGATCCGGCGAGAAACAGATCACCCGGCTGGTACCGCGTGCGCTCTGAACGCGCATCAGCGGATCGTCGCTTTCCGGCGCAAAAGGCGTATCCGGCATCAGCGCGGCATAATCATTGGTGAACACAAACGTGCCGGTGTATTTCGGATTCACATCGCCTGTCACGCGGGTATTGCCCGGACAGAGAAAGCAGTCCGGGTCATGCGCAGGCAGTGTTTCCTGAGAAACGGCTTCCTGCTGACCCTGCCACGGACGCTTGGCACGATGCGGGCTGACTAAAATCCACTGATCGGTCAGTGGATTGTAGCGACGATGCGGGTGATCAATCGGGTTAAACGTGGTCATAAACTTTCCTTAGTCCTCCTTAATCCGGATAGCCTTGCGGGTTTTTCGACTGCCATAGCCAGGTATCGTTGGCCATGTCTTCGAGCGTGCGGGTGACTTTCCAGTTCAGCTCTTTCGCTGCTTTGGTCGGATCTGCCCAATACGCCGGTAAGTCGCCATCACGACGTGGTGCAAACTTGTAATTCACCGGTTTGCCGCAGGCTTTGCTGAAGGCGTTAACCACATCCAGCACACTGTGACCGAAGCCGGCGCCCAGGTTATAAACATGTACGCCCGCTTTGTTGTGCAGCGTTTTCATCGCGGCCAGATGTCCGTCTGCCAGGTCGACAACATGAATGTAATCACGTACGCCGGTGCCGTCCGGTGTCGGATAATCGTTGCCGAAAATGGCGACGGACTCACGACGACCTACTGCCACCTGCGCGATAAATGGCATCAGATTATTCGGTACACCTTGTGGATCTTCCCCCATCAGGCCAGACGGATGAGCACCGACCGGGTTGAAGTAACGCAGCAGCGTGATGCTCCATTCAGGCTCAGCACGCTGCACATCTTCCAGAATTTGCTCGACCATCAGTTTGCTGCGGCCGTACGGACTGGAAGGATTACCGGTCGGAAAATCTTCGACATACGGCGTTTTTGGCTGATCGCCATACACGGTGGCGGAAGAACTGAATATCAGGTTTTTTACGCCGGCGGCACGCATGGCTTCAACCAGCACCAACGTACCGGTGACGTTGTTGTCGTAATACGCCAGCGGTTTTGCCACGGATTCGCCCACGGCTTTCCAGCCGGCGAAATGAATAACGGAATGAACAGGATTTTCACTGAAAATTTTATCGAGAAGGGCGCGGTCGCGAATATCACCTTCGTAGAACAGCGGCGTTTTGCCGGTCAGGGTATGGATACGTTCCAGTACACTCACTTTGCTGTTGTGAAGATTATCAAGAATGATGGGTGTATAGCCTGCATCAATCAATTGCACGCAAGTATGACTGCCGATGTAACCGCTACCACCTGTGACTAAGACGTACATAATAGCTCCCCGATGATTATCTGGATGCAACGATATCACGCTGCAAGGCTGAAAAAGGTGATCCATCCCCAATAAAATGGAATCGCTTACACAAACAGTTTACCACCTTTCAACGTGACTCAACAGGTGCGGCGTGCGGTACGCAAAGTCTTCGGCAACCGGTGATAAGCCAGAAAGGATGGGTTGTGTAATCGATTACACTAAAATTTATCCGGGGGGTGAATCAGCTTTTCGGACTCATTTTCAGACTCCAGCCGGGGGAAATGCCGACATTTTGTCCACTAACCAGCGGCGGAGTGTCACGATATCTTCGCGCAGTGCTTTCTCTTTGGTGGTCACCAGATAATAGTTTGCGCCGGGCAGGTATTGAGGGAACGGGGTGGTCAGGATGCCTTTTTCAATGAAGTCATGCGCCAGCAAACTGCTGACAATCGCCACACCCTGACCGGCAATCGCCGCCTGAATAGCATGGGTTTCATCCGTAAAACGCAGGCCACTGTCGGTGTTTAATTGCGCCGGACCGAAGTGTTTTTGCCAGTTCTCCCAGTCGGGAGAGGGGTGAGGAATATGACGATTTTCCACATGAAACAACGTTACTGTCGTCAGATCCTCCATCGTTTTCAACGCCAGCGCAGGACTGGCAACCAGCACAAAAGTGTCGTGATAAAGCAGCCTCGAATCAAGATTCTCACCGGCGGATTCGCTGTAACGGATCGCCACATCCACGGTATTACGGGTTAAATCCACCAGCTCAATGCCGGTATGTAAGCGTAAATCCATCTCGGGCGCAGCGGCTTTTAAATCCGCCAGCCGCGGCACCAGCCAGTGTGTCAGGAAATTGGATGTCGTGGTCACTGTCAGCGCCGCAGGCAACGCGGCGTGATGAATTTCTTCGACGGCTGCCTGTAATCCGGCAAATGCCTGCTGCGTGGCGTGGCGCAGGATTTGCCCCGCGGCGGTAAGCCTGACCTCACGGGCGCTGCGCTCAAACACTGCCGTGCCCAATGACTCTTCAAGCACACGGATCTGATGGCTGATAGCAGTGGCTGTCACGCCGATATCTTCTGCCGCGCGTTTGAAACTCTTCTGCTGCGCCACCGCATCAAATGCTTTGAGCGAACCGAGAGGCGGTAAACGAATCTTCTTCATGATGAGTTATTTTCATCCATGGCTGAAATCTATGACGTTGAATCATCTAAATTAGGCGGTGTAAGCTCTTTTATCAACATGATATGGATGAATAAGATTCATCTTGTATACTGCGGAATGCTGATAAAGGAACTGTTATGAACGCCAAAAAATCACCTGCGCGGTGGTTGTCACCAGCATCGGGCATATTGTTTGTGCTGCACCTGGTGCTGACGCTGCTGAATGTCGGCTTTAACGGGCTGGATACACCGCTGTCCCACGCGCTGGCGGGAGCCGCCGCACTGTTTTTTGTGTTGTTTATCATCAGCGAGCGTTACCACCCTCAACCCCTGATGCCGCGTCATTTGCGGGCTTCGTTGCCCCTGCAAATAAGTTTTTGGACCGGTATTTTCGTTACGGCAGTCACCTGTGCTGCGTGGTTCCTGCTGGCGGTGACGATGTATCAGATTTACGGATTCGGCGGGCCGGGCATTATTCTCTGCTTTGCTACCTTATTGCTGATGATGGTGTCGGGCAAAGCGTTCGGCGAAAAACTCGGGCGGAATGCCACCTCTGCCAGCCTCTTGCTGTGGGGTTTTATGATTGCGGCGTGCGGGCTGGGGGTGATGGCAATAATGCCTGCTTTCGGGCTGGTGCTGCTGCCGGGTATGTTACTGACCGGATTCGGCGCGGGCATAGCCCGTCAGGCCGCCGCAACAGAAAGGGATCAGCTCACCGGTGATGAATATCATTATGCATCCCGTCTGGGAGGTTGGGTTCGGGTAAGCAGCGCCCTGGTGATGCTGGCACTGCTCACACTGCTGCTGAAAAATAATCCCGGCCGGCAGGGCATTGAAAACGGGTATTCATTGCTGGCGGCACTGGCGCTGGCGGGCGTAGTGACTGCACTGATGATCCCCGCAAAGAGGAAGCGAAATAACGTTACAGTATGTCAATCTGATAACGGTAGATTTCACCGTCAGGAATAAAGCTCAGACGATGGGTAATGCATTGCGGCGCATCTTCCGCATGATGCGAAACAAACAGCAACTGAGTTTCACCTTCGCCGATCAGGATATCGACAAAGCGGCGCACCAGCTGACGGTTGATCGGATCCAGCCCCTGTAACGGTTCATCAAGAATTAACAGCGCCGGATGCTTGACCAGTGCGCGGGCAATCAGCGCCAGACGCTGTTGTCCCCAGGATAAACTGTGGAACGGGGTATCACCGGCATCACCTTCCAGCCCGAGCAATTCCAGCCATTGGGAGGTGAGTAATTTCTGCCGGTCGGATACCGCCTGATAAATACCGATCGAATCGAAGAAGCCGGAAGTAATAACATTGCGCACGCTGGTGCTGACGCGGTAATCCAGATGCAGGCTGCTGCTGACATAGCCAATATGACGCTTGATGTCCCAGATGGTTTCACCGCTGCCGCGACGGCGGCCGAACAGCGTCAGGTCATTGCTGTAGCCCTGTGCGTGATCGCCGGTGATAAGGCTCAGTAAGGTGGATTTTCCTGCACCGTTCTGGCCGGTGATCTGCCAGTGCTGGCCGTGATCCACCTGCCAGCTCAGATGGTGCAAAATCGGCTGGTCGTTGTACTGCACTACGCCGTCACGCAGCACGATTAACGGACTGCCGGCAGGCGGGCTGATACGTGCGGTGGGATCTTCTGCTTCCGGCACGGCCATACCGTTCAGGCTTTCACTGTGTGCCAGTTGGGCAACCAGCGCATCAGCCATCACCTGTTCTCGCGGCCCTACAGAGGCCAGCGTGCAGTCAGCCAGCACGCCGACATTTTTCACAAACGCAGGAATGTCGTCAAAGCGGTTAAGCACCAGCACCATCGTCTGGCCTTCGCCGGATAAGGTTTCCAGCAACTGTGCCAGCTGGGCGCGGGCGTTGACGTCGAGGCCGTCGAACGGCTCATCCAGCACCAGCAAATCGGGTTTTTGCATCAGCACCTGACACAGCAGGGTTTTGCGCGTTTCGCCGGTCGATAAATATTTGAAGCGACGGTCAAGCAATTTCTCAATACCAAACTGTTCGGCAAGGGCCGCACAGCGGGCCGGATCACGCACTTCATCCTGAATAATTTCAGCAGTAGTGCGGCCGGTATCGTCTTCACCTTCACTCAGTAAATCAGTGTTGTTACGCTGCCATTCATCGGCGACCAGTTTTTGTAATTGCTCGAATGAAAGGCGAACGATATGCGGGAAACTGTTTTTCCGAGTGCCTTTCAGCAGGGTTAAATCGCCTGCCAGCGCACGTGCCAGTGCGGATTTTCCGCTGCCATTGGAGCCGACAAACGCCCAACTGTCTGTCTGACGAACAGTGAGATCAGAAAGTGTGAGGGTCCGGGTATCGCTGAGGCGGAAAACGCCTTGCGAGATATGCAACGACGACATATTTAATCTCTCATTTTCAAATGATTATAAAACAAGGGATAAGCGCTGCATCTTCGCAAGTCAATTGACAAATCTGCAAAATGAAAACGCTGATTTTGCAAGATCCTGATTAATTTATTTTTTTAGCACAAGGTGGCAAGGATTACTTTGTCGTCATCAAATTGTGCGAAAACGCTCTGGCCGGTTTTCAGGGTCAGTTTGTCGGCTTCGGCATTTGGCACTGTCGCACATAATATTTCACTGCCCGGGAGCTTCATCAGCACTTCGCTGCTGTTTTCACCGCGCTGGATGTGGGTGATATCGCCCTGCAAGGCGTTATGCGGGTGATCAGCCTGCATGCTCAGCGTGATCCACGGCGCTTTGATCAGCACCAGGACTTCTTTACCGGGCGTTAACGCCAGACGGTCGGCGCTTTGTTCAGTGACCGCTGCGCGGATCCTTGTTTTGCCATCAGCCAGCAGGACATCAATATGCTGCTGAACGATGCTGTACCCGCGCTCAATGACATTGCCGAAGAACTGGTTGCGCGCACTGGTTTGCAGGGAGAAACGTGAAATAGCCGCCAGCAAACTGTCGAGAGGGAGCGAATCTTCTTTCAGCACGTCGAAGGCTTTTTGCTGAATTTGTGCCAGTAATTCATAAAGCTGGATCAGACGCTCGCCGTATGCCGTCAGCACTGCGCCACCCCCGCCTTTGCCACCGGTGCTGCGATCGACCAGCGTCTGATCGGCAAGCTGATTCATTTCATTGATGGCATCCCAGGCACTTTTGTAACTGATGTTCGCGAGCCTGGCCCCCTGACTGATTGAACCGGTCTGGCGCACCTGCCGCAGTAATTCAATGCGGCGCGGATCGGCAAACAAACGTTGCTGAAGTTTAAGGGTTAAGAGAATTTCGGCTTGCATCGCAGCTTCCTTGTGAGAATGAGGGCTTATTGTCGCCGCTAAACCAGCAGGCAGGCAAGTTGGCGAAATGCTAAAGTAATTACCGTCCCGTGCTGTTATTATCCGCAACAGTTTGATTTTTCGTTTTTGACTTCATGTACGAAGTCCAACATCGCCTCAGGGCGATTCAGCCAGTTAAGTGAGGCTATCATGTTAGAATTATTAGAAAGTTTGATTTTCGCTGCCGTCATGGTACCGGTTTTCATCGCTGTGATCCTGGGCCTGATCTGGGGGCTTGGCGAAGTATTCAATATCATCTCCCACGTGGGTCACTCTAAAGAATCCCGTGAGAAGCCTCATTACTGATTAATGAGCTTTTTTCCGGAACCCGGCCATCGCGCCGGGTTTTCTTTTTTTTGGGTTTTCTTTTTATCGTTCAGATCAAAAAACCATAGGTTATCCGCCCCTTGCTCCTAAAAATGCATGACATCGTTTCCTGCTGCGTTATATTAAGGATTACATAACGAAACATTTTTTCACAAAGGCGAAGGAAAACGATGACATATCAATGGGGCAAAGTATTCACCGCGACCGTTCTGGTAGCAGGACTTGGTGTTCAGGCTCAGGCAGCAGAGAAAATCACTGTGTTTGCCGCCGCATCACTGACCAACGCATTGCAGGATATTGCAACGCAGTATCAGAAAGAAAAAGGCGTGCAGGTTGTCTCATCTTTCGCCTCATCTTCCACACTGGCCCGTCAGATAGAGCAAGGCGCTCCGGCAGATATGTTTATTTCTGCCGATCAGCAGTGGATGGATTATGCCATCAGCAAACAGCAAATGGTGGATAACACCCGTTATACGTTGCTGGGTAACGAGCTGGTGCTGATTTCGGCGGCCGGCAGCAAAATCAACAAAGTCGACATCTCAGAGAAAACTGAATGGACCAAACTGTTGGGCGACAGCCGCCTGGCGGTGGGGGACCCGGATCATGTCCCGGCCGGGATTTATGCCAAAGAAGCGCTGCAAAAACTGGGAGCCTGGACCACGCTGGAACCTAAACTGGCGCGCGCCAGCGACGTCCGTGCGGCCATGGCGCTGGTAGAACGTGAAGAGGCACCGGTGGGCATTGTGTATGGTTCTGACGCAGTGGCCAGTAAGAAAGTCAAAGTGGTCGGTGTTTTCCCGGCATCGAGCCATAAGCCAGTTGAGTATCCGATGGCCATTGTTAAGGGGCATGAAAATGCGACAGTCAGCGGTTTTTATGATTATCTGAAAACGCCGGCAGCGGCTGAAATCTTCAAAAAATACGGTTTCACGCCCCGCGGCTGAGTTCATCGCTGTTGCTGAAAACAGATAAGGCCTTCCCGCACTGCGCAGGCTTTATCTTTTCCTCTCTGTTTCTTTCCCCGTGTGCGATTCTCTATACTTTGATGGGTATTAAAGCCTTCGACATTTTTGCCGATATTTCATCTCTGCGACACATAAATTCAGGATTAAGAAACCGACATGATGTTGAGTGAATATGAGTGGCAGGCGGTACTTCTCAGTCTGAAAGTATCGAGCCTGGCCGTTGTTTGCAGTCTGCCGCTTGGTATTCTGATGGCGTGGATTCTGGCCCGTGGCCGTTTCCCCGGTAAATCCCTGCTCGACAGCATTATTCATTTGCCCCTGGTATTACCGCCGGTGGTGATTGGTTATCTGTTGCTGGTGGTGATGGGGCGTCGTGGTTTTATTGGCCAGCGACTGTACGAATGGTTTGGTTTCAGCTTCAGTTTTAGCTGGCACGGTGCGGTGCTGGCCTCAGCGGTGGTAGCATTTCCGTTGATGGTGCGTGCAATCCGCCAGTCGCTGGAGGCCGTTGACCCTAAACTTGAACTTGCTGCCCGCACGCTCGGCGCGTCACCGTGGCGGGTGTTTTTCACCCTCACACTGCCGCTTTCCACACCAGGTGTCATTGTCGGCGTAGTGCTGGCGTTTGCACGTTCGCTGGGCGAATTTGGCGCAACCATCACCTTCGTTTCGAATATTCCGGGTGAGACCCGTACCATTCCTCTGGCAATGTATACCCTGATTGAAACACCGGGTGCGGAAGGGGCTGCCGCGCGGCTGTGTGTGTTGGCGATCCTGCTGTCTCTGGCTGCACTGCTGATTTCTGACTGGCTGGCAAAACGCAGCCGTATCCGGCTGGGAGGCTGACATGCTTGAACTCGATTTCAGCCAGACGCTGGGTAGCCTGAAATTACAGGTGACGCAGACCTTACCGGCGCAGGGAATAACGGCCATTTTCGGCTTGTCAGGTGCGGGGAAAACCTCGCTCATTAATGCCATCGGTGGCCTCACCCGGCCTGACAGTGGCCGCATAACGTTGAACGGTCGCGTTTTATCCGACCGGCAAAACAACATTTTCCTGCCGCCCGAAAAACGTCGCATCGGCTATGTTTTTCAGGATGCGCGCCTGTTTCCGCATTACCGCGTGAAAGGTAATCTGCAATATGGCATGGCGCCGTCGATGCGCGGACAATTCGATAACATCGTGCGTTTGCTCGGCATCGCGCCTTTGCTGGATCGCTTCCCGCTTACGCTGTCCGGCGGTGAGAAACAGCGCGTGGCAATCGGCCGGGCGCTGCTGACAGCACCAGAAATTTTGCTGATGGATGAGCCGCTGGCCGCGCTCGATATTCCACGTAAACGCGAACTGATGCCTTACCTGGAGCGTCTGGCGCAGGAAATCAGCATTCCGATTTTGTATGTGACGCACAGTCTGGATGAGATTTTACGTCTGGCAGAAAAAGTGCTGGTACTCGACAGCGGTAAGGTGCTGGCCATGGGAACGTTGGAAGAGGTGTGGGCAAGCAATGTGATGCGTCCGTGGTTGCCCAAAGAAGAGCAAAGCAGTGTGCTGAATGTCAGCGTGCTTGAACATCATCCGCGCTATGAAATGACGGCGCTGGCGGTTGGCGATCAGCGTTTATGGATCAGTAAAGTCGAAGAAGTACCCGGCACGGCGCTGCGTATACGCGTGAATGCCACGGACGTTTCTCTGGTATTGCAACCGACGGCGAACAACAGCAGTATCCGCAACATTCTGCCGGCAAAAGTGCTGGAATGTCTGGATCTGGGAAATCAGGTGGAGGTCAAACTGGCGATGGCCGATCATATCATCTGGGCGCGGATCACGCCGTGGGCGCGCGACGAACTGATGATCCGCGCAGGACAATGGCTGTATGCGCAGATCAAGAGCGTGTCAGTTAATCGTTAAGCGTACTGCGCCTTACTTTTCTGACGGATTAAAAGCGGCATAAAGCACCAGAACCTCTTCGGCAAACGCGTCATCGAGAATATAAAAGTAACATTCCGGCACGTTAAGCACGCGGGCAAAATGACACATGGTGTCAAAGTTCGGGCTGTACGTGCCGTTTTCATATTGCGATACACGCGAACGCGCCGTGCTCTCATCTATTCCGGCCAAAACACCCAATTTTTCCTGCGTAAGCCTGGCTTTTGCCCGCGCGGATTTCAGTCGATGTGGGATCATTATCAATAACCATAGAAACCGTATTGACGTTATGTTTAGCATCACTTAACATTATTGTTGTTTAGAGTTACTGGACATTGTTATGTGTCAGTGTAATTCACAATTCAGTTAGCTGAACTAACAACAAAGGAAGAAGGATGAAAAATGGAAAATGACTGGCATCCGGCGGATATTATTGCCGCATTACGTAAGAAAAGAACCTCACTGGCGGCGCTCTCAAGGCAAGCCGGTTTAGGTTCGTCGACACTGGCCAATGCACTGGCGCGTCCGTGGCCGAAAGGGGAAATGATCATCGCTCAGGCTCTGGATATACCTCCTTCGGTGATCTGGCCCAGCCGGTATTATGACGAAAACAGGCGATTAATCCCCCGTACCGTCCGGCCGGTCAGGAATAAGACATTGGAAACTGACGGATAAGCCTGCAAAAAACACCTTCCTCTGTGGCAGAGGAAGGTGCACCGGTAACGGTTAATTCAGCACTTTGTTGCGGATAACCTCAGCGATTCCCGGTGTTTCGTGGTCACCAATCACCAGCGCCGCACGTTCTTTGATAGCATCATCTGCATTGCCCATCGCCACGCCAAGACCGACATTTTCCAGCATGCTCAGGTCGTTGTAGTTATCACCGAACGCCACCACATCCTGCATGGTCATGCCCTGAGATTCGACCCATTCCTGCAAGCGGCGGCCTTTGCTGTTGCCTCCTTTTGCAACATCAACCTGATCATGCCATGACCATTCACAGGCCAGACCCAGCTCATTTTCTACCTGTGCGGCAAAGGTGTGCAGGGTATCGAGATCCTGATGCGATGTGGCAAATTTCCAGACTGACTGTGCGTTGTCAGCGGCTTCGCGCAGGCTGTTAACCTGAATAATGTTCGGACGCTGATGTTCCGGCAGGGTTTGCCCCCAGGCAATGGAACGGCTGACGTGGCCGCTCGGCTGCTGATACAGCATGGCGTCATCAACATATAACAGACCGTGGATGCCGTGATATTCCAGCAAGTCGATCACTTTTTTGGCTTTGACCGGATCCAGCGGATCGGAGGTTAAAACCTTACGTGCCTGATAATCATATAAATACGTGCCGTTACAGCAGATAGCAGGTGTATCGAGCTGCAATGCCTGATAAAAGGGATGGATGGCCACATGATGGCGTCCGGTCACGACGACGACTTTGACCCCTTGTGCACGGGCATCTGCCAGCGCGGCAAGGGATTCAGGAAGGATACGTTTTTGGCGGTCCAGCAGCGTCCCGTCGAGGTCGAGCGCAATAATGCGATAAGTCATGAGCAGTCCATCGTAAGTGAGGGGGAATCGGGGAAATTATCGCCATGTTACCTTTTTTAGCCTGCTAATTAAACTGCGTATCCGGCACCAAAGGGGTCGCCGTATCGTGGTAACCTGAGCTACGCTTTAATACCCGGCATATTTCAAGTTGCAGATAGGTTGGCTGCGCTTGTCTTCCTGCAACTCGAACTATTTTGGGTATTACAACTATTTGATTCTTAATAAGGAGATGTGATGAAGCAAGTCGTCTACGTTGCCAGCCCTGAGAGCCAGCAAATCCACGCTTTTCGTCTGGCAGACAAGGGTGAACTGAGCCTGCTACAAACGGTGGAAGTTCCGGGACAGGTTCAGCCGATGGTGATTCATCCTGACGGCCATCGTCTGTATGTTGGCGTGCGCCCTGAGTTTGGTATGCTGACCTACCGCATTGACCATGAAGGTAAACTGGAAGAAGCTGCGATGGCCCCATTGCCGGGCAGTCCGACGCATCTGGGGATCGACCTTCAGGG
The DNA here is from genome assembly GCF_004195095.1 of Rahnella sp. CFA14(1/10). Classification (NCBI taxonomy): domain Bacteria; kingdom Pseudomonadati; phylum Pseudomonadota; class Gammaproteobacteria; order Enterobacterales; family Yersiniaceae; genus Rahnella; species Rahnella sp. CFA14(1/10). The sequence continues at coordinate 605,745 of NZ_SEWS01000001.1, read as the reverse complement.
ACGTTTTGTGTTCTCCGCGTCCTACAGTTTTAATAATGTCAGCATTCATCCGCTGGATGAAAAAGGGCTCGCGCTTGCGCCTGTACAGGTGCTGGAAAATATCCAGGCTCCGCACTCCGCCAATATCGACCCGACCAATCAGGTACTGATGATCCCTGCGCTGAAAGAAGATCGCATCCGCCAGTTCGACTTCAGTGCCAACGGCGAAGCGACGCCGCACGCCGCGCCGGAGCTGAAAACTGCAGCGGGTGCGGGCCCGCGTCATATGGCATTCCACCCGAATCATCATTTTGCCTACTGTGTAAATGAACTGAACAGCAGCGTGGACGTGTACCAGAAAGACGTCACCAGCGGCGAATACCGTCAGGTGCAGACGCTGGGGATTATGCCCGCTGATTTCACCGGCACCTGCTGGGCTGCTGATTTGCACATCACGCCGGATGGCAAATTCCTCTACGCCTCAGACCGGACTGCCAGCCTGATTTCTGTGCTGACGGTGTCAGAAGATGGCAGCGTGCTTGAGCTGGTCGGGCATCACACCACCCAGACACAGCCTCGCGGTTTCAATATCGATCACACTGGCCGGTATGTGATTACCGCAGGACAGAAATCGGACGCGATTGAAGTGGCGAAAATCGATCCACAAAACGGTCAGCTGACCACCCTGAAAACTTACCCTGTGGGCAAAGGCCCGATGTGGGTAAGCATTCTGGAAATTAATTAATCACAATAGGTTACTTGTTAGTTTTGTTAATGTTATATTTTTAACTGACCAATAATACCGCCGTGAAATAATGATCAAGCTCCTGTAATAAGGGGCTTTTTTATTGCCTGTGCCAGACGTGCTATTGATTAGAAATATTTTAATGTCTCTATAAATGTTGAACAGCGCTGGTCGATAACTCTCCCGTTATTCACTCATTCTGCGGTGGCGCTGCCACTTAAGAATCAGTCCTTTTTGGTTATCAGGGAGAAGTAAATGAATGTACTTTCAGGGATCACTGGCCGGGTTCGCCATGCCACAATCGCTAACAAGCTCGGTGCAGGATTTGCGCTGGTATTGCTTCTGGGCTCCTTTATTGCTGTGTCCGGTATCTACCATCTGACCAGCATCAATCAACGCGCTGAAAAAGCGACTTTGCTCAAAACCGTTAACGATCTGCTGAGCGATGCCAAATTTACCCGGCTTTCCTATATGGCCAGCAAAGACCCTAAATTTGTTGAAGAAAACCGCCAGGCGCTGGATAAACTGGAAACCCGCCTGGGAGAAGTGGCGGCGTATGCCTGGGAGCCGGAAGATCAGCGCCTGGTAGAGACTATGCCGGCAAATATTCAACGCTACCGTGAAAGCTGGCAGCAGACGTTGAATCCTCCGGCAGGCAGTGATCCAAAACACATCACCGCCCGGTTGGCTGAAGCCGGGCTGGCACTGACCTCCGCGTCTAACACGCTGCTCGATCATGAGATGAACAGTCTTCACCAGGAAGTATCGCGCACCATTTCCGAAATGCTGGTGATCATTGTGGCAGCCATAGTCACGGGTGTGCTGATTTCATGGCGCATGACCCGGCAGCTGACGCTCCCGTTGCGTCACACGCTGCAAATTGCACAACGTATCGCTGCCGGTGATCTTTCGACGCACACCACCAGCCACAGCTTTGACGAAGTGGGGCAACTGAGCCGCGCAATTGAAACCATGAACCAGAATCTGCACGGCATCATCGGTGATATCCGTGAGGGCGTAACGCAGGTGACCCGTGCCTCGGGTGAAATTGCCGCAGGCAACATCGACCTGTCAGCCCGTACCGAAGAGCAGGCTGCGGCGCTTGGGCAAACAGCGGCCAGCATGGAACAACTGACCTCAACGGTGAAACAGAACGCCGACAATGCCGCGCAGGCCAGTCAGCTGGCTTCCGATGCTGCCAGCACGGCGGCGCGGGGCGGTAAACTGGTGGCGGATGTCGTGGGTGTGATGAAAGAGATCACTGTCAGTTCGAAGCAGATTTCGGAAATTACCACTGTCATCAACAGCATCGCTTTCCAGACTAATATTCTGGCGCTTAACGCTGCGGTTGAAGCGGCGCGGGCAGGGGAACAGGGCCGTGGTTTTGCGGTGGTCGCCAGCGAAGTGCGCAGTCTGGCGCAGCGCAGCGGGCAGGCGGCGAAAGAGATTGAAGGGCTGATCGATAAATCGGTGATTAATGTCAATAACGGTTCGCAGCTGGTGGCGAAAGCCGGTGACACCATGGAAGAAATCGTCGGCTCGGTGCGTCATGTGACGCAAATCATTCATGAGATTGCGTCGGCGTCTGACGAGCAAAGTCGCGGCATCAGTCAGATTGCGCTGGCCGTGGCGGAGATGGATACCGTAACTCAGCAAAACTCGGCACTGGTTCAGCAGTCAGCCAGTGCAGCGGCTTCGCTCGATGAGCAGGCGGTGAATCTGGAACGCACCGTGTCAGTATTCCGCCTCGGTAATGAAACCCGCTAAAAGACGGGCAGAAGAAGGCTGAACGAAAAAAAACCACCGGAGGCCCACCCCGGCGGTTTTTTCATGGCATCAGACTGAATTACTTCGCAGGCTGAGTCAGTACATTGTTGTACTGCCACAGGCGGTTGAAGTTAGTGTCATTCACGTTGCGCTGCTGTTTTTCATCTTTCGGCACATTGCCAACAAACGGATGCCCGGAGAAGACGGAAGCGCCCCACGGATTCATCTGGTCATAGCTGTTGTCGAAGCTGCTGTCACGGATCACCAGCTGGCTGCTGGCGCCGTCAGCATCCCATGCACGGCCCATTTTGGCTTTCGCTGCCTGCTCGAAGCCACGGTCACCGGTCAGGTTGCTGTCGATTACCAGGAAGCCGTAAGGCGCGGCGGCTGGCGTGTTTGGCGCGAAGATGGACGCCTGTTTCACGCCACGGCTGCTGACAGTGTGGAACTCAACGTGATCGAATACTGCATTAGCGCGGCCAAATACGTAATCCACATCACCGACGATCAGGCTGTTATGCACGTAAGCACGGCTGTAACGGTTGTTGTCAGTCTGGTTGTGGATGTTGGCGGTATTGACCATAAAGGTATTCTGGCGGCCAATCAGACGCACGTTATCCAGAATCACATTGTCACCATCGGTACGCAGCGCAACGGCAGAATGATCACCGGCATCCACGGTATCGAGCAGGGCGTTACCAATAGTCAGGTTCTGTATCTGAACACCGTTGCTTTGTGACCAGACGGTCGCGGTACAGCCAGTGCCGATGGTTTCAGTGGTCAGGGTGGCACAGTTCCGGAACATATAGTACGCGCGATCGCCCGGCAGGAACTGGCCGTTAGGGCTGACGGTTGAACGGTATGTTGCCGGAGCGGCGGACGCTTCGAGACCCTGTGCGAGGGTAACATCAGAAGCGCTATTGCCCGCACCGAATAAGGTCACTGGCGGTGCACCAGCCGGGATGTAAACCGCACCGTTATACGTGCCTGGCAGAATTTTAATGAAGATACGTTCGCCGTGGTTACGCACAGCCAGTGCCGCGTTTACCGCCATCTGAACGTTGGAGTATTGCGCGCCATCTGTGCCTAACTGCGGGCCCACCACGAAACTGGTTTTCACACCGTCAGTGCTTGCCAGTTTAGGGAACCAGCCCTGTTGCTGAACCTGCAAAGAAGGGCCGCCAAAGGCGAGATAATTTTTCGTGGTAAAATTGGCCGCTTCGTCCGCTGATAACACGGGCAGTGACGCGGTGCCCGGAGCAACCTGGCTGGATAAGCCTTGATGGCTGCTGCTACATGCCGCCAGGATAAGACTGGCAGACAATACAGCGCACGCGCGCGACAGGGTGGAAATTTTCACTGTGACTGACTCCTTGATGAAGAAGATTATTCTTTTTTTCAATGTTGCAGCAAACGCCGCAATAAAAAAACGGTGGCCAGTAAAAACTGACCACCTTTTCTGCGTCTTTTATACCACAGGAATCAGCTGTATATCACTGTCAGTGATGCTTTGCCGAGAGTATGGAAGTGCACGTTGAAGCCGAGATATGCGCCGCTGGCATTCTCATCGACTTCCAGCGTTTCTGTATCGATGGCGTAGACGGTGAAATGATAGTGATGGTGTTCGCCCTGCGGAGGGGCTGCGCCGCCATAACCGGCCTTACCAAAGTCAGTGCGGGTTTGTACCGCACCTGCGGGTAAACCGCCTTTGCCGGAGCCTGCACCTTGTGGCAATTCGGTCACGTCAGCCGGAATATTGGCGACGCCCCAATGCCACCAGCCGGAACCCGTCGGGGCATCCGGATCATAGCAGGTGATAACAAAACTTTTGGTGCCCTCAGGCGCGCCGGACCAGGTCAGATGCGGCGACAGGTTGTCACCGTTGTAGCCCATGCCGTTAAAAACCTGCGTTTCCGGCATTTTTTCGCCATCGCGCAGATCATTACTGGTCAGTGTAAATGCCATAAAACCCTCTTCAGATGATGAAATAGTCACGGTCAGATTACTTGCCGGCCCCGCCGCCGCCCAGCAATTTCAGCAATGCCTGTGCGACCGCTCTGGAAGAGGCCGGATTCTGCCCGGTGATCAGGTTTCCGTCGGTAATGGAATAAGGCCGCCAGTCTGCCGCCTTACTGTAGTCACCGCCATGTTTTTTCAGCTCGTCCTCGACCAAAAAAGGCACGATATCGGTCAGCCCGACCGCGTCTTCTTCGCTGTTACTAAAGCCCGTCACGCGCTTGTCTTTCAGCAGCGGCGTGCCGTCCTCCACCAGTACATTGCGCAAAACCCCCGGTGCGTGGCAGACCGCAGAGACCGGTTTGCCCGCAGCCCAGAATGCCTGGATCAGCGCGATAGAGTGCGGGTCTTCAGCCAGATCCCACAACGGGCCGTGACCGCCCGGATAAAAAATGGCATCGAAGTCATCAGCGTTAACATCAGCAAGTTTGTGCGTGTTCGCCAGCACCTTCTGTGCATCTTTATCATTACGGAAACGTTCGGTGGTTTCGGTCTGCGCATCCGGCTCATCGCTTTTCGGATCGAGCGGTGGCTGTCCGCCTTTCGGCGAAGCCAGCGTCAGTTCGGCACCGGCATCCAGAAATTCGTAATAAGGCGCAGTAAATTCTTCCAGCCAGAAACCGGTTTTCTTACCGGTTTCACCGAGTTTATCGTGTGATGTCAATACCATCAGTAATTTCATGTAACCTCCTGTGGACGTTGCCGGCTGACGTTAAGAATAAATCAGTCCTGACCGACACGGACGACCAGTTTGCCAAAGTTTTTACCCTCAAGCAGACCAAAGAACGCCTGCGGAGCATTCTCTAATCCTTCCACGATATCTTCACGGAATTTGACTTTCCCCTGTTCAAACCATTCACTCATCTGTTTTGCAAATTCCGGATAGCGATGGCCGTAATCATCAAAAATAATAAAGCCCTGCATACGCATGCGTTTCTTCAGGATGGTGCCGGTCAGCAAGGAAAGGCGGTCCTGACCATCTTTCAGACCGGTTGCATTATATTGAGAAACCAGCCCGCACAGCGGGATACGTGCTTTGGTATTGAGCAGCGGCAACACGGCATCAAACACCGCGCCACCGACATTTTCAAAATACACATCAATGCCTTCCGGGCAGGCCGCTTTCAGGCGTTTATCCAGATCCGGCGCGCGGTGATCCAGGCATTCATCGAAACCGAAATGCTCAACCGCATAGCGGCATTTTTCTTCGCCACCGGCAATCCCGATTACGCGGCAGCCTTTGATCTTACCAATCTGTCCGACCAGCGAACCGACAGGCCCCGTCGCGGCAGCCACGACCAGCGTTTCGCCCGGTTTGGGTTCACCGATATCCAGCAGGCCCATAAAAGCGGTAAAACCCGGCATGCCCAATACACCCAGTGCGAGGGACGGTTGTTTGAGTGCTGCCCCTTCCAGTTTCTTGACGTCCTGGCCATCGGCAACGGAATAATCCTGCCAGCCGGTTCTGCCGACCACTAAATCGCCGGGTCTGAAATCCGGGTTTTTCGATTCCACCACGCGGGAAACTGCACCACCGGTCATCACCTCACCGATTTGCACCGGTGCGGCGTAGGAAGGCGCGTCGCTCATGCGTCCGCGCATGTACGGATCAAGTGACAACCAGACGGTGCGCAGCAATAACTGGCCGTCTTTGGCTTGCGGTAACGGGGCTTTTTCCAGACGAAAGTTATCATCGACAGGTTTACCGTGAGGACGTGAAGCCAGCACGATGCGGCGGTTTTCAGATTGTGACTGAGGCATATCAGTTCCTTCCTTTTTTCTTATAAGGGGATTCAAAGTCAACGTAATTGGGAATAAGTATAGGACGCTAAACAGTCATCGGACGAAGCGGTTTATGCCATGTTGGAATAAATCGTGGGGTTTTTCCCTGAAATAAGAGTAAACCTGAAAACGCAACAGTTCACTGCCGTACAGGCTGCTTAGAAAGCTTTCTGCGTGTTTCTAACTCAAGACTAGAAATCATTGCCACAAGCCGGTGCGTTTGGCGAAGAGGTCATTGGGAATTCTGAGTATTCTCCCCTGCGAAGGGGAGGGTAGGGGTGGAGTATTACTATCAAAATCAAAATGTTGAAGTATGCTTTGGCCGGGTGTCAGCCCTTAAAACCTCCACCCGATTTCCCCTTTCGCAGGGGGAGGAGCAAAGCTCATTAGCACAAGCTTCTTTATTTTACGCTCACATCAATATCACCAAAGTATTTCTTCGAAAGCGCTTTAACCACGCCGTCTGCCTGCACCTTAGCGATGGCTGCATCAAGTTTCTCTTTCAGCGCGGTATCGCCTTTACGCAGGCCGAACGCGATGCCGCTGCCGAGGATCTTGTCATCACGTACGGCGTCGCCGACAAAGCCATAATCTTTACCGTCCGGACGCGACAGGAAACCGCTCTGACCGGCCGGCGCCAGTACTAACGTGCCATCAAGGCGGCCGGATGACAGATCCAGATACACCTGGTTCTGATCCTGATAAGAAACGATATCCACGCCTTTCGGTGCCCAGTGCGCCTGCGCATAACTTTCCTGAATCGAACCCTGCAATACGCCGATATGCTTGCCTTTCAGTGACTCAGTTGTCGGCAGCAGGCCGGAATCTTTTTTGGCGATCAGTTTTGTCGGTACGCGGTAAATGACTTGTGTGAAATCAATCGCCTGACGGCGCTTTTCCGTGACGTTCATCGCCGAGTTAATCGCATCAAATTTACGGGCCTGCAATGCTGCAATCAGGCCGTCGAACGAGGTGTCGTACCAGTCGCACTTTACGCGGGCCGCTGCGCAAACGGCGTTGCCCAGATCAATATCAAAACCCTGTAATTCACCGGTTGCGCTTTTCGATTCAAACGGTGGATATTGTGCTTCCAGGCCGAACTTCAGTGTGGAACCGTCAGCCAGTGCGGAGAAAGACGCCACGGCGCAACCTAACAGCAATGCGATTTTCAATTTTTTCATTATTCACAATTCCCCTGCGTTATTCAGATAAATACCCGGTCTCAGACGCGACACAGGCGGCGTGCGCCTTCGTACAACGTGTCGTTATCTTTGGCGAAACTCAGGCGGATAAGCCCGGTAGGTTTGTTATTGCTGTAAAACGCTGACAGCGGAATGGTCGCAATCTGATAATCACGTATCAGGCTCAGCACAAATTCATCGTCCGTCAGCGGACTGAAATGACTAAAGCGCGCCAGCATAAAGAAACTGCCACGGCTTGGCAGTAATTCAAAGCGGGATTCGCTGAGGGCTTCGGCCAGCAGGTCGCGCTTTTGCTGATAAAAACCGGCCAGTTCCAGATAACTTTGCGGGTCAGCCAGCGCGTCGGCAAAGGCCACCTGCATCGGTGTGTCGGCGGAGAACACCATAAACTGATGGACTTTGCGGATTTCATCCATCAGCTCTGCCGGTGCCAGACAATACCCCACCCGCCAGCCCGTGACGTGATAGGTTTTGCCAAAAGACGACACAATCACGCTGCGTTCAGCCAGTTGCGGATGACAGGCCATGCTTTCGTGGCGCTCGCCGTCAAACACCACATGCTCATACACTTCATCGGACAAAATCACGATATCGGTATTTTTAGTCAGCGCTGTCAGGCGTTCGATATCGACATCCGTAAAAATAGCACCGGTCGGGTTGTGCGGGCTGTTAATGATGATCATCCGGGTGCGGCTGTTGATCGCGTTTGCGACCTGATCCCAGTCGATGCTGAAATCGTCCATCGACAGGCCGATAGCCACCGGCTTTGCCCCCTGTAAACGGACGATCGGTGCGTAGCTGTCAAACGACGGTTCGAAATAAATCACTTCATCGCCCGGATGTACCAGAGCGCTGATGGCGGAATACAGTCCTTCGCTGGCGCTGGCAATGACCGTCACTTCGCTGTCGGCGTCATATTTGCAGCCGTAAAGCGCTTCGGCTTTGGCGGACAGCGCATGGCGTAATGCCGCCACGCCGCTCATAGGCGCGTACTGGTTATGACCTTCGCGCATGGCTTTAGCGACGCTGTCGATTAATGCGGGCTGGCATGAGAAATTCGGTGCACCCTGCGACAGGTTCAGTGCGTTATGTTCGGCGCTGAGCTGGCCGATAACGGTAAAAATAGTGGTGCCGACGTCAGGTAATTTTGACCGGGGCGACATGGCGCTTTTCATAGCATTTCCCCAAAAAACAGGCCGTGTGGCCATGACAAGGTAAAAAAAGGTGTTGAATGATTAAGCAACAGTTCCCCTGTGCCGACAATGGAAAGTTTGTCATACTCGTCATGATCTGAAGTCATGGCTATGCGATGTGCCTAACGAGGTAACTGTGAGTTTTTCTCCTGAATTGCCGTATCTGAATTTACCTTCGCTCAATGTGTTGAAAACCTTTGCTGTGGTGGCGCAGACGCTCAATCTGACGCATGCGGCATCGTTGTTGCATATTACACAAGGCGCGGTCAGCCGCCAGATTACCGGGCTTGAGGCCACGCTGGGTTATCCGTTGTTTTTACGTCAGGCCCGCGGGCTGACGCTGACCCCGCGCGGGGCACAGCTGTTGCCGCCGGTACAACAGGCGCTGGCGCTGATGGGCGAAGCCCTGAAACGTGTCGGTTCGCACCCGGATACGTTACGCATTAAATGCCCGACCTGTTCCATGCGCTGGTTGCTGCCGCGGGTGATTCAGTTGCAAAACGACAGGCCCGATATGCAGATCGAGCTGACGGCTTCCATTGCCCACGGCGTGGATTTCAGCAACGAGCATTTTGATGCCGCCGTGGTGTTCGGGCGTCAGCCGGAATCACAGCGCCGCGCGCATCATCTGTTTGACGAAGTACTGACGCCGGTGTGTACCCCGGATTTCCTGTCGCGTCATGAAGGGAAAACGGAAGTGGCGGATCTGGCCGATAAAACGTTGCTTCACCCGACGCGGGATCGTCGCGACTGGTTGTTGTGGCTGCGTGAGGAAGGCGTGCAGGGGCTGCCTTCGGCGAAATCGCAGCATTTTGATACGCTGGATCTGGCGATCAACTCGGCATTACAGGGCTATGGTGTTGCGATAGGTGATCTGACATTAATTGAAGATGATTTGCAGGCGGGAAGGGTGATTGCGCCGTTCCCGCTGTGTGTGGCAAGCGGGGCATCGTATACGCTGTTGTATCCGGAAAACCCGACACCCGCGCTGAAAGTTGCCATTGATTTTCTTAATGAAGAAGCGCGGCTCAGCCGGGAAAAACTGAGCGCGCTGTTGTCCACCTCGCACCGGTTAGTCAGTACAGGTTAATCAGTACAGTGTGGTCAGGGCGCTGGCGATGGCACCGGTCAGTTTGCTCAGTTCTTCAGGTGAAATGATGTACGGTGGCATCAGATAAATCAGTTTACCGAACGGACGTATCCACACTCCCTGCCCGACGAAATGCTTCTGCAACCGCGCCATGTCTACCGGCTGGCGCATTTCCACCACACCTATTGCTCCGAGCACCCGTACGTCAGCAACGGCCGGATGCTCTGCCAGTGGCCGCAACCCGGCATTCAGCTGCTTTTCAATGTTCAGTACCTGTGCCTGCCAGCGGTTTTCCGCCAATAAATGCAGACTGGCGTTGGCGACCGCGCAGGCCAGCGGATTGCCCATAAAGGTCGGGCCATGCATGAAACATCCGGCCTCGCCGTCGCTGATCACCTGCGCCACATGGCGGGTGGTAAGCGTGGCGGAGAGTGTCATATAGCCGCCGGTCAGCGCTTTACCGAGGCAGAGAATATCCGGTGAAATCCCGGCGTGATCGCAGGCAAACAGCTTACCGGTGCGGCCAAAACCGGTGGCAATTTCATCAGCAATCAGCAACACGCCGTATTCATCGCATAACTTACGTACGCGGTTGAGATACCGCGGGTGATAAATCCGCATTCCGCCCGCGCCCTGAACCACCGGTTCTAAAATGACTGCCGCAATTTTGGGGTGATTCTCGTCCAGCATGTTGGCAAACGGCGCGATATCCGCCTCATTCCATTCACCGTCAAAACGGCTCTGCGGCGCATCGGCAAAAAGATGCTGTGGCAGATAACCCTGATACAAACTGTGCATCGAATTTTGCGGATCACAGACCGACATCGCGCCAAAGGTGTCGCCGTGATAACCATTGCGCAGGGTCAGCAAGGTCTGCCGTTTTTCGCCGCGCGCCTGCCAGTATTGCATCGCCATTTTCAGCGCCACTTCAACGGCCACCGAACCGGAATCTGCCAGAAATACACATTCAAGACCCGCAGGCGTCATCTCTACCAGACGACGGGATAACGCAATCGCCGGCGGGTGAGTCATCCCGCCAAACATGACATGTGACATTTTTCCGATTTGTGCGATGGCCGCCTGATTGAGCTGCGGATGGTTGTAGCCGTGGATCGCTGCCCACCATGACGACATACCGTCCACCAGCTGGCGGCCATCAGCCAGTTGTAACATCACGCCGGATGCGGATTCGACCGGATACGCGGGCAGCGGTTTGGTCATAGACGTATACGGGTGCCAGATGTGGCGCTGGTCGAATTCAATATCGGCGGGTGTCATAAACGAGTCCTGCTGAGGGTAAGTTGTAAACCAAAAAATAATTTTAACGTTGACGGTAAACCAAAACAAATTAAAAATGGTTTACGGATTATGAAAACATCAAGCCCAAAATCATTCTGATTGCATCTAGGCAGCCTGAAGGATGAAGGGGTAACAGATTATTATTTGGAGAAGTCATCAATGACTACCCGCACCCACTGGACGCTGGAAAAAACCCAGGCCCTGTTCGATAAGCCATTCCTTGAGCTGATGTTCGAGGCGCAGCAAATCCACCGTCAGCATTTCGATCCGCGTCAGGTTCAGGTCAGTACCTTGCTGTCGATCAAAACCGGTGCCTGTCCGGAAGACTGTAAATATTGCCCGCAGAGTTCCCGTTACAAAACCGGGCTGGAGTCTGAACGTCTGATGCAAGTCGAGCAGGTGCTCGAATCTGCCCGTCAGGCGAAAGCCGCCGGTTCGACCCGGTTCTGCATGGGCGCGGCGTGGAAAAACCCGCATGACCGCGACATGCCCTACCTTGAACAAATGGTGCAGGGTGTGAAAGAGATGGGCATGGAAACCTGCATGACCCTCGGCACGCTGAACACCACGCAGGCACAGCGGCTGGCGCACGCCGGGCTGGATTTCTACAACCATAACCTTGATACCTCGCCGGAATTTTACGGCAGCATCATTACCACCCGCAGCTATCAGGAACGTCTGGACACACTGGCGGAAGTGCGCGGCGCGGGCATTAAAGTGTGCTCCGGCGGGATTGTCGGTTTGGGCGAAACCGTGAAAGATCGCGCCGGTTTACTGATGCAGCTGGCGAACCTGCCGGTGCCACCGGAAAGCGTGCCGATCAATATGCTGGTGAAAGTGAAAGGCACGCCGCTGGCTGATAACGACGATGTGGATCCGTTTGATTTCATCCGCACCATCGCGGTGGCGCGCATCATGATGCCGCAGTCTTATGTGCGTTTGTCCGCCGGTCGTGAGCAGATGAGCGAGCAGACCCAGGCAATGTGCTTTATGGCCGGTGCCAACTCCATCTTCTACGGCTGTAAACTGCTGACCACGCCAAACCCGGCGGAAGACAAAGACTTAATTCTGTTCGGCAAACTGGGGCTTAACCCGCAGGCATTCGAAACAGAAATGGGCGATAACCAGCAGCAGGCCGCGCTGGCTGAACAGCTGGTTCATGCGGATACCGACCAGTTTTACAACGCCGCCGTATAACCGATGAGCTGGCAAACGCGGATTAACGAAGCGGTAGCCGCGCGTAAACAGGCAGCGGCATTTCGCGTACGGCAGCCAAACCGGGGCGGCAGCGCACGCTTCCTGACGCAGGGCGAACGGCGTTATCTGAACTTTTCAGGTAACGATTACCTGGGCCTGAGTCAGGACGCAGACGTGATTGCCGCGTGGCAGCAGGGCGCGCAGAGATATGGTGTCGGCAGCGGCGGTTCCGGCCACGTCACCGGTTACAGCGATGCGCATGCAGAGTTTGAGCAACAGCTGGCCGGCTGGCAGGGATATCCGCGTGCGTTGCTGTTTATCTCCGGTTTTGCGGCAAATCAGGCGGTTCTCGCGGCGCTGATGCAAAGCGATGATCGCGTGCTGGCTGACAAACTCAGCCATGCGTCTTTGCTGGAAGCCGCAGCGCATGCACCTTCGCTGTTGCGCCGTTTTCATCACAATCAGCCGGATTCCCTGCAACGCCTGTTAGAAAAACCGGTAACCGGTGAAACGCTGGTGGTGACCGAAGGCGTATTCAGCATGGACGGCGACATGGCACCGCTGGCTGATCTGCAGCATTTATGCCAGGCACACGGCAGCTGGCTGATGGTCGATGACGCACACGGCGTGGGTGTTACCGGTGAACAAGGGCGGGGCAGTTGCTGGCAGCAGGGCATCAGGCCGGAACTGCTGGTGGTCACCTTCGGAAAAGCTTTCGGCTGCAGCGGCGCGGCGGTGCTGTGTGATGATGCTACTGCCGATTATTTGTTGCAGTTCGCCCGCCATCTGATTTACAGCACATCGATGCCGGCAGCGCAGGTGTGTGCGTTACAGGCGTCACTGGCACGAGTCCGGCAGGATGACGGCTTGCGTGATAAACTGGCGGCCAATATTGCGCGTTTTCGCGCGGGTGCCGCCGGTTTGCCCTATCAGCTCACCGGTTCGCAAACGGCGATCCAGCCGGTGATTGTGGGTGAAAATCAGCCCGCGCTGGATCTGGCTTCGGCGCTTCGCGGGCGCGGGTTATGGGTCAGTGCCATCCGTCCACCGACGGTGCCACCGGGCAGTGCGCGGCTGCGCATTACCCTGACGGCGGCGCATGAGCCGGAAGATATCGATTTTTTGCTGGAGTCCCTTTATGGGTGCAGTCACTGAATTAGTGAACAAACAAGCGGTGGCCGATGCGTTCAGTCGCGCCGCCATCAGCTATGAAAACGCCGCGCAGTTGCAGCGTGATGTGGGTGAGGAATTGCTGGCGCTGGCAGCGCCGTATCTGAAAGATTCCGGCAAGATTGTCGTCGATGCCGGTTGCGGCACCGGCCACTTCAGCCGGTACTGGCGCGCGCAGGGCAAAAATGTCATTGCGCTGGATCTCTCCGAAGGCATGCTGAACCGTGCGCGTGAACTGGATTCAGCCGATGAATATATCCCTGGGGACATCGAACGTCTGCCGTTTGCCGACAATTCTGTCGACATCTGCTTTAGCAATCTGGCCGTGCAGTGGTGCAACGCACTGCCGCGCGCGCTGGAAGAAATGCACCGGGTCACCCGCAACGGCGGGCTGGTACTGTTTTCTACCCTGGCAGAAGGTTCGCTCAATGAACTGGCTGCGGCCTGGATGAAGGTCGATGGCCGGCGTCACGTCAATCAGTTCCTGACGCCGGACAAAATCGCTGAAGCCTGTGCGCCGTATCGTCATGAAGTGACGTTCAGCGATCACGTTGCCCGATTTCCTGATGTCATGTCACTGCTTCGTTCGCTGAAAGGCATCGGCGCGACGCACATCAAGAACGGCCGGCTCGGCGGCCTGGGTGGCAGGGAACGTCTGCAATTACTGGACAAACACTATGCCCGCCGCGACGGCATCCTGCCGCTCAACTACCGGCTGGTCTACGGCATTTTGCAGGTCGAAGAACTGATCCCTCGCTGATCGACTCCTCCCCTTCGCAGGGGAGGGAGCCAACCAACACCAGACTTTTATTAAAATAAATCATGAAAAAATACTTTATTACCGGCACCGACACTGAAGTCGGTAAAACCGTGGCGACCACTGCTTTTTTACAGGCTGCTGCATGCGCCGGACACACAACCGCCGGTTATAAACCGGTGGCATCAGGCAGTGAAATGACCGGGGAAGGGCCTCGCAACAGTGATGCGCTGGCCTTGCAGGCTTACAGCACTGTCGGGCTGCGTTATGACGAAGTGAACCCGTGCACGTTTATCGAACCGACGTCACCTCATATCGTCAGCGAACTGGAAAACCGGCCGATTGATCCACAGGTGTTATCAGACGGGTTGCGTCATCTCGAACCGCTGGCGGACTGGGTGGTGGTGGAAGGCGCGGGCGGCTGGTACACGCCGCTGACGGCAGATTACACGTTTGCCGACTGGGCGGTGGCCGAACAATTGCCGGTAGTGTTAGTGGTAGGCATGCGGCTCGGTTGTATTAACCATGCCGTGCTGACGGCGCAGGCCATTGTACAAAGCGGCTTGCCTCTGGCAGGCTGGATAGCCAATGACATTCAGGAAACGGGGAAGCATCATCAGGCTTACAGAGAGACGCTCACGCGTATGCTGCCTGCGCCCCTGTTGGGCGAGATCCCGTACCTGACTCAGGGTTTGGACGTGAATTTAGGCCAATATCTGGATCTGGACCGCCTCACCCGCTGAGTCATCAGACGGTCAGATAATTTTTGACTAACGTATCGTCAAGCTGCGCCAGCGTGCCTTGCGCGATGTTTCGTCCGTCATCGACCAGACAGAAACGGTCCGCGACGCTGCGGATGAACGGCAATTTATGGCCGACCAGCAACAATGTCAGACCAAGATCACGGTTCAGGCGGTGAATAATATTACCCATATTCGCCGCCATCGATGCGCTGGTATGCTCGGTGGGTTCATCCAGAATCAGTAATTCAGGCTCCTGAACCAGTGCACGGCTGATTGCCAGTTGCTGCTGCTGGCTTTCATCAAGTTCACCGGCTTTGCGCGCTCCCATTTCCTTTAGTGTCGGAAAAAGGTCATACACTTCTTCCGGCACACGACGGGTCTTATTCCGGCTGGCCATCATAGCAATTTGCAGGTTTTCATCGACGCTCATCTGGGAGAAAATCTGCCGTCCTTGTGGCACGTAACCGATACCCATTTGCGCACGGCTTTCGACCGGCAAATTCAGAAGACTTTGCGGTTCTTCATCACGTGATTGCCAGGAAATTGCACCGCTTTTCACCGGAAGATGCCCCATGATGCAGTTCACCAGCGTGGTTTTTCCTACGCCATTTCGCCCGATCAGGCAGGTACATTGACCGCGGTACAGTTCGAGATTGATATCCCACAGAATATGTTTTTGCCCATAATACTGATTAACTGATTTTACACTTAACATCAGATCTCCCTCCCGCACGGAGCCTTCCGCTGAACTTCACTTTGACGGCCACTGTCATATTTCTGACATTTATGTTCCGCTATTGATGCCCCTGACAGAATTTAATCCCGTTTGTTGACGGACAATCTGACAGCATCAATGACAGATAAATATCCCTTAACCAGTCATAAATGGGGCTAAGAGAGGTTTCCCTACGTTAAAAATGATTCTGTACCCCAGAAAACAGGGAGATCTTCATTTTTTACGCCGGGGTGAAAAAAGCAGTTCTGGCTGCCTTAACCTTTTCATGCACAGACGTTGCAACTCTCAGGCCAAGTTTGTAAAAACGGCAGGGAAAAGGGGCGTTGCATGGGTGTTACCAGCCAGGCCCCTTACAATTTAGGATTATTCATTAGCGTTTCTGAGGTTTTGAGTTTTCCCCCGCAGGGTGCGGCATCAATGGAACTGCACTTTGCCAGTGCTGCCCTTACTGCTTTTGGTGCAACCTCATGGACAAACATGAGCAAAAAATCCTGTCGGGATGCACTTTTGGTTTTTGCAAGAAACATCAGCCTGACTCTCTAGGCAAAATAGGCATAAATAAGGAGATAAAAAAGATAAAAAATAACTAAAAAAGACCTCTCAGACCGGCAGGAGGCAAAATCCTGTTTTTTACCAACTCCCGCAGCGCGGGGCGTGCTGAGACTTATCCACTATTCCTGTGGATAACCTTGTGTATGAGAGTAAGAAAAGTTGCTACAGACGAGTCAGCATGCGGGTTCCGCTCAGTTTGCCCGTATTCGCAGCTTTTTAGTGATAATCTTTTTAATCAATGAGTTACCTAAAAGCAATACAGTCGTAATTCGTTCGTCATAGTTGTGTCAATCTTCGTCAGCCTGTGGTCAGAAAGCGGAAGGGGAAAGAATTTTGGGAAAAAATGTCACCTGATGGTGAGAGATCTCATCTTTCATATCCTAAAAAAGTGCAGCAGCGCCAGCAGGTTAAACGCAAACATTCTTTATCGGTTGGAAGCTGGTTTTATATACAGTATTATAGCGAAGGTAAAATCAGGGCTGGCAAAAATCGCGAAGTCTTTCATACTATTTTTCCGCAAACTGTTCACCCGTACAGCGCGCACGGCCCTATGCGTTCCCATTTCAGTCAGGTAGCCCGTCATGAGTAAAGTGTTCAAACTGCATTCCGAATTTAAACCGTCCGGCGATCAGCCAGAGGCGATACGCCGTCTGGAAGAAGGGCTGGAGAACGGGCTGGCGCACCAGACATTGCTCGGGGTCACCGGTTCGGGCAAAACCTTTACCGTGGCGAATGTGATTGCGGATCTGAACCGTCCGACGATGGTACTGGCCCCCAACAAAACGCTGGCCGCGCAGTTATACGGTGAGATGAAAGAATTCTTCCCGGAAAACGCCGTCGAATATTTCGTCTCTTACTATGACTATTATCAGCCAGAGGCGTATGTCCCAAGTTCAGATACTTTTATCGAAAAAGACGCCTCGGTGAACGAACACATCGAGCAGATGCGCCTTTCTGCCACCAAAGCTCTGCTCGAACGACGCGATGTCATTGTGGTGGCTTCTGTTTCAGCGATTTACGGTCTGGGCGATCCGGATTTGTACCTGAAAATGATGCTTCATCTGACCAAAGGGATGATTATCGATCAGCGTTCGATCCTGCGTCGTCTGGCAGAGCTGCAATATGCGCGCAACGATCAGGCTTTCCAGCGCAGTACTTTCCGCGTGCGTGGCGAAGTGATTGATGTGTTCCCGGCTGAATCGGATGATCTGGCGTTGCGCATTGAGCTGTTTGATCAGGAAGTTGAACGTCTTTCGCTGTTTGATCCGCTGACCGGCCAGGTGCAACATGAAGTGCCGCGTTTTACCATTTACCCTAAAACGCACTACGTAACCCCACGCGAACGTATTGTACAGGCGATGGAAGAAATCAAGGTCGAACTGGCGGATCGCCGCAAGGTGCTGCTTGCCAATAACAAACTGCTGGAAGAGCAACGTATCAGCCAGCGTACGCAGTTTGATCTCGAAATGATGAATGAGTTGGGTTATTGCTCCGGTATTGAAAACTACTCACGTTATCTGTCCGGCCGCGGGCCGGGCGAGCCGCCACCGACGTTGTTTGATTATCTTCCGGCTGACGGCCTGCTGATTGTCGATGAATCGCACGTCACCATTCCGCAAATCGGCGGTATGTACAAAGGCGACCGCTCTCGTAAAGAAACGCTGGTGGAATATGGTTTCCGTCTGCCTTCCGCGCTGGATAACCGCCCGATGCGTTTTGAGGAATTCGAAGCGCTGGCACCCCAAAGTATTTATGTCTCAGCCACGCCGGGGAAATACGAGCTGGAGAAGTCCGGTGACGATGTGGTCGATCAGGTGGTGCGTCCGACCGGTCTGCTGGATCCGATCATTGAAGTACGGCCGGTGACCACACAGGTGGATGACCTGTTATCGGAGATCCGTAAACGTGTCGCGATTAACGAGCGTGTGCTGGTCACCACGCTGACCAAACGTATGGCCGAGGATTTGACGGAGTATCTGGAAGAACACGGCGAGAAGGTGCGTTACCTGCACTCTGACATCGATACCGTTGAGCGTGTGGAAATTATCCGCGATTTGCGTCTGGGGGAATTTGACGTGCTGGTGGGGATCAACTTGCTGCGCGAAGGGCTGGATATGCCGGAAGTGTCGCTGGTGGCCATTCTGGATGCGGATAAAGAAGGCTTCCTGCGTTCTGAACGTTCACTCATCCAGACCATCGGCCGTGCAGCGCGTAACCTCAACGGTAAAGCGATTCTCTACGGTGATAAAATTACCCACTCGATGGCCCGTGCCATTGAAGAAACCGAACGTCGTCGCGCCAAACAGGAAGCGTATAACCTCGAAAACGGCATCACGCCGATGGGGCTGAATAAGAAGATCTCCGACATCCTGCAACTCGGTCAACCGAAGACCAAAAAGAACAAAGACAAACGCGATGCCGAAGCGGCGCAGACCTTCAAATCGCTTACGCCAAAAGCGCTGGAGCAGCGCATTAAAGAGCTGGAAAGCAAAATGTATGCGCACGCGCAAAATCTGGAGTTCGAAGAAGCGGCTAACACCCGTGACGAGCTGCATGCGTTGCGCGAGCAGTTTATTGCGATTTCGTAAAGCGGTCCCCAAATAAGTCGGGTGATTGAACGCAGCCAACCCACAGGCAATGTGAAGTATGTCGGGGATAAAAGTGATAGACTGCGCGGCCTGTAAATCATCACCCTGACATTTTAAAATGACGAGCGAGCCAATGACGGATACACCACAAAACCCTGGCGCAGCGAAAGATCCGCTGCACGGCGTCACGCTGGAAAAACTGCTGACAACACTGGTGGATAACTTTGGCTGGCCTGCGCTGGCCTCACAGGTCAATATCAATTGCTTCAAAAGTGACCCGAGTGTGAAATCCAGCCTGAAGTTCCTGCGCCGCACACCCTGGGCGCGTAAGGAAGTGGAAACCTTATATCTGGATTTTATCGAAGGCCATCTGCGCCCGGATTTGACCCGCAGCAAGCGCCGCACCCCCTTGTCTGCACAGGCGCCGCAAAAAACCAAAGTCAGTACCGCCGCACCTGCAGCCGACAGCCCCTGGAATAATCATCCGCTGGTGAAAAAGTAATTCAACGTGTTCTTGTGAGGAGAAAACTCGTGTCAGAGCAACGTGTTCTTATTGTGGTAGATATGCAAAACGGGGTATTTGCTTCGCCGCGTTATGACCGCAGCGGACGGGTCGAACAGATTAATCAACTGATAGCCCGGGCAGGGCGCGTCATCTTCATTCAACACGCTGAAGGCGAAATGACGGAAGGGAGTGAGTACTGGCAGGTATTGCCGGAGCTACATCTGCCGGAAGACGCACTTTCCGTGACTAAAACCGCCTGCGATTCTTTCTACCGCACTTCCCTGGATCATGTTCTGCAGGAAGAACTGAACGTAACCGGTTTTACTATCTGCGGTTGTGCGACGGACTATTGTGTAGATACCACCATCAAGGTTGCTGCCAGCAAAGGTTATGCCGTGACGGTCGCGTCGGATGCGCATACCACTGGCGATCGTACATATGTTTCAGCGCAGCAACTGATCGGGCAACATAATGAAGTCTGGCGTGAATTATCCGTGCCGGGCAATCCGGTAACGGTAAAAACGACGGCGGAAATTCTGGCCGACTGGTCATAAACTCTGTTTTCTGAGCCCAAAAAAGGCCGCTAAAGCGGCCTTTCGTGTTTGTGATTTCCGGAATCAGATCATTTTTTGCAGCGTCTCTTCAATCGCCATCCGCAACATGTCGCGGTCATGACGATAGGGCACATCACTGGCTTCGAGCGGGCTTTGAATAATCAGATGTTCAGCGGCGCTGCTGCCGATGTTGACTTTAGGCCCGACAATGGCGGCATCGGCGCGGCGGCCGATACGCTTCTCGATCATATCCAGTTTATCATCCAGCGTCAGCGAGGCGGCGGCGACACTCAGTTCTTTCCCCAGATTTCCGATATACACGATATGCGCCCGGCTGCGGCGCAGCGCGGCTGTCATATCATTCATCAGTAATAATGGCATCAGGCTGGTAAAGAAACTGCCCGGCCCGATCAGGATCAGATTGGCTTCGGCGATTGCCTGTAACGCTTCCCGGGTAGCGGGCACCTGGGGTTCCAGCAGCAATTCACGCGGTATTTGTGCCAGTTTATCGACGTTCACTTCGCCGTGGACATGTTCACCATTGGCATCAATCGCGGCCAGATCGGCGGGTTGTTCGGACATCGGGATCAGTTCTGCGTCAACTTTCAGCAGGCTGCGCACCAGATTGATCGCCTCAAGCGGGCGTACGGTGAGGTGATCCAGCGCACGCAGCATCAGATTGCCAAGATTATGGCCATCCAGTTCGCCCTGGCCGCTGAAACGGTATTCGAACATCGCCGATGCCAGGCTCGGTTCGGTGATCAACTGATTCAGGCAATTGCGCATGTCGCCCCAGGCGATGCCGCCAACGGAACGGCGGATACGGCCGGTTGAACCGCCGTTATCTGTGGTGGTGACAATGCCAGTCAGACGCGGGCCTAGCAGCGAAAGTGAAGACATCACCCGGCCCAGCCCGTGCCCTCCGCCTAACGCCACCACCCGGTCGAGGTCAGCTAATGTTCGATTGCGCATGGTTTTCCTTTCAAATGGGGAGCGGCGGGTTTACCTCGTTTTCCAGCGGCGGATTTTACCTAATATTGCAACAAGATGTTACCCCTTCTCGCCACTCTGAGAACATTAAAAACCCGGTGCTTTTGGCATTGAAAATGCTGCCTTTTGTCGTGAAATATCGTTATATATCAAAATACATAACGAAAAACCACCTTGGCGAACGGGACTTTGCGGCGTTAGAATATGCTCCGTTACCCCGTATTCATTATCGCTCCGCTACGGACCGGATGAATCAACTCCTAGCCCTGGTTCCTAAGTTGTTTTTCTGACGTCGTTCCCGCAGAAACAATATGGAGCCCTGGCCGTGACACTATGTCACCAGGGTGCACGGCAGAAATGCCCGCATCTCCCGTATTTGGAAAGGTGTTAAGGTGCTTCAACTTACTGATGCTTTTGCCCGCAAGTTTTATTACTTGCGGCTGTCGATCACTGATGTGTGCAATTTCCGTTGCACCTATTGTCTGCCGGATGGCTATAAGCCGCACGGACACAGCAATAAAAGTTTTCTCTCGCTCGATGAAATCCGTCGGGTCAGCCGTGCGTTCGCCAATCTGGGAACAGAAAAAGTGCGTCTGACCGGTGGAGAACCTTCGCTGCGCCGCGATTTCTGCGAAATCATTGCCGCAGTGCGCGAAAACCCCTCCATTAAAACTCTGGCAGTGACCACCAATGGTTACCGTATGGCGCGTGATATTGCGAAATGGCGCGACGCGGGTCTCACCAATATCAACGTCAGCGTTGACAGTCTCGATGCCCGCCAGTTTCATGCCATCACCGGGCAGGATAAATTCCGCGAGGTTATGGCTGGCATTGATGCTGCTTTTGACGCCGGTTTTAGCAAAGTAAAAGTCAATACCGTGCTGATGCGCGATGTGAATCATGCCAGTCTGAATACCTTCCTCGCGTGGATTAAAACCCGCCCGATCCAGTTACGTTTTATCGAACTGATGGAAACCGGCGACGGGGGTGACCTGTTCCGCAAACACCATATCTCCGGTGAAGTGCTGCGCGAACAGCTGGTGCATCAGGGCTGGCAGTTGCAGCTTCGCTCACGCAGCGACGGCCCCGCGCAGGTATTTAGCCATCCGGATTATCTGGGTGAAATTGGTCTGATCATGCCGTACGAAAAAGATTTCTGCGTCAGTTGCAACCGGCTGCGGGTATCGGCCATCGGCAATCTGCATTTATGTCTTTTCGGCGAGCAGGGTATTCCGCTGCGTGATTTATTAGCCGACGACATGCAGCAGGACGATCTGATGGATCGCATTCAGGGGGGCCTCAGTCGTAAAAAACAGACCCACTTCCTGCATGAAGGCAATACCGGGATCACCCAGAATCTGTCGTTTATCGGCGGCTGAATCCGGTAGTAATCGTTTAAGGAGCAAACTGATGAGCAAAGCCAGTAAAGCGTTTTTGCCGTTATCTGTGGCGATTATGACGGTGTCTGACCGTCGTACTGACGCGGAAGACACGTCCGGGCATTACCTGAAAGAAGCCGTCACCGAAGGCGGCCACCATGTCGTCGCACAGCAAATCGTCAAAGAAAACATTTACAGTATCCGTGCCGTGGTTTCCGCATGGATTGCAGATGAAAAAATCCAGGCGATTCTGATCAACGGAGGCACGGGTTTTAGTGCAGGCAACAATACGCCGGAAGCACTGAAGCCCTTGTTTGACCGTGAAATCGAAGGCTTCGGTGAGCTGTTCCGCATGGTGTCGTTTGAAGATATCGGTACCTCGACCATTCAGTCGCGCGCCATAGGTGGCATTGCCAACCAGACGGTGATTTTCGCCATGCCCGGTTCAACCCGCGCCTGCCAGACCGCCTGGGATAACATCATTGAAGCGCAGCTTGATGCCCGTCAGGGGCCGTGTAATTTCACTCCACATTTGAAGAAATAAGTATGTCTGAACTGACTCATATTAATGCATCCGGCGATGCTCACATGGTGGATGTCTCCGGCAAGGCGGAAACTGTTCGTGAAGCCCGTGCGGAAGCCTTTGTTGAAATGGCTGCCGACACGCTGGCGATGATCATTAACGGCAATCATCACAAAGGTGATGTATTTGCCACGGCGCGTATCGCAGGTATTCAGGCCGCGAAAAAGACCTGGGATCTGATCCCGTTGTGTCATCCGCTGTTGCTGACCAAAGTAGAAGTGACTCTGGAAGCACAACCGGAGCATAACCGCGTGCGTATCGAGTCACGCTGCCGTCTGAGCGGGAAAACCGGGGTGGAAATGGAAGCGCTGACGGCGGCTTCCGTCGCGGCGCTGACTATCTATGACATGTGTAAAGCGGTTCAGAAAGATATGGTGATCGGCCCGATCCGTCTGCTGGAAAAAAGTGGCGGTAAATCAGGCGACTTTAAGGCGGTACTATGATTGATATTTTATTCTTCGCACAGGTGCGCGAACTGACCGGCACCTCCAGCCTGCAACTTCCTGCAGATTTTGCCACGGTGGAAGCGTTACGGGCTGCGCTTACCGGACGGGGAGAACGCTGGGCACTGGCGCTGGAATCAGGAAAATTACTGGTGGCGGTTAACCAGACGCTAACCACGATGGCGCATCCGTTGCGCGCGGGTGATGAAGTGGCGTTCTTCCCGCCGGTGACCGGAGGCTGAGATGGATCAGACGAAAATTGTTGTTGATGCTGCGCCGTTCAGCGTGGGTGATGAATACAACTGGCTGGCGCAATCCGACGCCGACGGTGCTGTTGTCACGTTTACCGGCAAAGTGCGTAACCACAATCTGGGCAGTCATGTCAGTGCCTTAACGCTGGAGCATTATCCGGGCATGACCGAAAAAGCGCTGGCCGAGATTATTGCCGAAGCCCGTAACCGCTGGCCGCTGCAACGCGTGTCGGTTTATCACCGCATCGGGCCGATGTATCCGGGCGATGAAATTGTGTTTGTCGGTGTGACCAGTGCACATCGCGGCATGGCATTCGAAGCCAATGAATTCATTATGGATCACCTGAAAACCCGCGCGCCATTCTGGAAGCGAGAAGCCACGCAAGAGGGGGACCGCTGGGTCGATGCCCGTGACAGCGATAAACAGGCGGCGGCCCGCTGGTAAATAGCATCTCAACCGCACGCAGACCTTCCATGCTTTTCTTCCTATCTGTGATACGCTTTAAAAATCGGGAGGCTGTTTTGGCCTCATTTTTCATCCTCCATGCAAAAGGGTAATCATCATGGATCGATATCCACGCAGTAACGGTTCAATTGTTGAACGCGCGAACACCGGCATTCAGGCGTACATGGCGCAAGTGTATGGCTGGATGTTCTGTGGTTTGCTGCTGACGGCATTTGTGGCCTGGTATGCTTCCGGCTCTGAAAAAATCATGAGCTTTGTTTTCTCAAGCCAGATTACTTTCTTCGGTTTAATTATCGCGCAGCTGGCGCTGGTCTTTGTGATTTCCGGTATGGTGAATCGTCTGAGCGGCACCGTGGCCACCGGTTTGTTCATGCTATATTCCGCACTGACCGGTCTGACGCTTTCCAGCATTTTTCTGGTCTACACCGGTGATTCAATTTTCGGAACGTTTATCGTGGCCGCCGGTATGTTTGGCGCGATGAGTGTCTACGGTTATGTGACCAAACGTGACCTGACCGGTATCGGCAGCATGTTATTCATGGCGCTGATTGGTCTGGTGCTGGCCTCACTGGTAAACATGTGGCTGAAAAGCTCCGGCCTTGCGAATATCATTTCGTACGCCGGTGTGCTGATTTTCGTCGGCCTGACCGCGTATGACACGCAGAAGCTGAAAAACATGGGTGCGCAGTTGTCAGAGGATGACCGTGATAACTTCCGTAAATACTCGATTGTTGGCGCGCTGACGCTGTACCTTGATTTCATCAACCTGTTCCTGATGTTGTTGCGGATTTTCGGCAACCGTCGTTAAGGTTTTTGATTTCAAACGATTGAGAGGGACACTGAGAAGTGTCCCTTTTTTATGCCTGCTGGTGAGGCTTTTTACTCCCTCCCCTGCGAAGGGGAGGAGCAAATCAAACCCTGATCCTTCCCGTCGGCACCTGTCGGAAACTCCACCACACCTGCACTGTGTTGAACAACACCAGAATCGCCGTCACGATAAACACCCACCGGAAGCCGAGCAGGGCAGAAGCACTTGAGCCAATCAAGGGGCCCACCACATTCCCGAGATACATAAACGACTGGTTGTAACCGAATATCCGGCCGGTAACCTGATCACTGCTGTATTTCACCAGCAATGCCTGCACTGCGGGCATCAGTGCACCGTCGCCGAAACCGAGCATGAAACGCAGGATCCCCAGTTGAGTAGGCGTATTAATCAGTGACATCAGGCAGAACAGAATGAAGCAAAAAACCAGCGCAGCAATCAAAATGCGGTGCGCGCCAATGCGGTCGCCGAGTTTGCCGAGTTTCGGTGCGGCCATCAGCGCGGAAACGCCCGGTACAGCGGCGATCACACCACTGATAAAGGCGATATTGCTGGTATCCGATGACAGTTCGCGGATAAACAGCGTCAGAATCGGGCTGATGGAGCCGTTCGCCAGTTGGATCATCATGGTAGTGACGAACAGGCTGATAATCAGCCATGGATAAGGCAGCGTGGTGAAGACTGCTTTACCGCTCAGGCGGTTGGCTTTGGTAACCGGCACCACGCGTTCTTTAATTAAAAATAATGTGATGAGGAAGCTGATAAACAGCATGCCGCTGGTGACGAAAAACACCGTGCGCAGGCCGAGATGGTCGGCCATAAAACCGCCGAGCAGCGGGCCGATAATCACGCCGGATACCTGGCCTGTAGACAGCGTACCCAGCGCCCAGCCACTTTTATCACGCGGCACTTGTGAGGCGACCAGCGCCATTGCGTTCGGAATATACCCGGATGTCAGCCCCATCAGTGTGCGCAAAATGAAAAGCTGCCAGACGTTGGTGGCGAACCCCTGCAACATCATGACAATTGCCATACCCAGCGCGGCACGCAGCAACATCAGTTTACGACCTTTGCGGTCTGCCAGGCTGCCCCACAAGGGCGCAACGACGGCGGAAACCAGGAACGTGCCACTGAATACCAGCCCTGACCACAGGCTCAGGGACTCATGAGACGTGACGCCAAGCTGTTCGATGTAAAGCGGTAAAAAAGGCAGGATCTGACTCATCGCCATGCCGGTGAAAAAACAGCCCAGCCAGACGGAGATTAAATTTACTTTCCAGGTTTCCATGTTGCAGCGATGTGGCCTTATGGACAGAGGAGTGAGAGAAAAGAAGCATAGCAATCAAATCTGTGAAGTGGAGCGCAAAAAGTGGGAACCCATTCATCAGCTTTATAATTGATTATCCTGTATCAAAGTTTCGGATTATCGCGGCAGATTATATGGCCTGAATTTGTTACCAGAGTCTGCGGCTGTAACCGTCAGTTACAGCCGCAACGGAGATAACTTCACGCAGCGCGGCGTTTTGTGCTAGTATCGACGCAACTGGCGCACTGCAGTTTGTGCCGAATCCTCGTGGTAATGCCTCATTTGCCTCGTCTGATCATCCACTCTTGAAACTGCACCGAACCCCGTTCGGGTTAGAGTGGACTGGAGCTTTTCCTTATATGTCATTTGATTCCCTCGGCTTAAGTGCCGAAATCTTGCGTGCTGTTGAAGAACAGGGCTATCGCGAACCTACACCTATCCAGCGTCAGGCTATTCCTGTCGTGCTGGAAGGTCGTGACCTGATGGCGAGTGCGCAGACCGGTACCGGTAAAACCGCTGGTTTTACTTTGCCGCTGCTCAATATGCTCAGCCATACCAACGCGCAATTCAAAGGACGTCGCCCGGTTCGTGCGCTGATCCTGACCCCAACCCGTGAGCTTGCGGCGCAGATTGGTGAAAACGTTCAGGCTTACAGCAAATACCTGACCCTGCGTTCGCTGGTGGTATTTGGGGGGGTGAGCATCAACCCGCAGATGATGAAACTGCGCGGTGGTGTAGATGTGCTGATTGCAACGCCGGGTCGTTTGCTGGATCTGGAACATCAGCGTGCTGTTGATTTATCTCAGGTTGAAATTCTGGTGCTGGACGAAGCCGACCGCATGCTGGACATGGGCTTTATTCACGACATCCGTCGCGTGCTGGCGAAACTGCCTGCCAGGCGCCAGAACCTGCTGTTCTCGGCTACCTTCTCTGATGAGATTAAAGGTCTGGCGAGCAAGTTGCTGACCAACCCGGCTTCTGTCGAAGTTGCACGTCGCAACACCGCTTCTGCGCAAATTGAACAAAGCGTTCATTTTGTTGATAAGAAACGTAAAAGAGAATTGCTGTCTCAGATGATCGGTGAAGGCGACTGGAAACAGGTGCTGGTATTCAACCGTACCAAACATGGTGCAAACCATTTGGCTGAGCAACTCAATAAAGATGGCATCACGGCTGCGGCTATTCATGGTAATAAAAGTCAGGGCGCACGTACCCGTGCACTGGCTGATTTTAAAGCCGGTTCTATTCGTGTTCTGGTGGCAACAGACATCGCTGCGCGGGGTCTGGATATTGATATGCTGCCGCACGTGGTCAACTATGAACTGCCAAACGTACCGGAAGATTACGTTCACCGTATTGGCCGTACCGGCCGTGCGGAAGCCACCGGTGAGGCGATTTCTCTGGTATGCGTAGACGAACACAAATTGCTGCGTGATATCGAACGCCTGCTGAAACGTGAAATTCCGCGCATCGCGCTGGAAGGCTACGAGCCAGATCCGAGCATTAAAGCTGAGCCGATCATCAATGGTCGTCAGGGCAACGGTGGCGGCGGTCGTGGCGCGCCTCGTCAGGGGCAGCGTCCGGGCGCACCACGTTCCGGTGCACCCCGTTCAGGCGCTCCGCGTCAGGGCGGCAACGGCCAGCGCAGCGGCACCTCTGAAAATCGTGGTTCAGAAAACCGTGGTTCTGCTGAAAACCGTCCGGCACGTTCGCGTCCTGCGCATGCAGGCCAGCGTCGCACCGGCAATGCAGGCAGCGGCAACAAATAAGTTTCCGGCTGCCCTGCAATCAAACCGCCTTCACCGGCGGTTTTTTTTCGTCTGTAATCTACCTGATGACATAAGCACAACGCCGCGCACCTTGCAAAATATGTTCGGTACGCTCGACGCTGGCGTTCAGCACATCGCTGAAGACATCACGTTCCGCCCGGCAAAATCCCTGACAGGTGGTTGCGGCAGCACAAATCGGGCAGTGATTTTCGACAAACAGATAACTGCCGTCCTCCTGCATTTTCCAGTCCGCCATGTAACCTTCTCGCGTGCGGATAGCCGTCAGCCGTTGTAGCTTTTCTTCCAGAGAATTCGCGCCATTCATTGCCTGCCGGTAATTTTCCAGCGTCTGGTTTTCGCGCGACGTGATCAGCTGATCCAATGCTGAATCGCCCAGTGAAGTGCGGATCAGTTGCAAAAGTTGTACGGTAAGATCCGCGTGGGCATCGGGGAATCGCGCATGGCCGGCGGCGGTCAGTTGCCAGAACTGTGCCGGGCGGCCGACACCTTGCGAAACGGCTCTGGCTTCCACCAGTCCTTCCTTTGCCAGCTTCACAAACTGTTGGCGCATGGCTTCGCCGGTAGTGCCGAGCAGATATCCGGCATCGCTGGCCTGAAGTTCTCCGCGGGTTTTCAGCAGCGTCAGTAATCGCTCTGCGACGCTTTGCCGGACGTCATTTTTATTTTCCAAGCCATTGCTTGACATATTGCCTCGACGGGTTCTAGATTACGTAAAACATATTCCAAGTATTTTCTTGGTTTAATCATATCATAACCACCACATGCTTCAATGCGTGGAAAGCACAAACTAAAGGGATGCAGAGAAAATGTCGGGAAGTCAGAACGGATGGGCGGATTTATTTAGTGCAGAAAACCGGGGCAGCGCCATCACCCTGAGCGCAGGCGTCGCCCTTTATGCGACTAACAGTTACATCGTTATCACGATCCTCCCTTCAGTCGTGCAGGATATCGGCGGGCTGGCGTGGTATGCATGGAATACCACATTGTATGTTGTGTGTTCCATTTTGGGCTCGGCGCTGTCAGCGCGGCTGATGCGGACCGCCGGACCCCGGGGCAGTTATCTGATGGCGACAGGTATTTTTATTGCCGGTGCTGCTATTTGCACGGCCGCGCCGAATATGCCGGTATTACTGCTTGGACGGGCATTGCAGGGCCTCGGTGGCGGATTCTTATTCGCACTGTCCTACGCGATGATCAATCTTTTGTTTAAAGAATCTCTCTGGCCGCGTGCGATGGCACTGATTTCGGCGATGTGGGGCATTGCGACGCTGGTCGGTCCGGCAGTAGGCGGTATTTTTGCTGAACTGCACGCCTGGCGCTGGGCATTTGGTTTGCTGTTGCCAGTCACGTCACTGTTCGGGCTGTGGGTATGGCGGATTTTACCGAAATCCCAGCGCGACAGGCAGCCGGAAGAGCCGTTGCCATTGATGCAACTGGCATTACTGACCGGTGCCGTGTTAGTGGTGTCGGCGGGCAGTTTGTCGTCCTCCGGCCTGATTAACCTGCTCGGTTTTGTGGTTGCCGTGGTGATGATTCTCGTCTTACGTCACCGTGAATTTACGGCGGATGTCAGGCTGCTGCCGCGTAACGCTTTACGTCGTTCCTCGCCGCTCTATGGTCTGTACCTGGTGATGACATTGCTGATTATCGGCCTCGGCTGCGAACTGTTTGTGCCGTATCTGTTGCAACATTTACACGGTCAGACCCCGCTGGCAGCCGGATACATTACTGCCGCCGCAGCCGCAGGCTGGACATTAAGTGAAGTGGCGAGTTCCGGCTGGACCGGACGACGTGCGGACGGCGCGATTATCTGCGGGCCATTGATTCTGGCTGCCGGTCTGCTTTTACTGCTGTTCACCGTGCCGGTCGCGTTTGGGCTGCCGTGGTTGAATATCAGTGGCGTGGTGCTCGGGCTGACGCTGGCCGGTTTTGGGATTGGCCTCGGCTGGCCGCATCTGCTGACCCGCGTACTGCAACAGGCACCGGAAGATGATCGCGAAAAAGCCGGGGCGTCGATAACCGTCGTGCAATCTTTCGCGGCGGCGCTCGGTGCGGCGTTAGCCGGAACGGTGGCTAACTTTGCAGGTGTTGATAAGGGGGATAATGGTGCAGCCAGCGCGGCATTCTGGATGTTCCTGCTGTTTGCGGTGCCTGCGCTTGTGGCGGTGTGGATTGCCTGGCGCTCCGTCAGGGTCAGACGCTTGCAGGGCGGGGCAAAACCGTCATTAAGCAGCGATTTATCTCAGGGGTAATTGCCCGGCGACGGGCCTTGCGGTAATCTTGCGCGTCATTTTTAAGGGGTGAACTGCGATGCGCGTATTACTGGCTCCGATGGAAGGTGTGCTTGATCCTCTGGTCCGTGAACTTCTTACTGAAGTGAACGACTACGATTTGTGCATCACCGAGTTTTTGCGCGTGGTAGATCAGCTGCTTCCCGCCAAATCCTTCTATCGCCTGTGCCCTGAACTACATCACGCCAGCCGCACGCCTTCGGGCACATTAGTGCGCGTACAGTTACTGGGCCAATATCCGCAATGGCTGGCCGAAAACGCTGCCCGTGCGGTGGAACTGGGCTCTTATGGTGTCGATCTCAACTGCGGTTGCCCGTCCAAATTGGTTAACGGCAGCGGCGGCGGTGCGACATTACTCAAAGATCCTGAGCTGATTTACCAGGGTGCCAAAGCCATGCGTGCAGCCGTTCCCGCACATCTGCCGGTCACTGTGAAAGTGCGTCTCGGCTGGGATTCGCTGGAGCGCAGCATTGAAATTGCGGATGCCGTGCAGCAGGCCGGTGCAACGGAACTGACGGTGCACGGACGTACCAAGGAAGACGGCTACAAACCGGAGCGTATTAACTGGGCTGCGATTGGCGAAATCCGTCAGCGTCTGAGTATTCCTGTGATCGCTAACGGTGAAATCTGGGATTACGAAAGCGCTCAGGCCTGCCTGCAAACCACGGGGTGTGATGCGGTGATGCTCGGACGCGGTGCGCTGAATATTCCTAACCTCAGTCGTGTGGTGAAGTACAACGAACCGCGCATGCCGTGGCCGGACGTCATGACGCTGTTACAGAAATATACCCGTCTGGAAAAGCAGGGCGATACCGGTT
The DNA here is from genome assembly GCF_004195095.1 of Rahnella sp. CFA14(1/10). Classification (NCBI taxonomy): domain Bacteria; kingdom Pseudomonadati; phylum Pseudomonadota; class Gammaproteobacteria; order Enterobacterales; family Yersiniaceae; genus Rahnella; species Rahnella sp. CFA14(1/10). Next base: position 574,727 of record NZ_SEWS01000001.1, on the reverse strand, counting down.
TGTATCACGTTGCGCGCATCAAACAGTGGCTGAGTTATTTACGTAAAGAGTACGAAGAGGCGACAGAGTTATTTACTGAAGTGCGCGTGCTGAAGACGTCAAAGGAAATTGCCGGACGCATTAACCGGTGATCCCTGCCATGACTTCTCCACGCGGCAACGCTTATAAAGGGAGAAGTATCATGGAAAATAAAGACATTGGCCTGACCCACATCGCTTTTGCCGTCAAAGACCTGGATGCCAGCATCGCGTTCTACCAGCAGTTTGCTGACATGAAAGTGATCCACCGGCGCGGGGAAAAGGGCAGCAACGCCAGACCCGTCGCATGGCTGAGCGACATGACCCGCCATTTTGCTATCGTACTGGCTGAAGACCCGGACAATACCGACACCAGACTTGGCCCTTTCGGCCATCTCGGCGTCGCCTGCGCGACGAAAGAAGCCATGGACGCCAAACTTGCAGAAGCCCGTGCCGCAGGCGTTTTACGTAAGGAGCCCACAGATTCCGGCGCGCCGGTGGGATACTGGGCTTTTCTGGATGATCCGGATTGCAATACGCTTGAACTTTCATACGGGCAGGAAATAAGTTATCTGATCGACAATCAATAATATCCCCCTGTGTATCCCGAAGGGACGCTTTCTGAGTGTCCCTTTATTTTTTTCAGTGCCGCCTTACGCAAGTGTTCACTTACTCGCCATTACAGAGTCTGCGGGTGCTGGTGACAGACTTTGTGACAAATAGAATTGAAAATTGCGGGTGCTAAGACTATTCGCCTCACTTATAATTCCGCCCGCTGTTACGACATATCTTAATGACAACTTTCTAAATACAGAGCAATGCATGTGAAAATCCGTCTTTTGGTTCTGAGCTTATTAGCCTTAAATACAGGCATGTTGTCTGCCCCGGCCGCCATTGCTGCAAAGCATGAACCGGCCGTCGCCCCGATTGTTCAAATCGCTTCCGGCAGTGCCATGGTGGTGGATCTGAAAAGCCACGAAGTGATTTATTCCCGAAATCCGGATGAGGTGAGGCCGATTGCCTCCCTGACCAAACTGATGACCGCGATGGTTACGCTGGATGCGAATCTGCCACTTGATGAAGTGATCAATATCGATATCAGCAATACGCCGGAAATGCGCGGTGTGTTCTCCCGCGTGAAACTGAACAGTGAAATTACCCGTCGTCAGATGATTCAGCTGGCGCTGATGTCCTCGGAAAACCGTGCTGCAGCCAGCCTCGCAGCGCATTATCCCGGGGGTTATTCTGCATTCATTAATGCCATGAATGCGAAAGCGAAATCGCTGGGCATGACCCATACGCATTACGTTGAACCGACAGGTTTGTCACCACGCAATGTTTCCACGGCGCGTGATTTAACGCGACTGCTGCTGGCTTCCCAGCGCTATCCGCTGATCGGTCAGCTGAGTACCACTGCTGAAAAAACGGCTGTTTTCAGCCATCCGGCGTATGCATTGCCGTTTCGTAATACTAACCATCTGATCATGAATCCGTCATGGAATATCCAGCTGACCAAAACCGGTTATACCGATGAAGCGGGGCATTGTCTGGCGATGCGTACCACCATTAACGGCAAGCCCGTGACGCTGGTCGTGATGGATGCCTTCGGTAAATTTACGGCTTTTGCGGATGCTAACCGTCTGCGCACCTGGATGGAAACCGGCAAAGCAGTGCCTGTTCCGCAGATTGCCAGGAACTACCGTAAGCAGAAAGAGCAGCAAAAAACCCAGCCTTCGGTCGAAGAGGCAGATGATTGAAATACCCGTCATACTTCAAGCCGCAGATGCGTTGGCTGCGCTCAGGCGCCCGAATTACTGACTTGATGTCAGCTCATCGGGACTCCCTGACTTGCCGCCTTTCTGCGACTCGAATTATTTAGGCTATTAATGAAACTGAAAAAGTCCGGTCATGTGCCGGACTTTTGGTTTGCAGGAACGGAATGTGATGATCAGAAAATCAGTTTAAACACCCCTGTCAGGGTCAGTAAGCCGACGATAAAGATGATGGCGATGATCCAAAGAATAATTTTCATATTTTTTCCTTAACATAATCTTCAGTCGTCATCGGCTATCCTGCTAAGCCAATGATATTCCTTATCAGTATAGCGTCTGGTGGTATTTTTGCTTTCTGTATGCCGTTTTCAGATCAGCGCCGCGCGTAAACCACATTCCGGGCTGGTGAGTGGTTTGCCGGTTTGGGTCAGTTGCGCTGCACCGGTCATTGAAGCCTGAGCCAGCACCACGCAGGCCGCGCCCTGCCTATATTCCGCATCTGCCGCCACCGCGATGGCCTGTAAATATCCGGCCAGATCGCCCTGTTTAAACTTTTCCCATGCGCCTGCCACCAGACGGGTTTTAAGCCGTGCCTGCGGATGTCTTTCTACCTGCGCGAATAACTGCCGCGTTGGCTCCAGGGTCGTTTCGACCGCGCACAGTGCGACCACATTGCCTGCCGTTTTCATGGCCTGTTCCGCCAGCGCCTGATCGACACGTAAAACCGGCACTGTGGTGCTTTTACTGGCAAGTGTCGCAGCAGGCCCCAGCGTTGAACAGGTCAGTAAAACGCGATCGGTATTTTCACTCAATGCCAGCAGTACATCCGCCGTCTGCTGAAGAATTTCCGCCGTCAGCCCGCCCGCCTTTTCGGCTGCGGCCAGTAAATCGGGCCGCGAAACATGCCGGAACTGATGCTGATCCAACCCCAGCGCCCGCGCTGTATTTTCAAATACCGCAATATTGCTGTCCGCTGTGTGTAAGCAGGTAATGCGCATACCCTTCTCCTGATGAGTGTCTGCCTCTACGTTAATGATTTTTTAGCCGCGCCGCAGATGTTTTTGCCAGTAAATATTCATCCGTTAATGCGGGCAGGAAATGCCGGGTTCCCTCTGGACGGGTGATGATTTTCGTCATCCGCACCCGCTTGTTGTCCCTTTAAGTTTGGCCTGTTAACGGAAAGCATAACTGGCTATTTTCATTGGTATTTATTCAGCCAGGCAATGCAACTCAGCCATATATAGATACATAAGTAATGACGTATTTATCGAGAAGGAAATTGATTTGAGGTGGTTATTTATCCAGTGCACACTTCACGCAGATTAAGGATTTCTAAACAGGGAACGCTCATGTAAGGGACAACAACGATGTATCAGCTCAGCACACGGACGCTATCGCCCGTCAATCCGACGCTCTATTTTCCTGGCGCCCCTGTGTGGCCGGAAGAATACAAAGGAAAATCATTCATGGAAAAGCTCATGCAAAACCAGATCAACAATATTGAAAAACAGGGAATCAAAAATGGTGAGGAAATCGCCGGGCTGAATCTGCGTGTGGGGAAGGTGGAACAGCAGGTCAGCCAGCTGACCGTAGTGGTTACAGAAACGAATCTCCGTGTCGGAAAACTGGAATACCAGATGGTCACGCTCACCGATGTCGTGACCGATATCGGTGAGCGTGTCGGAAAAACCGAACAGAGCATCGCCCGTATCGACGGGCACCTCCTGAGAATTGACGACCATCTGGTGCGGATAGATAAACAGTTTGAACAGGTGGATAAACAGTTTGAGCGAGTGGATAAACAGTTTGAACGAGTGGATGAGCGCTTTGACAAAATAGATCAACGTTTTGTGAAGATTGAAGCTTCAATGAGTGCAATGCAGACAATGTTTTATGAACTCATGATCACACAGACCCGATGGATTATTGGCATGATGCTTGTACTGGTTGGCGTGACGTTTACGGCGGCACGCTATATCCACTAAAGGCGATCTGATGCGGTTAATCACCCATTACACTGTATTGGCCGTGCCAGCAAAACTGGCAATAACGACTATAATATAGACAGGCCGCCACCTTCCTTATGCCCTTGTCTGAACGGCATTGCCGAAGGTTTATCACAGCACGCTGCTGGCGGCTTTCGGCGTACAAGGGGGTGTTTCATGGCTAATCATGTCTGGGGGCTGATATCCAATCCAGGTCCCGAACTGCAACAAATCCAGCGTGAGCGGGAAACCGTTTCACATGTGTATTCACACCATGTTCTGTTAATGGCGCTGATCCCGGTAGTCTGCTCTTTCATCGGAACAACACAACTGGGCTGGAACTTCGGTGACGGCGAGACGCTGCGGGTTTCCCTGTTCACGGCGTCTTATATCGCAGTCGTTTTCTATGTTCTGATGCTTGCTGCCGTTGCCCTTATGGGACGGATTATCTATGGAATGGCGCGTCGTTATGATAGCCGGCCGACACTCAACAGCTGTATCGTCTTCGCCGGCTATGTTGCTACCCCGATGTTCCTCAGCGGGATCGTAGCCCTTTACCCGATGGTCTGGTTATGTCTGTTTGTCGGACTCATTGGCCTGTGTTACAGCGGATATCTGTTATATCTCGGCATCCCTAACTTTCTCAATATCGACCGGCGCGAAGGTTTTCTGTTCTCCAGTTCAACGCTGGCAATGGGTGTTCTGGTTTTAGAACTACTTTTGGCTCTGACGGTGATCATGTGGGGCTATGGAACGCAACTATTCTGAGTATTGATGAGATGAGGTTGCATTGCTCCCTCCCCTGCGAAGGGGAGGGAGGTATTAACCCCTTTCGCAGGGGAAGAGATGAAAGTATCAATCCTGCCAGTTTTTTAGCTTACTGGTTTTCCCGATCCCCGGGTTAAAACTGTTGGTCGGGTCGGCCTGTCGGTAGAATTCTTTCAGATGGGGTTTCGCAATATACAAATGGCCGACGTTATGTTCAGCGGGATATTCCGCACCTTTAGCGTCGAGCAGCGCTAACATTTTGTGTTTCAGCGCCTTGCTGTTTGCGCCTTTTTTGACGATGTAATCCTGATGGAACACATGGCACATGAAATGGCCGTAATACAATTTTGCCACCAGCTGACTGTTGATATCTTCCGGCAGTGTTTCAAACCAGTCGCGGTCGTTACGACGCAGCGCGATGTCCAGCGCCAGAATATCTTCCACTTCTTTTTCATGTACTGCGTGATAGCGCACGGCGGCACCAGCGGCGGCGAAGCGGTGCAGGAAAGCTTTTTTGCCTTCGTCGGCAGAACAGATAAAGAAATCCCCCTGACCCTCAGTAAAGAAACGTGTCAGAAAGGTTCGGGCCTCGTCAATGCCGGGGCCGGACATTTTCAGCAGTAAGTGATGTTCAAACCGGTCACGGTACTGTTTCATGCGGGGGGGAAGGTGATTAGGTAAAGCTTTGCTCAGGCATTGCATCACACGGTCACTGAAATTTTTGGGCAGGAATGGAACCTTACTGGCGTGCGCATCGAACTTCCCTTTGGCAGTAAACATGTCCGGCATTTTGTCGGTGCCAAGCTTGTCGATCATCATAAATGTATCTTTACCGTAGACTTCGGTGATATCGAAAATATCCCGATGCATATATTCCCCGGCCACCGGAAGATTAACGAAATCACGCAGGATCTGACGACGTAATTCTGTCAACACCGCAGTGTCATTGGTGCCGATGTAAAAAACCTGCTGTTGTGTTTCTGCCGGAAAGGTATCCAGCCGTACGGCGAAAACGGCCAGTTTACCCGCACAACCGGATGCTTCAAATAAACGTCGTTCATCCGCGTTGAAACGCGATGGCGTATCCGCATCCACTTCGCGGACACGAGAAGCATAATCATGATCCGAGGCCAGGCGCTGATCATGCGTGATATCGGTTTCACGGTAATCGCCTCTTTCGAGACGTGTGAGGATTTCTTCCGGCGTTTCGCCAAGGTTAATTCCCAGATGGTTAATCAGTTGCAATTCACCCTGCACATCGATCTGCGCATACAACGCCATTTCGGTATATGCCGGTCCGCGTTTCACCAGCGATCCGCCGGAATTATTACAAATCCCGCCGACCACCGACGCGCCAATGCAGGACGAGCCAATCACCGAGTGCGGTTCGCGGTTGTAGGGTTTGAGGATCTTTTCCAGTTTGTAGAGCGTGCTGCCGGGAAAACCGATCACCTGATGGCCACCGTCGAGTAACTGGATCTGGTCCAGTTTCAGTGTGCTGAAAATAACAATGTCGCGGTCATAGTCGTCGCCGCTGGGCGTCGAGCCTTCGGTCAGGCCGGTATTGGCGGCCTGCATAATGACAATCTTATCGGCGGCGATACAGGCCTTGAGCAGTTGCCACTGTTGCAGCAGCGTTTGCGGAAAAACCACCGCCAGCGCTTTGCCGCCACCGGAGCGGAACCCTTTACGATAGCGTTCGGTATTGCTGTCGCCGGTCAACACGTGGCGGCTGCCTGCAATCTCTTTCAGCGCGGCGATGAGTGACTGATTATCCATTTCATCTTCCTTTTTTAATGTGATGCCATCTAATCATAGGCTTAAATGATACTTATTAAGTTAAATGTCATTCGGGATATGGGTTAGGTAATTTCACTTAATCTGTTGCATTTTTGTCATGCGCTGTCCATTAAATCGTCATTGATGTGTCATAAAACTCGCGCTTAATGAACGCCAGATAACGAAAGCAACCGAGAGACAGCATCATGGCTCAAGCTCAACTTAAGCTGGCACAGGCTGAATATCCTCAGACCGGGCCACAGCATCTGAACAAGGTTCTGGACGTCAAGGGTCTCGTGAAATCCTACAAATCAGGTCAGCGTGTCCTGAATGACATCAATTTTGATCTCCATGCCGGTGAATTCGTGGCGGTAATTGGCCGTTCCGGCGCAGGTAAATCCACTCTGCTGCATGTTCTCAACGGGACTATCCCGCTCACAGAAGGCAGTGTGGTATGCCATTACGAAAATGGCGAACAGCAGGAACTGGCAGGGCTGACCGGCAAAGCGTTGCGTCGCTGGCGCTCGTGTTGTGGCATGATTTTCCAGGATTTCTGTCTGGTACCTCGTCTTGATGTTCTGACAAATGTGTTACTGGGGCGTCTCAGTCACACCTCAACGTTCAAATCATTTTTTAATCAGTTCGACGACGAAGACCGTGCCCGTGCTATCTCTTTGCTTGAATGGCTGCACATGTTGCCGCATGCGTTGCAGCGTGCCGAAAACCTTTCCGGTGGCCAGATGCAACGGGTAGCGATTTGTCGTGCGCTGATGCAGAACCCAAAAATTCTGCTGGCTGATGAACCGGTGGCGTCACTGGATCCGAAAAATACCCTGCGCATCATGAATGCGCTGAAAAAAGTCAGCGAAGAGAATATTGCCGTGATGGTCAATCTGCATTCGGTTGAACTGGTGAAAGATTATTGCACCCGCGTTATCGGCATCGCGAAAGGGCAGATTATTTTCGACGGACATCCGGATCAGTTAACTGATGATATTTTGCATCAGTTATACGGTGAAGAGCACGACGCTATAAACAGTTAAATAATAATGTTATTTATTTTTTTGCAGTGCTTATTTCTACTTTCACTCAATCTACACAAGGTCATTATTTCATGAAGAAGTTATTACGTCTGGCAGTCTTCGTAGCAGGTTCTTTTACCGCGATGCACAGCATGGCAGAAGATGCTCCTAAAGAATTAAACTTAGGTATTTTGGGCGGGCAGAATGCCACTCAGCAAATCGGTGATAATCAGTGTGTAAAAGATTTCTTCGATAAAGAATTAAATGTGGATACCAAACTGCGTAATTCATCCGATTATTCAGGTGTTATTCAGGGGTTGTTAGGTAAGAAAGTCGACATGGTATTAAGCATGTCACCTTCATCTTTTGCTTCGGTTTATATTAATAATCCGAAAGCGGTGGATCTGGTGGGCATCGTGATTGACGATACCGACAAATCTCGTGGTTATCACTCCGTTGTTATTGTTAAAGCCGACAGCCCGTATCAGAAATTATCTGACCTGAAAGGCAAATCATTCGGTTTCGCTGACCCGGATTCCACTTCCGGTTACCTGATCCCGAACCAGACATTCAAGAAAGAATTTGGCGGCACCACGGATAATAAATATAACAATTTCTTCTCCAGTGTCACCTTCTCCGGTGGCCATGAGCAGGATATTCTTGGTGTGCTGAACGGTCAGTTTGAAGGTGCCGTAACATGGGCTTCAATGATCGGCGACCGTGAAACCGGTTATACCTCCGGTGCGTTCAACCGAATGATCCGCATGGACCATCCGGATCTGATGAAGAAAATTCGTATTATTTGGGAATCTCCGCTGATCCCAAATGGCCCGATTTTAGTGCGTAGTGATTTGCCACCGGCATTTAAAGCTAAGCTGGTTTCCGCCATTAAGAAACTGGATAAAGATGACCACGCTTGTTTCGTGAAAGCAGTGGGAGGCAAACAGCATATCGGCGAGACGTCTCTGGCAGAATATCAGCAGATTATTGATATGAAGCGTGAGTTAACTAAAGGCAGTCGCTAACCCGTAGCTCCCTCCCCTGCGAAGGGGAGGAATAATGATTATCTGCAAACCGGAAATATTATTTTGAACAAAGATTTCAATCGTTATTACCAGCAGATACGCGGTAAACAAAAGCGGGAGGCACTGGTCTGGTCAGGGTTGATGCTGTTGTTATATCTGTGGTCAGGCAATGTTTCCGAGCTTAATTTAAAAACTATTTTTTTCTCCGCACCCAGCTTCTTTGATTATATTGGACAGACTGTACCGGTATTACACTGGTCATTATTGTTTGCTGACGGCCATACTGAAGGGTCACTGGCGTATTGGGGATACCGTCTCAATATTCAGCTGCCGCTGATTTGGGAAACTATCCAGCTGGCGTTGTCCTCGACGATATTGTCGACGGCGCTGGCTATTGTGTTGGCTTTTCTCGCCGCCGGTAATACAGATTCGCCTAAATGGGTGAAATTCAGCATCCGTACCTTTGTCGCTTTTCTGCGCACAATGCCGGAACTGGCCTGGGCGGTGATGTGTGTGATGGCATTTGGGGTGGGTGCCATTCCTGGCTTTATCGCACTGACGTTACATACCGTCGGCAGCCTGACCAAATTGTTCTACGAATCCATTGAAACCGCATCGGACAAACCGGTGCGTGGTCTCAGAGCATGCGGCGCGGGCCGTTTGCAGCGTATGCGTTTCGCCATGTGGCCGCAGGTGAAACCCATCTTTTTATCCTACAGCTTTATGCGCCTCGAAATTAATTTCCGCCAGTCGACCATCCTCGGGCTGGTCGGGGCGGGCGGTATCGGGCAGGAGCTGATGACGTCAATCAAACTTGATCGTTATGATCAGGTCAGCATGACCTTACTGCTGATTATTCTGGTTGTGTCGGTGATGGATTTTCTTTCAGGTAAATTACGCAAACGCGTTGTGGAGGGCACTTTCTGATGTTAACTGATGCGCTCGAACCTCATGTCGTCAGCAGCATGAAGCAGCAGCACGGGCATTTGTTTGCCGCGCAACGCCGCTATCTGCGTTACCTTGCGATACTGGCTGTTGTTATTACGCTGTACTATGTCTATTTCTTCAGTTACTTCGGCATTCCCTGGAGTGAAGTGGTGCGCGGCAGCCGTGAAATCGGGCGTTATTTCCTGCGAATGTTTGTCTGGCATGACGTTTCCGAATGGCCGTTTATGTATTATTTTTCGCAAATAGCTATCACACTGGCGATTGTATTTTCCGGCACTATCACCGCATCTTTTCTCGCGTTACCGCTTTCATTCCTCGCGGCGCGTAATGTGATGTCTACGCCGGTTCTCAGACCTGTTTCCATGATTATCCGCCGTCTTCTGGATGTTTTACGCGGGCTGGATATGGCGATCTGGGGGCTGATTTTCGTTCGTGCTGTCGGCATGGGACCGCTGGCAGGTGTGCTGGCGATTGTGATGCAGGATTTAGGCTTGCTCGGTAAACTTTATGCCGAAGGGCATGAAGCCGTTGATCGTTCGCCGAGCCGCGGTTTGCGGGCGCTGGGAGCTTCCCCGTTACAAACACACCGCTTCGGGATTTTCACCCAATCCTTCCCGACATTCCTTGCGTTGTCGCTGTATCAGATTGAATCTAATACCCGCTCAGCCGCCGTTCTGGGCTTTGTCGGCGCGGGTGGGATCGGTCTGGTGTATGCGGAAAATATGCGTCTGTGGAACTGGGATGTGGTGATGTTTATCACCCTGATACTGGTAGTGATCGTGATGATCATGGACAAAATTTCCGCCATGCTGCGCGCCAAATACATTCTGGGTGAAGAAATTGATTTGTTCGCACCGGAAGAGCGAAAAATGAAGCCGCCGGTCGAACTTTACCGTCCGTAGGTTAAGAGTACTAAACAGGCGGCGTCTTCAGGGACGCCGCCTTTTATCGTGACTGAACCCCGGGCAGATTACGCGTCGAAGTACCAGTAGCCCTGATTCACCAGATCTGTTAACAGAGCGACAAATTCAGGATCCTGCAGGGCAGCCCCCAGTTCTGCTTTACCGATCAGCGTATAGCGGCACAGCGCATCAGCGGCAGCATACCGGGACGTTTCCAGCGGCTCGCCGTTGACAAAGAAACGTTCGCCGACGTTGAGGACTCGCAGACCACTCAGGCGCACCAGGTTTTCACCCTGCATCAGCGCATCGACAATTTCATGTGATTCGTATGGCGGTTCGGCCGGCGCGATATCCAGTTCATGGCGCGGCGTGGTGGCAAAACGGCCAAACCATTGTTTGAAATCTTCCGGCTGGTTTAACAGCTCAACCATCATCTGGTGTACGCGTTCCAGCTCATACTCTTCCACTTTACCGACGTGGTCACGCAGCGTTAAATCCGGATCGCTGTAATGACTGCCGCCCAGATCGTTTTCCAGCGCGTAGTCAGCAAAGCTGCTGATGAAATCACGGCTGTTAGGGCCACGGAAACCGACGGAATAGTTGAGGGCGGTTTCATGGGTAAAGCCGTCGTGCGGAAAGCCCGGCGGGATATACAGAATATCGCCCGGCTCAAGATCTTCATCAATGATTGGCGTGAACGGATCTACATGCAGTAACGCCGGATGCGGGCAGAACTGACGCATCGGCAAGGCATCACCCACACGCCACCGACGGCTGCCCATGCCCTGAATGATAAAGACGTCATACTGATCGATGTGCGGGCCGACGCCGCCGCCGGGCACAGAATATGAAATCATCAGATCGTCTAAACGCCAGTCCGGCAATACGCGAAAAGGTTTTACCAGTTCAGCCGCAGGCAAATGCCAGTGGTTTACGGCCTGTGCCAGCAATGACCAGCCGGTTTCACCCAGACCGTCAAAATCTTCAAAAGGACCATTGCTTGCCTGCCATTCACCGTTCTTATGGCTCACCAGGCGGCTGTCCACTTCCGGTTCCATCGCCAGGCCAGCAAGTTCATCCGGACTTATCGGATCGACAAAATTCGGGAAGGCTTTTTTAATAACAACAGGTTTTTTTTGCCAGTATTTTTCGAGAAATTCCGGCCAGTTCAGATTGAGTTCATAAGCCATGTGATTTACCAGTGGGAAGACAAACGGGCCTGATTATAGAGAGGGTGCAAGTTACCGCGCTTTGTTGTGGGTCAAGGCTACCCATCATAATTCGAACCGCAGATGCGTTGGCTACGTTCAGTGACCCGAATCACTTACCTGAATAAGCTCATCGGGACCCTTCACTTGCCGCGTTACCCGGCAAGCCTTGCCCTATTAGGGCCAGCACAAGCGCTGCTCAAAAGCTGAAGCTTTTGTCCTGCAGCCCGAATTATTTTGGGTATAGAACTCTGGTTGAAATATTTATGACTTCGCGGCCAGCACGACCAGTTTCTGGTTCACAAATTCTTTGATACCAAGATCGGAGAGTTCGCGGCCGAATCCGGAGCGTTTCACGCCGCCGAACGGCAGTTCCGCTGCGGTATCTGTAGGTGAGTTGACGTATACCATACCGGTTTCAATCTGGCTGGCCAGCTTACGGGCGCGAGACAAATCGGAGGTGAACAGTGAACCGCCAAGGCCGTAATGTGAGTCGTTGGCCAGTTTCACCAGTTCCTCATCATTTTTCACTACATACACCTGTGCGACCGGGCCAAAGAATTCCTCAAAATAGGCCGGATTATCGCGGGTAATGTGCGTCAGAATCGTTGGTTCAAAGAAGTTGCCCGGATTGTCTGCCACTTTTTTTCCGCCAAAGTGCAGTTTCGCCCCGTGTTTCACAGCATTATCCACTTGTTCACTCAGCGTTTTCACCGCTTCTGCAGAGGACAGCGGCCCCAGCGTGGTGGATGTATCCAGCGGGTCGCCGGTCTTCAGTGCCTTAAAGTGTCCGGTGAATTTTTGAAGGAATTCATCGGCAACTTTTTCATGAATAATGAAACGTTTGGCCGCCGTACACACCTGCCCGGCGTTGGAAACACGAGCCTGCGCACCGGCTTTGGCGGCTTTATCGATATCGGCATCATCGAGTACGGCAAACACGTCATTACCGCCGAGTTCCAGCGTTGATTTCTTCAGCTTAGAGGCCGCCCGTGAAGCCACGATCGCACCGGCTTTTTCCGAACCGGTCAGCGCGACACCCTGAACGCGGTCATCATCAATGATGGCACTGACCTGATCCTGAGAAATAAACAGGTTGGTATAAGCGCCTTTTGGCGCCCCCGCTTCGGTAACCAGTTTCTCAAAGGTTTCCGCACAATGGGGAACGATGCTGGCGTGTTTGACCACCACGCTGTTACCGGAGGCCAGATTCGGTGCCAGTACGCGCATTAACTGGTAGAACGGAAAATTCCACGGCTCGACGGCCAGGATCACCCCAATCGGGTGATGCTCGACCCAGGCTTCGCCGAGATCGGATTTATACGGCACAGGTTTGAGGAACTCTTCTGCATTTTCGGCATAGAATTTCGCAATATCCGCGCAAATCTGCACTTCGCCACGACTCTGACCGATAAGTTTGCCCATTTCTACACTGATCACTTCCGCCAGTTCATCAACGCGGGAAGCCATCAGTTCGGATAATTTATGCAGTACTTTAACGCGTTGCTTAATATCGCCCTGACCCCAGTCAGATTTATATAAAGCATGGGCTGCAGAGAGCGCCTCTTCAACCTGCTGATCGTTATGTGTTGGATATTCTTTGATGAGCTTATTGTTGAACGGATTTATTGTCTGATATGGCATGTGTTGCTCCTTGTTTTGTGGCGTGTCGTCGAAAACAACGGCACGTTGGAATTGAGGTGCGTACGCCTTTTGCGTTCTCAACAGAACATTAAGCATAGTCGAAAAAATGTGACCCCTGTCCCACAGACATCTCATGCAACACAACGGTATGACGCGTTCTGTCCTTTTTTCTCACTGGCCTTGCCATACGCCTGCTGTCGCCTGTCTCTAAGAACAATCGCCTTTACGTAACTTTGCGACTGGCAGTAAATGAATTGTTTTCAGCAAGCGATTGATAAATTTACCGCTCACTTTTATGCTGACTTTCCTTCCCTTTCCCGACACTGAGAAATTCATGAAGCTTGATGCGATTCCGTTTTGCACGACTGACTGGAGTGATGTCACGCCAACGCAACATCCTGGTGATACCGGCATGGCGCTGTGGCGTACGCAAAAATTTGGCGATATCCGTGTGCGTATCGTTGAATATTCAGCAGGCTATGTGGCTGATCACTGGTGTAGTAAAGGCCATGTTTTGTTCTGCCTTGAAGGGGAGCTTCATACACGCCTTGAAGATGGACGTACGTTCACCTTATCGCCGGGCATGAGTTATCAGGTAGCGGACAATGCCGAAGCACACCGTTCATCTACACCGGTTGGCGCGAAACTGTTTGTTGTTGATTAGTCGTGTTGGTTTATTGCGTGGTTGTTTATAGAAACATTCGCCGTCTGCTGAGGCAGACGGCAAGGAGCAGCAGGTGAGTAAATTACGGGTTGGTATTATTTTTGGTGGTAAATCGGCAGAGCATGAAGTGTCACTGCAGTCGGCAAAAAATATCGTGGATGCGATTGATAAAGAACGCTTTGATGTGACATTACTGGGTATTGATAAGAAAGGGGAGTGGCACATTAATGACGCCAGTAATTACCTGATCAATGCTGAAAATCCGTCGCTGATTGCCCTGAATCGCTCGAATAACCAGGTTGCGCTGATCCCGGGCCAGACCGAGAATCAGCTAATCGAAACCCACAGCGCCAGCGCATTGTCGCAGGTGGATGTCATCTTCCCGATTGTGCATGGAACGCTGGGGGAAGATGGTTCCCTGCAGGGGCTGCTGCGTATGGCAAATATAGCCTTCGTCGGCTCCGGCGTACTGGGCTCCGCCGTCAGTATGGATAAAGATGTCACCAAGCGTTTGCTGCGTGATGCCGGTCTGGCCGTTGCTCCTTTCGTGTGCCTCACGCGAGTGAATCGTCAGAAAAATACCTTTGCCAGTGTTTCGCAACAACTCGGCCTGCCGCTGTTTATCAAACCGGCAAATCAGGGCTCATCGGTGGGCGTCAGTAAAGTCAGCGATGAAGAGAGCTATCAGCGTGCTCTGGATGAAGCATTCAGCTTCGACCACAAAGTGCTGGTGGAGTCGGCTATCAAAGGTCGTGAAATTGAATGCGCTGTATTAGGTAATGATCACCCGCAGGCCAGCGTGTGCGGCGAAGTGATCCTGCATGACGGATTTTATTCCTACGATACCAAATACATCAACGAAACTGGCGCGTCCATCGCTGTTCCGGCTGATTTACCGCAGGAAACCCATGATCGTATCCGCGCCATCGCCTTGCAGGCATTTCAGGTGCTGGAGTGTCGCGGCATGGCACGTGTGGACGTTTTCCTGACAGAACAGGATGAAGTCGTCATCAATGAAATTAATACCTTGCCGGGCTTCACCAATATCAGTATGTATCCGAAACTCTGGGCCGCCAGTGGTTTAGGTTACCGTGATCTGATCACGCGCCTGATCGCGCTGGCGATGGAGCAACATCAGCAGAATAATCAGTTGAAAAGCTCGGCTAACTGACCGGCTGGTTTAAGGCAATACGAAGAAGGCAGGGAGGAAATCCCTGCCTTTTGTGTTTACCTTGCTGATTATTCAACCACCAGCTTCACCTGTTTTCCGGCCAGGCTCAGCATCAGAATCAGGGCATCAAGCGTAAATTTATCCGTCTTTTTGTTTACGACGTCAGAAACGCGCGGGCGCGAAACTTGTAAAACTTTTGCAGCATCGCTCTGCCGCAGATTCTGATGGATGATCCAGAGGCCAATTTCCGTCATCAGTTGCTCTTTGAGCGCCAGAGTATGAGCAATTTTACTCTGTGAATCTGCATGTAAAGCCTGGGCTTCGACAGCGCTGAATCCCAAATCGGCGAACACATTTCCGCCTGCTTGCGTGATATGTCGTGATGCGACATCAATATCCTTTTTCATTTTCTCTCCTGTGGCGCTCCCGTACAATTTGGGCATAGCGGCTTTTTATAATGGAAATATCTTTCGGGCTGGTTTGCTGATTCTTTTTCGCAAAGCAGTGCAGGATGTAAATGGCCTCGTCGAATTTAGCGAGATAGACAACCCTAAAAGTACCGGCGCGTACATCGAGTTTGATTTCAACCACGCCAGTACCCCAGTCGCTGACTGACTTCCATTGTGTTGGGGGAAGCCCTTGCTGAATTTGCTCAAGCTCATAGCCCGCTCTTTTTCTGGCGTCTGTGGGAAAATCACGTAAGTCCTTCAACGAACTTCCACGCCAGTCGATATCTTTAATCACCGTCACTTCCCTTGTGTATAAAATTTTATACCTAAATGGGCCTTATGCCAACGTCTTTATACGGCAGCTAAAAGGGGGTGAGATAATTAAGGAGAATTCTTGCGAGATGTGCCGAAAGAAAGCGTTTATACGGTGTTAAAAGGCAGGGAGGAAATCCCTGCCTTTTGTGTTTTCTGATTACGTCCTGTAGCGCCAGAGTAAGATAACAACGCCGGTCAGACTGGCAAGAGAAATGCTATAAAGCGCGCCGGTTGCGCCGATACTTTCTGCCAGTAAACCGGCGGCGCCGGTGGCTAAACCCGCCACCATAACTTGTCCGCGCCAGGCCAGCGCGCTGGCTGTGGCGACCTGTCTGCCCGTAAAATTTTGCAGCACGCCGAAAGTGCCTAATGCGAACACCACGTTTGAGGCCAGGTGAGCACTAAAAATTAACGCCAGACTGACTGCCGGCCAGGCTGACAGGGGGGAAAGCAGAAAGTATCCCCCCAGAAATAACATCAGGCATAACAATATTCGTCTGTTACTGGTGCTGAACTGCCGGAGTTTGTCAGCACTGAGCAGCAGCGGGCCGAATAGTTGCCCGAGGCTGCGGGCAAACAGCAAAGGGAGTGCCAGACCGGTGGTTTCTTCAGGGCGAATTTGCTGCACGAGTGCGGGTAATAATGCCATCGCGGGAGAACCGACAGCGGCGAGCGCCGGTAACAGCAAGATGCTTTGTTTTTGCAGCGGGGAGTAATGTTTCCAATGCAATGGCAGGTGTGCAGGAAAATCAGCCGCCATTGTTTGAGCGTCCCTGACCCGAAATTTTTTCCGGGTGGTCAGAAGCAAAATAGCAGATGCGGCAAAACTCAGCGCATCGAGCAGTAAAATGCACAGCGGCGAAACAACATTGAACAGCAAAACCCCGGCGCCGGTGCCAAGCAAAACCTGCGCAGAAAAAATCAGCGTTTCCATTGCCGTCGCCGCCGGTAACTCCTCAGCGCTTAGCCCGCGTTTGAATAGCAAGGTGAGCGCCGGATAACTCATCCCGCTGAATAACGCTTCAGCAGACTGAATGACCAGCAGTGCGGGAATATGATGTGACAGCAGACCGTACAGTGGAAATACCAGTGCCACCATGCCAAATATTTCAGTCAGGATCAAAATTCGCAGCGGCGACATCTTCCTGCACAAACGTTCGCCCCAAACACTTCCAATAAAGCCGGGCAAGGTTGCCAGCATATAAGCGAAAGTCAGCGTGCCGGGGGAGGCATTCCAGCGCAGCAATTGGCCAAATACCATGACCTGCGTCAGGCCATTGCCCAGAGAGGATAAAATAAAGGCACAACCCAGCAACCGCAGCCAGCAATGGCTGCGAAGTGCGCGTACGAGCGCAATCAATAACGAATTCATTTGAAAGATTCTCATCAGAAATAACACAAACCCCGCCTTGCACGCAGGCAACGGGAGAAGAAAAAATGTTAGTGATGAGAATTCGTTACATTGGGAAGCAGAACCTGAAGGCAAAAGAAGAGGAAAATGTAGCACAAGGTCAGGCAGGCGGGGAGGCTTTCGGGAAATTTTCAGTAACACAGACACGAAAAAGGCGGCAAACGCCGCCTCTTCTGCTTACTGCTTTTTATTGCTTATTACAGCTTATTTATACAGTTCAGCTGTGCCGTACAGGTGGTTATCGCCTGAAGCACCGATGATACGGTAAGAGCTGGCACCGGCTTCGCTGGCTTTAGCATTCAGTTTGTTTTGCAGGCTGCTCAGGCTGTTACCGGATGTTGCACTGACAACACCAATCGGTTGCTGACCTGCCGGCGCTGACTGAACTTCTGTTGCAGCCAGAGTGGAGAATGAAGCGGTTGCCAGTGCGATAGCTGCAAGGGTCATTGTTAAGTTTTTCATGATATTTTCCTCATTTCGTATTTTTAAGCTTTGCCAGGCGTTGTCATCAACGTTCATTTAATGTGCAAAGCTCTCGTCTGTCCGATACAACATCTAGCTTATTAATCGTTAACTAAATGCCGTTTTACCCTAAAATGGCAGGTACTTTATGCTTATTTATACAGTTCAGCAGTACCGTACAGGTGGTTATCACCTGAAGCCCCGATGATGCGGTATGAGCTTGCACCCGCTTCATTGGCTTTGGCATTCAGTTTATTCTGCAGGCTTGATAAATCATTGCTTGAAGAAGCACTTACCACACCAATTGCTTGCTGACCTTCTGGTGCAGACTGAACTTCAGACGCAGCCAGAGTCGAGAAAGAAGCAGTAGCAAGTGCGATTGCGGCTAAAGTCATGGCGATATTTTTCATGGTAGTTTTCCTTTTTATCTGTTTATCAGCAGGTGATTATTCGGTCCGACTGTTATTTATTAACAGTTGATAAGTAAATGTTAGACCGGGATCACATTCTGTGCAACTCATTTATTTATTAATCGTTAACTTATTGTGCGGAACAATATGCTAACAGCACCTTCAGAACTTATTTGTACAGCTCAGCAGTACCGTACAGATGGTTTTCACCAGAAGCCCCGATGATACGGTATGAGGTTGCGCCAGCTTCAGTAGCTTTTGCATTCAGTTTGGACTGCAATGTACTCAGGTTACCGTTTGAAGAGGCGCTGACAGTACCGATAGTTTGCTCACCTGCAGGTGCAGACTGAACTTCAGTTGCCGCTAAGGTAGAGAAAGAAGCCGTAGCAAGTGTCAGTGCAGCGATTGTCATAGCGATATTTTTCATGGTGTTAATTCCTGTTCTTCAGTTTTTATTTGGGGTGCCTTCTTCAGGAACCTCAGTTTTGGGTCAACGTTAGTTATTAGTTAACGTTCGATAAGTAAATGATAGGGAGTGTTGGGAGTTTGTGCAAGATGTTTTTTTAATGATCGTTAACTAATCGTGCTGTGATGAATATCACATTAAATGCCTGCATTGTTTTTATTTTGTTAATTTATTGTTTTTAAAATGATTGATGCGAAGGATGGGAAATCCTTTATGCATAATTTTGCTGAATGAATCTTTAATGATCGCTAAGTTAATGGTTGGTTCTGACCGGATAGGGTGATAAAACAGGGGCGGCTGATAAAAAGATAAGGCGACATTAGCCGCCTTATCATTATTCCTGCCCCGACTCTTTGTCGTCAGGCACCGCGTTCGTTAGTAGTAAATAGAAGCGGGCCGATGGCTTGGGATCGAGGGTGCAGGTGGCTGAGTAGGAGAAGTAGGAATACGGCCCTGTTCGATTTTTTTATTCGTACAGGTGCCCGGGTTACAGAAGTTACTGTCACCGGTCACATTGACCATCCTCACTTCCTGACTCTGTAAAGGCATCATGATAACCTGCTGTGCGGCAACATTGGCAACCGGCACAGCGGTTAATGCCAGAACTGCAAGAAGGATTTTGAAGTTACTCATGATGTTACGTCCTGGATAGTATGCTTAAAAAGCGTTTTTAGCTGCGCAGTTTTGCGGGTTTGAGCGATTTTCTTATCGCTCGATAATTAAATAATAAACTCCGCTGGACTTGTGCGCAACTATTTTTAATAATGATCGTTAAGTTATTTCTATAAAAATTTAATAACCATAATCACAATGGTGATGGAAGGAGGGTGTATGAGCACTGAACAGACGGCTTTGGTCCGGAAAAGTCGCGGGCGCCCAAAACAGTTCGATCGTGGAACTGCTCTGAGCAAGGCCCTGAATTTATTCTGGCGCCATGGTTACGAGGCCACTTCATTAGCCGATTTGGTCGAAGCAACCGGTGCAAAAGCGCCAACTTTGTATGCTGAATTTGGTAACAAAGAAGGGCTTTTCCGCGCAGCCGTTGAACATTATCTGAAAAACTTTTACGAAAAGAGCTCGTGTTTACTGAGCAGAACAGATTTGTCCGTTGAGGATACGGTCGGGCGCTATTTGCGTGCCATCGTCGAACTGTTTACCGATTGTGACACGCCAAGTGGCTGCTTTATGATCAGCGCATCATCCGGCATGTCTTCGTCATCAGCGGATATTGCCGAAATGTTGCGTGCGCGCCATCTTTCGCAGGAACGTACTCTGTTTGAATATTTCGAGAAGAAAAAACACAGTGGTGATCTGACAGCGGCAAGCGACAGCGCCCTGCTGGCGAAATACCTGGCCTGCACCATTCAGGGCTTCTCCGTACAGGCCCGTGATGGCGCGAGTGCGGATGAACTGAACCGCCTGATTGATGTGGTTATGAACCTGTGGCCGGAACTGACCAAAGCGACGGCAGTCAGTCAGGCCGAACATTAACCACTGAGTTAAGATAATTGTTGAGAAAGAGAATAGAACGTCAGGTACTGAGTATTTCGGGCCTGGCGTTAGGCGGCATAGACTTTGAGGATCCGCCGGGTGACCCGGGGCTGTTTGGCCCTGAAAGCATCACCTGGCGAATTCACGGAGATTTCTCGTCCATGCTTTGCGGCGGCGTCAGTGCCTTGCTGCTGCAGATGCTTCATCCGCTGGCGCTTGCCGGTGTCTGGGATCATTCCTCATTTCGTGAAGATATGCTCGGGCGGCTTCGTCGCACCAGTCAGTTTATCTCGGGTACGACTTTTGCGCCTCTGGATGATGCCAATGCATTAATCGAAAAAGTAAAATCCATTCATTTGCGGGTCACGGGTACTGATGCTTACGGCACGCCTTATGCGGCCAGCGATCCGGAATTACTGGTCTGGGTGCACGTGGCTGAAGCGTACAGCTTTCTGCAATCACATTTGCGGTATCGCAACCCTTCGCTCAGTCTGGCCGGGCAGAACCTTTATTATCGGGAGTTTTCCCGTGTGGCGAAAAGCCTGGGTGCGGCAGATGTGCCGCAGAGTGTCGATGCGGTAGAACATTATCTGCAGGCGATGCGTCCGCAATTACGCTGCGATGAACGCACGCTTGAAGTGGTGAAATTATTGCAGAATGCACCGGCTCCGAGCCGTCTGGCGAAACCGGTGGGCAGCCTGATGATCCAGGCTGGCATTGAGTTATTGCCTGAATGGGCGGCGACGCAACTGGGTATTTCCCTTTCCCCGCCAAAGCGCCGAAGGATTCGTTTCGCCACCCGCCGTATTGCCGGTGTACTGCGCTGGGCGGTGAGAAACGGCTCATGGCACCGGGCCATGCGCCGTATGGGACGTCTGACCTGACCGTTAAAGATGCGGATAAACGCCCGGACCAATGGGCAGACCCAGCAAATACCACCCCACCAGCATCAGCAGCCACACGACGAAAAACACAACCGGATACGGCAGCACCAGTGAATAATAGGTACCCAGTTTCGCCTCTTTGTTGTACCGCTGGAGAAACCCGAGGAACAGCGGTACAAACGGTGACATGGGCGCGAGCGGGATCACCGACGAATCCGCAACGCGGAATACGATTTGCGCAAACGCCGGATGAAAACCGAGCAGCATAAACATCGGCACGAAAATCGGTGCGAGAATCGACCAGATTGCTGAGCCGCTGGCGATAAACATACACAGCAACGCCGACAGGAAAATCAGGCCGAGGAACGCCGGGATACCGGTCATGCCTAAGTTTTCCAGCACATCGGTCAGCCCGATCGCCATAAATTTCCCCATATTGCTCCAGTTGAAAAATGCCACAAACTGGGAGAGCGGGAACACCATCACGATAAAACCTGCCATGGATTTCATCGGATCCACCAGCAAATTCGGCACATCACTGGCACTGCGGATCTGTTTTGTTACCATGCCGTAAGGCACAGAAATCACAAAGAAGAACAAAATAATCAGCGGTACGATGCCCTGAATAAACGGCGAAGGGATGATACCGCCGGTTTTAGGATTGCGCAGCGGTGCGGCTTCCGGCACCACCAGCAATGCCACCAGTGCGATAAACACCAATGCTGCAATACCGCTCGCCATCAGGCCGCGATTCTGTTCCGGTGTCAGTTTTTTCATCTCTTCGTTACGCTCGCCGTGATACACCGGCAGGCGCGGTTCAACGAATTTATCGGTGAGAATGGCACCCACAATTGTCAGCACAATGACGGAGGCAGCCATAAAGTACCAGTTATCGATGACGCTCACCTGAACCGCCGGATTAATCGCCTTCGCGGCCTCGGTACTGAGCCCCGACAGCAACACATCGGTAGTCACAATCAGCAGATTAGCCGTGAAACCGCAGCCGACGCCGGCGATAGCCGCCAGTAAACCGGCCACCGGATGACGCCCGACCGCGAGGAAAATTAACGCGCCCAACGGCGGCATCACCACCAGTGCGGCATCAGACGAAATATGGCTGAAGAAGGCGATAAAAATCACCATGTAACTGGCGTAACGGGCATTGACTTTGGACGCCATTTTGTACATCAGGCTTTGCAGCAGTCCGACGCGCTCCGCCAGTCCGGCACCAATAACCAGCGCCAGAATCGAGCCGAGCGGGGTAAATCCGCTGAAGTTTTTAATGACGTTCGGCAAAATCCACTGAATGCCTGTCACACTCAGCAGGTTTTTTACGTGGATGACATCACCGTTAGTCGGGTTCACCGCCGTAATATTCAGCCATGAAATTACCGCACTGGCGACCATCAGCACGGCGATCAGATAAACAAATAACAAAAACGGGTTGGGAATTTTATTCCCGACACGTTCCACCCAATGAAGAAATCCTCCCGGACTCCGGCCGGAATCTTGCGCCTGAATACTCATCTGTTAACCCTCTGTCATGTTTGTCTTTTTTATATTTATGCCGCGTATTTGCGCCGGAACGGGGTGCGAATACGCGGTGTACTCATTCGGGATTTATTTCAACGGCGACGGTTTCACGCCAGCCGGGATCGGGCATTGATAGGGACGTCGTGCACGTTGTGCATCACGCTCTTTCTGACAGGCCGCCAGTAAATCCGGCCGGGAGAACAGGTCTATCGCAGTTGATGACATGACTTTTGCCGCCAGGCACATGCCTTTATGGGCAATGGATGTTCGCCCCTGTGACACGATTTGCCAGGTGTGCAGCGGCGATCCCACAGCAAAACACGGGCTGAAGCATTGCGCCGTCGGCACCAGCCAGCTGACATCGCCGACATCCGTTGAGCCGTAGAGGATATTGTCGTTCGGGGCATACGGGGCAACGCGGTCAGTCAGCGGGGAATGGCGCAGGGTGTCGGCGAATTCCACGCCTTCCGCGCCGCTGGTGCGGGAGATATTCAGCAAATTGTTATCGATATCCTGTTCGCTCAGCGTGGCATGAATTGATGCCGCAAACGCCCGCTCTCCGGCGGTGTAATGCGGTGTGCCAAATGCCTGCACGTACTGATACATCGCGCTTTCCAGTGTGCGGTTGGGCACGTAGTTGGAACAGGCTTTATCAAAGCGCATCGACATCTGCGTGCCGGTCATCAGCGCTGCGCCTTTGGCGATATCCACTACGCGGTCAAAAATTGCCTGCGCCTGATCCATTTGCGGTGCGCGCACCAGATACAACACTTCGGCATCGGCCTGCACCACGTTTGGCGAAATTCCCCCCGCGTTGGTGATGGCGTAATGCAGGCGTGCTTCCTGAATAATGTGCTCGCGCAGGAAATTCGAACCGGTGTTCATCAGCGTCAGGGCATCCAGCGCGCTGCGGCCAAGGTGTGGCGCGGCAGCGGCGTGTGAGGACACGCCTTTAAAGCTGAACGACGCCTGAATATTGGCCAGCGTCTGATTGCTGAACATGCCGCTGTAGGTTTCCGGATGCCAGGTCAGTGCGGCATCGACATCATCAAACAGCCCTTCGCGGGCCATAAACGTTTTACCGGAGCCGCCTTCTTCGCCCGGACAACCGTAAAAACGTACCGTACCCGGAATTTTTTCACGTTCCATCCAGGCTTTCACTGCCAGCACACCACCGAGTGCCGCCGTGCCGAGCAGGTTATGACCACAGCCGTGGCCGTTACCGTTTTCCACCTGTGGCTGCGCCACATCGCAACCGGCTTTCTGGCTTAAACCGGCCAGTGCGTCGAATTCGCCAAGCAGGGCGATCACGGGTTTGCCCTGGCCGGAACTGGCGATGAATGCGGTTTCCATGCCGCCGGCACCGCGTTCCACGCTAAAGCCGCTGGCTTCCAGTTTGTCGGCCAGCAATGCTGAGGAGAACGATTCCGCGAAACGGGTCTCCGGATGGTCCCAGATTGCATCACTGATTTCTGCCAGGGCAGGTTGCTGGTTATCAATAAAGTCGTTGATAAAATTGACGATATTTTGTTGTGTCGCCATTAAATATCCCCTTTGAATTCAGCGATATTCAGTGCCAGGGCCGCCAGCGTTTTGATGCCCTGAGATATCACTTTCTCATCGAAATCAAACAGTTCATTGTGATGACCAGCGCTCAGATCCGTGCCAAAAATGACATAAGAGGCTTCACCGCCACGGGCTTTGACGCGCTCCATCATGTAAGTGGCATCTTCTGAACCGGCAGCCCCTTCCTGATGGTCAATAATCTGTTCGAACTCGCCGAGTTTTTCTGCCTGACGGTGAATGTAATTTACCCAGGCAGGCGTTGGTGTGCTGCTTTGCGCCGCACCCATCAGTTTGATGTCGAATTTCACCTGATGCATTTCGGCTGCGCCGGAGATAACTTTCAGCGCCTGCTGATAAATAAAATCATTTACTTCATTGGTGGAACCGCGTGTCTCGACTTTCATCATGGCGGTGGACGGCACCACATTGCGCCCGGTGCCCGCCTGCAACACGCCGACATTCACCCGCGAGCTGCCGCCGCTGTGGCGTGGGATAGCATGCAACCCCAGCGTGGCCTGTGCCGCCGCCAGCAGGGCGTTGCGCCCGTCTTCCGGTTTGCCGCCTGCATGCGAAGCCACGCCGGTAAAGTGCACATCGAGCTTGGTTGTCGCCATGAAAGTATCGTTACCGCACACAATGTGATTAGCCGGTACGCCGGTGCCGATATGTACAGCGGTAAAATATTGCACATCGTCCACCACCCCCGCCTCAACCATGGATTTTGCGCCGCGCGTGCCTTCTTCGGCAGGCTGGAAAATCAGCTTGATGGTGCCGCATAACTGATCGCGCACCTGCATCAGCACTTCTGCCAGCCCGAGGCCAATGGTAGTGTGGCCATCGTGACCGCAGGCGTGCATCATGCCGTTATTGGCCGAAGCAAATCCTTCCCGGAACGGGCGGTGTGCCTCGTCCAGGACTTCGCATAAATCCAGCGCGTCCATATCCACACGAACACCCATCACCGGGCCGGGACGACCGGTTTCCAGCGTCGCGACAATACCGGTGAAACCGCCGGAGAAATGTGGCATCCAGCGGGCAATCGCCCCTTGTTCCAGAGCACGCCGCTCTTGTTCGGCCAGCACAGCGGCGGAAGGCAGCCCCATACGCGAATCCGCGTCAATGACTTCTTTGCCCAGTTGCAGTGAATAACCCAGTTTTTCCAGCCGATCGGCCACCAGCGTGGAGGTACGAAATTCCAGCCAGCCGGATTCGGCGTATTTATGCAGGTCACGGCGTTGCTTTTGCAGGGAAGGAAACAGCTTTTCTACACGTTCAGAAATCTCATTAACCATCACAGACTCTCTTGTTGACACAGACATGCAGGCTTTCCGCGCAGCGGCAGAAAGGAGGAAATCAAAGCGTTGGGAAGTGCAGAGCCGCACGCAGAAAGCGGCGAAAGGCGGCCTTATAAGATTTTTAATGTACATAAAGCGTTCGGGGCATATAAGATGCCAAAATCTTTTTAGTGATAATCAGGGGTTATCAAAGAATCTCATGCCATCACAAATAAAAATGCATCAGTTGCGGGCGTTTGTTGCGGTCGCACGTCAGGGCAGCATTCGTGCCGCCAGCCGGGTGCTGAATCTTTCGCAGCCCGCGCTGACTAAATCGATTAAAGAGCTGGAAGAAAATCTGGGGACGAAATTATTTGTCCGCCGCCGTCAGGGTGTGACGCTAACTGATTGTGGTGACGCGTTTTTTAAACACGCCAGCCTGATTCTGGAAGAGCTGAGGGTGGCGCAGGAAGACATCACGCAGCGTCTCGGCGGCACCAGCGGCAGGGTAAATATCGGCGTGGGTGCCAGTATTGCCCGCACCATCATGCCGGAAGTGATTGAGCGTTTTCACCGCGAATTTCCCGATGTGAAGGTCCGGATAGCCGAGGGACAACTGGTGTCGATGATCCCCGAGCTGCGACAGGGCGAGCTGGATTTCACCGTGAATACCTATTATCACGGCCCTTTTGATAACGAACTGTTATATGAAAAACTTATGGATAAAGAGTATCGGGTGGTCGCAAGACGCGGCCATCCGATGCAGAACGCCCGCTCGATGCAGGCGCTTTTACATTGCGACTGGACGATGCCGACGCCACGCGGAAGTTATTATAAATTGCTCAGCGAAATGTTCAGCGAAATGGATACCGAACCCAATATCAGCGTGATTTGTGAAACCTTTATGTCGTGCACCAGCCTGATCGCCAAAACCGATTTTCTCAGCATATTGTCCGTTGATGCGATTAATGATCCGGTGATCGGTCAGAGCCTGATCGCGCTGGATCTCGATCTGTCACTGCCGAAAGCCACGTTCTATCTTATTCAGCGACGTGATACCACACTCACACCGATGGCCGCGCACCTGGCGCATCTGTTTCGGATGTATTGCCGCTGATGTCGATATTTCGACAAAAAAGCACCTGTTTTAATGATTTATCGGGCTTTTTTGG
This sequence comes from Rahnella sp. CFA14(1/10), assembly GCF_004195095.1. NCBI lineage: Bacteria > Pseudomonadati > Pseudomonadota > Gammaproteobacteria > Enterobacterales > Yersiniaceae > Rahnella > Rahnella sp. CFA14(1/10). Next base: position 548,389 of record NZ_SEWS01000001.1, on the reverse strand, counting down.
GAATATTGCCCGTTATCGGGCTGGCTTATCCGCTTTACACTGACCCTCACAGGAAATAATAAACTTCCTATATTGTTGAGGTCATATGCGCCAGTCCGACATTGTTGCTGAAGTCAGTAACGACAAACAAACCCTGACCGCGCTGGTCGAGCAGGACAACCGCGTGGTGTATTTCTATATTTTCGCCCGCGAAGATTTGCGTGACCGCTTTCCGAAAATGCGCGCCTGCTGGGTTCGCAATCTGGTGCCCGCACCGGCGAACGATGATACCGACGCGATGGAGCAGGGGATTGCCCCGATGCTGGCGGCGCAATATTGCCGCAATCTGGAAGGCGAAGCACCGCTGGATCCGGCCCAAATCCAGATCCTGTGGAATGAAAGCGATGACGGCGCGGCATTGTGGTATCAGGGATTGTTGCTGGCAGTGATCCCCGGCTGGAGTTTGTATATCGATCATTCGGTGTGTTATTCCGCCGGTTGCATTAAACAGAATCCGCTGACCTTCCCGCTGGGTTCAGCCTCGACCAATACGCAATGTGAGCTGGCGGAAAAAACCCGTCTGTTCTGGCGCGACTGGCAAAATGAATTCAGCAATCCGTGGCCGAAAATCCAGCGCAAGCTGCTGGAATCCTACGAAGCCCGCTTTGGCCCTTCACTGAAATATTATCTGATTAACCAGGGGCACTGGCCACCGATGGCGATTTCCCAGCATGAAGATGAAGAAAATTATTACTTCTTCACGGTTGGCATGAGTATCCGTCCGATGCCGCAAGTCGATATTATTTTCAATGATGAGGCTGAAAAACACCGCCGTATTGAGCTGGCTTTTTCGGTCGGCAAAGAATATGTGACAGAAGAAAATGCCGTGCAGATGGCCAGTGCCTTATCCGGTTATGCGCAGATCCCCTGGACGACGCTCAGCTGGCTGGGTGAAGGTCACACCCTGATGTCACCGATGGCACCGCTCGGTTTTGAAGGACACGTCATTTCCTCGGCGTTATGCGGTCCGGCAGACAAAATGCGCCTGCCGGAAATCTATGGTGATCCGGTGAATCAGTTTTGGGTCAGCCCGGTGTTCACCAGTGAACTGGCGTTTGCACAGGCCAAACCGAATGGCGGTTTTGAGCTGGTGTCCGCGATGATCGAAAACGATATCGGGTATGTGTTTGCGCCGAGAAGCGCGGTGGTTTGATGACACTCTCTCAGTTTTCTAACCGAGAGGAGTAAGAATACCGATCTGCGCCCTCCCCCTTCGCAGGGGGAGAAGCAAGAAAATCCTTTCCTTCGCGGGGGGAGGAACAAGGCAAAAACCTAAACTGGTTTAACTTCCTGCTGAAAATCCTCAGCATCCACATCATATCCCGACGGTTCCCAGCGTACCGCTGTCAGCACGATTAAGCCCGCCAGTGGCGCTAACGCGATCACCCAGAACACGCCGGTGCCGAGTGCTGCGGAAAGTACCGGGAACAGGAACAGCGAGACCGTCGAGCTGCCGCGCATCAGCGTCTGGTTGAAGCCGACACCCATGCCGCGCAGTGATGTCGGGTAGCTCAGTGACGCAAAGGTCATGGTGTGCGATCCCGGGCCGAAGCCCTGACCGAACAGGAACAGTGCCAGCATGGCGATGGAAATTGCTGCTTCACCGCCATCTGCCGGGCGACCGACCAGTGCCAGGCCGATCATCGCGACCAACTGACAGGCGTAACCGGCATAGGTCATTTTCCATGCACCAAATTTCGAGACATACCGCACCGCAATCAGGCCGCCGACGAAGGCGAAGCACAGGTTCAGGCCGAGCGAGAACAGGATAGTGCTGATCATCGATTGTTGCAGGAAGCTGGATAAGATAACCGGTAGCCCGAAAGCCACCGCATTATAGGCAAAGGATGAAGCCACTGCCGTCACGGTCGCCAGCACAGTGCGGCGCAGATAAATACCCTGCAACAGCGTGCCGTAGTTACGCCATGCGGCTTTGCGCACTTTCACCTGCGGTGCTTTGTCCGCATCTTCAGCCACGACTGCGTGAATGTTGTAAGACTTACGCAGGATTGCCGCAGCGCTTTGCAGGTCACCCTGATTGGCAGCCCAGACCGGCGATTCATTCATATAGCGGTGACGGATAGCGATAATCAGAATCGCAGGCACCGCGCCGAAACCGAGGATCAGACGCCACAACCAGTCGGTATGCGTCGCGGGCAGCACCGCGTAAAGCAGCAGCACCAGCAGATAGGAGACGCTGATCGCCGCGTACCACGTCGGACACCACATTGCCACGCGCGAGGCTTTATTGCCGCGGCCCTGCAGTTTTGAAAACTCCGCCAGAAATGCCATCGCCACCGGTAAATCGATGCCGACCCCGAGACCCATCACAAAGCGTGATCCGCCGAGAACCCACTCATTGGGTGCAAAGGCACAGGCCAGAGCGGCAATGACGAAGAAGAACATATCGGCCATAAAGACGCGGTAACGGCCGATTTTGTCGGTCAGATAGCCGCCGAAGAGTGCGCCCACAATCGCCCCGAAAGTAATCGCCGAGGCCACAAAGCCTGCGCCGGAAGGTGTCAGGCCGAACTGGCGGGTGATATCTTTCATCCCGAAGGCCAGCGCACCGAGGTCGTAAGCGTCGAGGAAAACGCCGCCCAGTGCGATAGCAATCACGATGCGCGCGTCGCTGATTTTCGCTGCGCCGCGGTTCACTAACTGAGTAATATCGGCAGCGGAACGAATCACCACCGGCTGGTCAGTCGCCGTGTCGGCTGCGCTGTAATCCCCTGAAGAGGCGGTCTGTGAGGCCGCAATTAAGTCAGACATTGTTGTGTTTACGCTTTTTGACAAAAAAGCCAGCATAGAGGCGAGGTGATACCGGTCACAAGTCCTGATTAAGCATTGCATGAAAACAAATGGCTATAACTTAAAACCCAATGATCTAAGCGTATGTCAGCCAGTATAAAATCGTGCTGGTCACGTTACCGCCACCGGTCAGACCCGCCGGCACGTCGCCTCAGCGATTTCACGGATAAGCTTCGTACATTTCGGCATTTTACCCGGCTATCACCGCCTGCTTTTATAGATCACCATCCATTCCCCTGCGCAAAATTGGACTATTCTTGTTAGCAGCTTGTTTTCACGAACGAAAGTTTTCACCGATGAAAGCAGATTGAATGACGGAGCAGTCGCCGGGCGACAAAACCAACATAACCCGATAAGAGGATAGAACATGACTGTAACAACTGGGCGAGTACGGGGATTTTCAGTGGCAGCACTGGCGCTGGTATCTGCATTAAGTTTCAGCGCACAGGCCGCTGATGATGCTGTGCGTGTCGGTTCAAAAATTGATACCGAAGGTTCGCTGCTCGGTAACATAATTATCCAGGTGCTGGAAGCGAACGGCATCCACACCACCAACAAATTGCAACTGGGAACGACGAAAGTGGTGCGCGGCGCTATCACCGCCGGTGAAATCGATATCTATCCTGAATACACCGGTAACGGCGCGTTCTTCTTCTCTGATGATAAAGACCCCGCGTGGAAAAATGCGCAGGCTGGTTTCGATAAGGTTAAAAAGCTGGATTACGATCAAAACAAAATTGTCTGGCTGAGCCCGTCTCCGGCCAATAACACCTGGACTATCGCTGTGCGTCAGGATGTGGCGAGTGCGCACAACCTGAAATCTCTCGGTGATTTAGGCAAATACATCAGCAGCGGTGGCGATTTTAAACTGGCGGCCTCGGCAGAATTTATTGAGCGTCCGGATGCCTTACCGGCCTTTGAAAATGCCTACGGTTTCAAACTCAGTCAGGCACAGTTGCTCTCCCTGGCGGGTGGCGATACGGCGGTGACCATCAAAGCGGCGGCGGAACAAACCTCCGGTGTGAATGCGGCGATGGCCTATGGTACGGATGGCCCGGTGGCGGCACTTGGCCTGCAAACGCTGGAAGATCCAAAAGGTGTGCAACCGATTTACGCACCAGCGCCTGTCATCCGCGAGGCGGCGCTGAAAGCGCATCCGAATATTCCTGATTTGCTCAAACCCGTTTTTGCCTCCCTTGATACTAAAACGTTGCAGGGCCTGAACGCGAAAATCGCCGTTGACGGACAGGATGCGAAAAAAGTGGCTGCGAAGTATTTGCAGGAAAAAGGTTTCGTTAAAAAATAACCGGGCAGTGACGCCCTGAGCACGATCTTCGGATCGTGCTCTTTGATATCAGGTAATGCTTTGACTTATCACTCACCCGTCAAAAACCGCGTCCTGCTGACGTTGGTTTTGCTGCTGTTGCTGGCCGGTTTCGGTCTGGCTTTCGTCAGCCATGCGCCTAACCGGCTGGTGTCCGGTAAAGGCATTTCGCTGGCGAGCCTGTTGCAGGGCTATTCTGCGTTACTTCTGCTGCCTGCCGCGTTGCTGCTGATTTGTGCCTTTCTCACACTGTATGGCCGTCATCATTTACTGGTGATGATGCTGGCAGAAATTCTGCTGACCGCCCTGGTGTGGCTGGCAGGGCACAGCGCATTACAACTGTCTGGCGGCAATGAAGACAGTATCGCACGCACTTCGCTGGGCGGCGGTTTCTGGGCCGGCGCAGCGCTTTGTCTGCTGATCGCGTCCGATGCTATTTCCCGTTTTACCCGTAATCACAGCCTGCGCATTTTGCTCAATGTGCAGATGATTGTGCCCGTGATTTTGCTGCTGGCGTACGGCCAGCTCGCTGAGCTTTCGTTGCTCAAAGAATACGATAACCGCTCCGATGTGTTTAACGACGCACTGTGGCAGCATCTGGGCATTTTGACTGGCACGCTGGTGCCTGCTGTGTTGATTGGATTGCCGGTCGGTTTGCTCTGTCACCGCCAGCCCCGCTGGCGCGGGCCGGTATTGTCGGTACTGAACATTATTCAGACCGTGCCATCGATTGCACTGTTTGGTTTGCTGCTCGCGCCGCTGGCGGGGCTGGCAAAAGCGCTGCCGTGGCTGGCGGAGCACGGTATCAGCGGCATCGGGCTGGCACCGGCGATTATCGCGCTGGTGCTGTATTCGTTGTTGCCGCTGGTACGTGGTGTGATTGCCGGTCTTGAGTCAGTGCCGGAAGCGGTGACTGAATCCGCGCGCGGCATGGGCATGAACCGCGCACAGGTCTTTCTTCGTGTGCAGATGCCGATCGCCTTGCCGGTGATCCTGACCGGTATCCGCATTGTGGCAGTGCAAACCGTGGGTATGGCAATGGTTGCGGCGCTGATCGGCGCGGGCGGACTGGGTGCCATCATGTTCCAGGGGTTGCTCAGCAGCGCACTGGATCTGGTATTACTCGGGGTGATCCCGGCGGTACTGATGGCCGTGGTCGTCGACAGTATATTTAAATTCGCAGTTTCAATTCTGGAAACCACACGCAGATGATCCATTTCAAGCAGGTTAGCAAACACTTTGCCGGAAAAGCGGTCGTGCGCGATCTCACGCTGGAAATGGCCAAAGGCGAATTCACCGTGCTGATCGGCACCTCCGGTTCCGGGAAATCCACCACACTCAAAATGATCAACCGGCTGGTGGAGCATGATCGCGGGGAGATTTTGTTTGCCGGAGAACCGATAGAAAAATTCCGGGCGCAGGATTTACGCCGCCGGATGGGGTACGCCATCCAGTCCATCGGGCTGTTTCCGCACTGGACGGTGGAAGAAAACATCGCCACTGTGCCGCAGTTGCTGAAATGGCCGAAAGCGAAAATCCGTGACCGTGTGACCGAACTGCTCGAACTGCTCAGTCTTGACCCGAAACAGTTCCGTCAGCGGTATCCGCACCAGCTTTCCGGCGGCCAGCAGCAGCGCGTTGGTGTGGCGCGGGCGCTGGCGTCTGACCCGGAAGTGTTGCTGATGGATGAACCCTTCGGCGCGCTCGATCCGGTGACCCGTGCTACGTTGCAGGAAGAAGTGGCTCGTATCCATAAAATCACTCACCGCACCATCGTGCTGGTGACACACGATATCGATGAAGCGCTGGCGCTGGGCGACCGCATCGTACTGCTCAATGACGGGCAGGTGGTGCAGCAGGGCACGCCGCTGGAACTGCTGACGCAACCGGCGACGTCATTTGTGCGCGATTTCTTCGGTGGCAGCGACATGGGGATCCGTTTGTTGTCGTTGTGCGAAGTTGGCTCACTGACGCGACGCGGCGAGCCGTATTCCGGCAGCCAGCCTCCGCTGACCGAAAATATGAACCTGAGTCAGGCGCTGTCAGCCTTTGTCGCACAGCAGGTTCAGCAATTGCCGGTGGTTGATGAGCAGGGGCAGCCGCTGGGCGTGCTGCATTTTGCAGATCTGACGGCACCCAGGAGCGGCGCATGAAACAGACAGTAGTGCGGATTATCACCGATCCTTTACTCTGGCTTTTCGCGCTGTTACTGGCGCTGATTTTCGGCATGACGTCGCTCGGCGGCCTGTTCCACTGGATGTTCCCGGCACTTAGCAGGCCGGTGTATCAGCAGGAAAGTTTCGCCGCGCTGGTACAGGCGCATCTGTTGCTGGTGGGGATTTCCAGTCTGATCGCGGTGGTGATTGGCGTGGCAGCGGGCGTCGGTGTGACGCGTCCGGCAGGCAAAGAATTCCGCTCTCTGGTGGAAACGCTGGTGGCCATGGGGCAGACCTTTCCGCCGGTTGCGGTGCTGGCCGTGGCGGTGCCGGTGATGGGGTTTAGCGAAAAACCGGCGATTATTGCGCTGGTGCTTTACGGGTTGTTGCCGGTTTTACAGGGGACGATTGCCGGTATTGAATCGGTCCCGGCATCGGCGCGCGAGATTGCGCAGGGCGTGGGGATGAGCCGCTGGCAGATGCTGCGAAAAGTGGAAATTCCGCTGGCGGCACCGGTGATTATTTCAGGGATCCGCACGTCCGTGATTATCAATATCGGGACGGCGGCAATAGCCTCGTCGGTCGGTACCTTGAGCCTCGGCTCGCCGATTATCATCGGCCTGAGCGGTTTTAATACCGCTTATGTATTGCAGGGCGCGGTGATTGTCGCACTGCTGGCGATTTGTGTGGATATGCTATTTGAACGCTGGAGCCAATGGTTACAACGCTGGCAGCAACGGTCAGTGGGCAAATCAGTTCGCTGATGCCGGCGCTGGTGCAGGCACTACTGAAGGGGCGTCGCTGTCGCTGACCGGTTTAGCGTCGTCCTGAATCACCACCGCATAACCGGCAACCATCACGCCACCAATTGCGCCGATTGCCATCAGACCAAACAGCGCGATAAATAATTTTTTGCCAAGCGAGTTCATGTAAGTACCTCAGGATTTTGAACGGGGAATTATAAATCGTTTCCTCACCCCTGCAACAGACTATTCATGCTGTGATTACTTTTAGGGGGGATGCCATCGCATTTTTCGTCATATACAGAAACTTTTTAACAACATTTTGACGCGATCGCACAGATTTCCTTGCCGTTATTCGCGCCAATAGCGTTAACTGTCTGCCTTCGTTATCACGCTAATAAGTTATTCCTATGACTGGTTCTGCTACCCGTTCTCTGCTGCCACTGATCGCTGCACTTTTTGCACTGTATTTTATCTGGGGTTCTACCTATTTCGTCATCCGCGTGGGCGTAGAAAGCTGGCCACCGCTGATGATGGCCGGGCTGCGTTTCTTCCTCGCCGGGTGCATTCTTTTTAGCTTTCTGTTGTTACGCGGGCATAAAGTGCCGGCGCTTAAACAGTGGATGGCCGCCGGTGCGGTGGGAGTTTTGCTGCTCTCGGTCGGTAACGGGCTGGTGACGGTGGCTGAACATATGCAGGTGCCGTCAGGCATTGCTGCGGTAATGGTCGCGACCGTGCCGCTGTTTACATTGTGCTTCAGTCGTCTGTGGGGTATGCCCAACAGCCGCCTCGAGTGGACCGGTGTCGCGATAGGCCTGTTCGGGATCGTGCTGCTCAATACCGGCAGCAATCTGGTAGGCAACCCGTGGGGTGCGGCGCTGATCCTGCTTGCCTCGTTAAGCTGGGCATTCGGTTCGGTGTGGAGTTCGCGTCTGCCGTTACCAAAAGGCTTAATGGCCGGTGCAGCAGAAATGATTATTGCAGGCGTGGTGCTGCTGGTAGCCAGCCGGTTCAGCGGTGAACATCTGACGGCAGTCCCCGGGATGAGCGGTTTTCTGGCGCTCGGTTATCTGGTGGTATTTGGCTCGATGATTGCCATCAGCGCCTATATGTTTTTGCTGAAAACCGTCCGACCTGCCGTGGCCACCAGTTATGCCTATGTGAACCCGATTGTGGCTGTTCTGCTGGGCATCGGCTTCGGCGGCGAATCCCTCTCACCGGTCGAATGGGTGGCGTTAGGTGTTATTCTCTGCGCGGTATTGCTGGTGACGCTGGGAAAATTCGTGTTCGGGCGCAGGAAGACTGAGATTAAAGAAGTGAAGGTTTAATTCTCCCCTTTGCAGGGGAGGGAGCCGATCGAGCTTACCTCACTGCTTCTCAAAGAAGATTGTCACCCGCGCGACTTCTACGCCGAATTTTTTCAGCGCGGTGACGTTAAACAGATGCTGCTGATCCTGCTGGTAAATCCAGTCATCGAACGTCAGACGATAGGTGCTGCCGCCTGATTTCACATCCATCACATATTTCCAGTTAAAGGCATTGCCGGCGGATTGCCCGGTGGCGGTGCCGATAATGTCGCCTGCCGTACCGGTATAACTGCCGTCCGCCAGTTTGCGGATACGCCAGATGCGGGTCTGTTTCTCACCATCGTCATACACAAAATTTTCATGCAACGTCAGCGTATCACCCGCCACGTCACCGTGGATTCTCGCCGTGAAACGCCGGGTTTGTTTGTTACTGTGATCCTGCACCATGCCGTAGGCGATGCTGTCACCGGCGAACCAGGTGAAAATATCCAGTTTCGGTTGCGCCTGTGCGTAATCCTGAATATTGGCTTTGCAGCCGGTGAGTAACAGCATACCGCCGACGACCAGCGTGACAAAAATCTTGCGCAGAACAGTCATAAAACCTCCATAAGATGCCATTAATCGGGCGCGGATGCGCCGGTCAGCTTACTGCGTAAATCAGGATACTGCGTGGCAGGCGAGAGCCAGATTGCCAGAAAGGCATCGCGGAATGCCGGGCTGAAAGGCCGTCCCACCGGCGTACTCAGCACGCTGTTGGCGGGCTGGCTGTAAAACTGGCCGCCTTTTTCAGTCGCGACAAACACGATTTCACTGCCGTTACTGACATCCGGCCAGGTGTTTTGCACCGCGTCCGGCCAGCCATTTTTTTGTGCCTCTGCCAGTATGCCCAGAGCCTGCCATTGTTCTTCGGTGGCTTTGGTCAGTTCCTGATGATCAATGCTGCGCAGATATTCAATCACCAGCGCCTGCGGCCATTTTCCGGTCTGATATTTACCGTCAGGTGTCAGCAGTTGCGAATGATAAACCTCAAAAGGCCCCCAGCTCAGGGTGGCGCGTCCGACCTGTTGCCATGCCCCCCATGGTGTGGCAGCCAGGGCAGAGAAAGACATCATCAGCGAAAGTGCTGCCAGCAATAGGCGTGTCATCGGGTTTTCCGTCCTGTGTTATGGCTGAGCAGTACCGGCAGGCTGATCAGCGGTAAGAATATCGCCCAGCCTGTTGCCAGCAGCAGCCAGACATAAACGGGTGTAGCGAGAAGTTGCATGGCACCGAGTTGCATTCCCAGGTAATAGGCCAGCGGGCCACTGACCGCGCCGAGAGGTATCAGCCAGTACCACGTCAGCCGTAAATTGCTGAGTAACCACAGCCACCAGGCGCTGAAGCCCAGCCATAACGCCATCATCCACGGTGGGACGGCGGAAGAACCCGTAAATTCAAACAGCCCCAAAATGCACCACAGCGAATCCATTATGATGCCCAGCGTGCAGGCAACGGCGACCCATAACCGGCGTTTTGCTGGCGTAAACGCCAGCATCAGAAAACTGCTTAACAGCAGGAAGAGGATAAAGCGCCCGCGCCCCCACACGGCCAATGTCCACCAGACGTCAAAGCCCAGTGTCAGCAGCCAGAAGCGCAAAGATTTCATCCGCGTCGCTCGGCAACAAGCTGAACGGTACTGATGGTGCGTGCACGGAAACCTGCCTCGCAGTAGCACAGATAGAACAGCCACAGGCGGCGGAAATATTCGTCCTGCACCCCGTCTGTCTGCGTGCTCCAGTAGCGCTGAACCCGTTCCCGCCATTCATGAAGCGTACGGGCGTAATCGGAACCGATATCGAACAGATCACGCACCACCAGACTGGTGCAGCGGGTCATCGCGTCATTCATGGCAGTAATGGAAGGCAAAAAGCCACCGGGGAAAACATAACGCTGAATAAAATCGACATTACGGCTGTAGGCGGCATAACGCTGGTCTGCAATAGTAATTGCCTGAATGGCCATCCGCCCGTGAGGTTTGAGCAGCGCGTTACAGCGCTTGAAAAAGGTGGAAAGGTACTGCTTGCCGACCGCTTCGATCATCTCTATCGACACCAGTTTGTCGAACTGACCCCGCAATGAACGATAATCTTCAAACAACACCGTCACGCGGTCACTCAGCCCGGCCTGTTCGATCCGTTCACAGGCAAAGCGATATTGTTCGCGGGAAATGGTGGTCGTGGTCACCTGACAGCCGTATTCCCGCGCGGCAAATTCGGCCATGGCGCCCCAGCCGGTGCCGATCTCCAATAAATGATCGCCCGCTTTCAATTGCAGCTGTTCACATAAACGGCGCATCTTGGCTTCCTGCGCCTGTTCCAGGGTCATCTGCGGTTCCTGATACCAGGCCGATGAATAAAGCATCTTCTCATCAAGAAAACCCTGGTAAAAATCGTTGCCCAGGTCGTAATGGGCCGAAATATTTTTACGCGCCTGTGACAGACTGTTACGGCGGAAAAAATGAACGATTTTTTTGGCTGGCGTACTCAGCCAGCTGAGGCGTGCTTCGAGTTTGTCGACCAGCCTGAGGTTCTCGGCCAGCAGTTGCAGAACAACGGTCAGATTGGGCGTTGTCCAGTCGCCATCAATAAAGCTTTCACCGGCGGCGACGCTGCCACCCAGCAGTACACGACGGTAGGCACGCAGGTGCCGGATGTCGATTTCACCCTGTAATACCGCAGTCGGATCGCCAAATAATATTGCCTCCTCGCCGGGTTCCCGCAGGGTCAGGCCGGCACCCTTAAGCTGCTTTAGTACACCAAGAATCAATGCGCGTGCCGCCTTGCTGCGCCTGTTATTCGCCCTGTCACGGGCGAGCTGCATTTCAGGTTGACTCATGGTCAGTCCTTATCAACGGGAGGATGAGAATAAACGGGGGCCCGTTTCAGCCACAGTTTCAGCGCCTGCCAGTAAATGGTCAGTGCGGTTTTTGCGGTCATAAGAGGCAGTCGCCACAATTGCTGACGCAACGCCGTGCGGGTCAGCGGACGGGCTGTCAGTGAAAGGGTTGCATCGAATTCCCGTGTCTGGCGGTGATTTTCGATAGTGATATGCAACTGCTTTCCCGGCGGTGTCAGCCGCCAGTGATAGACCATGTCCATCGGATTAAAAGGCGACACATGAAAGGCTTTCGGCACCGGTTGCGAACCGTCAGGGAGGACGGCATAGGTGTGGCGCTCGTTCCAGGGTGTATTACGCACCTCGGCCAGCATCCAGCGCAAAACACCCTGCTGATCATAGAGATAGTAAAAATTCACCGGATTAAAATAGCAGCCGAAATAGCATAACTGACACAACAACATCACCCGTCCGTCCGGGCGTTCGCCGGTCAGTGCTTCAATTCGCGCCTGCGCTTTGGTTTTGATATCACCGCCGCCGAGATAATCTTTGCGGCGAAAACTGGCGGCGGAAAAACGTTCGAGCTGAATACCTTTTGCAGGTAACTGATCCAGTTCATCCAGGTCAATCAGCGGCATGAAAATATCGTAGTCGAAACGGTGTTCAACCGGCGTAAACCGGCGATGGCGCACCGTGCCGACATACAACTGGCTGTTCATGACGCTTCCTGTTTTTCATGCTCATTGTGTAACCGGCCACTGAAAAGTTGCAGGTTGAGTTTCTCCGCTACGTCACGCGCGCTGTTAACGCCGTCTTCATGAAAGCCGTTGTACCAGTAGGCCCCGCAGAACCAGGTGCGGTTGTGACCATTGATCCGGTAGCGTTCCTGCTGCGCGTGATGACTGGCGAGATTGAGAACAGGATGCATGTAGGTGGTGCGGAACAGAACCTTGTTTTCATCAATCGGTGTCAGCGGGTTGAGTGACACACAAAAAGTCTGCGGTGCGTTCAGTCCCTGCAAAATATTCATGTTATAGGTCACACTGGCACGGCGATGGTGTGCTGCATTACTGTCGCGCATATCTGCGCGGTCCGTCAGATGCAGTGAATTGGGCAACTGATAATTCCAGCTCGCCCAGGCGCGTTTTTCCCGTGGCAGGAGATGTGTATCAGTATGCAAAATGACGTCATTGCTCTGATAAGGCAGGGCGCTGAGAATGCTCTGCTCATCTGCGCTGGCGTTATCACCCAGAATCGCCAGTGCCTGATCGGAGTGACAGGCAAAAACAATCTGATCAAAATGCGCCTCGCCGTACGGCGAGTGCAGCGTCACGCCAGCAGGCGTGCGTATGACGTTACTGACCGGCGCATGCGTGAGCAGCCTGACGTTGGCCGGAAGTTTTTCCTGCATCCGGCGGATATATTCCCGCGACCCGCCGGGTACCACCATCCACTGCGGGCGGTTGCTGACGTCCAGCAGCCCGTGATTATCGAAAAAGCGCAGGAACATCGACAGCGGGAATTCCGCCATATCGCTCAGCGAAGAAGACCAGATGGCCGCCCCCATCGGCAGCACATAATGCAGGGCGAAAAACGGCGTGAAACCGTTTTGATCAAGCAAATCAGCCAGCGTATCTTCGTCATTGTGCGGGTTCAGCAGGCGTGCTTTGCACAGTTTGTTAAACCGCAGGATCTCAAGGATAAACCGCCAGAATTGCGGCCTGAACAGATTGCGGCGCTGGGCAAACAGGCTGTTCAGCGAGTGGCCGTTGTATTCAAGTTTGTTAACCGGATTGCGTACGGAAAAACTCATTTCCGTCGGCTGGCCTTCAATGCCCAGTTCTTTGAGCAGGGCAATAAAATGCGGGTACGTCCGCGAGTTATAGACGATAAAACCGGTGTCGATGGCGTATTCTTTTCCGTCGGAAATCACATCCCGCGTGGCAGTATGTCCGCCTAACGTTTCCGCGGCTTCAAAGACGGTAATCTCGCAGTCTGGCTGACTTTTTGCCAGCAACCACGCACAGCTCAGCCCTGAGATCCCACTGCCCACAATCGCGACTTTTGTTGTCATTTTATTTCACCATTTTCCGGCATAACCTTTGCTGCAGACTAACGGGCAGCAACGAAGCTACCTTGAGTAAACGAACAAAAAGCGGGGGGAAAGCAATTTCATTGTCACCGCGCGCCAGTTTTTTACGGATATGCTTTGAGGCTTGCGTGACGCTTACCATCATCGGCATCGGGAAATCATTGCGCGATGTCAGCGGCGTTTCGACAAACCCCGGCTGGATCAGGGAAATATGAATCTGACGTTTCGCCAGATCAACCGCCAGAGAACGGGCAAAAAAGGCCAGCGCGGCTTTGGATGCTCCATAAGCTTCACTGCGTGCAAATGGCAGCAACCAGGCGACGGAACCCACCAGTGCCACCCGACTGCCGGGTGCTAAGCCGGGCAGCAGGGCATCAAGGCAATTGACCGGACCGGTAAAATTGGTGTTCATCACCCGCATGACTTTTTCGGCATCGACGACGCCATTGTCGAGATATTCGCAGGTGCCGGCGCAAAGAATCGCTAAATCGACCTGCCGGCCCTGCAGGGCCTCACGGGTTGCGTGTAAATCAGTGATATCAAAACGTAGCGGGATGATGAGCGGGCTGGCTGCGGCGACCGCCATCAGCTTTTCCTCATCGCGCCCGCAGGCAATGACTTCCCAGCCTCCGGCGGCATAATCCTGCGCCAGTTGTTTTCCGATACCTGAACTGGCACCGGTAATCAGCACGCGGCGCATTATTTCAACCTGGCTTTGACAGCGCGTACGGCACTGCCGAGCACCGGAACGTGTTCATACAACATCGCACCGAGATCGTAATAATCGCGCTGATAGATAATGCGGTTTTCATTCATACGCAGATGGCTTGCGCCGTTAAGGAACATCTCCTGACCCTTTTTCAGTGCCGGATGCGAAAATCCCATCTGCCAGAACAGTGAGGCTTCATCGCCCTGAACCAGCGGAGGCTGGATCTCAAAACGGCAGTAATTCACTTTTTTAAGCAGTTGCGCAAAATAGTGTTCCAGCGCATCAACGCCTTCGTAATGCGATACCGGATCAATAAACACTACCTGCGGATGATAAATGCGTGAAAGCTGCGGCAGGCGGCTGGTGTCGAGATAGCTGTAAAACTCGCACAGCTGCGCAAGAACATCGGCGGATAGGGTGGTCTCAGGAAAATGTTTAATCATTATTTTTTCCTTGCTGAGGGACTGGCACGATATGAAGACCGGCATGACGGTCATCCTCATGCAGGTGCTCGCCGGACTCATCTTCCACTACGTCTGTTTCTTCTGCCCCCAGCAACACGGCGGTACTGCCCAGCAGGACTATCGACAAACCCTGTTCCACCCAGTTCAACAACCGCTGGCGCTGAACCTGTGTCAGACGGCCTTCAGACCACAACAGAATTTGTGAACCGCTCAGGTTTTCCAGGTAAGGTTCGCTGAGCTGAACCGGCAATATCTCGATCTGCAATCCTGCCTCGCAACGCACAATGGCTTCGAGCCACAACTCGGTGCTGTCCACCTGACCCCAGCCGACCAGGGTGGCCAGCGGGCCGGGACGTTTACGCGCCGCGTTCATGCTCATCACCGAATGTTCAATGATCAGGCCATCGAGCTGGCTGCGTAACATCAGCAGTCGTGAATCGCCGGAACTCAGACGCGCACGAAGCGGACGAAGCACATTATTCACGAATGCCGCCGCCGGATATTCACGGCCACACTCCATCATCAGCTGACGAACTTTCTGCGGGCGGCCGTCCTGTAAGGCGGTGAGCAACTGATGTTCTGACTGTGACCAGCCGCCGGGTAGCGCATCCACTTTGCCTTCCAGCAGCGATTTCACCTGTCCGACCGGAATGCCGCGATTGATCCACCCCAGGATGGTGCGGATGGTATCCAGATCATCATCATTAAACAGACGATGACCGCCTTCCGTGCGTTGCGGCTTCAGCAGGCCGTAACGCCGCTGCCAGGCACGCAGCGTGACCGGGTTGATACCACAAATTCGAGCGACTTCGCCGATGCTATACAGAGACATAATTCAATCCAAAATATTCATACCACTTATAAGCTAACTCTAGCGCCAGATTTCAAACTTGTACAACTTTATTATTTTTGTACAACTTGTCTCATTCTTTTGGGTTACAGGTTTTTAACTTGCAATATTCTCACATCAGAGATATTTTCCCTTTATTGAGATTTTACGGCAGGACAACAAATGGACGCAGGGCAGGAGAGTCATGACCGCCGGCTGGCGGAACGGCTGACAGCATTGCGCGTCAGTCAGGGCTGGTCACTCGAACAACTGGCGCAGCTGACCGGCATCAGCCGCGCAACGCTTTCACGCGTAGAACGGGCAGAAACCAGCCCGACCGCCTCGTTACTTGGCAAACTGAGTGCAGCTTACGGGCTGACGATGTCCCGTTTGCTGATGGCGCTGGAAGATAATCCGCCGGAGCTTATCCGCGCCTCACAACAACCGGTCTGGCATGACCGGCAAACCGGCTTCGAGCGTCGTTCCGTCTCCGCGCCGGCACCGGGATTTCGCGCCGAACTCATTACCGGCGTGCTGAAAGCGGGCGCGACTATCTCGTATGATTCGCCGCCGGTAGAGGGCCTCGAACAGCACATCTGGCTGCTGGAAGGCGTACTGGAATTCACGCTCGATAGCCGCAGCTACCGGCTGGAAGCGGGCGACTGCCTGCGTTTTCATCTCCACGGCGCGTCTTCTTTTCACGTTCCCGGCCCGGCGGATGCACGTTACGCCATTGTTATTTCACGTCCTTAATGTCTGATGAGAAAGGTTGGTTCCGATGCAACATAATCATGAAGTGGTGATCAGTGAAGTGCAGGGGGGTGTATTGCCGGTGGACGATCTGGATGCGCTGGCCGAAACCCTGATGCAGTCCGTGGCGCGGGGTGCCAGCATCGGTTTTATTCTGCCGTTCGGTTTTGTGCAGGCGCAGGCGTTCTGGCAAAAGTTATTACCGGTTTTTGCGCGGGGAGAAAAACGTCTGCTGGTGGCGCGTCTGGCGGGCAAAATCATCGGCACGGTGCAGCTGGTGGTTGATCAGCCCGCCAACGGCGCGCATCGTGGTGACGTGGTTAAACTGATGGTTCATCCTGATGGCCGCCGCAAAGGTGTTGCGCGCCAACTGATGACAGCGGTTGAAGCGCTGGCGCGTGAGGAGGGTAAAACGCTGCTGGTGCTGGATACGGTGACGGGCAGCCCGGCGCAAACGCTGTATGAAAATCTGGGCTTTACCCTGAGCGGAACGATCCCGCACTATGCGATGTCGACGGCGGGGATGCTGGAGTCCACCAGCGTGATGTATAAAGTGCTGATGTGAAATGTTTTAAAGTCAAAACCGTGGGCGTCGGCCCACACCGACTTGGGGGGCGGCCTATCGCCGCCGCCCCCCAAGACCCCCCGGGCTCTTTCACTGCACGCTCCGCTCGCTGACTATGTTTCATAAGCCGCAGTGATAGCCGCAAAATCCCGCCGCTGCGCGGTTCCCTCCCATCGGGTTACAACCCGCGCAAAAAGATGCGCGGTTTTCCACCTCTCGTCCGGCGGTATTTTGGAACCGGCCTCAGGCTCTTAATTCACAACCTGACTGATTTTGAAATCTAAAAACTGTCTGCCCTTGAATTTAAGATGCTGCGGGCGTTTCAGAAAGCTTGCTGAATGAGAGGTTGCAGACCTAAGGCTGCAATCCCGAAATGAAGGTACCGCGCAGCGGCAAGATTTCCAGCCTGTCGCGGTGGTTGCTGAAACATAGTGTCTAGCGATAGCGCGCAGTGTAAGAGCCCGGGATTCTCAAGGGGTGCGGCGACAGGCGCCCCTTGAGGCCAGTTTGGGTGGCAACCCAAGGTTTTGTGGGTGTGGGCGGCGAGCCCACGACCTTGACCTTGAGGCCAGTTTGGGTGGCAACCCAAGGTGTTGACCTTAAGGGCCAGCTTGGGTGCCGGACCCAAAAAATCACCGTTTCTGAATATACGTCAGCGCCAGCGCCACTGCCAGCACCAGCCCTTTGATGATATCCATCGCATAATAGGGTACTGACAACATGACCAGCCCGTTCGACAGCACGCCCAGGATCACCGCACCAAGCAGTGTGCCGAGCGCATTAGGTTTACCGGAACCTGCCAGCGAAAAACCGATATACGCGGCGGCAACGGCGTCCATCAGATAGCCGCCACCGGCGTTGACCTGCGAGGAGCCGATGCGCGAAGCCAGCAAAATCCCGCCTGCACCGGCAAGTACCGATGACATGACATACGCGATAACCCGATAACGGGCGGTGCGGATCCCCGCCAGGCGTGCCGCCAGCGGGTTGCCGCCGATGGCGTACATGCGGCGTCCATGTTTGGTCAGCGACATAAACAGTTGTACCGCAAGGGTGACGACGGCCATCACGATCACGATCACCGGCACCTGGCCGAGCAGGCTGAACACCGCAGGCACTGTGCCTTCGGCCATATCACCGCTTGGCAATAACATGTTTTCAGTGATGGAACCGCCATAGCTGTAGGTCATTGCCGCACCCTGGATCACGAACAGACTGGCGAGCGTCGCCAGCATGTCAGGAATTTTCAGGATGACGATCAGAAAGGCATTGAACAGTCCGACCAGCGTACACAACGCCAGCGTGATAAGTATCGCTTCGGTGGTGCCGAAACCATGCCAGACGAACATTGAAATCACCAGCGCATTGGCGAGCGACGCCGTTGAGCCGACCGATAAATCGAAGCCGCCGACCGCAAGGGAAATCGATACGCCGATGGCAATGACTGTCACGATAGCAATTGAACGCAGAATGTTGATGATGTTCGACGGTTCGAGGAAATTATCTGACGCCAGACCAAACGCGGCGATCAGCAATACCACGGTCAGCAACATGCCCCATTTATACAAAAACTCGAACAGTTGATGACGCCACGGCTGGCGGGCATCGGGCACATTTTCTTTACTCACCACGGCTTTGTTCACGCGGGTATTCCTCCGGTTGAATAGACTAATAACGTTTCTTCGTCGATGTCTGCGGCGTTCAGTTCGGCGACGATACGGCCGTCCCATAACACCAGAATGCGGTCGCACAAACCGACCAGTTCGGCGAACTCACCGGAGGCATAAATAATGCCTTTTCCCTGTTGCGCCAGGCCGTCGATCAACCTGAACACATCCGTTTTGGCCTTGATGTCTACGCCTTTGGTCGGTTCGTCGAAGATCAGCACCTGACTCTCACTGCGCAGCCATTTTCCGATGGCGACCTTTTGCTGGTTGCCACCGGAAAGCCGTGCCAGCTTTTGCATTGGCCCGGAGGCGCGAATGCCTAAGCGGCCGATAATGTCTTTCGCCCACGACAGCGACTGATGCGTACTGAAAATACTCCAGCGCGAAAACGTATCGTCAGCGGTCACACTCAGGTTCATCGGGATATCTTCGTCAATGAAAATCCCTTCCTTGCGCCGTTCTTCCGGCACTAACGCCAGTCCCTGTTCCACGGACAGGTGCGGCTCCTTTGGCTTCCACGGTTTGCCATTCAGCTCACCACTGTCGATCTGGCTCGGCGTCGCGCCGAACAGCGCTTTGCAAAGTTCGGTTTTTCCGGCCCCGGCCAGCCCGGCGATCCCGAGTATTTCTCCCCGATGCAGACGCAGTGAAATATCGCGCAGTTTGTCTTTATCGTGCATCCCGCGGATGCTTAGCAGGGTTTCACCGCTGTGAGGCGGGCGGCGGGGCGGATAAATATCGTCAAGCTGATGACCAATCATTTTCTCGATAATGTGTTCATTGCTCAGACCGTTCATGCTGTCATCGCTGACCAGACGCCCGTCGCGCAGCACCGTCATGCGGTCGCAGATGTCGCGCAGCTCATGGATGCGGTGTGAGATAAATACGATCGCCATTCCGGCCGCTTTCAGCTTGCGCACCAGCGCGAACAGTCGCGCACTTTCCGCCTGATCCAGCGGTGCAGTCGGTTCATCGAGGATCAGAAAACGGCACTTATGCGATAACGCACGCGCCAGCAGAATCAGTTGCTTCTCAGCCAGCGTGCAGCTTTCGATCCGCGCCCGCAGGCTGATGTTCAGCCCGAGTTGTTCGGTCAGCAACTGCGCCTGATGGTATAGCTGCGACCAGTTGTGCAAATGGCCCGGCTCCGAAAGCCGGTCCAGCATAATGTTTTCAGCGACGTTGAGCGTTGGCACCAGAGCAACATCGACTTCCTGCTGTACCAGATGGATCCCGTGCTGGCGGGCATGATGCGGCAGCCGGATATTGACTGCTTCGCCGTCAATGTTTATCTGCCCGGTGTAATGATCATGCGTACCGGAAAGCACGGCCATCAGCGTCGATTTTCCCGCGCCATTCGCCCCGACCAATGCATGTACGGAGCCGCCTTCCAGTGTGAAATCCACCTGGCGCAGGGCAGGGAAACCGGCAAATGAAATCGAGATATTACGCATCTCAAGAAGGGAGGAAGTCACTGGGCGTTGGGCCTTATTAATAGACGGATGGGTATTTAGACGTTTAGCCGTCTAAGACTCGCAGTAGCAGAGTTTTAACATATCGGGGAATTTAAGCAACAAAATAAAAGTGATAACTAAGAGCGAAAAGATCTAAAGTCTTCAGCGGAAACTTGATCGACTCCCTCACCTGCGAAGGGGAGGGTTGGGGTATTAAAGACAAATCAGCGGGTCAAGTTACCGGACAGGCATTGGCGTTAATACTTAACACTCCCTCCCGGCCTCCCCCTTCGCAGGGGGAGGAGAAAAGCAGATCATTCCTCGCTGAATTTAAGCGCTACCCCTAAGGCATCCGCTGCGCGCACGTTTACCTGAGACGTATTATCGTCAAAGGCAATTTCCCCCACCCGCAAACTGTTGCGTACCGCATCCAGCGAGCGTGTGGCAAATTCCAGCCCGATCATGCGGGCGCTGCCGTTCTCGCCTTCCGGCACAACGCCGAATTCCGCTGTGGCTTGTGCGGGTGTGATAAACCGGATCGTGGCGCGGCCCGCGCGCAACACCACTTCCTGCGGTTTGATGTCCAGCGCAGCCGCACCAAATAACTCACCATACACCTGCGAGGCATCCTGCGGACTGTCTGCGGAAATCACGAAACCGGTAATATCCGCGACACCGTTCGGATGGTTTTGCCATTCATTACGCCAGACCAGTTCCGGAGTCAGATGGTGACAAAAGAAACTGCGGCCATTCGGCACGCGGCTGGCAGCCAGCGGTACGGTGCGAAAGCGTGCATTCGGCGAGGTGCCGTCGTTGAGGGCGACGGGGCGGAAGAATTCGGCTGGCGCAGAACCCGCAATATGTTGCTGTTGCAGATGTTCGTACACTGCAGGAGAGTTCTGTGTTTTCCACACCAGCCCGGTCAGGCCTAACGGAGCCTGCCACAGATCCGTACGGGTGTGGGCGTTGCCCGGCTCATAGCCGAGCAGTTCAAGATAATTTTCGCTGAAAACCGCCAGATGATTGCTGGAACCCAGCGAATGATGGCCGCGCGGCGTGAGATGAAAACCCAGGCGGCGGAACTGTTGTGCCGCCTGATTCAGCTGTTCGCTGACATTAATCACCGCGTGATCAAGCTGCGGGCGCAGGGGCTGTGAATGCTGTGCTTCAGTCATTGAAAGGTTCTCCCAGCGTTAACATCAGACGGTTGGCCCAGGCGAAAAAGGCGGCGGACTGGGCCAGATCGACAATCTCCAGTTCGCTTAACCCCTGTTCACGCAGCGCCGTAATATGTTGCCCGGAGGCAACCGGTGGCGTAGCGGAAAGCGCGGCGGCGAAATCAATTTCGGCCTGCCAGCGCGGGGATTGTTCTTTGCTGAGAATGCCGCCCGGCGGAGTGTCGATCAGGCGCTGAACATCTTCAGTCTGTTTCGACAACTGGCTGGCTTTGCGCGAATGCACTGACGCGCAATAAATACAGCCGTTGATTTTACTGGCGACCGTTGCAGCCAGTTCACGCTCTTTTCGCGGTAGCCCGCCGGAGGTATAGAAAATGCCTTTGTCCGTCAGGGTCCGCTGTTCAAGTACCGGTAAATTGCGGCCTAACAGGCGGAAATAGTCAGAACCGGTATGACCAAATTTCGCCAAAATTGCCTGCTGGGCGTCATCGAATTCTTCCAGTTTCTTCGCCGGGATCCACGGTTCCCAACCCAGTTCTTCCTGGGTAAATGCCTGCGGTGCATCGCGGCCGCTGTGGGTATTCGGTTCGGTGCGCCAGAACGCAGCGCCGACCGGTTTGTTGCTGCCATTGTCTACCGGTTTTCCGCCAATCAGCCGGTAGCTGCGCAGTACGCGGCTCTGGAAACTGACGAAGGCGATCAGTTGCGACAGCGTGACAATGGCATCTGCTGACCAGCCCGCTTTTTTCAGTGCCTGCAAATGGGCAGGTGTGGCGCTGGCGGGTTTGAAGCTCAGGCGTTCACCGTGCGTGAGTGCAGCATCGAGGCGGGCGGTTTCGTCGATGTCCGGTAAATCCTGCAAACGCTCGGAATAGTGATTGGTCAGTTGCGAATCGCCGTGCCAGCGCGCGACGTTTTGCGCCAGCCGCAGGCGTTCTGCCAGCGAAAAATCCACGCCATCCTGTTCGGTAAACAGCGCATCGTAACTGCCCTGGGTGTGACGGGTGGCGGCGTCGCGGGTCTCGCGGGCCTGTTTCAGTGCGGAATCCGGAGTGATTTCAGCCAGTTTTTCCAGCAGGTCGGTCGAATAAGTGGTCATAGGGTTTCCCTTGAAAATGAGGAATCGGCGGATGGAGAGGAAACACTGCGCTGCGGCGTGCGGCGAACCCAGCCGAGCGCGGGCGCAACGTGACGGGCAATCAGTTCGATGGAACGTAAAATATACGGATGCGGCGGATCGATGGAATGCACCTGAAATGCCAGATCGGTGACGCGGGCCAGTGCGGTATCAGCCTGCAAGGAGGCGGTCACCTGGGCCGCTGTGCCGAGATGCACATCGAAGGCGCGGATGTAATCATCCAGCGTGTCGCCTTTTACACTCTGCCCGCTGGCACGATGATTTTCGGCCTGACGGCGTAAGCCTTTTTGCGCCAGTTCCCGCGCCTCATCGCCGTTTTCGGTAACAAACGCGGTACGTGACCCCATGATGCGCGGCGCAACGCCGTCTGGCAGAGCATCCAGATAGGCATCAATGATCGGATTTTGCAGTTCATCAAGGCGTAAATCCGGCGCGTCAGCCGGACGTGGCTGGGTGCGCGAAAGCATCAGACCGTCACCGGATTTACCGGCACGCGCGCCGCCGTCAACCGAGAAGGTCGCCTGCCAGATGCGGTTCGCCAGTTGTGGGGCAGCCGGGTACAGACGGTTACCGGTGCCCGCCAGCGGTTCACCGCGCCAGGCGGTCAGCAGGGTTTGCAGATTATTGCCAAATACCGCACCGCGCTCGTGACTTTCCAGCCCGAAGGGCGGGAAGGATGACGGTGTGCCGCCGGAGCCTAAACCGACCTCAAGCCGCCCGCCGGAGAGCAAATCCAGCACGGCGGTGTCTTCGGCCACACGCAGGGCATTTTCCATCGGCAGCGTAATGACACCGGTGCCCAGACGGATAAAGCGGGTATGTGCCGCAACTTGCGCGAGGAAAACCAGCGGTGCAGGCAGGCCGCCCTCGGCTTCATGAAAATGGTGCTGCGCGACCCAGGCAGAATCAAAACCCAATTGTTCGGCGTGAATAATTTGTTCTGTCGCCAGCCGGTAACGTTCCTGCGCGCTGGTGTTGTCCAGAAGGCGGGTGAAAAATCCAAGACGTTTACTGCTCATAATGTCCCTCTTGTTTCGTGTGCTGTTCATGCGGCGCGGTGGCGTCCGGGAATGGCATCAATAAGCTGGCGGGTGTAATCGCTGGAAGGCAGGGCGAAAACATCTTCCACAGGACCGGAATCCACCTGCTGCCCGCGGTTTAACACCGAGACGCTGTGTGAGATCTGACGGACTGTCGCCAGATCGTGTGAGATAAATAAATAGGTCAGACCGAGTGAATCCTGTAACTGCTGAAGCAATGTCAGAATTTGCGCCTGCACGGTGACATCAAGCGCCGATGTCGCTTCATCCAGGATCAGGACTTTCGGCTCTAAAATCAGTGCCCGCGCAATCGCCACACGCTGGCGCTGACCGCCGGACAATTCGCGGGGTTTACGGCTGAGTAATGTCTCCGGCAGCGCTACGCGTCGGGCAATATCCAGCACCCGTTCACGGCGCACCGCCGCCGGGATTTTTTCGAAATTCAGCAACGGTTCTTCGATTACGCGGAACAGGGTTTGCGAAGGATCCAGCGAGGCAAACGGGTTCTGATACACCAGCTGGATTTTCTTGCGCAACTGACGCAAGGCTTCACCTTTCAGCCGCGTGATGTCTTCGCCGTCGATCAGCACACGTCCGCTGTCCGGTTTCTGAAAACCCAGCAGAATGCGTGCCAGCGTAGTTTTGCCGGAGCCGGATTCACCGACCAGTGAATGCGTGGTACCGCGCGGAATGCTGAATGACACATGGTCTACCGCGCGGAACGCGGGCTGATTTTTGCCGCCCAGCGTGAAATCATGGGTGATGTTTTCAACCACCAGCACCGGCTGTTCCGCAGTGCGCAGATGCGTACGATGATGGCCGGACAGGGCCGGGGCGTCGGCGAAAAGCTGACGGGTATAATCACTTTTCGGTGCATCAAGGACTTCACGGGTGATGCCCTGCTCCTGGACTTTGCCGTGACGGAACACCAGTAACCGGTCAGCGCGTTCGGCGGCAATCGCCAGGTCGTGGGTGACCAGTAAAACGGCGGTGCCAAACTCGCGGCGCAGGTCGTCAATCAAGTCCAGAATGCGTTTTTGCACCGTGACATCCAGCGCACTGGTCGGTTCATCGGCGATGATCAGTGCCGGTTGCAGAGCAATGGCTATGGCGATTAATACGCGCTGTTTCATACCGCCGGACAGCTCGTGCGGATACTGTTTCGCCCGTTGTTCAGGGTGTGAAAGACCCACGCGGGACAGCAGTTCCACCACGCGGGCGTCGCGCTGCTGACGTGGCAGTCGCTGATGGATATCCAGAATTTCCGCGACCTGCGAACCGACAGTTTTGACCGGATCCAGCGAACTGGTCGGGTCCTGCGGGATCAGGCTGATGCGGGCACCGCGCAAAGCATCGAGGCGGCGCTGTGACCACTGACTGATGTCCGTGCCATTCAGACGGATTTCACCCTGTTCAATATGGCCGTTTTCTGCCAGCAGACCGATGATCGCCTGTGCAGTGGTGGTTTTGCCGGAGCCGGATTCGCCAACCAGCGCCAGCACTTCACCGGCATTAATCGAAAACGACACGTTATGCACTACCGGTTTGCCGTCGTAGGCGATGGAAAGATTATCCAGTTCGAGCACCGGTGGGGCGTTATGCGTAAAAGTGGCCTGCGCGTTCATCGCGTTCTCCTGCGTAATGACTGGCTGATGCGGTTGGCGGAAAGCACCACCAGAACCACGACCACGCCGGGGAAGGTCGTCAGCCACCAGGCGGTGGAGATGTAATTGCGGCCTTCGGCGATCAGCAAGCCCCATTCCGGCGTCGGTGGGTGTGTGCCGTAACCGAGAAAACTGAGGGTAGAAATGGCCAGAATGGCGCTGCCGAACTGCAACGCTGAGAAAGCGATTACCGAGGTCAGCGAGTTGGGTAAAATATGCCGCCACAAAACCGACAGGAACGAGCCGCCGCTGCCGTACGCGGCTTCGACGTAATCGCTATGACGTACCAGTACCACTTCGGCGCGGGCGAGGCGGGCGAAGTTGGCAACGGACGTGACACCGACGGCAATCGCCGCGTGCACCGTGCCGAAACCAAGCAAAATAATCACGCTCAGTGACAACAGCAGGCCGGGGATCGACAGTAAAACATCGTTGATGCGCATAATAATGGCGTCGGTCAGACCGCCGCTGGCTCCGGCCGCCAGCCCCAGTGCGGTGCCAAATACCAGCCCGAGCGCCACAGCGACCAGCGCGCCGGAAAGGGAATGTGACGCGCCATACACAATGCGGGCGTAGACATCGCGGCCGAGCTGATCCGTACCCAGCCAGTGTCCGGCCTGCGGGGCCAGACGCTGTGCACCGGCAATCCCTTCAGTGCCGCTGTAATCCGTAAATAAGCCGGGGGCAATCGCCCACAAAATGACGGCCGCCATCACCAGCCAGGCGAGGATTAAGCCCGGTTGCAGGCGTGCGGGTATCCGGCGGCGACGCTGTGTTAGCGGCAATGAAAGCGTGCTTTTGCCAAGTGGTAAGCTGCTCATGCAGTGGCTCCTCCCCGTGAATTTTTAGAAGCAGAGGCTTTAAGGCGCGGGTCGAGCAGCGGATACAGTAAATCGACCAGCAAATTTATGCCGACAAAGGCGGTGGCGGAAATGACCACAATGGCCTGTAACACGGCGACATCCTGATTATTCACCGCCTGCTGCGTGAGTTGCCCGAGGCCGTTAAGACCGAAGACGGTTTCAGTGATCAGCGCCCCGGCAATCAGTTCGCCAAACAGCAAACCGGCAATGGTCAGCGTCGGAAGCAGGGCGTTGCGCGCCACATGACGCCATAATACGCCGCTGCGGCTGGCCCCTTTGGCGCGGGCGACAGCGACGAACGGCTGGGTTTGCACCTGATCAATACTGCGGATCAGGATCTGCGCCAGCGGCGCAGAAATCGGCACTGCAAGGGTGATAACCGGCAAAATAAGCCCGACCCATTCACCCGGATTAATCACCGGGATCCAGCGTAAATGGAATGAGAAAAACTGAATCAGCGCGATGCCCAGCCAGAACGTCGGAATGGAAATGAACAGCGAAGGCACCGCCTGTAAAGCATTCTTCAGCCAGCCGAAATGCAGCAGGCTGGAGAGAAACGCCAGTGCAAAGGCCACCACGGCGGCCAGTGCGAAACCCATCAGTGCCAGACGCAGCGTCGGCGGAAAGTTGCTGCTGAGTAATTCAGTCACCGGTACGCCAGCCTGAATCGAATAGCCCAGATCGCCGTGAAGGAAATTGCCCAGCGTGTGCAGATATTGCTGCCAGACCGGCACATCCGCACCGTACGCGGCACGCATATCGGCGATTTGTGCCGGGCTTAATCCCATGTCCGGGTTCTGGAATTTAATCAGAATGGCATCGCCGGGCAGCACCTGTAACAGGATGAAGGAGACGGTAAACGCCGCCCATAACACCAGTAAGGCTTGCCCGAATCGACCGCTCACGTATCGGCTCATGATTTACTCCCCGTCTGTTAATGCTTTTCCAGCCATGCACCGTAGAAGCTCGGACGCCCGACGGCTTCGAAGCTCACGCCTTTGAAATATGGCGCCCCGGCATACACCTGCGGCTCTTCGAAAATCGGAATGACGTATGCCTGATCGAGCAGGTAGTTCTGCACGTCACCGGTCAGCTGCAGACGTTTTTTCGGATCCACTTCGGCAGAAATTGCGGTCAGCAGGTCGTTAAGTTTGTCGTCGCGGAAGCTTTTCACCTTGCTGCTCAGGCCGCCCTTTTGCAGCAATGCATCGCGGTTGGTCGGGTAGAAGGAACTTTTAATCACGTCCGGATCTGCGCGTCCGACTTCCACCACGTTAGCCGGGGTTTTCTCCGGATCAAGGTTATCCGCCACGCGGCTGCCCGCATCGCCCGCCAGAATATTCAGCTTCGCGCCAACCTGGCTCCATTGCTGGGAAACCAGCTGTAATACTTCTTTGTTTTGCGGTTGCGGCAGTGATTCATAAATGGTCAGCGACAGCGTTTTGCCGTCTTTCTGACGGATGCCGTTCTGGCCTGGCTTCCAGCCCGCTTCATCCAGCAGCTTTTTGGCAAGCGTCGGGTCGTAAGTCAGTTTGCTGCTCAGGTCGACATAACCGGCGGCGGTTTTGGCGATCACAGACGTGGCTTGCGGATAGTTTGGCGAAAACAGCGTATCGACCACCTGTTTGCTGTTGGTGGCGTGCAGCAGCGCCTGACGCACTTTCAGGTCAGACACCAGCGCGTTGTCCGGGCGGAACGAAATGCTGTCATTGACGCCTTTGGTCGGCGCAGCATAAATCGGGAAATTCTGGTCTTTTGCCTGTTTCTCGTCATATGCCTGAACCTGACGGATGAAATCAGCCTGACCGGCCAGCAGTGCGCCGATACGCACGCTGTCTTCACCGGTGACGATCACTTTAATGCCGTCAAGATTAGCGCGCCCTTGCTGTTTAAGGTTTTTCGGCCCCCAGTGGTAATCCTTACGGGCAGTCAGATCGACTTCGCGACCCAGGGTTTCTTTACTGACCACGAACGGGCCGGAGCCGATGATATGTGTGGCGTCGCCCAGCGCGTCAAAATTACGGTTCAGGGTGCTCAGCGACACCAGCCCGGAACCAATCGTGGCGGTACCCTGCAGGAAGCCCGGCGACGATTTTTTGAAATAGAACTTCACCGTCAGCGGATCAATCACTTCGCTGTGGTCGTAATTGTTGATGACTTCGGAGACCGGCAAATGATGCTCTTTATTGCCCAGACCGTAAGTATCAAAGTTTTTGGCCACCGCGTTGGCATCCAGTGGCGTGCCGTCGGAGAAGGTCACACCCGGTCGCAGTTTAAAAGTGTATTCAGTTTTATCGGCGTTGAACGACCAGGATTCGGCGATCCAGGGTTCTATCTCCAGTGTCTTCGGATTCTGGTAGGTCAGTTTGTCGGTGATCTGATTGAGAATACCGCCGTTCGGATAGAAGCCGCCCGCAGGCGGATACAGATTGGTGTGTGCCTGCTGTTCAAGATAAATCAGCGTGCCACCCTGCACGGGCGTACCGTCAGCGGCAATGGCGGAAAATGTGCTGGTGAGAAGTGCCCCTAAAGCCAGTGCGCGGGTAACCGCGTTAATCCGGCGAATGTTATTCATCGTTAAACCCTTTTTCTTATCTGGCATGGTTGCAGGTGATGACTTTGGCGTTCTTAGAACCAAAGTGCTGAACCCATAACAAACCAATTTAAAGGACAGGTGAACGAAGGAATTTTGCAATCGTTAGCTGTAAACAGCATTAGGAGAGAAAATGGCATGAGAAGAAATGTACGGGAGGCAGAAAGAAAAAAACCAGCGGCTAATCCGGACGGGTGGACCGGCTAACCGCTGGCGATCATCAAAAATGATGAGCTAAGGAGAAACTGAGGTCGTCAGTGATCTTTTAATGCAGCTTCTGTGCCAGTTTTTATTTCAGGCTGAATTTTTGCCTGTTTGCTGCGGCTCAGGAAGGCATTGAGCAAAATGGCGCCAAACGTCGCCGTGCCGATGCCACCCATGCTGAAGCCGCCCAGGCTCAGGGTAAAGTTGCCTGCGCCCAGCACCAGCGTGACCGCCACCATGATCAAATTTCCGTTAAGTCCCAGATCCACCTGGTTTTGTACCCAGATGCGGGCACCGGCCACAGCAATCAGTCCGAACACCACAATCGACGCGCCACCGAGCACCGGGCCGGGAATGGTGTGGATCAGTGCACCAAATTTGGGCGAGAAGCCCAACACAATGGCAACCATTGCCGCCGCAACGAAAATCAGTGTGGAGTAAATTTTGGTGACCGCCATTACCCCGATGTTTTCTGCGTACGTAGTAACACCGGTACCGCCCGCCGAGGCGGAAAGCAGGGTCGCCAGACCGTCACCGACAAACGCGCGGCCTATGTACGGGTCGAGGTTTTTGCCGGTCATGCCCGCCACCGCTTTAATATGGCCCAGGTTTTCCGCCACCAGAATCACTGCCACCGGCGCAATCATCAGCATGGCGTGAGAACTGAACACCGGCGTGGTAATGGTCGGGATGCCAAACCACGGTGCCTGTGCCACGGCGCTGAAATCAACCGGTGCGCCAAGCCCCAGGCCGTTGGTGATCACCATGTAAATCAGGTACGCCGCCACCAGTCCGAGTAACAGCAACAGACGCTGCACCAGACCGCGGGTGAATACTGCCACCGACCCGATACACAGCACGGTCATCACCGCCATCCAGCTGTCAAATGAGGATGCCGACACGCTGTTAATGGCAATCGGTGCCAGATTCAGACCAATTGCCATCACCACCGCACCCGTAACGACCGGCGGCATCAGGCGCTCAATCCAGCGTGTACCGAGCGCCATCACCACAAAACCGATCAGCGTGTAAATCACGCCACAGGCAATAATCCCTCCCAGCGCCACCCCGATATTCGGGTTCGCTCCATGGCCGCTGTAGCCGGTCACCGCGATCACCAGCCCGACAAAAGCGGCGCTGGAACCGAGATAACTCGGTACGCGTCCGCCGACCAGCAGGAAGAACAGCAGGGTACCGATGCCTGACATCAAAATTGCCATGTTGGCATCAAAACCCATCAGCAATGGCATTAACACGGTGGCGCCAAACATCGCGACCGTATGCTGCAGCCCCATGATGACCGTTGCTCCTAACGGCAGCCGTTCATCCGGCGCGATCACCGCGCCATCCAGATTGCCTTCTCTTTTACGCCATTGTGGAAACCAGGAAGTCTTTGCCATGCACGACCCTTACTAAGTTGAGGGGATGGAGTTAACAGGCTAACTGGCGCATCAGCGGGTGATAGCGCCGGTCGAAATACACCAGTCCGTGGCTGTCGTCATTGCGCCGTAACGCAACGGCTTCACAAAACAAAATGTCGTGGGTACCGACACTGGTGATCTGCGTAACCTTGCAGTCAAACGACACCAGCGCGTCGGTAAGGATCGGTGAGCCGGTAGCGAGACGCATCCACCGGGCGGCTTCGAAACGTTGCTCCGTTGGTGTTTTTCCACCGAATAAATTGGACAGAGACTCATGGCAATCGGCCAGCGTGTTAACGCACAGCACCTGATTCTCTTTGAAGACCGGATACACCGAGGCTGAACGGTTCAGGCATACCAGCAATGTCGGCGGCGAATCGGTGACACTGCATACGGCGGAGGCGGTGAAACCTGCGCGTCCGCCGGGGCCGTCGGTGGTGATGATGTTGACGGCCGAACCGAGGCGCGCCATCGCATCGCGATACTCTTGTTTCTCAACGGCAGCGTATTGGTCAGCGGCAGCTTGTTTTTCCACCGCAGGCACCGGGGCGAAAGGGCGGCCGGTTGCCGGTAATGTAGCGTTCAGGGTTGATGGCATGGTGATGTCCTCTGATTTTTCAGTGATGCTTACAGCACGCGGCAGGCGCGGTCGAAATCCAGGCGCGGCGCGCGCGGATACACTTTGCTGCTGTCGCCGTAACCGATATTGATCAGGAAATTAGATTTCCAGCCTTCCTGCGCCAGAAAGGTTTTATCGACGATGGTGTTGTCAAAACCGGACATCGGCCCGGTATCCAGGCCGAGTGAGCGGCAGGCCATGATCAGATACGCGGCCTGCAAACTGCTGTTGCGAAATGCCGTGTCGTGTGCCAGTTGCGGGCTGGAGGTGAACCAGGAACGGGCATCACCGGCGGGATACAGTTCCGGCAGCAGTTCGTAGAATTCCGCATCCCAGGCAATGATCGCGGTGACCGGCGCCGTCATGGTTTTTTTCAGATTGCCGCCTGAAAGCGCCGGTGCGAGTTGTTCTTTCGCCTCAAGGCTCTGAATAAACACGATGCGTACCGGGCTGCAGTTGGCCGATGTGGGTCCCATGCGCGCCAGTTCGTAAACCGTCTTAAGTTGTTCGCGGGTGACCGGTTTATCCAGCCAGCCGTTATGTGTGCGGGCTTCGGTGAATAAAGTTGCCAGTGCGCTGGCGGTTAATGCTTCGGCCATGATGTCTCCGTGGGCAGGTGACCGGACGGGGTGGCGGAAGATGACGATGAATGCCGCCGCAGCCAGTCCAGTAAAATCGGGTTAAAGGTTTCCGGGTCGGTCACGCTCATTGCATGGCCGCCGTACAGCATTTGCGTATGTTCGCCGTGGGGCAGGCGGGATGCGAGATCGACCGAACGCGACCACGGTACCAGCAGGTCATCCTTGCAACTGAACGCCAGCGTCGGCGTAATCACCTGCCCGAGGCTGGCAGTCAGATCAGACTCCATCAGCGCCTGCAAACGGTGCAGTAAGTTTTCCATTCCCTGAAAATGCGCCACCTGATGCCGGCGCTCTTTCTGTAATAAGGCATCATTAGCTGAAAGCCAGTCACCCGGATACAGAAACAGCGGCTGCGCCTGCACGTAGGCATCGACCCCGCTGTTGAGCAGCAGATTCTGGCGCACTTCAAAGCAGCGGCGCGTCTGGCTGTCGAGTTTCGTCCAGCCGTTGATGACCACCAGACTTTGCAGCAGTGCCGGATAACGCAGAGCAAGATGCAGGCCAATAATGCCGCCGAGCGCATGGCCGACCAGATGACAGCGGCTGATATCCAGCTCATTGAGCATGCCGGCCAGTTCATCGGCCATGTCTTCCATCCGGTACCCGGCGGGCACTGTGCCCTGACTGACGCCGGTGCCGTGCTGGTCGTACACCACCACGCGAAAATGCGCCGCCAGCATTGTCAGTTGCGGTTGCCAGAAGCTTCCCGTCCCCCCCAGCCCCGATGAGAGCACGACGGTTTCCGCATCGGCATTTTTTTTCCCCAATACCTGGTAATACATGCTGATTCCTCAAGGTGTTCAGGACAGGTTGTTGCAAAATGATTATTTACCGATATGCGCCACGGAGGCGATTTCGATCAGCGCATCCGGTTTCACCAGCCCGCACTGAATGCAGAACCGTGCCGGTTTTTCGCCCGGGAAGTATTCAGCGTAAACCTGATTAACGGCACCGTAGTTCGCCCAGTCAGTGATGAAAATAGAGTTCATGGTGACGTCATCCATTGTGCCGCCCGCCGTTTCAATCACGTTTTTGATGATCTCCAGTACGTGACGGGTTTGTGCGGCGGCATCGCCGACATGTACGACGTTATTGTCTTTATCAAATGGCAGCGTGCCGGAAACGTATACCACGCCGTCGGCGAGGGTACCCGGAACAAAAGGAGCCAGCGGAACGCC
The DNA here is from genome assembly GCF_004195095.1 of Rahnella sp. CFA14(1/10). Taxonomy (NCBI): domain Bacteria; kingdom Pseudomonadati; phylum Pseudomonadota; class Gammaproteobacteria; order Enterobacterales; family Yersiniaceae; genus Rahnella; species Rahnella sp. CFA14(1/10). Next base: position 516,066 of record NZ_SEWS01000001.1, on the reverse strand, counting down.
GCTGCCAGCCGGAATAATGGCACTTTTAGGCATCGTCAATTGTCCTTTTAAGAAAGCGGTCAGGCCGCGTTTTGTTCAGTTTTATAACCCACGGCGTCGCAGAAATTGCGCACGCTGGAGACCCAGCCAAAGAAAGTTTCAATGTTATAAATCGCGGCTTTTTGCGCAAACTCCGGTCCGGCCTGATGGGTGGCGTCTTCAAGTACCACGCCAAAATATTCCAGGAAGAATCCGTCGCGCAGTGTGGACTCCACGCAGACGTTGGTGGCGATACCGGTAAATACCAGATGATGGATACCGTAGCTGCGCAGCAGACTGTCGAGCTGGGTATTGAAGAAGCCGCTGTAGCGCGGTTTGGGCAGTACGATATCGCCGGGTTGCGGCTGTAGTTCATCGACCAGGTCATAATCCCAGTCACCTTTCGCCAGCAGTTTGCCCATCAGTTCCGGACGCTTGCGCATCGTTTTCAGTGCGTTGGATTTGTGGAAGTTCGGCGAACCGGCCCCACCGGCTTCGACGTATTGATTGTCCCAGCCGTTCTGGAAGAAAATCACTTTAATGCCAGCGGCGCGGGCGGCGGCAATCGCCACTTTAATATTGGCAATCACCGGCGCGGTAGCGGAGACATCAAAACCGGCCAGATCCAGATAGCCGCCTTGTGAGGCATAGGCATTTTGCATATCCACCACAATCAGCGCCGTTTGCTGCGGCGTGAAAGCAATGGCTTCAGGGCGTGCTGTGAGGATCGTTTCCTCGCCGGTATTGTGGGGTTCGCGGCGGACCACAGTTTGATTCTCAACAACGTTCATCATGCGACCTCTTTCTGCTCAGTGCCGATGTGCTGGCGGGTTTTCATTAATGGCTGGATGTAGCGGCCAAAGTTTTCGATGCCTTCCACGAAATCATCAAAGGTCAGCAGCACGCCGCCGGCCCCGGGCACTGTGTCGATTTCGTCGAGCATTCTGGCCACGCTGGCGTAAGAACCGACCAGGGTACCCATGTTGATATTCACGGCGGAGGTCGGGTCGGCCATCTGGCGGACATTGGTATCGCTGCCGGATTTGGTGTCTTTGCTGCTCTGATCGGTGAGCCATGCCAGCGCATCGGCGTCAGCTCCGGATTTATACAAATCCCATTTAGCGCGGGCGGCGGCGTCGGTTTCGTCGGCAATCACCATAAACAGCACATAAGAGGAAACATCGCGGTTCTCAGCTTCAGCCGCCGTTTTCATGCGGGCAGCGGTGGGCGCAAAGGCGGTTGGCGTGTTGACGCCTTTGCCGAAGCAGAAGTTGAAGTCCGCGTGTTTAGCGGAGAACGCCATGCCGGCATCACTTTGCCCGGCACAGATGACTTTCATTTCACTCTGCGGACGCGGGCTGACGCGGCAGTCGTCCATTTTGAAGAATTCGCCGTCAAGCGTGCAGTGACCGGTGCCCCACAGGTCGCGCAGCACGCTGACGTATTCGGTCAGGTAGTCATAGCGGCGACTGAAATAATCATCGCCCGGCCACATGCCCATTTGTTCGTATTCGGGTTTCTGCCAGCCGGTGACGACGTTTACGCCGAAACGGCCGTTGGAGATGGAATCAATGGTAGCGGCCATGCGCGCAACGATTGCCGGTGGCATCACCAGCGTGGCGGCGGTGGCATACAGCTGAATGCGGGAAGTCACGGCGGCCAGACCGGCCATCAGCGTGAACGACTCCATATTGTGTTCCCAGAATTCGGTTTTGCCGCCGAAGCCGCGCAGTTTGATCATCGACAGCGCGAAATCAAAATGATAGTGCTCCGCTTTCTGCACGATGGTTTTGTTCAGTTCGAAGGTGGGTTTGTACTGCGGCGCAGTTTCTGAAATTAACCAGCCGTTGTTGCCGATAGGAATGAAGACACCGATTTTCATAGCTCACCTCATGATGCAACGCGAAGGAAGGAATTCATGATGGGTATTGCAAGCGGGATGCCAGTTTTTTAATCTTTTTAATTATCAGTGAGTTAAATTTCGGTGTTGGTTTTTGGTAGAGCAAATGGTCTGTTTCAGACCATCTGGTCAAAAATGGCTGCACGTTTATCAGGCAGGATTGAACGGAAATGGTGCAAATTTGTTAAATTCATAACTCTTTGTGGTTACTGATTGTTGTCGTAGGTGTTACTGCAATCACCGGGATGCATAGCGATAGTCGCTTGTATCGCCATTTGCTATGATTTCAGCCTTGCTATTCGTCTCAGGGAGACATTGTGAAGCCATTGGTCGAATCTGTGCAGGCTGACGCCGGAGAGAATAAATCCCGCCAGCCGCTGACGAAAGCCCCGACGCGACGTTCGCGGGCAGTCGCTGCCAAACGTGGCAATATCATGGCAGCGGCACTTGAGTTTTTCTCGTTGTACGGCATGCATGGCACCAGTCTGGATCAGGTTGCCGAGCGTGCCGATGTGTCCAAAACCAATCTGCTGTATTACTTCCCGTCAAAAGAAGATTTGTATATCGCCGTGCTCAAAGGATTGCTGGATATCTGGCTGGCACCGCTGAAAGCGTTGCAATCTGATCAGCATCCGCTGGAAGCTATCCGTGAATATATCCGCCTGAAGCTGTGTGTTTCCCGCGATCACCCGCAGGCATCCAGGCTGTTTTGTCTCGAGATGGTACAGGGTGCACCGCTGCTGAAACAGGAGCTGGGCGGCAGCCTGAAAACGCTGGTGGAAGATAAATCGGATGTGATCCGCGGCTGGATTAAAGCAGAACTGATCGCGCCGGTTGATCCGATGCAGCTGATTTTTATGCTGTGGGCGACCACGCAGCACTACGCCGATTTCGGGGTACAGGTCGAAGCCATCACCGGTAAAACGCTCAGTGATCCTGAATTCTTTGAACAAACCGTGTGTAATGTGCAGCGCATTATTACCGAAGGCATTCAGCTTCGGGCTTAAGGGGGCAGAATGGATTCAGTTTCACAATTAGTGCTTGGCGCTGCAGTGGGCATTGCGGTGATGGGCAAACGTGCGCCGGTATGGAAATCTGCACTGGCTGGCGCGGTCTGCGGAACCTTGCCCGATCTGGATGTGTTTTACGATCACGGTGATGTCATCAGCAATATGACCCTGCACCGCACCGAAAGCCATGCGTTGTTTTATCTGACGCTGATATCTCCGCTGATGGCCTGGCTGATGGCCAAACTGTTCAGCGCCGGGCAACATTTCCGGCGCTGGTGGGGAACTGTCTGGCTGGCTCTGATCACCCATCCGCTGCTGGATGTGATGACGGTTTACGGCACCCAACTCGGTATCCCTTTTACGCATTATCCTTTTGCGGTCGGCAGCATTTTTATTATCGATCCGCTCTATACCCTGCCGCTGATTACCGGTGTTGGTCTGGCGCTGTATCGCGAGCAGCAGCGCGGCATTATGTGGAATAACGTGTTACTGGGCATCAGTTGCCTGTATCTGGCCTGTACCATGATTGAACAATATCAGGTGACACGGCATGTCGATACAGAGCTGCAACGGCAAAATATTGACAGTACGCAGGTTCTGGTCACGCCGACACCCCTCAATTCGCTGGTGTGGCGTGTGGTCGTGATGAGTAAAGACAGTTACGGCGAAGGTTTCACCTCATTGCTGCACCCGGATTCACCGATCCGTTTCCGCTTCTATCCCCGCGGTGAGGCATTGTATGAAGCCCACAAAGATAACCCGTTTCTGGCGCGTGTCGCCTGGTTCAGCCACGGTTTTTTCAGCGTTAAAGAGCAGGGCGGCCATATTCTGGTCAGTGACTTACGCATGGGGCAGGAACCTGATTACACGTTTGTATTCGATCTCGGCGATATGAAAGCCGGTGCGCCGCCGGCACTGCCGGTGAAAGTGGCGTCGGCCAGACCGTCTGCCACAAAAATGTGGGAGCAGTTCAGGCAGGCACTGGACGTTGATTAAAACAAAAAGGAGCCAGATGGCTCCTTTTTGACATCATGAGTTCATCATTCAGGCTTTACGACTGCGGCTGCGCAACCCATAGCCTATCCCCAGGATCACAAACCACAGCGGCGTGACCAACAGCGCCTGTCGCGTATCATCCTGCAAGGTCAGCAGTACCAGAACAAAAGCAAAGAATGCCATACAGACCCAACACATCAGTTTGCCGAGCGGCATTTTGTAGATTGAGGCTTCGTGCAGTTGCGGACGTTTACGGCGGTAGACCAGGTAAGCGCAGAGGATGATGGTCCAGACGAACATAAACAGGATCGCAGAAACGGTGGTGACCAGTGTGAAGACCGTCACCACATTCGGGATCAGGTAAATCAGCACCACACCGCCGAGCAGACAGATACACGAAAAGGTCAGGCCGTTCGACGGCACTGCGCGGGAAGAGAGCTTGCCGAATGCTTTCGGCGCGTTGCCTTCCTGTGCCAGACCAAACAGCATTCGGCTGGTGGAGAATACGCCGCTGTTAGCTGAAGAGGCGGCAGAGGTCAGTACCACAAAATTGATGATGCTCGCCGCCGCCGGCAGACCGGCCAGCACAAACAGTTCAACAAACGGGCTCTTATCTGCCACCACATGGCTCCAGGGCGTCACCGACATAATCATGATCAGCGAGAACACATAGAACATGATGATGCGCAAAGGGATAGCGTTGATGGCACGCGGCAGGGATTTCTGCGGATCTTTAGTTTCGGCGGCGGTGGTGCCGACCAGTTCGATGCCGACAAACGCAAACACGGCGATCTGGAAACCGGCAAAGAAACCGCTGACACCTTTCGGGAAGAATCCGCCATCATTCCACAGGTTGCTGAATGACGCGACGGTGCCGGTTGGCGTCTGGAAGTGAGTCAGCACCATCACCAGCCCGGCGATGATCAGCCCGACAATGGCGACGATTTTGATCATCGCGAACCAGAACTCCATTTCACCAAACATTTTCACGGTAGCGAGATTCAGGCTCAGCAGCACCAGCACGCAGATCAGCGAGGCGACCCATTGCGAGAGGCCGGGGAACCAGAACTGTGCGTAGGCGGTAATCGCCACGACGTCAGCGATACCCGTGACCACCCAGCAAAACCAGTAGGTCCAGCCGGTGAAATACCCGGCCCACGGGCCCAGTAAATCGGCGGCAAAGTCGCTGAAAGATTTATATTCGAGATTGGACAGTAACAATTCACCCATCGCACGCATGACGAAAAACAGCATAAAGCCGATGATCATATAGACGAAGATGATGGACGGACCTGCCAGGCTGATGGTTTTGCCTGAGCCCATAAACAGGCCGGTACCGATAGCACCGCCAATGGCAATCAGCTGGATGTGACGGTTAGAGAGATTTCGCCGCAAACCTTCTGCGTTCTCTTCCCCCGGCTGGACGAGGATTTTTGACTCTTCTTGCATGTTGTATTGATTCCTGTTTTTTGCTTTTTTGCGTATGAACTCCGCCATATCGCATTCATTTACGTCAATTTCTTAAGCTCTGAATGGCTCTGTGTTCACCACGGCTGGAACGATAGCGTGTGTGAAGTGTGTAATAGTAATGTTAAGCGTGCATTTATTATAACTGGCATGAAAAATGCCGAAGAAAAAAATGTATCGTAATTTTTACATCGCGGATAACTGAGTGTTAATTAATCAAATATCTTCCAGGATGGCGGCAATAATACCGTTTTTGGACGTGATGGGCTTCACAAATATGACGCGTATTAACTGTCAATAAAGCATAAATAAGCGTTTGACATCATCCGGATAGAGGAGAATAATCCGTCCCGTTGGGTCGTTAGCTCAGTCGGTAGAGCAGTTGACTCTTAATCAATTGGTCGGCGGTTCGAACCCGCCACGACCCACCAACAATTTTTAAATCAATGAGTTAATCATAACCCCTCTTTCCCAGGCACTATTTCCCTCATTTGCCGTATAATGCCATTTTTATAAAATGGATAGTAATATACCTGACAATTCGGCACGCCGGTTTTGACGCAAGGATAATTTAAAATTATTCCTTTGTGAGAGTCAGCGGTTGTTTGATTTATAAGCGGATGTTGTTGGCTATTGACTGGCTAAAAAGAGGTTTGTACGTGTCCTGGAAAAATATCAGAATCAAATTAATCAATGTTTTGCTGTCGTGTTATAGCCAGTGTGCAGGAAATCTGAGAAATATAACGTCATTTGATAAAGAGCATGACTTTGAGCGGGTAGTGATATTTTCTACAAAACGGCTGGGTGATTTTATGTTCAGTACGCCGGCCATAAGGGCGGTAAGACGACGTTATCCTGCAGCAAGGATTATTCTTGTTACCAGCCAGCAAAATTCACAGCTGGTTGAGCCCGGTGACAATTTTGATCGCGTTCTTCCTATGGATAATCACTACAGTGACATGAAAAAACTTGTCTCTGTTCTGAGAAGAGAAAAGCCTCAACTAGCCATTATTCTTCATAGCCGCGCCCCTTATGATATTATCGCTTCCATCATGTCGGGCTGTGAATTTATATTTAAAGATTATTACCGTAATGAACCTGCAGGTATGGAGAAGTGGTTGTCTGGTATTACCCGGGGACAATCGAAGCATATTATTCAGAGAAAACTTGATTTAGTCAGTTTGCTGGGCAGCAAACCTGATAATACGGAGATGTTTATACCTGCACGGATTCCTGCATTCGATAAAAAACCTGGCAAGATCCTTATTGGGCTGCAAATGGGGGCATCTAAAATGACGCACCGATGGCCGGTAGAACATTTTGCAGGTCTGGCCAAGCTGTTAATTGAAACGTCACCGCTTTTTCATCTGATCCTGATTGGTTCACCCGCCGAAACTGAGATCGCAGAGCGTTTTATTGCCAGGATGGAAGAGGCGCACGGAGCACAATTTACTGATATTACGGGAAAAACAACTATGCCGGAGTTGTTGTCAGTGATCGATGCGATGGATCTTTTAGTGACTAATGATACAGGACCGCTTCATTTAGCGATTGCAGCTAAAACGAAGACCATCAGTCTGTTCGTGCTTAATTCACCCGACGAAAACGGGCCTTATCAAAACCCGGAATTGCACAAGGTTATTTACAGGCCACCTGTCGAAAATGACCCATCCCACCAGCTGAAACATCCGATGGACAGAATCACCGTTGAGGAAGTCTACAATGCAGTTGTTGAAAAATGCCTGAGTGAGGGCTGATGATGTTCTTCCCTGCGACATGAAAAGTCGCAGGGAAGAAAAATCAGTACATAATCGTCGTATTAGGGCTATCGCCATTTTTGAGTTGTTTTTGTACGCGCATGCACAGGCTGAAGATCAATAAATGAACATGCGTGATAAATGTGCTTTCTTCGGTGAACTGGTCACTGCGTAAGACGACCGTCTCCGAACGATTCTGTTTGGCAACCAGTAACTCAATCCCTTTTTCGCGGAATTCTTCTTCGTAGGCTTTTACGATCCCGGCGGGGGCGATAAGTGTGTAACTGTACATAGGTATTCCTGAAACTGAGTTGAACGTCTGATCGGAAAAATCTTAACAAGAATATCAAATACCAGTAGCTGGCTATTAGCAATTCGGGTGATGTTTTTTTGTACTAATGTCACAGATTGAGATGACTTTTGAAGGTTGCGGACATTCCGTAACCTGCACCTGCCGGTTTTTGTTGCCCGCCACGCGCACACTGTTATCATTCGTTCATAAACTCAGGGAGATAATGATGAAAAAAACACTGGTGGCCTTGGCGGCTTTATTCTTAGCCGGGTGCGCAGCCAATCCGTATGAACCGACGCTGCAGGTTAAGTCATCTTTCGCTAACGCCAGCGCGACCCCGCCGGCAGGGCAGACCCATATCCGTTTACACCGTTTAGAACAGTGGTCAGTGGTGCCGTTTGAGAAAACGTGTCCGCTGATGGTGTTTTTAGACGGACAGACCGTGGCTTCCCTGCATTTTAATCAGTACGTGGATTTGAATGTGCCGAACGGGATACGCACCATTAATGTTCGCATTGCCTGTGCACTGACTAAAACATCGGGTTCGATTACCGTAGATGCGAACGGTAAAAGTATCAGCCTGGAAACGGATCGTAGTTTCTTCGGAACCTATAACATCCGGCCGGCAGGCAGCAGCAATAAATAGCACAATAAATAACCCGCCGAGTGCGGGTTTTTTTAGGTGCACAGACTATACGTTGGCATCAGAGATAAGACGTTGGCCATCCGGAGATCGGGCTATGTTGCCGCGATCCCGGAAATAAAAGCCCCGCGCCGAGTCACATTGCAGTTCTTCCCGCCACATCAGCATGACGCTGATTCATTGATCATTCTCTTTTTGTCCGTTTTGCGGGGGTTGCTGTCAGTTAGTCAGGCGCAGGCATTTATCGTTTGCGTACTATGGCTTTAACGGAACATAACCGCAGCCTCAATGATAAATGGAGAATCGTATGTTAAACGACCCGTCGCAAAAGTATCGTCCCTTCCCGCCAGTGAATTTACCTGACCGCCGGTGGCCGGGAAATATCCTCGATAAAGCCCCGCAATGGTGTTCAAGTGATCTGCGTGACGGTAATCAGGCACTGGCAGAACCTATGGATAATGCCCGTAAGCGTCAGTTTTTTGATTTGCTGGTGAAGTGTGGTTTTAAGCAGATTGAGGTGGCGTTTCCCTCGGCTTCACAAACCGATTTCGATTTTGTCCGGGGCCTGATTGAAGAAGGGCTCATTCCGGATGACGTGGTGATTCAGGTTCTGACACCTTCGCGCCCGGATCTGATTGCCCGCACTTTTGAGGCGCTTAAAGATGTACCGCGCGCCATCGTGCATTTATATAACGCGACTGCACCGGTATTTCGTGAAGTGGTATTTAATCAGGATCAGGCCGCAACACGCGAGCTGGCGGTTCGCGGCGCTCAGCAGATCCGTCAACTGTGCGGGCAATATTCGCAGACAGAATGGACATTTGAATATTCGCCGGAAACCTTCTGTTTCACCGAACTGGAGTTTGCACTGGAAGTGTGTGAAGCCGTGGCGGATGTCTGGGAGCCGGGCGCTAAAAGACCGATGATCATTAATTTGCCAGCAACCGTGGAGGTCAGTACTCCGAATATTTACGCCGACCAGATTGAATGGTTCTGCCGCCATTTCAGCCGCCGGGAACAGGTTTCAATCAGTGTTCATCCGCACAATGATCGCGGAACCGGGGTAGCTTGTGCAGAGCTGGCGATGCTGGCCGGTGCCGACCGCGTGGAAGGATGCCTTTTCGGTAACGGTGAACGCACCGGCAACGTGGATATCGTGACGCTGGCACTGAATCTTTACACTCAGGGCGTCGCGCCGCAGCTGGATTTCAGCAATTTGCAGGCGATTGTCGAGGCAGTGGAAGAATGCAACCAGTTGCCTGTCCATCCGCGACATCCGTATGCCGGTGAACTGGTATTTACGGCATTTTCGGGTTCGCATCAGGATGCCATCAAAAAAGGGTTTGCTGCACAGAAAGTGACGGAGAGCCCTGTCTGGCGCGTGCCGTACCTGCCCTTAGATCCGGCGGATGTCGGTTGCAGCTATGAAGCGGTGATCCGCGTTAACAGTCAGTCCGGGAAAAGCGGAGCGGCCTGGTTGCTGGAGCAGAATCACGGGCTGAAATTACCGCGTGGTTTGCAAATTGATTTCAGCAAAGCGGTTCAACGTGAAACCGATACGCATGGCAAGGAAATGAGCACCAGCGATATCTGGCGGCTGTTCCGTCAGCGTTACGGATTAACCGATCAACCGGTGGTAAAACTGCTGAGTTACGACATTCGCAGCGATGAGCAAAATGTCTGCCATTTCAGTGCACGGATCCGTTATCGCAATGAAGAACAGCATATCGCCGGTAGCGGTAATGGTTTGCTGTCCGGTGCAGCCGATGCGCTGCGTCGCAGTTACGACGTGCAACTGGAAATCGGTGATTATCACGAACATACGCTGGGGCATCAAAGTCACAGTCGTGCTGTGGCGTATCTGAGTTGTCGCGGGCGGTTGGGGGAAAATTATTATGGCGTAGGCATCGACAGCGATGTGTCCAGCGCCTCATTGCAGGCGCTGTTCAATGCAGCCAGTGCTGTTATGGCTGATTAAAATATTCGCTGGGTGAGACGCCGAGTGACCGGCGAAACATCGCACTGAAGGCACTCGGGCTGTCGTAGCCGAGTGCCAGCGCCACATCAATAACGGAAATCCCCGCAGCAAGCTGATTCAGCGCTTCGAGCAATTTTGCCTGACGAACCCAGTCACTGAAACGTAATCCGGTTTCGCGCTGGAAACGGCGCGAAAGCGTGCGGCTGCTGATATCCAGACGCTGCGCGACATCTTCCAGCTCCCAGGATGAACACAGATCTGCACGAATCTGTTGGCAAAGTTCGGTCAGCTCCGGCTCTTTTGGTTCCGGCAGGTAAAGGGGCAGCGTCGGCAACAGACGCAGTTCATCGAGTAATAATTCCATGATGCGTTCATCGCGCCCGCCGGACAAATAATCGGCCGGAATGGTCAGCGATGATAAAATCAATTCACGCAGCAGCGGAGAAATCTGTACTACCTGGCATTGCGCAGGTAAATCAGCACGGGCCAGGGGATCGACAAACAGTGTGCGGGCCTTGACACCACCGATAAAACGCAGGCTATGTTCAACATAGGCAGGCAGCCAGACTCCCCGCCCGGGCGGCACCATCCAGGTGCCGAGTGACGTATGCACTTCTACAATGCCGGATAGCGTATGAATCAGCTGTGAGCAGTTGTGACTGTGGGCGGGTTCGCTGTCGCCATGTTGATAATCAATGGCCAGAGGCGCAATCGCCTGATGCGGAGCAAGGAAATTGTGATGCATTGATCAATGATGTTTCTGTTTTTTGGCATCTTCTACGGCTTGCCTGGCTTCTTCTGCCGCTTTTTCAATTTCTTCTTCAGTCAGTTGTTCCGAAACTTCAAACAGTTCGCCCAGCCCGTCACTGACATGGACTTCATCGGCTTTGCTTTTGTTTTCTTTATTATTTTCATCGCTCATGCGTATGTCCTCATTGAATGAATCAGGGCTTGATTATAGCAGACATTACGGGGGATAACCGGAAGGAGAAGGCAGAGCCCGCCAGGCGACAGACTCTGAAAAGCATTACTGGCGGTAAGCGAACTTAATTTGCTGCAGGGAATTTTTGAACACTTCAGCCTGCTGTTCGTCTTCCATCTGCGCGACAAAACGTTCCATATTCAGCATCACTTTACCGGCGTCAGCCTGGCCAATCGCTTTCAGGATCAGGGTCAGGGTGGCTTTCAGGCAGGCAACTTCTGTAGCCAGTGTTTCAACGTTTGCTTCCGTTGTAAAATCGCAATTACTCATTATTTTTATCTCCTCAGGCATGCTGTCAGGCAGCGTACTGAATTCTGAACCGGTGAAAAGTGGCCGCATTTTAGCATAGATGGCATGTTTTAGGGCAGCGTCAGAAAGGATGCTTAAAATGCGCGGCGATGTGCCCGCATATAGACTTTTCTGACAGTCAGTAAAGAATACTAAACATAATGAGTGGTTGAGAGTCTTTCATGTTTATGTGCAGAGTTATTCATATAAGCCATCGGCAATTCGTGCGATCACAAATAATAATTGGATATATCATAGATATATGAAGGGACCGTGTTGACGCTTAAATAGTCAGGCCGGTGTAAAGAGAGTTTCAGGTAAGAGAAAAGACCGGCGGTTATTTTCTTACAGTCTAAATAAGAACGCAAATTTCCCTGGTTCACCGTTGATTAGAAAGGTATTTTTTATAATTTATTAAGGCCGGTGATTGTACTTCTCATTTACATTCAGCAAACTAGTTTTTTGCAGACATTTCTTGGTCAGGAACGCCTGATAGAGTAAAATACGCAGGCTATAATAAATCACAGTATCTTTCTGTTTTAAAAATACTACCGATGAGCGGTAGTGGGGCGAGTTTGTTGATATTGGCCTCTTATTTGTCACCTTCTCTTCATTTATAAGCTGTCTGAGAGCAAATTTAATGTTCGCTACGTAGGTTTACGTAAGACAAGTGTGAAGTCCCTGACGGTGTGTTGCCCTTATTTTTTGGAGAATTCTCTTTGATTAGCGTTCTTCTTGTTGATGACCACGAACTGGTGCGCGCAGGGATCCGACGCATTCTGGAAGATATCAAAGGCATCAAAGTTGTTGGTGAGGCGCAATGCGGTGAAGATGCCGTCAAATGGTGTCGGACCAATGACGTTGATATCGTCCTGATGGATATGAATATGCCAGGTATTGGCGGGCTTGAGGCGACCAAAAAAATCGTCCGCTTTTCCCCCGGTATCAAGATCATCATTTTAACGATTTATACTGAAAATCCGCTGCCGGCCAAAGTAATGCAGGCGGGCGCTTCCGGTTACCTGAGCAAAGGGGCGGCTCCGCAGGAAGTGGTCAATGCCATTCGTCTGGTTGACTCGGGTCAGCGTTATATTGCCTCCGACATTGCTCAGCAAATGGCATTAAGCCAGATTGAACCGCAGTCCGAAACGCCTTTTGATTCCTTATCCGAGCGTGAACTGCAGATCATGCTGATGATCACTAAAGGGCAAAAGGTCAATGAAATTTCTGAACAACTTAGCTTGAGCCCGAAGACCGTTAACAGTTATCGTTATCGGATGTTTAGTAAATTAAATATCAGCGGTGATGTTGAGTTAACACATCTGGCAATACGACACGGTTTATTCAACACGGAGACTTAATCAGGCAGTGAGTGATGAGCGTTTCGACCCAAAAGCCTTTCTGAAAACGGTTACCAGCCAGCCGGGCGTCTACAGAATGTATGACGCCAGCGGCACCGTAATCTACGTAGGTAAAGCCAAAGACCTCAAAAAACGTCTTTCGAGTTATTTTCGCGTCCAGGTTTCCAGCCGTAAAACCGAAACTCTGGTCAAAAACATCGCGCAAATTGATGTCACCGTGACCCACACGGAAACCGAAGCGCTGCTTCTTGAACATAATTACATCAAACTTTATCAGCCACGTTATAACGTATTGTTGCGCGATGATAAGTCATATCCGCTGATCTTCCTCAGCGCGGATAACCATCCAAGACTGTCAGTACATCGCGGCGCTAAGCATGCCAAAGGCGAGTATTTCGGGCCTTTTCCGAATTCCTATGCCGTACGTGAGACACTGGCGCTGCTGCAAAAACTTTTCCCGATACGCCAGTGTGAAAACAGCGTTTACAGCAACCGTTCACGTCCTTGTTTGCAATATCAGATTGGCCGCTGTCTGGGGCCGTGTGTCAAAGGGCTGGTGAGTGAGGAGGATTATAAAGATCAGGTGGAATATGTGCGCCTTTTCCTCTCCGGTAAAGACCAGCAGGTGGTCACGCAACTCGTCAACCGCATGGAAGAGGCCAGTAAAACGCTGCGTTTTGAAGATGCCGGACGGATACGCGATCAAATCCAGGCTGTACGCCGTGTGACAGAACGACAGTTCGTGTCGGGTAACAGCGAAGATCTGGATGTGATTGGCGTGGCCTTCGACTCAGGCATGGCTTGCCTGCACGTTCTGTTTATCCGTCAGGGCAAAGTATTAGGCAGCCGTAGTTATTTTCCAAAAGTACCGGGCGGCACCGATCTGGGCGAAGTGGTGCAAACTTTCGTCGGACAATTTTATTTGCAGGGCAGTCAGCAACGGACACTGCCCGGTGAAATTCTGCTGGATTTCAGTCTGGCGGAAAAAGATCTCCTGGCCGATTCGCTCAGCGAACTGGCCGGGCGCAAAGTACAAATCCAGAGTAAACCACGGGGTGACCGTGCCCGTTATCTGAAACTGGCGCGCACCAATGCCTCTGCCGCGCTGACGACCAAACTGGCGCAGCAGTCGACAATCCATCAGCGGATGTCAGAACTCGCAAAAACACTCCATCTTGCGGAAATTAACCGCATGGAATGCTTCGACATCAGCCATACTATGGGCGAGCAGACGGTCGCGTCCTGCGTGGTTTTTGACAGCAATGGTCCGGTACGTTCTGAATACCGGCGCTATAACATTACCGGTATTACGCCCGGCGATGACTACGCGGCGATGGCGCAGGTACTGCAACGTCGCTATGGCAAAGCGCTCGATGATAATAAAATTCCTGACGTCATTTTTATTGATGGTGGTAAAGGGCAACTCGGCATGGCGCTGGATGTGTTTCATTCGCTGAATGTAGAGTGGGACAAATCTAAACCTTTACTGATTGGTATTGCGAAAGGTGTGGATCGTAAAGCCGGGCTCGAAACTCTGTTCTTTGTGCCAGAAGGTGAAGGGATCGCGTTACCTGCGGATTCACCGGCGTTACATCTCATCCAGCATATTCGTGATGATTCGCATAACCATGCCATTACCGGCCACCGGCAGAGACGTGCAAAAGTCCGTACGACCAGCGCACTGGAAGAAATTGAAGGCGTCGGACCGAAACGGCGTCAGGTTTTACTGAAGTACATGGGAGGCATTCAGCCATTACTGAATGCCAGCGTAGAGGAAATTGCGCAGGTACCGGGTATTTCAATCGCATTGGCAGAAAAGATTCATAATGCGTTGAAACACTAAGGGCAATGTAGCAACATACTCATAATATCCACACCGGACAAACAGTTACCTTCGCTATGCAATTTAATATACCTACGTGCCTTACCCTGTTCCGCGTTGTACTGATACCGTTCTTCGTGCTGGCCTTTTACCTGCCTTATCCGTGGGCATCAATGGCCTGTGCGCTGATTTTCGTTTTTGCTGCCGTGACAGACTGGTTTGACGGCTATCTGGCTCGCCGCTGGAAGCAGACGACGCGTTTCGGTGCATTCCTTGATCCGGTCGCCGATAAAGTGATGGTGGCGATTGCGCTGGTGCTGGTGGCTGAGTATTTTCATTCCTGGTGGATTACTCTCCCGGCCGCCACCATGATTGCCCGTGAAATCATTATTTCCGCGCTACGTGAGTGGATGGCTGAGATTGGCAAACGCAGCAGTGTGGCGGTTTCCTGGATCGGTAAAGTGAAAACCACAGCGCAAATGCTGTCGCTGGTCGCGCTGTTATGGCGTCCTGATGCCATCGTGGTATGGGTGGGTGTCGTTGCACTTTATATTGCGGCAGTGCTGACTTTCTGGTCAATGTTCCAATATCTGAACGCTGCGCGCCATGATTTGCTGGAACCCTGATCAAACTGCCGCAAAAAACGTCAAACGATCGCATGAAGCAGATAATTTTATTGACTCAATCTGTCAGGTCAGTAGAATGCAACGCATCGGAAGGCAGCCAGTCTTGTGCCAAAAGATTAGTTAAAAAAATCAGTATGTTCTGATTAAAGCGGGAATAGCTCAGTTGGTAGAGCACGACCTTGCCAAGGTCGGGGTCGCGAGTTCGAGTCTCGTTTCCCGCTCCAAATTTTCTTAAACTGATTGTTGAATTGGTTTAAGTGCAAGACAAGTAGTAAGATTTAAGGCGCGTTAACAAAGCGGTTATGTAGCGGATTGCAAATCCGCCTAGTCCGGTTCGACTCCGGAACGCGCCTCCAATTTTCCCGGAGCCCGGGTGGTGGAATCGGTAGACACAAGGGATTTAAAATCCCTCGGCTTATGGCTGTACGAGTTCAAGTCTCGTCCCGGGTACCATGGAAAATTAACCGAATAATCAAAAGCAATACAAGTAGTAATGTCGTTTATAGCCACCCTCGGGTGGTTTTTTTATGCCTGAAATTCATGCCTTGCTGATGCAATAAAAAAGGCCACCTGTACAGGGGCCTTAAGTGTTTCTTCGATACATCCTTCACGCACTCGGCCTCAGACAGAATAAAATATTCTGAACACGGTGTCGGATGTTGAATTAAAAGGGATGAAGAAAACAGAGATTAAAACAGCCCCGAGGGGCGTTTTTAGGGTCAGAATTCACCCGATGAATCAGTGTTGCTCAATGCCCTGATTGATAGCGGCAAATGGTAGTTAGGCTGGCTGGTGAAAAACGCCTGCAGAGCAACGCGTTTCTTCCTGTCGATTGAGATCTCTTCCATGGTTTTGCGGAAGATACTGTACCGGCCACAAGAAGTGCAGGTCACAGTAACTATTTTCGCCGACATATTAACCGACGTCTTATTCGTGCTTTGACACAACGGACACTCGTCTTGAGCGCTTAAAACTGTGGAACTCATAAAACCTCCGGTTTTACTTAGAGCGGGCAATAGTCTAGCACAAAAAGGCGTCAGTTACTTAACGATAATTTAATTATCAGTGGATTTCAGCGCCAACTCAGTGTAGAGAGCGCACAAGCCGCTGATGAGAAGAGGAAAGTTTTCTGCCACTTTTCTCCGCTTTCCTCCTCATCATCTTGCATTACACTTAAGGTATTCGTTCCGATTATGGATTTTTGCCAAGTATGATTTCTGCTCTGTACCAGCGTATTGATTGTTCAATATACAGACACATTTATATTGTCGGCGATTTGCATGGTTGCCTGAGTCTGCTTGAGGAGAAACTGGCGAAAGTGGCTTTCGATCCCCACCGTGATCTGCTGTTATCGGTGGGCGATCTGGCCGATCGTGGGCCTGACAGTGTCGGCTGTTTGAAACTGCTTAATGAAAGCTGGTTCGCCTGTGTACGTGGAAACCACGAGCAGATGGCGATTGATGCTATACACGAAGAGAATATCTCGCGCTGGTTACGTAATGGCGGAGACTGGTTTTATGCACTTGATCAGGAGCAACAGGAACAGGCAAAAGCGCTGATTTTACAGGCTGACAAGCTGCCACATATCCTCGAACTCACCACCCGTGCGGGCAGGCACATCGTAGTGGCTCATGCTGATTATCCTTCCGGCGAATATGTTTTCGGTAAACCTATGGATGGTTATGAAGTTATCTGGAATCGTGACCGTGTGAATTATGCGTTGGCCGGTCGTTTTCAGTCGATTACGGGCGCTGATGAATTTTATTTTGGACATACGCCGGTCGAGTCTGTCATGCAATTTGCCAATCAGTTTTATATTGATACGGGTGCTGTGTTTGGCGGTTATCTGACACTTCGTCAGTTGCAGTAATGTCAGTGTTAGCGGGGTTTGCGGTGGCTGGCGGGCAGCGGTATAGTGGGCGGCTGCGAACCGGGAAGGCGTGAGATAGCATCATGGAAAATAAGCGTGAAGACAGGATCCAGCGTCTTTTGCTGGCATTAAAAAAGACCGACAAAATTCACCTTAAAGAAGCGTCCTTACTGCTTGATGTTTCGGAAATGACGGTCCGTCGGGACCTCAGCGCGGCCCCTGCGCCGGTAATTTTGCTTGGCGGTTATATTGTTATTGATCCGAAAAATAATCCGGCGACGCATTACTTTATCAGTGAACAGAAAACACGCCATATTGCTGAGAAACAACGCCTTGCTGCCCGCGCGGCCAGCCTGATCCAGGATAATGACACGGTATTTTTTGACTGCGGTACAACAATGCCTTATGTCATTGAAAATATTGCCGATGACCGGGTGTTTACCGCCATTTGCTATTCGCTGAATACCTTTCTTGCGCTACAGGAAAAACCTCACTGCGAAGTTATCCTGTGCGGTGGGGCGTTTAAATCCAGTAACAGCATTTTTACGCCTCTCGGACGCAGCAGTGAGCTCGACTTTATCCGCCCGGCGAAAGCTTTTATTTCCGCTGCGGGCGTCACGATCGGGCACGGTGTGACGTGTTTTAATTTTGATGAGTTACTGATGAAACATCAGGCCATAGAACGCTCAGCGCAGAGTATTCTCGTTGCTGACAGCAGCAAGTTTGATCAGGTCAGGCCCGCCGCTATCGCACCCCTCGCACGATTTAATGTGGTGGTCAGCGATGCTGAACCACCACAGGCTTATCTCGATTTTTGTGTGCAGTCCGATATTGCATTGCTGGTTTAACGCTTTCAGCGGATTGCCGGGATTTTTTCGACTGACTGATAGAGAACCACTTCCCAGATGCCATTGTTGGAACCGTCGCTGAGATAGTGTTCAAAGCACGCTTTTCCGTCCGGACGATAGGTCGTACTGGTCAGCAGTTGGCTATAGAATTCCCGCCAGACCTTTTCAAAATTGCCGTCTGTTATTGTGGTGTGATACGCCGCATACGTGCCTCCCGGCAATGTTTGCAACGCCAGTCCCTGTGCATCATCCAGAATAAAATTATCGGCTACACATACTGACGGATCAGCACGCAAAGCTTCTGGCGGCGTGATGTCAGGATTATCATGAAACCACGTCAGCCATTCATTTTGCGTCTGATGGTGCCGCGCAGCCCATTTCATCAGTTGCTGAAAACCACTGTGGATTGACTCCTGATAGGGGCCAACCACCCGGTAGCTGACCAGCTTTTTGGCCGGTCTCTCTACAATTAATAATGCCATGATGATCTCCTTTTATCTGACATGCCTTGAGCGGATTCCATGGTGAGTAGAATGTAAGTGCAAAACTATAACAGTTTGACGATTAACAGCAGTTAACTGCTCTACGCGCTATAACAGTTGTCGTGATAAAATAATACAATCAGATTGCATTATAGTCGTGACGCAATGAGGTATGAGATGGACGTAATCAAAAACGTATTAAACAGTGAAATTGATCGCATCAACCGCCTGGAAGAACGCGATGGTAAGGCGCGGATCAATGCTGAGTTTTTTGTAAATCACCCATGGTTATGCCTGGCTATGCTGGTTGGGTATATCGCCGTAGGCATCGTCATGTACGTTTCACCTTATATGGGGCTCGGATGGTTTATCGGATTTACGGCTTTCCTGATCTTTATGTCCGCGATGTTATTGCTGGAAATTAAACCGGTTTATCGCTATGAAGATATCGGGGTGCTCGATTTACGCGTTTGCTATAACGGCGAATGGTATTTCAGCCGTGAGCTTCCCGCTGATGCCGTGAAGCAAATTCTCAGCGCTGCTGAGGTCAGTGAACACATTAAAAACCGGATAGAATCGATTGTCCGCCACAAAGGTTTTGTGGATTTCTATGATGTCTATGATCTGGCCCGGCTGGAGCGCCAGTTGCCAGACGGCACCGGAACCGCACAGTTAGCTCACTCATAACACCGCTAAACATGGCAACAGGCCATGACGTTACCCTGCATGCTCTGATAAAATAGCGGCTGGACATCATTTTCGTGAATGTATATCACTGTGCGAAAAAAGATGTTGAGCCGTTACAGGAGCGACCAGTGGAACGAATCAAACTTACCATTCATCATCTGCACAAAATCATTTCGGGCGAAAAACAGGATGCACAAGCTACCGCACGCATTTATGCTGGCGATGAACTGTTAGTTACCGAAACGATGACCGGGCAGGCTGCGCATTTTGATCGTTTCATCAAAGCCGAACACGATAACGGCAAACCTTTGAGAGTGGAGTGGGACAGCGACGGCAGTGCACAAATGTCCGTGGCCCGTGCCGAAGTGTGTCCTTGCTGTGGCGGCGACGCCTTACACGATTGATTTAATCCGGCAATGGCCGCAAGCAGAGTAAAAGCCAGGCAGAGGTGAATGATGAAATTTATCAGCAACGAATTTGAATACCGTCAGTGGATAATGGATGAAATATTCCAGGCGAGCGCGGTAGGCGAAACCTCTGAGTTTGCCGATCAGGAAGTGGATGATTTTATCTTTGACGCCCGCCCGGTGGCTTATCCGTGCGTGGCTGTGATGATCCAGACACCCGGCGAGCCAGGGGTGTGTGAACCACGTTTTTTCTACAAAGAGCAAATCTTTGAGTGGGCACATAAAATGGGATTTGGCTTCGACAGCTAACGCCCTGATGCTTTAACGCAGATTCAGCCCTAAGTCAGACTCAGGGCTGGTTGTCAGCCGCTGACGCAGTGATTATCAGACATTTTTCCGGTCAATCTTCTCTTCGCCCCAGAACAAATGGTCTTCCTTGGTTTTGGCGAATGCGATAGGCAATACTTCATCGTTGCCTTCTTCCCAGATTTTCTGTGCCAGCGTCTCGTCGTTATTCGCCAGTTTGAAAATGGCCTCAGCGATTTCGTGAGAGGTTTCACGGGTATTTGCCCACGCTTTGATGTTTGACGTCGTCATCCGGTTCTCCTCATATTTATTTCGAAAAAGTGTCTCCGTGACACCGTTGCATTCACTATAACTATGGTTTCCTGATGCACTTTATGCAAATCCTGCGGCCTCAGGGCACAAAAAAACCGACGCCGGGCATGGCCTGTCGTTTATACTGGATACGATTTTGAACATTTAAGGTGATGAGAATGAGCGACGATATTTTTGATTTTGACATTGATGCTGCACTGGAAACTGCCGAAGTTAAAGCAGCTGAAAAAGCAGCGGAAGTGCCTGAAGCCGTTCAGGACGAAAGTGACTGCGAAGGCTGCAAAATCTGATTTTGCCCGGCTGATTTTGCACAACAAAGCAGCAAACAGAAAACCGCCACGGCGGTTTTTTTGTGTCTGTCATTCAGGGTTACTTCGCCCTTATGCGCTGAATTTCCTTTGCCGCCATAGCGTTG
The DNA here is from genome assembly GCF_004195095.1 of Rahnella sp. CFA14(1/10). Taxonomy (NCBI): domain Bacteria; kingdom Pseudomonadati; phylum Pseudomonadota; class Gammaproteobacteria; order Enterobacterales; family Yersiniaceae; genus Rahnella; species Rahnella sp. CFA14(1/10). The sequence goes on along the minus strand of NZ_SEWS01000001.1, from coordinate 495,599 downwards.
CAACGGGTTGCCCGCAATGGCGTACTGATGCAATTGTAAGGGTTCCGTTAAGGGTTTTTTTTTGGGATAAATTCCTATAGAACAGGAAGATAGCCGGGAGTACTTTGTCACCACCTGATAAGCAGGTTGTGAGGTTCACAATGAAAAAACTGATTTTAGTTCTCGCCGTTTTGCTAACTTTGCCAGCTGTCGCACAGGCGAACGTCGAGCTTGGCGTTAATATGCCAGGGTTGTCACTGCATATTGGTGACCGTGACGACCGCGGATACTATTGGGATGGGGGCGACTGGCGTCCACCGGGCTGGTGGGAGCATCATTATCGTGATGAAGGCCGCGGTCATTGGGTTTATTACGAACCGGCACCACCGCCACGCTACTGGCATCATGAATACTGGCATGAAGGCCCGCCACCCGGCTATTGGCGCGATGGTCCTCCTGGTCACTGGCGTGATGGCCCTCCGGGACACTGGCGCGAAGGTCCGCCTCCGGGGCGTTGGTAACACAAGTTTGATGAGTTGAATGACAGGCGTTAAAAAGATTTTGGGAACAGGGTTGGCAGTGGCGATGCAAAAGTATCCCCAATGTCAGTTCTGTTCCCTTCACATCCCACCCCATCCCATCCTAAGCTAGCCTGACCCTTATCCCCCGCGATTAATAATCTTCTCCTAACTAATTGGTTTATCAATGAAAGTAACGTGATTCATTTGTTTGAATTATATAAAGATGTGTTTTTTTGCTATTAAGTGCGGATGAGTTCGGTAAAAGCCTTTTAAGAGCAATTGCAGCTTGCTAATGATCATTTGTATGTTAATTTCCTGTTATGAGATCGGCAATGGATGGCTCGACTACGGCACATATCTGATGAAACAGGCCGTCACACAGGGGAAAACCCTGTCAGATATGTAATATGTCATTTAGCGAGATTATCCCTATGCAACTGATTAAAAACGACTTTGAATACCGTACCTGGATGCTGGATGCCTATTTCTATCAGGATAAAATAGAAGGCGATAAGTTGCTGACTGATGAGGAAATGGATGATTTTCTTTTTGAATATCGTCCGCAGGAATACCCGTGTCTGGGCAGCGTGACACCCTCAAAGGAATGTTCGCTGGAGCTGGACATCACTTTCTTTTATCGGGGGCACATTTCAGAGTGGGCAAAATCAATGGGACTGATAAGCACCAAATAATTCCCTCTTACTTTATCCGTCTTACAAAAAGCGCCTGAGGGCGCTTTTTGTCGTCTGGCATCAGGAAGCCTGATTCTGCGGCGGCACGTCGGTTGAGTTCTTTTTAACCGGCTGCTGTGGTTTGCCTGAGAACAGGAACCGCAGGATAGGGATGCGCTTATGGATCTCATACAGCAAAAAGGCGATACCGAATACAAATACCAGCCCCAGCCAGAACCCCAACCAGTCGCTATGGATTTTCGGTGTAATGAACGCCCCGTAAATCAGCGTTAAAGGATGGTGGATAAGATAGATAAATAAGGATGAATTGACCAGGTAGGTGATCCACGGTGCCTGGAAATTGAGTAAATAGTGGCTGAAGGAAAACACCACATTGACCATCAGGAACCCGAGCAGGGTTGTGATGATGGCATCGATTTCCATCGAGTACAGCTGGGGTGTATTGACATGTTGATTGAACATGTAAGCCGCGAACAGGAAAATGCTGACTACACCGGCGGTAGCCGACGGTTTCAGAAACAGTTCTTTCAGCCAGGAGAATTTATAAGCAAGCGCACCCAGGATGAAAAATGGCAGATAAAACAGTGTCTGCATGACAATGAAATTAAATGCACCGTTGGAAAGTAAATGCGGCGCAAAAAGATACAGGCTTCGGTTAAATGCTGCGTAAATTAAACCGATAAATAAAAAGATAATTGAGAGTTTTCCTAAGCTGTTTGTACGGCTTTTTATTATTTGAATACGACTAGTCTTAATTTCTTTAATGAATTTGAAGAGGTAAAAACAAATGCTGGTGAGAATGACCAGGGTTAGCAGGAACCATAAATGCGAAACCAGTTCCCAGACGGTAATGTTAATTTTCTGATAAAAATCCAGATTATCCCAATCAGAAAATTTGCTGGTGAATTTCATCAGAAAATAGAGTTGGGGGATAGTGATCAGCGGGAAGGCTGCCGCCAGTGGAATGGCAACACGCTCCAGGCGCACCTTCAGCCATTGCTGCGGATCATAACGCTCATACAGCATATAAGAAAAATAGCCGGAGATAACAAAGAATACCTGCATACGAAAGGCGTGAATAACATCATTGAATATTGTCAGGCCGTGAGAAGGTATTGCACTGTTTACCGCCCAGATATGACTGGAGTAAATCAATGATATATGAAAAGGAATACCCAGCAGCATCAAATATGCGCGGATGGAGTCTAAGAAAAACTCACGTTGTGGTTTTGGCTGTGTCATTACGTATCCATTGTAAGTAGCTCATCCTAATTTTAGAGCGTAATTTGTCTTTAAGGCTAATTTCGCACGTAAGCAAAAATGACCATCGTTGACATTAGTTTAGTTTCTAACCTTAAAACATGCTTTGTTATAGGACAAGTTTCCATAGCCGGAGTTTCAACGAATTGATATCCTTGTACCCTGTTGCGCTTAAACGGTTCATCAATGGATGAACCATCGACTGCTCAAGTTGTCGGAAACCTGACACTTCCCTTAAAATAGTTACAGTGAATGAATGAAGCGCGCGTAGGAGACAAGGTGTCAGATAAAAATTTTTCCATAGGGTCACGTATGATCAAAGTCCGTTTGCTAAGTGCCGCAGTGTTGATGACCATGTTCACCTCATCTGCCTGGGCTTTTTCTATAGATGATGTTGCCAAACAAGCGAAGGCATTAGCCGATAAAGGTTACGAAGCGCCGAAAAGCAATCTTCCGTCTCAGTTCCGCGATCTCAAATTCGCAGATTATCAACAAATTCAATTCAATCATGACAAAGCGTACTGGAAAAATCTGAATACGCCTTTCAAGCTTGAATTTTATCATCAGGGTATGTACTTCGACACGCCGGTGAAAATCAATGAAGTGACCGCCGATTCAGTCAAAGAGATCAAATACAGCCCGGACTATTTCAACTTTGGCAACGTCAAGCATGACGCTGACTCAGTGAAAAACCTCGGCTTTGCCGGCTTCAAAGTGCTTTATCCCATCAACAAAGCCGACAAAGATGATGAGATTATGAGTGTGCTGGGCGCCAGCTACTTCCGCGTCATCGGTAAAGGCCAGGTTTATGGTTTGTCTGCCCGTGGTCTGGCGATCGATACTGCGCTGGCTTCCGGCGAGGAATTCCCACGTTTTCGTGAATTCTGGATCGAACGTCCTAATCCGGATGAAAAGCATTTAGTCATTTATGCCTTACTGGATTCTCCGCGTGCGACCGGCGCTTACCGTCTGGACGTTTATCCGGGTAAAGAAGCCACTGTTGACGTACAGTCTCAGGTTTATCTGCGCGATAAAGTTGGCAAACTGGGTTTGGCTCCGTTGACCAGCATGTTCCTGTTTGGCGCAAACCAGCCTTCGCCGGTGCTTAATTACCGTCCGGCGCTGCATGATTCCAACGGTTTGTCTATCCACGCGGGTAACGGTGAATGGATCTGGCGTCCGCTGAACAATCCGAAACACCTTGCTGTCAGCCAGTTCTCTATGGAGAACCCGAAAGGCTTTGGTCTGCTGCAACGCGGTCGCAGTTTCTCTAACTTCGAAGATCTGGATGACCGTTACGACCTGCGTCCAAGTGGCTGGGTTGAAACCAAAGGCGACTGGGGTAAAGGGAAAGTTGAGCTGGTGGAAATTCCGACTGCGGATGAAACCAACGACAACATTGTGGCTTTCTGGACCCCTGATCAGTTGCCTGATGCCGGCAAACCGCTGAGCCTGAACTATCGTTTACATTTCACCCGTGAAGAAGAGAAATTGCACTCTCCTGATCTGGCGTGGGTCGAACGCACTATGCGCTCTACCGGTGACGTGAAACAGTCGAATCTGATCCGTGAGCCGGATGGCAGCGTGGCTTTCCTGGTCGACTTTGTCGGTCCAAACCTGAAAGCACTGAAAAGCGACACGCCGGTGGTGTCTCAGGTCAGCGTGGGCGACAACGGTGATCTGGTTGAAAACTCCGTACGCTATAATCCTGTCACAAAGGGCTGGCGTCTGACGCTGCGCCTGAAAGTTAAGGATCCTAAGAAGGCGATCGAAATGCGCGCTTCTCTGGCCAATGGCGATAAAACTCTGAGTGAAACCTGGAGCTATCAGCTGCCTGCAAATGAATAAGTCAACGCACTCTACTCAAGATTATGTAGAAGCCTTACCGCTTACTGATGAACAGAAAGCGGCGCTCTCTCAGCAGCTTCCTGCTGAGCAGGAGCTGGCTTTTGCTACTGTACATCACCGTTTAGGCGGTGATGTAACGACCACGGTTAATGCGGCCGATCCTGATGCGCCTCTGGTGTCAGTGAAAGCCCGTGTCGGCGCAAGCTGGCCTGATGCCCTGGAAAAGGGCACCTTAGACGAAACCGATAACGAAGGGCGCACGATTACCCGCGCCATGCCACCGGTTAAACGCTCCAGCATGTTCCCTGATGTCTGGCGCACCAACCCGGTCGGGCGTTTCTGGGACAACCTGATGGGGCGCAGCGCGGTTTCGCGTCACACTACGTCACATATGCCTGAGTCGGAAAAGCGCTGGCGCCACGCCGGTTCCGTGCGTCGTTATATCCTGCTGGTTCTGATGCTGGTACAGACGGCAATTGCTACCTGGTACATGAAAACCATTCTCCCGTATCAGGGCTGGGCACTCATCGATCCAAGCGATATGCTCAATCAGGACTGGCAACAATCTGTTCTGCAATTACTGCCTTACGTTTTACAGACCGGGATCCTGGTGCTGTTTGCCATCCTGTTTTGTTGGGTGTCGGCAGGATTCTGGACCGCGCTGATGGGCTTTTTGCAATTGCTTATCGGCCGGGACAAATACAGCATTACCGCGTCGACCAAAGGTAATGAGCCGCTGAATCCGAACAACCGTACAGCATTGATCATGCCGATTTGTAACGAAGACGTGGAGCGCGTTTTCGCGGGTCTGCGTGCAACGTATGAATCAGTCAAAGCGACGGGAGATTTGGATCAGTTCGATATCTACGTGCTGAGCGACAGTTACGACCCGGATATCTGCGTAGCGGAACAAAAAGCCTGGATGGAAGTGTGCCGCGACGTTGAGGGTCACGGACGTATTTTCTATCGCCGTCGTCGCCGTCGTGTAAAACGCAAAAGCGGTAACATTGATGACTGGTGCCGTCGCTGGGGCGGGGAATATGCCTATATGGTTATTCTTGATGCCGACAGCGTCATGAGTGGCGAATGTCTGACCGGCCTGGCCCGTCTGATGGATGCCAACCCGAACGCCGGTATTATCCAGTCTGCGCCAAAAGCCTCAGGCATGGATACGCTGTATGCGCGTTGTCAGCAATTTGCGACCCGTGTTTACGGCCCGCTGTTTACTGCTGGTTTGCATTTCTGGCAGTTGGGCGAATCCCATTACTGGGGCCATAACGCCATTATCCGCGTGAAACCGTTTATCGAGCATTGTGCACTGGCACCGTTGCCGGGTGAAGGTTCCTTTGCGGGTTCCATCATGTCTCATGACTTTGTGGAAGCAGCATTGATGCGTCGTGCTGGCTGGGGTGTATGGATTGCTTATGATCTGCCCGGCAGTTATGAAGAGTTGCCACCGAACCTGCTCGATGAGCTGAAGCGCGACCGTCGCTGGTGTCACGGGAACCTGATGAACTTCCGTCTGTTCCTGGTAAAAGGTATGCACCCGGTTCACCGCGCGGTGTTCCTGACGGGGGTCATGTCTTACCTGTCTGCACCGTTATGGTTTACCTTCCTGGCTTTGTCGACCGCATTGCAGGTCGTGCACACGCTGATGGAACCGCAGTATTTCCTGCAACCCCGTCAGCTATTCCCGGTATGGCCGCAGTGGCGTCCGGAACTGGCGATTGCCTTGTTCTCGACCACCATGGTGTTGCTGTTCCTGCCAAAACTGCTGAGTATTGTGCTGATTTGGGCGAAAGGGGCAAAACAGTTTGGTGGAGCATTCCGTCTGCTGATTTCCATGTTCCTCGAAATGCTGTTCTCAGTATTGCTGGCACCGGTACGTATGTTGTTCCACACTGTCTTCGTGGTCAGCGCGTTCCTGGGTTGGGAAGTGGTCTGGAACTCACCGCAGCGCGATGACGACGATACTCCATGGGGCGAAGCCTTTAAACGTCACGGTTCTCAGCTGTTGCTGGGTGCGGTCTGGGCGGCCGGTATGGCGTGGCTGGACTTGCGTTTCCTGTGGTGGCTGGCACCCATCGTTTTCTCTCTTATCCTGTCGCCAATCGTCTCTGTACTGTCGAGCCGGGCAACGTTAGGGATTAAGAGTAAGAAAGCCAAACTGTTCCTGATCCCGGAAGAATACGATCCTCCGCGTGAACTGGTGGCTACCGAGGAATACCTGACGCTGAACCGTTCGCGTAAGCTGCAAAACGGCTTTATGCATGCAGTCTTCGATCCGGGCTTCAACGCGCTGGCAACGGCGATGGCAACATCCCGTCACCTGTTGCGTGAAACGGTAGAAAACGGCCGTCGTGCTCATCTTGAGCATGCGCTAAAAACCGGTCCTAAGGATCTGGGCAAGGCGGATCGCCTGATCCTGTTAAGTGATCCGGTGCTGATGGCGCGTTTACACTCTGCCGTGTGGACGCAACCTGATCAGCAGGTATGGAGTGCTTACTACGCGCAACTGCCTCGTAATGTGCAGGCATTCCCTGTCACTCAGACGCCTGAAGTTAAATCCGCCTGAAAATGACATGGGGTAAATAAAAAACGGGCAGTATGTGAACGCATACTGCCCGTTTTCTTTGTGACGAAAGGCGGATTACACTTTAGCGGGGAGCGCCGGAATTTTTTACCTTGCCTTAACATAAGGCACACAGGGTGCGTGATAAGCTGACGGTGTTGCTGAATAGACTTCTTTTGAATTGAATCGACAGGTTGGGTGAGTGATTAATCGGGTTATTTTTCGCGGGTGTGCGCTGGCATTGCTGGCGACGATGCTGACCGGATGCGGCAGTATTATCAGCCGGACTGTGCCGGGACAGGGGCATGGTAACCAGTATTATCCCGGGGTGCAGTGGGATTTACGGGACAGCCCGTGGCGTTATGTCACTGTTATCGATGTTCCTCTGTCGATGATTGTCGACACGTTCATGCTGCCGGTTGACGCCCGCCACGGGCCTTATGAATAAAGTGACTTAATCGATATCACGACCCGGGTATTCGTCTTCATCGTCCCATTCTTCAGATGCCGCTTTACCTTCTTCAGTATCGAGCGGCGGTTCATGCTGATATTCACCTTCATCCCATTCATAAAGCGTGGCTTCTTCCTGCCATTCTTCTTCGAGTTCTATCAGATCATAATCCTCATCAAAGATGGCCTGCGCCGCTGCACCGCTGCGGAACGTCAGCGCATCGATGGAATCTCCTTCACCATTGAGGAACTCCGCCTGCCACATCACATCGCCATCCTGCATGATATATTTTTGCAGATTAAACTGATCCGGAATGGGTTCTTCGTCGTCATGGATCCGATCCTGCGCGGCTTCGAGGAATTCTTCGCGGGCGGCATCAATAGCTTCTTCCAGCGTTGCGTACATGCTCATTGTTGTCTCCTGAGTTGAACGATAAAGGGATCTGCAGCAAATAGCGTTATTAATGAATAAGTAACAGCCATCTGACAGTGAAAAACCTGATTAAAAGAGTGTTGTCGATAACTGACAGGATGCAAGTTTTCAGACGAAATCAGTCAGATTTTTTCTGCTATTCTCATTTTCTTACCCGCGCCGTTGCGGCTATTTAAAAAAGAGCAGGAGTACAGATGGTTTCACGACAGGCAATCTTACGGGTGGCGCGCCCGACGGATAATCTCGGGCAAATAACGCGTATGTATTCAGAAGGGCTGGGTTTCGACATCATCGGCAGTTTTTGCGATCATCAGGGGTTTGATGGTGTGCTGGTCGGGCATGCGCATCATCATTATCATCTCGAATTTACGCATCATCACGGCTCGTCCGTGGGGCGTGCGCCTACCGAAGACAATCTTCTGGTGTTCTATATCCCGGATAATCAGCAGTGGAGTATGCAGTGCGAGCGGATGCTACAGGCGGGTTTTATTGCCGTACCGTCGTTTAATCCCTACTGGGATGAATGCGGCAAAACCTTTGAGGACATTGACGGTTATCGGGTAGTACTGGCATTGCGTGACTGGACGGCCTAGCGATAAATGTCAGCAGAGTACAGAAACTGATGTCTGTGCTTCGGCCACAACGGCTGGCAAGCATTATGAAGCGCGACGGCCAGTCGTTGAGGTGACGGAACATTCACCCGTACCGCCGCAGGTAGTTAAAACTCAATGCCCCGTTCTGCTTCGCCGGTTGTGATTCAGTCAATCATGGCCTGATGCGGCCGGCGTTGCAGACACCAGTACGAATATCCTGCATTAAATAATACGACCATCGCCGTGACAAAAAATACCGTCCGGAAGCCGTAGCTGGCTGAGACCGCGGCACCCAGTAGCGGACCGGTGACATTGCCGACATCACGGAATGACTGGTTGTAGCTAAATACCCGTCCTGCCACCTGATTCGTGCAGTTATAAATTAGCAGGGTCTGAACGGCTGGCAACAATGCACCATCGCAGGCACCCAACAGAAAACGCAAAATACCCAACTGCAATGGTGTTTGTACAAAGGCCATCGGAATCAATAACAGCACAGATAACGCCATCATCGCCACCAGGATCCGCTCGGGGCCTATCCGGTCACCGAGTTTGCCTAAACGCGGCGCACTCATCAGTGCGGCCACGCCCGGCACCGAAGCTATCATACCGCTGATAAACGCCAGGTTCTGGGTATTTCCCGCCAGTTCACGCACATACAACGTGAGTATGGGCGCAATAGAACCGGTTGCTACCTGAATAATCAGCGTCGTGACGAACAGACAGAGCACCAGTTTGGGGTTTTTCAGTGAAGCGAAAACCTGTTTACGGTTGAGCATATCTTTTTTGTTCACAGGGACAAATTGCTCACGGATGAAATACAGCGTCATCAGGAAGCAGAGAAACAGCACGGACGCTGTGATGAAGAAAACCGGCCGCAAACCGTAGCTGTCAGCGAGCAAGCCGCCGACCAGCGGACCAATCAGGGCGCCACTCACGGCACCGGTAGACAGCGTGCCGAGTGCCCAGCCGCTTTTATTGCGCGGAATTTGGGTGGCGATCAGCGCATTGGCATTAGGAACAAATCCGCCAAGCAAACCGAGTAATGCACGCAGAACCAGAAACTGCCAGATGTTTTGTGCAAATCCCATTAACGCCATGACAATCGCCATACCAAGTGCAGAGCGCAGCAGCATGATTTTTCGGCCTTTACGATCGGCGAGCCCACCCCAGAAAGGTGAGGCGATGGCGGAAAACAGGAAAGTGATACTAAACACCAGCCCGGACCACATATTCAGGGATTCATGACCGGTTACGCCGAGGGTTTCCACGTAAAGGGGCAGGAAAGGCATGATCAGACTGAATGCAGCACCGGTAAGGAAACAACCGATCCAGGCAACAAATAAATTTCGTTTCCAGTTAATGGGATCTGGGGCGATTTCAGGTTCAGAGGCCGAAGTCATATAGTACCGAATAAAGGGATCAGATTTGCTCTGGAATGAGAGAAAGAAACAAGACAGAGCACAAATAACAGTCAGTTGGCTTGATAATTATGCGCCTAATTATCATTCACTTCAATGATGTTAATGAACTGTAACAAGCCAAGTGAAATACAGGTTCAAAAAATTTGGCGGGATAAAGAAGAGCAATTCAGCGCGGTAAAAGTCAAAAAAAACGGTCAGCACCGAGGCTGACCGCGACAGACACAGAATTAAAAACAGACAATGAAAGACACAACTAAAACCAGATCTTAACGGAGGGCTTCGTTCTTCATAACAGAGTAACGGCCGCTACCCAGGAACATAATGGCCAGGCTACCGAAGAAATACAGAGCTTCACCTTCCAGTCCCCAGGCACCCACTTCGGTGACGGTGAAGAATTTGCCGCCAACAACCAGGAAAACGGCCACTAAGATATTGAATGCCAGAATCAGCGCGGCAGGGCGGGTGAATATACCCAGAATAATCAGCACCGGCGCGATCACTTCACCTATATAGGCACCGTAAGCAATAAAGCCAGGCAGGCCATCAGCTTGTAACATCTGTGCAATCCAGCCCACACCATTTTCCACTTTTGCCACACCGTGGAATAAAACTAAAATACCAAAAGTCAGACGCAACAAAAGCTTACCGAAATTCTGATGATCAACAGCACGGGTAAAGGCGGTGTTCAGTTTAGCCAACATAATGTGTTCCTTTTAAAGGTAACATGCCTGTTCAGAGGCGGGGGTCACGCGGCTCCAAAATAAGCGGAGTAATCACGTGGAGAAATGATGGGGAGAGTATTGGCCTAAACAGGATCGGATAAAATCTGATAAGTTTGAAGAAGTTTGTGAAAAAAATTGATGAAGCAAATCAAAAAACCGGACCAGCGACGGTGGCCGGACCGGTTTTGATTGATTAATCGCTAAGGGGTTTGTAGAGCGAAGGCTCACCCTGCGGGCGTGTTTTAAACCGACGATGCAGCCACATATACTGCTCCGGTGCCTGGCGGATCTCGTTTTCCACCACTTTGTTCATGTACGCTGCGGCAACCACTTCGTCATCCAGCGGGAAGTCAGCGACCTGAGGGTGAATAATCATCTCATAACCTTCACCTTTCGGCAGTCGTCGCGGAGTGAAGGGAATAATCGCCGGTTTGCCCATGCGTGCCAGCAGATATGTCCCGGTTGTGGTGGCGGCCTTATCTACCGCAAAAAAGGGCACAAATACGCTGGCTCGCGGACCGTAGTCATGATCCGGTGCGTACCAGATGATGTCGCCTTGCTTGAGGCTGCGGATCATCCCTTTGAGATCTTTGCGATCCAGCATCCCTTTGTTAGACCGCATACGGCCTTTGGTCTGGATCCAATCCATCAGCTTGTTATCGTGAGGACGATAAACGCCCACGCCGGGATTATGGATCCCAAAGATACGCGCACCCAGTTCCAGCGTCAGGAAATGCACACCGATTAGCAGAACCCCTTGTTTATTCTCTCTCGCATGCTGGATATGTTCCAGACCGCTGACTTTGAACCAGCGCTCTATGCGCCAGTCTGGCCAGAACCACGCCATGCCAGTTTCAAACAAGCCCATGCCGACGGACTCGAAGTTTTTCAGTATCATATCTTCGCGCTGTTCCGCACGCATGTCCGGGAAACATAATTCGAGATTACGCCGGGCGATTTTATAGCGACGTTTCAGGAAGCGCATTGAGAAGCGGCCCAGGCCGGTACCGATGCGGTAAATGACCGGGTAAGGCAGTAACACCAGCACATAAAGCAGTCCCAGACCCATCCAGGTGATCCAGTAGCGCGGGTGCAGTAACGAACGAGTAAAGGTTGGTACCTGAGTCATAGAATCTCTGCGTCAGTGAGTCGAAGTAGAAAGTTTATAAGCTCTGTCTAATGCAGCAGCCTGCCACAGAAACACGGACACATATTCATCCGGAATATGCGTTGTACGTTATTTTTTGCAGCAAAGTGGAATATTGTGGCATTTTTTCGGTGTGAGGTGAAAATCCACGGCACTAATACCTCATTTACTTATAGTTTGCGTGAATGTAAAACAAAAAGTACGCATTAATTTCCCGGCATATTCACTCACCATGATTCAAATATCAGTAGAGAATGCCTTTTTGTCAATGAAACGGGCGACACTACCGCCGCCCGGGATCACGTTTGCGAAATGCCGTTTCTGGCGAGTCCCGCGTTAATGTTAAGTCAGGCGATTATTTCGGCAGAAAAAGACCTTTGACGCTGTGAGGCTCGCTGCGCCAGTACTGTTTCGGCGCAGCCACTTTTTCCCCCAGTTTTGCCGCCGCATGCCAGGGCCAGCGCGGGTTGTACAAAATGCCGCGCGCCAGAGCAATCATGTCTGCCTGCCCGGTGCCGATAATCGCTTCGGCCTGTTCCGGTTCTGTGATCAGACCCACCGCAATCACCGGCATTTTTACATGGCGCTTAATGCTATCCGCGAAGGGGACCTGATAGTTCGGACCCACCGTGATTTTCTGCTGCGGGCTCAGGCCGCCGCTGGAGACGTGGATGTAGCTGCAACCCAGCTCGTCGAGCGCTTTGGCGAGTTCAACGGACTGCTCCAGATCCCAGCCCCCGTCTACCCAGTCGGTCGCAGAAATGCGTACGCCAATCGGTTTTTCTGCCGGGAATGCCGCACGGATTTCCGTGAAAATTTCCAAAAGCAGACGCATGCGGTTTTCCAGAGACCCGCCGTACTGATCGGTGCGCTGGTTTGAAAGCGGTGACAGGAACTGATGCAACAGGTAACCGTGCGCGCCGTGCAGCTCCAGCAGATCAAAGCCCAGGCGATCTGCGCGGCGAACCGTATCAACATAGGCTTTTTTCAGTTCTGCGATACGTTCCGTGGACATCGCCAGCGGGGCTTCGGTACCTTCCGCGAAGGCCAGCGGTGAGGGCGCAACCGTCTGCCAGCCGCCTGCGGAGGGAGGAATTTGTGCACCGCCATTCCAGGGGGCAGCGCACGAGGCTTTACGCCCGGCATGTCCGAGTTGCAGACCGAGTGGCATATCACTGTTTTCGCGTAAGCCGGTCACTAAATCCTTCATGGCAGCTTCGGTTTCATCATCCCATAAGCCTAAGTCCTGGGCCGAAATGCGTCCGACGGCTTCAACAGCGGTCGCTTCAAGGATCAGTAAACCCGCGCCGGAAAAGGATAACTGCCCAAGATGCGCGTGATGCCAGGATGTGGCTTTCCCTTCGTCGGATGAATACTGGCACATTGGCGCGATCACGATGCGGTTAGCGAGGGTCAGCTTCCCTAAGGAAATCGGTTCAAAAAGCTTACTCATGTTTTATGCCCCTTAAAATTCAGCGTGGTGATGGACTACAAGGATAGATAACAACTAAGAGTAGGTTATCGCATTTCAAAAATGGGCAATGAACAGCAGGTGTTTTTTCTTCTGCCGAATTTTCAACGTAAGATGTCCTCGTTGTTGCTTTAATGTATAATCTTGCCGCTTCAAAAGTAGCTATTCGGTATTCAATAGTTAAATTTCCCTGAAAGACAGGAACGTACACCATGCCAGTGTTACATAACCGTATTTCTAATGAGGAACTCCGTGCGCGCATGTTGGCTGAAACTGAGCCCCGTACAACGGTTTCTTTTTATAAGTATTTCCAGCTTGAAGATCCAAAGGCCTTCCGTGACGCTCTGTATGTCAGTCTGACACGCCTTAACGTGTTTGGCCGTATTTACGTGGCAAAAGAAGGGATTAACGCGCAAATCAGCGTACCGCAGAGCCAGTTTGAAGCGTTTAAAACCGGGTTGTTTTCCAGCCATCCGGCGCTGGATCAGGTCCGGCTGAATGTTGCGCTGGAAGATGACGGTAAATCCTTCTGGGTGCTGCGTCTCAAAGTGCGTGACCGCATCGTAGCGGACGGGATTGATGATGATTCTTTCGATCCGTCAAACGTAGGTGAGTACCTGAAAGCTGAACAGGTCAATGCCATGATTGACGATCCGGACACCTTGTTTGTCGATATGCGTAACCACTACGAATACGAGGTGGGGCATTTTGATAACGCGATTGAAGTCCCGTCTGACACTTTCCGCGATCAACTGCCCATGGCCGTTGATATGCTTAAAGAAGACAAAGATAAGAAAATTGTGATGTATTGCACCGGGGGCATCCGCTGTGAGAAAGCCAGTGCGTACATGCTGTACAAAGGTTTTAAGAATGTGTATCACGTGGAAGGCGGCATTATCGAATATGCTCGTCGTGCCAAAGAGAAGGGTTTACCTGTTAAATTCAAAGGCAAAAATTTTGTGTTTGATGAACGTATGGGTGAGCGTATTTCTGATGACGTGATTGCGCATTGTCATCAGTGCGGTACAGCCTGTGATAATCACACCAACTGTAAAAATGACGGCTGCCATCTGCTGTTTATTCAGTGTCCGACGTGTGCAGCGAAATTTGACGGATGTTGCAGCGAAATCTGTATGACAGAGCTGAAGCTACCGGTAGAAGAACAACGGGCTTTGCGCGCGGGCCGCGAGAATGGCATAAAAATTTTCAATAAATCCAAGGGATTATTGCAAACCACCATGCATATTCCGGCACCTGAAAACGACTGACCGGTGTCTATAAAAAGCCCTGAATGGCGGGAGCGATTCAGGGCCTTTACGTTGGCGGCAGGAATTATTTCTCCTGCACACCCTCGACAGAAATGATCAGCTCAACGTTCTGCGATGCCGGGCCCAGATCGGTCGTGATACCGTAATCCTTCAGTGCGAGGGTGCCTGCCGCTTCAAAGCCAGCACGGTAACCGCCCCACGGATCCTTGCCCTGACCGAGCAATTTCGCCTGTAATGTTAAAGGCTTGGTGACGCCGTTAAGCGTGAAATCGCCGGTCACTGACAGGTTTTCACCTTCTTTTGTCACTGACGTTGATTTGAACGTAGCCTGCGGATGTTTGCCAACATTCAGGAATTCAGCGCTGCGCAGATGTTTGTCACGCTCGGCATGATTCGTAAAGACGCTGGTGGTATTGATGGTGACATTGACTTTATCCGCAGCCGGATTTTTCTCATCAAAGGTGAATCCGCCATCGAAATCGTTAAAGCTGCCATACAGCCAGCTATAACCTAAATGCTTGATACGAAATTCAATAAACGCGTGCTGACCTTCTTTGTCGATCTTGTAGCTGGCTGCCGTTGCCGAACCCGCCGCCAGTAACAGCGAGGCCAGCGTTAAACCCAGAGTGGTCTTTTTCAACATGGTTATTCTCCGTTTATCCATAATGTGAACAACATAAGTAAAGAGCAGAACGTAAACCGGATCAGCGCCCCAGCATGCGCATCAGGGTGCTGTCGCGATCGATGAAATGATGTTTAAGTGCGGCAAGGGCGTGAAAACCTGAAATGATGACAATGCCCCACGCCATCCACAGATGCAGGGTGCCCGCAATATCAGCCTGTTGTTCCAGCCCAAACAACGTAGCAGGTACCTCAAACCAACCGAAGACGCTGACCGGCTGGCCTTCAGCCGTTGAAATCAGATAGCCGCTGATCAAAATGCCGAACAGGCCGATGAACAACAGAACGTGAGCCAGCCAGGCGCCGATGCGTGTTTTCGCGCTGTAACTGTCCAGCGGTTTGGGTGGCGGAGAAATAAACCGCCAGGCGAGACGAAATACCATCGCAGCAAAAATCAGGATGCCGACACTTTTATGTATTTCTGGCGCACGGTGATACCAGGTATCGTAATAACCCAGTCCGACCATCCATAATCCCAGTGCAAATAAACCATAAACAGCCAGAGCGACGAGCCAATGAATTAACATGGAAATAGAACCAAAACGGACGGGGGTATTTTTCCAGTGCATAGGATGGCGTTCTCAGTAATAAGGTATTGCTGAAAATTAAACACTTAGAAACATCTTGGCAAACTATTATTTTCAAATGTTGCAATTAATTCAACTCATTCATTATTTTTGATGATTTTAAGGAGTTTTTGTTCAGTAGTTTTGTTATTTTTTGATGTAAACGAATTTTGGCATAGTTGATCCAGTACAGGAGATGCTTTGTAAGGATTTGTCACCAACCGTAAAGTTATTTCTATTTCTAAAAAACTGAGTAAAAATTATAATTCCGGCTGTGATTAATACGATGTGGTGTTTTTATTTCACCCGTTGCGCAGCAAAGAATAATGGATTTTTTATTCAGAATAAGAATCTAAATGGTGATTAAATAAAACGTAAAGAAGTTAAAGGTTCATTCACAAGCTGATCGAGATCAGCTTGTGATATCAGACAATATTTATAATCCTCAATAATTCTGATTAGGAATTTTTTTATAGATTATTATCTGATGTTGCCGGTGTGTGCATTTTCGCTGAATTAAAGGTGCCACGTCCGACATCACATGGAGAGTGACTTTATGTTTCCTGCAATGCGTCGTTTTATGGCAGTGCCTGTACTGCTGACCCTCTTATCATTCCCCCTGACCGGTGCGGCTGCGCAACTTCTGCCAGCGGTGACAACAGTGACAATTGCTACCCAACCTGATGGCGTCAGCCGCACATACCTGGGTCGCCTTGAAGCTGTTCAGGCCGTCAATGTGACCAGCCGTACCGAAGGCTTTATTGCCCGTCGTGCCTTTGAGGAAGGGCAGTTTGTGAATGCAGGCGACGTTTTGTATGAAATAGAACCCGCTTTGCATCAGGCGGCTGTCGCGCAGGCCAAAGCCCGGTTAGACAGTGCCAATGCCACCGCGCGTCATGCCCAGACCCATCTGAACCGTATACAGCGTCTCGGTGATGCGCGGACCGTCAGTCAGTCAGACGTTGATGCTGCGCTGGCCGCGCGTGATACTGCCCGTGCAGCCGTCACACAGGCGCAGGCAGCGCTGAAAACTCAGGAACTACAACTGAGCTACACCCGCATTACGGCCCCCATTTCAGGGCGTATCGGCGTAAGCCATTTTCATACCGGAAGCCTGGTGAATCCGGCCAGCGGTGTGCTCACGGAGATCGTGCAGCTTGATCCGGTGCGCGTAGTAATTTCAGTGAACGAACGTGATGTTCTCAGTGCCAGCCACAGCAGTGGCACGCTGCAGGACGCTTTCATGGCCGATAACATGATGCTTTCTCTGCGTTTATCTGACGGTTCGCCTTACATGAAAGCGCCGGTGCTGGAATCCATCGGTAACCGTATTGATGCGCAAACAGGCACTTTACCGGTCAGGCTGACCGTAGCAAATCCTGATCATCGTTTGCTGCCGGGGGGCACTGTGAATGTAGCGGCAAAGCCGCGTTCCGGACATTCACTGCCGGTATTACCTGCGCAGGCTGTGCAGCAAAATGCGACAGGGCATTTTGTTTTGCTGGTCAATGCCGGGCAGCGCGTAGAAGCGCGGCTGGTGAGGCTTGGCGCGCAGATCGGACACGGTTATTTCGTCATAGAGGGCTTGCAGGGCGGAGAAAAAGTCGTGACCGAAGGCCAGCAATGGATCCGACCAGGAATGGAAGTGAACGCACGGGCAACCGAAGCCCCGGATATGGCCGCGAAAAAACGTTAAGGAACAACGATGCTCCAGAAATTTATCAAAAGACCCCGTTTTGCAGTGGTTATTGCGCTGGTGACGGCGCTGATCGGTGCCGTCGCCCTGAAGGTTATCCCGGTTGAGCAATATCCGGATATTACGCCACCGGTGGTGTCAGTCAGTGCTATTTATCCCGGTGCGAGTGCACGGGACGTCGCGGAGTCTGTTGCTGCGCCGATCGAGGCACAGGTCAACGGTGTCAGTAACATGCTTTATATGTCATCGAACAGCGGCAATAACGGCAGCTACACGCTGACTATTACCTTCGCCAGCGGTACTGATCCGGATACGGCAGCCGTCGAAGTACAAAATCGTATTTCACAGGTCAGCTCCCGTCTTCCGCCAGAAGTGCTGAATACGGGCGTGTCGGTGCGCAAACAGGCTTCCAATATACTGATGGGTATCAGCCTCCTTTCACCGGAGAAAACCCATGACATGTTATTCATCAGCAACTTTGCCAGCATTCAGTTGCGTGATGCGCTGGCACGTGTTGATGGCGTAGGTGATGTTCGGGTTTTTGGTTCGCGTGACTACAGCATGCGTATCTGGCTGGATCCGCGCAAAATGGAAGCGCTGGATGTCAGCAGTATGGAAATTAGCACCGCGATTAATAATCAGAATGTGCAGGCTGCGGCCGGGCAGATTGGCGCATCACCGAGCCCGTCAATGCAACAGCAAACCCTGACGATCAGCGGGGCAGGGCGTCTGAGTTCAGCGCAGGAGTTCGGCAATATTATTGTGCGTAAAAACGCGCATGGCGGTACGGTGCGTTTGCGCGATGTCGCCCGTATTGAGCTGGGCGCGCAGGATTATCAGGTGAATGCGACACTGAACCAGACACCGTCAGCTTTTCTCTCGGTATACCCCGCGCCGGGAGCGAATGCGCTGAGTGTGGCGGACGCGGTGCGTGAGGAAATGTCGCGTCAGGTGCGCAATTTCCCTGATGATCTGACTTATGAAATCAAATTCGACTCGACCCGTTTTGTCAGTGCTACGCTCGATGAAATTACCGTTTCACTGGTGCTGACCTTTATCGTCGTGCTGTCGGTTGTTTACCTGTTTCTGCAAAGTGCACGGGCGACATTTATCGTCGCACTGACCATTCCTGTTTCTTTGCTGGGCACCTTTGCCGTGCTTTATGCCTTTGGCTATTCCGCCAATACTCTCAGCTTGTTTGCCATTATTCTGGCGCTGACAGTCGTGGTCGATGATGCCATCGTGATGGTGGAAAACGTGGAGCGTCTGATGATGGAAGATCCGTCGCTCGGGCGTGTGGCTGCAACCCGTGAAGCCCTGAAGCAGATCGCCGGGCCGATCATCGCGACTACCGTGGTATTGCTGGCGGTGTTCGTTCCGGTTGCCGTTCTGCCAGGGATTACCGGCGCACTGTATCGTCAGTTTGCTGTCACGCTGTCAGCAGCCGTCGTTTTATCGAGTATCAACGCGCTGACTCTGACCCCTGCGCTTTGTGCATCCCTGCTGAAACCGCGCCCGGACAAACCGGCACGTGTTTTTCGCGGGTTCAATCTCGGGTTGGAGCGCGTCCGTAACGTGTATGTGAAAGCTACACGGGGGATCAGCAAAAATGTGTTTACCAGCATTGTGACGGTTTGTCTGATCGGCGGAGCCAGCGTATGGGGCTACAGCAGTTTGCCAAAATCCTTTCTGCCAGATGAAGATCAGGGCTACTTCTTTGTGAATGTACAGTTACCTGATGGAGCATCATTAAACCGTACCGATGTTGTGCTTGAACAAATGCAGCAGATTATGCAGAAAGACCCGGCGGTCGAGGATGTGATCGCTATCAGTGGCTTCAGCCTGCTGAGCGGCGGGAGCTCGCCAAATGCCGCCTTTGGTATTGTATTGCTCAAGCCATGGGGCGAGCGTAGCCGTGTGGATCAGGTGATCGGGCGGCTGCAACCGGCGATGGCCGGCATTCCTTCTGCGATAATTATGGCCATAAATCCGCCCGCGATTTCCGGATTAGGTACAGCATCAGGGCTGGATTTGCGTTTGCAGGCATTACAGGGGCAATCCCCGCAAGAACTGGCTGCCACAGGGCAGGCGCTGATCCAGGCCGCTAATCAGGATCCCAGCCTGAGCCGCGTATTTACCACCTTCAGTGCGTCCGTACCGGAAATTGCCCTGAGTGTGGACCGCGACCGTGCAGCGTTGATGCAGGTGCCGGTCAGCCGTATCTTCGGTACGTTACAGACGTCACTAGGCGGGGTTAACGTCAGCGATTTCATCATTAATAACCGTCTGTTTAATGTGCAGATGCAAAATGAAATGGAAGACCGCCAACGTGCAGACCAGATATCTGCACTGACGGTACGCAGCGACAACGGCTCACTGGTCAGCCTTGCGAAGATGGTTGAACTGACACCATCGTTGGGTGCGCCATTTATTACCCAATATAACCAGTTTCCTTCCCTGGCGATCAGCGGCTCGGCAGCACCCGGTATCAGCTCCGGTGAAGCTATGGCACAGATGGAACATATCCTGAACGGGACATTACCTGCGGGTTACGCTTATGAATGGACCGGCATGTCATTGCAGGAAATACAGGCTGGCGGCCAGGCCATTCTTATCTATGCGGCTGCATTGCTGTTTGCGTATTTGTTCCTGGTGGCGCAATACGAAAGCTGGAGCATCCCTCTTATTGTCATGATTTCCGTGATATTTGCGGTGTTTGGCGCAATCGCCGGCCTGCATCTAGCAGGACTAAGCAACGATGTCTACGCTCAGATCGGCATGGTCTTGCTCATAGGGCTCGCAGCGAAGAATGCCATTCTGATCGTTGAGTTCTCGAAAGCCAGAAGAGAAGAGGGGGCGTCGGTACATGACGCGGCTCAGGATGGGGCAAAACAGCGTTTCCGTGCGGTAATGATGACCGCAATCTCATTTATTCTTGGGGTGTTACCGCTGGTCATGGCATCCGGTGCCGGAGCCATGAGCCGCCATATCATCGGCGTAACGGTGTTCAGTGGGATGTTGTTATCCACGACGGCAGGGATCTTATTTATTCCGGCACTGTACGTACATATCCAGCGTCTGCGTGAGTGGGTGAAATCTCGCTAAAGGATCCGGCCAGTTTCAGGAGAAAGATGTGCGTAAAATGATCGTAACAACTCAGGGCCTGAAAGCTGTTGTAATGATGGCAATGCTGGTAGTTATCTTCGCGGGAATTAAATCCGCGGCAGATATTATCGTGCCCTTTATTCTGGCGCTTTTTCTGGCTTTCGTATTGAATCCGCTGATTGTCTTGCTGGAGAAATGGCGAGTGCCCAGGGCATTGGCTGTTTTGCTGGTGGCGACATTGGTAATTTGCATGATGGTTTTCCTCACGACCAAACTGCTGGTGACACTCAATGAGTTTGCCCGTACATTGCCACAATATCGCGGACTGTTAGTTGAGAAACTCAGTGATATCGAAGCCTGGTTTCCGCAAAGCGGGCTGACGCTATCCTCCGAACAACTGGCCGGATACATTGATCCCGCGGCGACGCTGAATCTGGTCAGTAAGTTGATCAGCTATTTGTCCAATGCGATGGCGGGGTTGTTCTTACTGCTGATGACCGTTGCATTCATGCTGCTTGAAGTCCCGCAACTGCCCTACAAAGTGGAACAAATGTCAGATGATCCGGACAAAGGCATGGCGAATGTTCAGCGTGCGCTGGACAGTGTGACACGCTATCTGGTGATCAAAACACTGATCAGTGTGGTAACGGGGCTGGCTGTTTGGGCCTTACTGGCGGTTACCGGCATTCGTTTTGCTTTTCTGTGGGGGATGCTGGCTTTTGCCCTTAATTACATTCCCAACATAGGTTCTTTTATCGCGGCTATCCCGCCGATCATTCAGGCCTTTCTGTTTAATGGTTCCACTGAAGGATTGATCCTGACGGGGGGATATATCCTGATCAATCTGGTTTTCGGCAGTATTATTGATCCGAAAATTTTGGGGCGCGGATTAGGTTTATCGACACTCGTGGTCTTTATGTCGTTGATCTTCTGGGGATGGCTGATGGGGCCGGTTGGCATGTTGCTTTCGGTGCCACTGACGATTGTGCTCAGGATAGCGCTTGAAGCCACAGCGGCAGGCCACAAAATTACTGTGCTTCTGGGTGATTGTCCCGCAGAACGCAAAAGTTAGCTTTTCTCTTCGAAATGATGAGCGAGCGCATTCACTGTTCTGCCATGAGGGTAGGGGTACAGGCGTGCCATGACGTCCGTTGCAGATTTCTGCAGTTACAGTACAACCTGGCGGGAGGCGGAGAATACAGGGAAAATATTTAAAAAAGTGAGAAAGAATGCCGTCACGTAAAAATGCCCTGAATGAGCAGGGCATTCAAGATGTTCGCAGATTTAGCTGTAATTTTTGTAAATCATCTGCAGGTCGTCTTTAATCTGCCGGCTGATGGGCGTTGCTGAAATATCATCAATCGGCCAGAATAAATACTTAATCAGATTGTAAATGAAACAAAACTCCAGCCGGTTACGGACTCGGATTTTTTGCGCCAGATGCCGTTTATGAACATAAACAGTACGGCTGCTGATGTTTAATTTTCTGGCAATGCGATAGTTCGGCATTTCAGACATCCAGTAACTCATCACCAGAATTTCCTGATCGCTCAGTAACGTTTTTGGCAGGCCGATGTTATTTATCGGCATAAATGCTTCAGGGTCTTCAGCAATCTGTTGCAAGAGGGCGGTGAGCGACTGCTTGTTGAGAATAGAGACTTCACGGGTTACAGCAATTGGCGTTTCGGTATTCGGATAGTGAGCATCAACGTAACAGTATATTCGGGCGCTATGACGAAATTCAAAGAAGGTTTTTAATTCTTCAGATAGTTCTGCAGTATGGCAATTAACCGTCATATTTACCAGGATAATATCTGGTTCGAATTCAGGAATTAAATTAAGGGAATGAGAAATATTCACAGTATCAATAATATCAAGGCTATTATTTTCAACGAGATAAGAGAAAATTCCTAAGCGCGTAAAACCACAGGGTTCAATTATACAAACTTTCATATCACATCCTTGTCATGCGTAACATTACGCGCAGGAAACCACTCCTGTGATTTCTGTATCCAGCATAGATTCTTTTCTCTAATGCTGTCAATTCGGAAATGCGAGTCTGTTGATCTTGTTCAAACTGGAATTAGAAAAATCATAAAGAAAATAAAATGATAACCCCCGCTAAATATCCACGAGGGTAGAAAATATTTTACATTAATTGAACCGATTAAGAGAAAAGGGAGTAAGATCAAAAGGAATAGGACGATTGTTACCGAAGAGGCTAACTATTTCTCCTAATACACTGGCGAATTTAAACCCATGACCACTTAGCCCCGAAATCACTAACGTATTTTCTCTTTCCGGCAGGGTATCAATAATGAAATCTTCATCAGCCGTCATATCATAAGTGCATGAGGCACCACGCAAACTGACACCCACGCCCGGGAGGAAATGGCGGAAGAAATTGAATGATTCCGTTCCATCCTGACTGAAGCTGCCAAAAGATTTACGTTGTTCAGGTTCGGTTATCCATTGACCACCATTATGTTTCCCCAATTTCAGTTCATCCTTAACAGAGGGGAATCCATAATACTGGTCACCTTGCAGCGTTTCGAGCGTAAAGGCGGGAAAATGGTTTTCTTCACTGTAGCGGCCATCTGCATGGAACCAGGCAAACACTTTACGCAAAGGTTTAACGGGCAACGCTGGCAGGATTTTTGTGACCCAGGTTCCCGCTGCTACCACCAGTTTGGCTCCGCGGTAGACTCCGTCAATCGTTGTCACTTCAATGCTATCATCCAGCCAGTTAATGCTTTCAACAGGGCAGTTGAATAGCTGCGCACAACCGGCTTCCCGCGCAAGGCGAATATACGCCGACACCGCCATTTCACTTTGCAGAAAACCCGAGTTGGGTTCGTACACACCGCAATAGCCGTCCTGTAAGGTGAAAAGAGGCCATTTTTCGCGGATTTCGGCCGAACTGAGAGATTGTGTGACCAGACGGTAGGTTTCTGCACTGTGCTTAACATTACGGATAAATTCTGAATTTTCAGGACCTATGTTCAGAACGCCGCTGCGATGGAAAATCTTATCGTTGCTGAGTTCTGCCAGTTCATCCCAAAGCGTTTGCGCTCTCAACAGCATTGGCACATAACGTGAGCCTTCGCCGTAAGCGTGGCGGATAAGGCGTGTTTCGCCATGGTGGCTCCCCGCCTGATGGGGTGGCATTGCGCTGTCTATCATCAGCACTTTCAAGCCGGAACGGGTGGCGTAGTAACCTGCGGCTGAACCGACCGAACCGCTGCCTACGATAATGAGATCGTAATCCATAATTAAAACGTTCCTGTGGTGAGAGTTTTTAACAAGCTGGCTACGGGCATGATAGAGAGTTTACAGCGAAGAAGGCAAGCAGGGCGGAGGCAAAGAAAAAGGCACCAGGATAAATCGCTGGTGCCTCAGACGTGCAGGTAAAGATTAATGTTTACGGTGATCACTGTATTCGTACTCGTTAGATTCTATCTTTTCGATGCCGGCTTCAAGGATGGTAATGAGTTGCCGTGCAACGTCGGTAGTTAACCACAGGGTTCTGTCTACCTGAGCATCCTCTGGTGTCTGGTCTTTTGAAGACAGATAATGAAGGCGTATCATCATGGCGTCATAAGAGTCGACGGTACTGATATCCCAACCAACAAGCGGGTGTGTCTGAATAACTTCATCATTTCTGTCCATATAGACCCCTTATATTGTAGTGACTGACGTGAGTGACTATCTGAGGATCAATGCGGCTCATTATCATGTGAGCTATTTCAGTATAAACAGATAAAGCGATTTAGGGAGTGGTTTAAGAGAATTAAATTGTAAATAATTTGTGTTGATTATTTATTAAACGGAATAATCTGAAGTTAACCTAAATTTTATTTTTCAGAATAGTCTGTTTTATGCAGTAAAAAGGAATAAAAAACCGGACTGCGACGCCCGGTGAAATACAAAAATAGCCTTTCGGCGTGGTTTTAATAAACCTGATTATTATAGATAGGGGGGAGAGAATGAATAGCTTTTCAGAAATTCCATCGGCTTAGTCATCATTCTGATTGGAGAACCAGTCGTCAGCGCTTTCCCAGGTTTCCTGAAGAATTTCCTCAATCAGGTCGCGGTCAGTTTTTGCCCCGCCCAGAACAGACAGGCTATTTGCCCCGGCATATCGCACCTGGATTTTATTTTCGCGGTCGGAAAACTGTTTGTTAATTCTTTTACTCAATTCACCTGATAACGCGTCCAGCGCGCCGGCAGGCAGAGGCTTGGTTTTATCAATTGTGACTTCAACACGCATAGGACCTCCTGAATAGATTTGACTGTATATTTATACAGTCAAATCATGATCAGTGCAATACGCGCTGGTGAGAATTTGTTGTTAGTAAGACGTCACTTTCCAGGTCAGTGT
Organism: Rahnella sp. CFA14(1/10); assembly: GCF_004195095.1. Taxonomy (NCBI): domain Bacteria; kingdom Pseudomonadati; phylum Pseudomonadota; class Gammaproteobacteria; order Enterobacterales; family Yersiniaceae; genus Rahnella; species Rahnella sp. CFA14(1/10). Next base: position 470,790 of record NZ_SEWS01000001.1, on the reverse strand, counting down.
CTGACCTGCCAGGAATGGCACAATAGATTCATGGCCTAAAACAATTTCTTCAGGCTGTGTCACCGGGATACGGGACAATTCGATGAAGTCTTCATTCAGCGGCAGGCCATAGAAACGCGGGCCGTTCAGGGAGCAAAACGCCTCAAAATGTTGCAGCGCATTGAGTTCTTCAAAGACGGTCGCATAAGCTGATAACGCCAGCGGGGCATTAAAGCAACCCGCGCAGCCACAGCTTGATTCTTTACGGCCTTTCGTGTGCGGCGCAGAGTCGGTACCCAGGAAGAAGCGATCAGCCCCGCTGGCGATAACTTCACGCAATGCTTCCTGATGAATATTACGTTTGAGGACTGGCAGACAGAACAGATGCGGACGTACACCGCCAACCAGCATGTGGTTGCGGTTGAACATCAGATGCTGTGGCGTAATGGTCGCACCCAGATACTGATTGCCAGAAAGAACATATTGCGCGGCTTCTTTGGTGGTGATGTGCTCGAAGACAATTTTCAATTCAGGAAACTGACGACGTACCGGATCCATGACTTCATCAATGAAACGGGCTTCACGGTCAAAAATATCTACATGGTTGTGCGTAACTTCACCGTGGATCAGCAAAGGCATGCCGATTTTCTGCATACGCTCCAAAACAGGATAAATCTTTTTGACATCAGAAACGCCATGCTGAGAATTTGTTGTCGCATTGGCCGGATACAGTTTTGCCGCAGTGAATACACCTTGTCCGAAACCGCGCGCAATTTCTTCCGGATCCAGAGAATCGGTCAAATAGCAGGTCAGCAGAGGAGTAAAGTTATGTCCTGCAGGCAACGCGGCCATAATCCGGTCACGATATGCTATCGCATCCGCCACGGTGGTTACGGGGGGTGTGAGGTTTGGCATAACAATGGCGCGACCGAATACTTCACTGGTGAAAGGTAACACCGTGCTGAGCATGTGGTCGTCACGAAGGTGAATATGCCAGTCATCTGGACGGCGGATTTTCAAAACTTGCGGTGTTGCGGTCATCAGGCAAAACTCCGGCATTGAGGGACAAAATAGAGAGAACAGGTGCGGTAATGGGAGCATTAACGGCGGGGAACAAGAATAAGCGTAAAAGCGTTGTGTTGCATCCGTTAAATAAAGTTCGTATTGAAATCAATGTATCGACAGGTTCATAGTGGGAATAGATTTTAGTCAGAGTGCTTCCCGGTACGCCCTGAAGCATGACCAAAAAAACAGGAGAATTATTATGGAAATCAGAGTGGTTGCCACTATTGTCGCTAAAGCAGAATTCAAGTCAAAAGTGACAGAAGCGTTGCTTGATGTCATTGAACCAAGCCGGCTGGAAGTAGGGTGCCTGCAATATGAGCTGCATCAGGATCTCGATACAGAGGGTACCTTTGTTTTCTACGAACGATGGGCCTCTGAAGAGGCGCTGAATCAGCACAACAAGACCGAGCATTTCCAACACTTTGCAAAAAGCCTGGAAGGTAAACTGGAGGAACTTACGATTCGCCGGTTGAAAAGTCTGGCCTGATCGGGTTGAACCTCTGGTCATTTTCTTTAAAAAAAAAACCCGCCGAGGCGGGTTTTTGAGTCTCACTGCTCAGCAGTTACTCGGATGGCATTTCAGGTTTGGTTGCCGGGGCTGTTGCAGTAGTGACTGCCGCATGACCACCTGCAGAACCTTTACCTTCAAAGTTGAACTCAGGGCGAACCCAGTCACTGTGACGAGGAGGCTCTTGTATATAGGCGGGTGCCGGAGCTTTCGTCATAGGCGCTGTCGCGTGGTGCTTGAAGCGAGGTGCAACAATCGCAGCTTCCGTGACTGCAGGCACGACTGCAACTGGCGCAGCTTCTGCAGCAGGTTTAACGTCAGCCACCGGTTCTGATTTCTCTTCAGCTTTCACTTCAGGTTCGGCGACTGGCACCGGGGCCTGAACTTCAGGTTCAGCGAGAACAGGTGTTGGTTCCACGACCACTGGCTCGTGTGCTTCAGGTGCAACGTCAACAACAGGCGTTTCCACGACGGGTTCAGCTGTTCCCGGTTCAACGAGAACTGGCTCTTCGGCAACAGGCTGCGCAACGTCGGTTAGTGTAGTTTCGGCTGGCGTTTCTTGTGCAACAGCTTCAACAACATCGGCAGGTTCAGCGGTTGACGGTTGTGCAACTTCAGCGATCTCAGACAGTACCGGCGTATTCGCCTGTGCAATCTCAACCTGTTCAGTCAGCACTTCAGGGGTTTCTGTTTCAGCAACCTGTAGTTCAGAAGACGGAGCAACCGGATAAGTGACCCAGACTTTACCCGAAGCCATTTCCGGAGAAACAAACGCACCGGCAAGTGGCATAGGTGACTGAGTCGGATAACGTTCATCACGATAACGACGACGACGTTGACCACTTACACGCAGGTGGCGTGGCGAGCGGCGTGAACGACGTGGCATACCATTTTCACGGCCATTGTCATTCTGATTATCTTCGTTATCGGTAATGTTTGTTGTTTCAGCATCAGAAGGTTCCTGCTCAGCAATCACAGGCGCCGCCGGGCGAGTGCCGGTGATCAATAGCTGTGCTGCAGCTTCTTCTTCGTGATCAACGTCTGTTTCAGACTCGAAGCGGATTTTATGCGATAACTGACGACGCTGACGGCGCTGAGTTGGCTGACGATCTTCCTGCTCAGTTTCATCAGCAACCACCGGCGCAGCAACCTGTTCAACGGCTGCGACTTCCTGAACTTTTTCTTCAGTCTGTGGTTTGCGCTTGTCTTCAGAACGGCGACGTGAACGTTCACGACGAGGCTGTTGTTGCTGTTCTTCACGCGCGGCCGTTTCAACCTCTTCGCTACGGGTTTCGGTAACAACCGGTTCCTGATTACGGCGGCCACGGCGCTGATCATCACGCTGTTCACGATTATTTTCGCGGCTATCACGGCTTTCGCCACGATTATCACGATTGTTGTCGCGGCCTTCGCCACGTTCACCACGATTACCGCGGTCATTGCGATCGCCACGTTCTCCGTTGCGCTCACGACGTCCGCCCTGGCGGCGTGGATTACGGCGTTCGTTGTTACGGCGATTTTCCGTTTCAGCCGCTTCCTGAGCCTCTTTTGGTGCTTCAACAGGTTTAACTTCCTGCTGTGGCTCAGGCGCGAACAAGCTTTTCAGACCGCTCAGAAGACGGCTGACAAAACCTGATTTTTCAGCAACAGGTGTTGCAGGAGCGTTAACTGTTGTGGTTCTGACTTTAACCGGCTCTTCGGTTTCGGTCGTCGGCTCAAAGCTGGACGGAGGCGCTTCGCTTTGCAGCGCAAACGCAGCCAGAGCGGGTTGCTCAGGACGACGACGCTCAGCGGGCAATTCTTCAGAAGGCTGCAGCATTTCTGCTTCATGAATCTGTGGCAGCAGATAGCTCAGTGCAGAGATTTCTTCGCCTTTACGAACACGCAGGACATGGTAGTGCGGAGTTTGCATTTGATCGTTAGGCACGATCACCGCGCGCACACCGCCCTGACGTTTTTCGATGGCATTCACCGATTCACGTTTTTCGTTCAGCAAGTAAGAAGCGATAGGCACCGGAACGATGGCATGGACTTCTTTGGTATTTTCTTTCAGTGCTTCTTCTTCGATCAGACGCAGAATCGACAGTGACAGGGATTCGTTGTCACGGACGGTACCGGTACCTGCACAACGCGGGCAGATATGGTGCGTTGATTCACCCAATGAAGGGCTAAGGCGCTGACGGGACATTTCCAGTAAACCGAAACGGGAAATGCGGCCGATTTGAATACGGGCGCGGTCCTGACGAACGGCATCACGCAGACGATTTTCGACTTCGCGCTGGTGGCGAACGGGCGTCATGTCGATGAAGTCGATAACAATCAGACCACCGAGATCGCGCAGACGTAACTGACGGGCAATTTCATCTGCTGCTTCAAGGTTAGTGTTGAATGCGGTTTCTTCGATATCGCCGCCGCGGGTGGCACGTGCGGAGTTGATGTCGATAGCGGTCAGCGCTTCGGTGCTGTCGATAACAATAGAGCCACCGGAAGGCAGACGGACTTCACGCTGGAAAGCGGATTCAATTTGCGATTCAATTTGGTAGTGACTGAACAGCGGAATCTCACCCACATACGGTTTAATTTTGCTGCTGAAATCAGGACGGCCCAACGCGGCAATATGTTCTTTTGCCAGATCGAGAATTTTCGGGTTATCGATGAGGATTTCACCGATGTCCGGGCGCAGGTAATCACGAAACGCCCGAACGATAACATTGCTTTCCTGATGGATCAGAAACGGAGCAGGGCGGCCTTCAGCGGCTTTCTTGATCGCATCCCAATGCTTGAGGCGGAAAGTCAGGTCCCATTGCAGAGCTTCTGCGGATTTGCCGACACCGGCAGTACGCACAATCAGACCCATGCCATCAGGCAGTTGCAGGGAGGATAAGGCTTCTTTCAGTTCAGTACGGTCATCGCCTTCAATACGGCGGGAAATACCCCCGGCACGTGGATTGTTTGGCATCAGAACCAGATAACTACCGGCCAGACTGATAAACGTCGTCAGTGCTGCGCCTTTATTTCCACGCTCTTCTTTATCTACCTGAACAATCACTTCCTGACCTTCGCGCAGCACATCTTTGATGTTCGGGCGGCCATGAGAAGCATAATTACCAGGGAAATATTCGCGGGAAATTTCTTTCAGAGGGAGGAAACCATGTCGTTCCGCGCCGTAATCTACGAATGCTGCTTCCAGACTAGGTTCTATGCGGGTAATTTTGCCTTTGTAAATATTCGCTTTTTTCTGCTCATGGCCCGGACTTTCAATATCCAAATCATACAGCCGCTGTCCATCTACAAGGGCAACGCGCAACTCTTCTTGCTGAGTTGCGTTAATCAACATTCTTTTCATCTTAACTTACTCATTATTATTCCATTATTGACAGAGCTGCGGGCAAAATGACCTCATGACCGGATAAACCGTTGGCCCCGAGTCTTCTCGCAAATCGTCAACCTCACGGCTGTCGCTTGCATAGGGGCGCATTATTTCGGTAAGTCTGCTTTTGCTGTATTAAAGACACCAGCGTTGTGAAAGCAGCACTTTTATTAGGGGAATAGCTTCTGAATTTACGTTAACAGATCTCATTCCGTTCGCCGGCCAAGCTGCAACCCGCAGCCCGCTAATTGCTTGATTTCACATTACGTCTTACGCCATTGCTGCGTTTTTGTGCGATCAGGCAAATCTATAATTCCTGCGTTTTCCCTAACTTAAGAGAAACAACGCCGAAAGTAACTTCATTATTCCATTGCAGGCACTGTGATAGCAAGGTGACTTTTCCCAAGCAGGTAAGATATTTACCTCAATGAGAGATGCGCCGCATTGTCAGAACCTGAGCTTTGTTAAAAAACAGAGGGAGTAAGAAGGTTTTCCGGCGCAGTTACTGGTAAAGTGAAAGTTAAGCACATAAAAATCAGTGGCGCGAACCGTGCCGGATATTTAGAATCGCGAGCCATGAAAACTGAGAATCCAACTGTACAATTAATCCCCATTTCTGACGACGAAGCCGGTCAGCGTATCGATAACTTCTTACTTAAAATCCTTAAGGGCGTGCCGAAGAGCATGATCTATCGCATAGTGCGTAAGGGTGAAGTGCGGGTCAATAAGAAAAGAATTAAGCCGGAATATAAATTAATTGCCGGTGATGAAGTGCGTGTCCCCCCCGTTCGTGTTGCTGAACGTGATGAGGCGCCTGTTTCCGCAAAACTGGATAAAGTCGCCGCGCTGGCGGATTGCATTTTATATGAAGACGAGCATTTGCTGATCCTCAATAAACCCTCCGGCACGGCCGTACACGGTGGCAGTGGCTTGAGTTTTGGCGTGATTGAAGGTTTGCGCGCGCTCCGCCCTGAGGCCCGTTTTTTGGAGCTGGTACATCGTCTCGATCGTGATACTTCCGGTGTTCTGCTGGTTGCTAAGAAACGCTCTGCGCTGCGTGCCTTACATGAACAATTACGTGTAAAAAGCATGCAAAAGGATTATCTGGCGCTGGTCCGGGGGGAATGGCCCTCACACTGCAAAGTCGTACAAGCACCTTTACTGAAAAATATTCTGCAAAGCGGTGAACGTGTTGTCCGGGTGAATGCCGAAGGCAAACCTTCAGAAACACGCTTTAAAATTGAAGAGCGTTATGAGTTTGCCACGTTGGTGAAAGCCAGCCCGGTGACCGGCCGAACCCATCAGATCCGTGTACACGCATTGCATGCCGGCCATCCGATTGCTTTTGATGACCGTTATGGTGAGCGTGATTTCGATGCCAGGCTGTCCGGAACCGGCCTTAATCGTTTATTCCTGCACGCAGCGGCGCTGCGGTTTGAACATCCGAATACCGGCGAGACGATGCGCATTGAAGCACCGATGGATGCCAAACTGCGTCACTGCCTGAAAGTCCTACGGGCTAAAACAACGGCACGTTAAGTTGTGAACAGTAAACAAAGGCGCACGGGGTGCGCCTTTTTGATTGATTTAGAGCAACGGGTTGATACCTTCCCGCCGCAACAAAGCAAGCAGCGCAATAAGGGGCAATCCAACCAGTGTGTTCGGATCGCGTCCTGTCAGACGGTCGAAAAGCGTAATTCCCAGACCTTCACATTTAAAACTTCCGGCACAGTCATAAGGTTGTTCACGATGTAAATAACCGGCAATTTCTTCATCAGTTAATGACCGGAAGGTTACGTCAAATGTTTCACATAAAGTTTGTGCTGTTTGTGTTTTGCCGTCATACAGGCTCAGGCCGGTATAAAACGTCACCGTCTTCCCGCCGGCAGCGCGCAGCTGCTGGAATGCGTTATCAAACGTATGCGGCTTGCCGGTTATTTTTCCGTCAATCACGCAAACCTGATCAGAACCAATAATCAGGTGTTCAGGATACACTGCCGCAAGCACGCTGGCTTTGCTGTAAGCCAGACGCTGCACCAGTTCTGCCGGTTCTTCGTCGCGACCCGGTGTCTCATCAATATCCGGAGCAGCGCAGGAAAATACCAGGCCGGTTTTATCGAGAAGGGCCTTGCGGTATACCGATGTTGAAGCCAGAAGTAATTTTTTGGGATGTGCTGACATAATTTTTTTTCACAAAGCGTAGCGTTATTGAATCGCACATTTTAAACTGTTGGCCGCTGTGGAAGCGAATATTGGTGAAAGGTGCGGTTTTAAGGCCTTTTTCTTTGACTCTCTGTCGTTACAAAGTTAATATGCGCGCCCTATGCAAAAAGTAAAATTACCCCTGACCCTTGATGCGGTTCGCACAGCCCAGAAGCGTTTAGACTATACAGGTGTCTATACCGCTGATCAGGTTACGCGTGTTGCCCAATCAGTGGTCAGTGTGGATTCTGATATACAAACCTCTTTGTCGTTCAATATCGACAATCAGCGCCTGGCTGTGATTACCGGCCACTCCGATGTTGCTGTGACTCTGGAATGCCAGAGATGCGGTAAGACGTTTGAACATCAGGTTCACACAACATATTGTTTTAGTCCTGTCCAAAATGATGAACAGGCTGAGGCATTACCGGAAGCGTACGAGCCGATCGAAGTCGATGATTTTGGCGAAGTTGATCTGCTGGCAATGATTGAAGACGAAATTATTCTTTCACTGCCTGTCGTTCCGGTACATGAATCTGAACACTGTGAAGTGTCCGAAGCGGACATGGTATTCGGTAAACTGCCTGAAGAGGCGGAGAAACCCAATCCATTTGCCGTATTAGCGAGTTTAAAGAAAAGTACTTAAGGAGTAAGGTCCATGGCCGTACAACAGAATAAACCAACCCGTTCTAAACGTGGCATGCGTCGTTCACATGATGCTCTGACCACTTCCACTCTGTCTGTGGACAAGACTTCTGGTGAAACTCACCTGCGTCACCACATCACTGCCGATGGTTTCTACCGCGGTCGCAAGGTAATCGGCTGATATTTGCCTGCAACTTATTCACGTGATAAGTGCTGGCAAGGCGATACCTTGACTCGTCTAACCATCGCGTTAGATGTAATGGGCGGAGATTTTGGTCCTTCCGTCACAGTGCCTGCTTCATTGCAGGCACTGATCTCTAATTCTCAATTAGACCTCCTTCTGGTCGGCGATCCCGACGCAATCACACCTTTCTTAGCCAAAGCCGATCCTTCTTTAACAGAACGAATTCGGATAATTCCTGCTGAATCAGTGATAGCCAACGATTTACGTGCGTCGCAAGCTATACGGGCCAGCAAAGGAAGCTCAATGCGTGTGGCGCTGGAACTGATCAAAAGTGGTGACGCACAGGCGTGTGTCAGTGCCGGGAATACCGGTGCACTGATGGGATTAGCCAAGCTGGTTGTCAAACCGCTGGATGGTATCGAGCGACCCGCTTTGATGAGCGTGTTACCTAACCAGCAACGCAGTAAAACCGTGGTGCTGGACCTGGGCGCCAACGTTGAGTGTGACAGCACGATGCTGGTCCAGTTTGCCGTGATGGGAGCTGTCATGGCCGAGCAGGTTGTGGGGATCACAAATCCTCGTGTTGCCTTGCTCAATATTGGCGAAGAGGAAAGCAAAGGGCTGGATAATATCCGCGAAGCCGCCGCGATTTTAAAAAATACCGCATTAATCAACTATATCGGCTATCTTGAAGGCAACGACCTTCTGACCGGTAAAACGGATGTGATGGTGTGTGACGGCTTTGTAGGTAACGTTACGCTCAAGACCATGGAAGGCGTAATAAGGATGTTTTTGTCACTGTTAAAATCCTCGGGAGAGGGTGGCAAGAAGGCCTGGTGGCTGAAATGGTTAGGTCGGATCCTGCAGAAAAAATTGCTAAAGCGTTTTAGCCATCTCAACCCCGACCAGTATAATGGCGCATGTTTGTTAGGATTACGGGGCATCGTTATTAAAAGCCACGGTGGAGCAAACCAGCGTGCGTTTGCTGTTGCTATCGAACAGGCTGTGCAGGCGGTGCAGCGGCAAGTCCCTCAGCGGATTGCCGCGCGCCTTGAAGCTGTATTACCCAAGAGTGACTGATCGTACATGTATACAAAGATTCTCGGTACGGGGAGCTATTTGCCCGTGCAAGTTCGGACTAATGCCGACTTAGAAAAAATGGTGGATACCTCCGATGAGTGGATTGTCACGCGTACGGGTATTCGTGAACGTCGTATCGCTGCACCGGATGAGACTGTGGCCACAATGGGCCTGCACGCTGCTGAAAAAGCACTTGAAATGGCCGGCGTCAGCACAAGTGACGTAGGTTTGATCATTGTTGCAACAACCTCATCTTCACATGCATTCCCAAGTTCAGCCTGCCAGGTGCAGAATATGCTGGGCATCAAAGATTGCGCAGCGTTTGATCTGGCTGCCGCATGCGCAGGTTTTACCTATGCACTGAGCGTGGCCGATCAATACATTAAAAACGGTGCCGTGAAATACGCACTGGTAATCGGTTCTGATGTGTTATCCCGTAAACTCGATCCGGAAGATCGCGGTACGGTGATCCTCTTTGGGGATGGCGCTGGCGCAGTATTGCTGGGTGCGTCCGAAGAGCAGGGCATTATTTCCACTCACATGCATGCAGATGGTCATTACGGCAATTTACTGACATTGGCTTACCCTAGCCAGTCAGAGCCGGAAAAACCGGCTTATGTCACTATGGCGGGTAATGAAGTCTTCAAAGTTGCAGTGACTGAACTGGCGCATATTGTCGATGAAACCCTGACGGCCAATAATCTCGACCGTTCCGAACTTGACTGGCTAGTGCCGCATCAGGCGAACCTGCGCATTATCAGTGCAACAGCGAAAAAGCTGGGCATGGAGATGGATAAAGTCGTTGTCACGCTCGATCGCCATGGGAACACGTCTGCGGCTTCTGTGCCTGCAGCATTTGACGAAGCGGTTCGTGACGGCAGAATTCAGCGGGGGCAATTAGTGTTGCTCGAAGCATTTGGCGGTGGCTTTACCTGGGGCTCGGCGCTGGTACGTTTTTGATTTAACAGGATGATAAAAATGACAAAAATAGCAATAGTTTTCCCTGGTCAGGGTTCTCAGACACTCGGTATGCTGGCTGATTTAGCCGCTGCGCATCCGGTTGTTGAGGAGACATTTGCCGAGGCTTCTTCGGCGCTGGGGTACGATTTATGGCAGTTGGTGCAGCAGGGGCCAGCTGAAGAACTCAATAAAACCTGGCAGACGCAACCGGCATTATTGGCGGCCTCCGTCGCTATCTGGCGCGTATGGCAACAAGAGAACGGCACTCAGCCGGTTCTGATGGCAGGCCACAGCCTGGGCGAGTATTCCGCTTTGGTTTGTGCCGGCGTGCTGGATTTTAAACAGGCGATTTCCCTGGTTGAACTGCGCGGTAAGCTGATGCAGGAAGCCGTTCCTGCGGGGACAGGCGCGATGTATGCGATCATCGGTCTGGATAATGATGCCATTGCCAAAGCTTGTGAAGAATCGGCACAAGGTCAGGTTGTTTCTCCGGTGAACTTTAACTCGCCTGGTCAGGTGGTGATTGCGGGTAACAAAGAAGCTGTAGAACGCGCCGGCGCGGCATGTAAAGAAGCGGGCGCAAAACGTGCTCTGCCTCTGCCTGTCAGTGTGCCTTCACACTGTGCGCTGATGAAGCCAGCCGCTGAAAAACTGGCGGTTGCACTTGAAAATGTGACTTTCAGCGCACCACAGTATTCTGTCGTGAATAATGTAGATGTGAAAATCGAAACCTCTCCTGAAGCCATCCGCAGTGCGCTGGTCCGTCAGTTATACAGCCCGGTTCGCTGGACTGAGTCTGTCGAATTCATGGCAGCACAAGGCGCAGAAAAGCTATTAGAAGTGGGGCCGGGTAAAGTACTGACCGGGCTGACCAAACGTATTGTTGACACCCTGACGGCTGCCGCTGTGAATGACACGGCAAGTCTGGCAGCGGCGCTTGAGCAGTAATAAGAGGATGAATATGAGCTTCGAAGGCAAAATTGCACTGGTGACCGGTGCCAGCCGTGGTATTGGCCGCGCAATCGCAGAAAAGCTGGTTGCTGGTGGCGCAAAAGTGATCGGTACTGCGACCAGCGAGAAAGGTGCGGAAGCGATTGGCGAATATTTAGGCGAAAATGGCAAGGGTATCATGCTCAATGTGGTTGATTCTGCATCTATTGAGCAAGTATTGGCGACGATTCGAGCTGAATTTGGCGAAATTGATATTTTAGTTAATAATGCCGGCATCACCCGTGATAACCTTCTCATGCGTATGAAGGATGATGAGTGGCAGGATATCCTGGATACGAACCTGACTTCAGTGTTTCGGCTGTCAAAAGCTGTCATGCGAGCTATGATGAAGAAACGGTGTGGACGGATTATTACAATTGGTTCCGTTGTTGGCACCATGGGTAACGCAGGGCAGGCGAACTACGCGGCGGCTAAAGCTGGCTTGATTGGTTTTAGTAAGTCTTTGGCACGTGAGGTCGCTTCACGTGGCATTACTGTCAACGTCGTCGCTCCCGGCTTTATTGAGACGGATATGACAAGGGCGTTGACAGATGATCAACGCGCAGGCATTTTGTCATCAGTTCCAGCCAACCGGTTGGGCGATGCCAAAGAAATTGCCAGCGCCGTTGCTTTTTTAGCCTCTGACGAGGCCAGCTACATCACGGGTGAAACATTACATGTCAATGGCGGCATGTATATGATTTAAAAATTACGAAATTATTTGCGTTTTTTGCGGTAAAAACCGCAAAATAGAGCAAATTCGTGGTTTGACCAGCCTGGATTTAGTTGCATCTTTTTCAACATTTTATACACTACGAAAACCATCGCGAAAGCGAGTTTTGATAGGAAATTTAAGAGTATGAGCACTATCGAAGAACGCGTTAAGAAAATCATCGTTGAACAGCTGGGTGTTAAACAGGAAGAAGTAGTGAATGCTGCATCTTTCGTAGACGACCTTGGCGCTGATTCTCTCGACACCGTTGAGCTGGTTATGGCTCTGGAAGAAGAGTTTGATACCGAGATCCCTGACGAAGAAGCTGAAAAAATCACTACTGTTCAGGCAGCAATTGATTTTATCAACGCTAGCCAACAGTAAGCGTACATGCTTTAAGTTTAGATAGTTAGGCGGTCATTTGACCGCCTAAGTTTTTTATATCCCACGGTATTACTACTTTTTTCCCTCCCTGGAGGACACACGTGTCTAAGCGTCGAGTTGTAGTGACTGGACTGGGCATGCTGTCTCCTGTCGGCAATACTGTAGAGTCCACTTGGAACGCTCTCCTTGCCGGTCAGAGTGGCATCAGCCTGATCGACCATTTTGATACTAGTGCCTACGCAACGCGTTTTGCTGGCTTAGTAAAAGATTTTAACTGTGAAGACTTCATCCCGCGAAAAGATGCCCGCAAGATGGATGCCTTTATTCAGTATGGTATTACTGCCGGTATTCAGGCGATGCAAGACTCCGGGCTTGAAGTGACTGCTGAGAACGCGACACGCATTGGTGCGGCGATCGGTTCCGGTATCGGCGGACTTGGTCTGATTGAAGAAAACCATTCCTCATTGGTTAACGGCGGACCGCGCAAAATTAGTCCTTTCTTCGTGCCATCAACTATCGTCAACATGATTGCAGGTCATTTGAGTATCATGTTCGGGTTGCGTGGACCGAGTATTTCTATCGCAACAGCCTGTACTTCTGGTGTGCATAATATTGGTCATGCAGCACGTATCATCGCCTATAACGATGCCGACGTGATGCTGGCAGGCGGTGCTGAAAAAGCCAGTACACCGTTAGGTGTTGGGGGATTCGGTGCAGCACGTGCGCTTTCTACGCGCAATGACAACCCCCAGGCGGCAAGCCGTCCGTGGGATAAAGATCGTGATGGTTTCGTACTGGGTGACGGCGCAGGTATTATGGTGCTGGAGGAGTACGAGCATGCCCGCAAACGCGGCGCAAAAATGTATGCGGAAATTGTCGGTTTTGGCATGAGCAGTGATGCTTATCATATGACATCACCGCCTGAAGATGGCGCGGGTGCGGCACTGGCGATGGAAAACGCACTGCGTGATGCGGGTGTTTCTGCAGCGCAGATTGGTTATATCAATGCGCATGGTACGTCGACGGCGGCGGGTGATAAAGCTGAAGCACAGGCAGTTAAAGCCGTCTTTGGTGCCGATGCGCAAAAAGTTATGGTCAGCTCCACCAAGTCGATGACTGGTCATCTGTTAGGTGCGGCCGGTGCAGTGGAGTCCATTTTCACTTTACTGGCATTACGCGACCAGATGGTTCCACCGACCATCAATCTGGATAATCCGGATGACGGTTGTGATCTGGATTTTGTTCCTCACGAAGCGCGCCAGGTGAAAGATATGCAGTATTCGCTGTGTAACTCATTTGGTTTCGGCGGTACCAATGGTTCGCTGGTGTTCCGTAAGATCTGAACCGGCACACGCTGTGTTTGTGAAGGCCCGTTAATCGGGCCTTTTTGCTGTCTGAATAAAAGCGACGCCTGAATACAACAATGCGTAAACGGGATGCCTGTTCCTGCTGGCAGCGCGTTTCAATACGATAAAGTAAGAATGCTCTCCTTGATGCGACAGACCGGCTCACGCAGGCTCTGCAGTCAAGCATGACCATGAGATCCGGAGGAAGTAATCATGTGGATTAACGGTGTGGCGGCCGCGACGTTGCCGGCCAGTGACCGTTCAGTGCAGTTTGGTGATGGTTGCTTTACCACAGCCCGGGTGTCAGACGGTGTAATTGAATTTCTGTCCAGGCACATTGACCGTCTGCAGCGTGCAGCGTCGGTACTGCGTATCGAGGGTGTGGACTGGGCGGCGCTGGAACAGGAAATGGTTCTGGCTGCCGGACAGCAGCAAGAGGCAGTGGTTAAAGCCGTTGTGACGCGCGGGCAGGGCGGCCGTGGTTACAGCGTCGCCGGTTGTTCTGCGCCGACGCGCATTGTCTCTGTTTCTGCTTACCCGGTGCATTATCACGCATGGCGGAAACAGGGCGTGAAACTGGCCCTAAGCCCGGTAACACTGAGCAAGGCTCCCTTGCTGGCCGGCATAAAACATCTTAACCGGCTGGAACAGGTGATGATCCGCATGCATCTTGACCAGACAGAGGCTAATGAAGCGCTGGTGGTTGACACTTCGGGCTGCCTGGTGGAATGCTGTGCCGCTAATTTATTCTGGCGTAAGGGAAATCAGGTTTTTACACCGGATTTATCGCAGTCAGGCGTTGACGGTATTATGCGTCAGCATCTCATCCGCGTACTTGAAGCGACATCCCCCCGGGGGGTGCACATAGTCAGTGAGCCGCCGGGCACGCTATCAGATGCCGATGAGATCCTGATTTGTAACGCCCTGATGCCGGTACTGCCGGTGAATCAGATCGATAATCAATATTACGCTTCACGGCGTTTGTACGATTTCCTGCTCCAGAACTGTTAAAAAAGTGATTAAACAATGACAAACAAAAAGACCAAAATCTTCGCCCTGATTGTCCTGATTCTGTTAGGGCTGGCGACGTTTGCCTATCAGAAAGTAAAACAGTTTGCGGATCGCCCGATCAATGTCAGCAGTGAAATGATCTTTACCCTGCCAGCGGGTACGGGCCGCGTGGTGCTGGAAACACTGCTGATCGATAAAAAACTGATGAAACCTAACCCGTGGTTTCCGTGGTTATTGCGTTTAGAGCCGGCGCTGAGTGAGTTTAAAGCCGGTACCTACCGTTTTGAAAAAGGCATGACAGTTCGTCAGATGCTTGAACTGTTGAGAAGCGGTAAAGAGGCACAATTCAGCGTGCGTTTTGTCGAGGGTTTTAAGCTCAGCGACTGGATGAAGGTTCTGGATAAATCAGAGTATCTGAAACATGAACTCAGCGGTAAAAGTGGCGAAGACATTGCCGCCGCGCTGGGCGAAACGGAGACTAAAAACGTTGAAGGCTGGCTGTATCCCGATACCTACCATTACACGGCGGGTATGACAGATTTATCGTTACTCAAACGTGCGCATGTACGGATGGAAAAAACGGTGGCGGATATCTGGAAAGGTCGCATGGATTCTCTGCCGTATAAAACGCCTGCTGATATGGTTACCATGGCGTCGATTATCGAAAAAGAAACCGCAGTGAAAGATGAACGCCCTGAGGTCGCGTCAGTATTTATCAACCGTTTACGTATAGGGATGCGACTGCAAACCGATCCGACGGTGATTTACGGAATGGGTGATAAATACACCGGCAACATTACGAAGAAAGATCTGGAAACGCCAACCCCGTACAATACCTATGTGATCACTGGCCTGCCGCCGTCGCCCATTGCGATGCCGAGCGAAGCCTCACTGCAGGCGGCCGCGCATCCGGCCAAAACACCGTATCTTTATTTTGTCGCTGACGGCAAAGGCGGGCATACTTTTAGCACGAATCTTGAGAACCATAACAAGGCGGTTCGTGTGTACATAGAGGCGCTTAAGAATAAGAATGAAAAGTAACTTCATCGTGATTGAAGGCCTTGAAGGGGCAGGGAAAACGACGGCTCACGATGTGGTCGTCGATGCTCTGCGTCAGCACGGCGTGGAGGAAATCGTGTTCACCCGTGAACCGGGGGGAACGCCGCTTGCTGAAAAATTACGCGATTTATTCAAACGTGGCGTTGATGGCGAAAAACCTACCGTGAAAGCAGAAGTACTGATGCTTTATGCGGCCCGTGTTCAGCTGGTTGAAACGGTTATTTTACCTGCTCTGGCACGTGGGGCCTGGGTTGTCGGTGACCGTCATGATCTCTCTTCACAGGCTTATCAGGGGGGCGGTCGTGGGATTGACGCTAATCTGATGAGTTCGTTGCGCGATACTGTCCTGGGCGATTTCCGACCTGATCTGACGCTGTATCTTGATCTGCCTCCGGCTGTCGGCCTGCAACGCGCCCGTGCCCGGGGAGAACTGGATCGCATTGAGCAGGAAGCTTTGCCTTTCTTTGAGCGTACACGCAGGCGTTATCTCGAACTGGCCGCTGAAGACAATCGCATCAAAACTATTGATGCCTCACAATCCATTGAACAGGTCACTGCCGCTATCAGGCTGACGTTGAAAAATTGGTTCGATGAGCAGGCTTTACAAGGCAACGCCTCATGAACTGGTATCCGTGGCTCAGTGACCCGTACAGAAAACTGGTTGCACAATACCAGACGGGGCGGGGGCATCACGCTTTGCTGATGCACGTGGCTACGGGGTTAGGCGATGAGGCGCTGGTGTATGGCCTGAGTCGCTGGCTGCTTTGCCAGCATAAAGACGGCGAAAAAAGCTGCGGGACCTGCCATAGCTGCCAGCTGATGATTGCCGGAAACCATCCTGACTGGCATATTCTTCAGCCTGAAAAGGGCAAAAGCTCACTGGGCATCGACCCTGTGCGTCAGCTTATTGAAACGTTGTACAACTATTCACAGCAGGGCGGTGCAAAAGTTGTGTGGATCCCGCAGACGGAAATGCTGACTGAAGCGGCGGCCAATGCCTTGTTGAAAACGCTCGAAGAGCCGCCGGCAGGTACCTATTTCCTGCTTGGTTGCCGTGAGCCTTCGGCCTTACTGGCGACGATCCGCAGTCGTTGCTTCTACTGGCATCTGCCGGTGCCCGAAGAAACACTGGCGGTGCGTTGGATCAATCGCCAGCTCAGTGCAGATCCGGTCGCGATTAAAACCGCTTTGCGTCTGACCAACGGCGGACCATTATCGGCGATTCAGTTGTTGCAGCCGGAGCGCTGGAAACAACGCGTAGCGCTTTGCCAGCAGCTTTATGTGCAGTGCCAGCAGCAGGATATGCTTTCTCTGTTGCCCCAGCTTAATCATGACGATGCCGCCGAACGCCTGTATTGGTTGGCGACGTTATTGCTCGATGCTATCAAATGGCAGCAACATGCCGGGCAGTACATCATCAATCATGATCAACAACCGCTGATTACCTTGCTGGCGGATGCACAGACTAACGCCTCTCTGCAACAGTCGGTTACAGCATGGATGCACTGCCGTCAGCAATTACTTTCCATCGTGGGGATAAACCGCGAACTGTTGCTGACAGAACAATTGCTGGAATGGGAACAAATGCTTCAGGGGACAGTTTCCCCGTCTATTTTCAGTTCCGCACTATCGCGCTGATATTTTTTTATCTTTAACAGACCGACGAGTTAATAATTATGTTTTTAGTCGATTCCCACTGTCATCTCGACAGCCTGGATTACAACGAATTGCATTCCGGCGTGGACAGCGTGCTGGAAAAAGCCCGCGAACGTGATGTGAAGTTTATGCTGGCTGTCGCAAC
Organism: Rahnella sp. CFA14(1/10); assembly: GCF_004195095.1. Lineage (NCBI taxonomy): Bacteria > Pseudomonadati > Pseudomonadota > Gammaproteobacteria > Enterobacterales > Yersiniaceae > Rahnella > Rahnella sp. CFA14(1/10). The sequence continues at coordinate 453,494 of NZ_SEWS01000001.1, read as the reverse complement.
AACATTGCCAGGCTATCAGTCGATGACGCAGCTGATTGGTGATCGCCCGGAGGTGGCATTTTCCTGCGGTGTTCACCCGTTAAATATTGATGATGGTTATGATTTCAATACATTGCGTGAGCTGGCGGCCAGTCCAAAAGTGGTGGCGATGGGTGAAACCGGTCTGGATTATTTTTATCAGAAAGAGGCTCTTCAGCTGAAGTTACAGCAGGACTCTTTCCGGGAGCATATCCGCATTGGCCGTGAACTGAACAAGCCGGTGATTGTGCATACACGCGATGCCCGACAGGATACGCTGGATATTCTAAAAGAAGAGAAAGCCGGGGAATGTGGTGGCGTGCTGCACTGTTTCACCGAAGATTTACCGACCGCTGAGTTTCTGCTGGATCTGGGTTTTTATATCTCTTTCTCCGGCATTGTGACTTTCCGTAATGCAGAAGCGTTACGGGAGGTGGCACGCTATGTCCCGCTGGATCGTTTGCTGGTGGAAACCGATTCGCCGTATCTGGCACCGGTGCCGCATCGCGGAAAGGAAAACCAGCCAGCTTATGTGCGTGACGTTGCCGAATATATGGCCGTCCTCAAGGGCGTCAGCGTGGAACGGCTTGCCGAAGCGACTACAGCAAACTTTTCACACTTATTTCACATCGACTCCTCCACTTTGATCTCGCGTTAGGCCAGGTCATATTCCCTGTATTTATTTTTCACCTCGTAATTAATCCTGTTAATGAGGTATCTTGGCACCGTTTTTGGCGGTTCCGCAGGCTTTTATTCAGATTTTATGTTGTTAAATGATGGCTTTTAAGACGCTCTTAATGCATTTTTCAGAAAAACGTGACTGCCATCAAACATTAACAAAGGGAATTATTTTACCCTGCGTAAAAATTAAAAGGGGTGCTCAGACACCCGGCAGCAAAAGGTTCACAACACTTTTGCAAAGCGGTGAGTTATCAGGCTAAACCGCAAGAAGTATCAAAAAGCATCATTACTCAGGAGCACAATCAATTATGTTTAAGAACGCGTTTGCAAACCTTCAAAAGGTCGGTAAATCGCTAATGCTGCCAGTATCCGTACTGCCAATCGCAGGTATCCTGCTTGGTGTCGGTTCTGCAAACTTTAGCTGGCTTCCAATGATCGTTTCTCATGTTATGGCCGAAGCCGGTGGTTCAGTCTTCGCTAACATGCCTCTGATCTTTGCTATCGGTGTTGCCTTAGGCTTCACTAACAATGACGGTGTTTCTGCACTGGCATCCGTTGTGGCATACGGCATCATGGTGAAAACCATGGCGGTTGTTGCACCACTGGTTCTGCATCTGCCCGCTGAAGAAATTGCGGCCAAGCATCTGGCTGATACCGGTGTACTGGGCGGTATCATCTCGGGTGCGATTGCGGCATACATGTTCAATCGTTTCTACCGTATCAAATTGCCGGAATACCTGGGCTTCTTTGCCGGTAAACGTTTTGTTCCGATCATCTCTGGTCTGGCTGCAATTATCCTGGGTGTGGTGCTTTCCTTTATCTGGCCGCCAATCGGTACAGGTATCCAGACCTTCTCACAATGGGCTGCTTACCAGAACCCGGTGGTGGCATTCGGTATCTACGGCGTGGTTGAACGTGCGCTGGTACCGTTTGGTCTGCACCATATCTGGAACGTTCCATTCCAGATGCAAATCGGTGAGTACGTGAACTCTGCAGGTCAGGTGTTCCACGGCGATATCCCACGTTACATGGCGGGTGACCCGACTGCGGGTAAACTGTCCGGTGGCTTCCTGTTCAAAATGTACGGTCTGCCTGCTGCTGCGGTAGCAATCTGGCATTCAGCGAAACCTGAAAACCGTGCAAAAGTCGGCGGCATTATGATTTCCGCTGCCCTGACTGCGTTCCTGACCGGTATCACCGAGCCAATCGAATTCTCCTTTATGTTCGTTGCGCCGATCCTGTACGTGATCCACGCGATTCTGGCCGGTCTGGCATTCCCAATCTGTATTCTGTTGGGCATGCGTGACGGTACCAGCTTCTCGCACGGTCTGATCGACTTTATCGTTCTGAGCGGTAACAGCAGCAAAATCTGGCTGTTCCCAATCGTTGGTGCAGTCTATGCGGTGGTTTACTACAGCATCTTCCGTTTCCTGATTGCGAAACTGGATCTGAAAACACCTGGCCGCGAAGATACCACCAGCGAAACCACAGCGCAGGGCGGTTCTGAAATGTCTGCCTCTCTGGTTCAGGCTTTCGGCGGCAAAGAAAACATCACAAACCTTGATGCCTGTATCACCCGTCTGCGTGTCAGTGTCGCGGATGTCTCCAAAGTGGATCAGGCTGGCCTGAAAAAACTGGGTGCGGCAGGTGTGGTTGTTGCAGGTTCTGGTGTTCAGGCGATTTTCGGTACCAAGTCTGACAACCTGAAAACCGACATGGACGAGTACATGCGTAGCCATTAATGGTGAGCAATGACTGGTTCTGAGAAGGGAGGCTGCGGCCTCCTTTTTTTATGTCTGCGATTCAGCGGAGCGCTGGCTGACGCTTTCTGCGTCAATTAAGCATCAAAACGCGTAATCAGGTTGAAAGGAATGGAAATTCTAACCCATACTGCGTACAACGCTTTTTACTTTGTTAAGGACAGTTAAGATGGCCGAAGAGACAATTTTTAGCAAAATCATTCGCCGTGAAATCCCTGCTGATGTGGTTTATCAGGATGAACTTGTCACTGCGTTTCGCGACATTTCTCCTCAGGCACCTAGCCACATTCTGATTATCCCGAATATTCTGATCCCGACAATGAATGACGTTGATGAAACGCATGAAGCGGCACTGGGCAGAATGATGACGGTGGCGGCAAAAATTGCTGAACAGGAAGGTATCGCCGAAAGCGGTTATCGCCTGATCGTCAACTGCAACCGTGACGGCGGTCAGGAGGTTTATCATATCCATATGCATCTGGTCGGTGGCCGTGCACTGGGTCCATTGCTGTCGCGTCAGTAAGGGTAAACATGCGTTTTCTGATGGCGTTATTGCCGGTAATTTTATTGATTGGCTGTAGCAGCACGCCCACTATTGCGCTGAATAATCAGCAAAGAGTGGTCATGGAGTCCCCCGTTCTGACGGCGGGCATCATCCCAAGTTCACCATCCGTGTCTGATTCCGGCGGGCAGAAAAAAGCCACCACCACGTTGAATAACAACCAGCCACACTCTGTCACCCTGCATTACCGTTTCTATTGGTATGATAAACAGGGGCTGGATTTATTCCCGGTCGCCGAGGCCAGAACCATTACTGTTCCTGCGAACAGCAGCGTGGACGTCAGTTCCCTGAACGGTAATCTTGATGCGTACAGTGTGCGTATTTACCTTTATCTTTAATTTTCTGTACGGAGAAGGTTGATGAAAAAGTATTTCCTCATTGTGGCAATGGCCGCATTGATCCTTGGCGGTTGTACGTTGCCAAACCAGCAACAAACCCAGCCACAGCAGCCTGAACAACCGCAACAGCCTCAGCAACCGTTGCCACCGGTGAACCCGCCTGTTCCTGAACAACCACAGATCCAGCCGGTCCCGCAGCCGCCTAAATTTGCCAATATCGACTGGACCGCAACCGTCGAGCCAATGCTCGCGAAGATGCTGAAATCCGGTGGTGTGCAGCCGGGCAGCGTGCTGCTGGTGGACGGGGTGAAAAACAGCACCAACGGTTCCCTGCAAATGGCAAAAGCTACCGATGCATTGCGTAATGCACTGGCCAACAACACCACCTTCCAGGTAGTGCCTGCCGGGCAACTGGCTTCGGCCAAACAGTCACTGGGATTATCGCCGGACGACAGCCTGGCTTCTGTCAGCAAGGCCATCGGCCTGGCAAACATCGTGAAAGCGCAATATGTCCTTTACAGCACGGTGAGCGGCGATGTCAAAGCGCCAACCATGTCGATGCGTCTGCTTACCGCACCGAGCGGTGAAATCGTCTGGTCAGGCCGCGGTGCCGTTCAGAATTAACGCCGGGCTTGTGCAATCCGAACTACAGCAACTGATTGAACAACATTATCCGGCGGTGAAAACCGCCGGTTTTCGTTTATTACCGGTTGCCGGCCTGACCGGCGAAAGCTGGAAAATAAGTTCCCCTGCCGGCGACTTTCTGGCACGGCATCAGTCTGCTCAGCGGCAAGTTTCGGGCGCTGACCGCCAGCGTGAATCTGCGATTTTGCGGCATATCGCGCGGCATAAATTAGGTCCGCGTGTCAGACTTTATTCTCCGCCATGGCTGATAGTCGACTGGGTTGACGGAACACCGCTGGAGGAACAGGCATTCACTGACGCTTCAGTGCGCAACGCCTTATGCGAACGTCTCGTGACGTTACATCAGTTGCCGCCGTCGGGTTACCGGCTGGATTTACAGCAGCAATTTGCCCGTTACTGGCAACATATCGACAGGCGCAGGCTGACGCCACGCTGGTTGCGTTTACACCACCAGATGTTGTCGCAGGTTCCGCCGTCACCGCTGAAACTGGCGCTGGTACATATGGATATTCACGCGGGAAATGTGCTGAATACGCCGCAGGGGCTGCGCCTGATTGACTGGGAGTACGCGGCGAATGCGGATATTGCACTGGAGCTGGCGGCGCTTATTCGCGGCAACGACTGGAACGAGCAGCAAAAAAGGGCGTTCCTGTACGAGTACGTAAAGGCTGGCGGGTATCAGAACCTGTCCCTGTTGCAGCAGCAGGTTAACCGCTGGATCCCCTGGGTCAACTACCTGATGCTGATGTGGTTTGAAGTGCGCTGGCAGCAGACCGGCGAGAATCAATACAGTGAATGGGCGCACCCGTTGCGCCCGTGATGATCATATGAAAAAGAAAAGGAGCGTCCATTTTGTTGGGACCTGTCATGCTGGATGTCGCTGGCTACGCGCTGGATGCTGAAGAACGTGAAATTTTGCAGCACCCGCTGGTGGGTGGGCTGATTTTATTCACCCGGAATTATCATGATGTCGATCAGTTGCATGAACTGATCCGCCAGATCCGTGCCGCGTCGCACGACAGATTGGTGCTGGCCGTCGATCAGGAAGGCGGGCGCGTACAGCGTTTTCGTGAAGGTTTTACCCGTTTGCCTGCCGCGCAATCTTTTGCAGCGCTCAACGAAGCGCACGAAGCGGGACGCCTGGCGCAGGAAAGCGGCTGGCTGATGGCATCAGAAATGATTGTGATGGATATCGACATCAGCTTTGCGCCTGTACTGGATATCGGGCATATCAGCGCAGCTATCGGTGAGCGGTCGTTCCACGCAGAACCCCGTAAAGCGCTGGAAATGGCTGAGCAGTATATTCTCGGCATGCATTCCGCCGGTATGAAAACCACCGGTAAGCATTTCCCGGGCCACGGTGCCGTCAGCGCAGATTCCCATAAAGAAACACCGCGTGACGATCGTCCGCTGGAGGTTATCCGTCAGCACGACATGGCTATCTTCCGCCAGCTTAACGAACGTAAATTGCTGGATGCGGTGATGCCTGCACATGTGATTTATACCCAGGCCGATCCGCGCCCGGCCAGTGGTTCACCATACTGGTTACAGGAAATTCTGCGCAAAGAGCTGAATTTCAACGGCGTGATCTTCTCCGATGATATATCAATGGAAGGCGCGGCCATTATGGGGAGTTATCCCGAACGGGCACAGGCCTCGCTGGATGCGGGCTGTGACATGATCCTTGCCTGTAATAACCGGCAAGGCGCGGTGAGCGTGCTGGATAACCTGTCCCCGGTCAACGCTGAGCGTGTTACGCAGTTGTATCATCGCGGACTGTACAGTGGAAAACAGGCCCGTCAGGATCTGCAAAATTCAAGTCGCTGGAAAGAGGCAAACCGTGATCTGACCACACTCGATGCCCGCTGGCAGGAACACAAACAGGCAGCCCTGTAACGTTTTTTCGACCGCGTGAAGGGGTCAACGCACATTCAGGATGAGGTAAACGATGATTATCTATTTGCATGGCTTCGATTCAACCAGTCCCGGTAACCATGAAAAAGTTTTGCAGTTACAGTTCATTGATCCGGACGTGCGCTTCATCAGCTACAGCACGCTCCACCCGCGTCATGACATGCAACATTTGCTCAAAGAAGTGGATAAAGTCCTGCATGAAACGACGGACACAAACGCGCTGATTTGCGGCGTCGGGCTTGGAGCCTTCTGGGCTGAGCGCATCGGATTCCTGTGTGGGATCCGTCAGGTGATGTTCAACCCGAATTTGTCACCGCAGGATAATATGGCCGGAAAAATCGACCGCCCTGAAGAGTATGAAGACATCGCCACCAAGTGCATCAGTGATTTCCGCGAGAAAAACCGTGACCGCTGCCTGGTGATTTTATCCCGTGAAGACGGTGTACTCGACAGCAGCAAAACGGCTGAGAAATTGCATCACTATTATCCGGTTGAATGGGACGAGCATCAGAGCCATAAATTCAAAGATATATCGACGCATCTGCAACGGATTAAAGCATTCAAAAATATCGCCTGATTTAACCTGTCGTTTCTGAAACCACTGCCTTCGCGCAGTGGTTTTTCATTTATACCCTTCGCCGGCCATGAACCGTTTTCTGCCGGTTCTGTCTCTAACTTGCTGATTTAAAAATGGCAAAACGCGTGCCATTTTCCTAAATTAAATTATCCAATTGAATTTAAATTGACCTATATCAATTTTGGTATGACCAAATCACCACGCGTGATATCCTCCGTCTCAGATACCGATTTAACTTAAGCAACCCTATGTAATATAAGGATAATATTTTTACTCTTATATAACAATTGGTTCACATTTGAGGGGGTCATTTTGACATCACCAGTGGAAAAAATTGTGATTATCGGCGGTGGCGCCGGCGGTCTGGAACTGGCAACCAGTCTGGGCCATAAACTTGGCCGCAACAAAAAAGCGGAGATCATTCTGGTCGATCGCAACCACAGCCATCTATGGAAACCTTTATTACATGAAGTGGCGACCGGCAGTCTGGATGATGGCGTCGATGCGCTGAGCTATCTGGCTCATGCCCGTAACCACGGTTTCACTTTCCAGATCGGTTCACTGACCGACATTGACCGCGAAAACCAGACCATCAAACTGGCTGAAATTTGCGACGAGAACGGCGAATTACTGGTGCCGGTGCGTGATATCGCGTACGACACACTGGTGATGGCGCTGGGCAGCACCTCTAATGACTTTGGTACACCGGGCGTCAAAGATCACTGCATCTTCCTGGATAACCCGCATCAGGCACACCGTTTCCATAACGAAATGCTGAACCTTTTCCTCAAATTCTCTGCCAGTTCCGATAAACAGAAGAAGGTGAATATCACCATTGTGGGGGGCGGGGCAACCGGCGTTGAATTGTCTGCCGAGTTGCACAATGCGGTAAAAGAACTGCACAGCTATGGTTTTGAAGGGCTGGACAGCGAAGCGCTGAATGTCACGCTGGTGGAAGCCGGTGAACGCATTCTGCCTGCCTTACCTCCGCGTATTTCTGCGGCGGCGCACCATGAGCTGACCAAACTGGGTGTGCAGGTTCTGACACAAACGATGGTCACCAGTGCTGATAAAAATGGCCTGAACACCAAGTCCGGCGAGTTCATCGAAGCAGACCTGATGGTCTGGGCCGCCGGGATTAAAGCCCCTGATTTCATGAAAGAGATCGCGGGCCTGGAAACCAACCGGATTAATCAGCTGGTGGTTGAGCCGACGTTGCAAACCACGCGTGATCCGAACATCTACGCGATTGGCGACTGTGCTTCCTGCCCGCAACCTGCGGGGGGTTTTGTGCCACCACGTGCGCAATCTGCACACCAGATGGCGTCCCGTTGCTTCGCCAATATTATGGCGCAGCGCAAGGGGCAGGGCCTGAAACCTTACGTCTATAAAGACCATGGCTCGCTGGTGTCTTTGTCACGCTTTAGCACTGTCGGCAGCCTGATGGGTAATCTGATGCGAGGCTCCATGATGGTCGAAGGCCGACTGGCGAGGCTGGTTTATATCTCGCTGTACCGCATGCACCAGATTGCGTTGCACGGTTACATTAAAACCGGTCTGATGATGCTGGTCGGTGGTATTAACCGGGTAATCCGCCCGCGTCTTAAACTGCATTGATTCCGGTCATCCCTCTTAGGGATAGCAGCGAAATCGTGACACACCTAAAAAGCCTGTTTACCGCAGGCTTTTCTATTTGCTGCGTAATCCTTTCTCCACACGCATACGATCACGACCTCTTTATGTTGTCAGCTAAGAATCCTCCGAAACACTTCACGGGACAGGTCATTTTCCTCACTTACAGAGTTCGTCTTATTGTTTGCTTACGTTTGGGTGGGCAGACTTGACGATAAGTTTACAGACGGCGATTCACGCACGCCGGACCTCAGATATAGGGCTGTTCGCTGAGGAGCGTCCCGGGAGGGTACGAATTGCGTGGTAACATTTTCGGAGGAAGTCCTGTGAACAAGTCAATGTTAGCTGGGGTCGGTATTGGTGTGGCTGCGGCGTTGGGCATTGCTGGCGTCGCGAGCATGAACGTCTTTTCGTCTGGCCCGCAATATGCGCAGGTTGTCAGCGCAACGCCAATCAAAGAGACCACAAAAACCCCACGTCAGGAATGTCGTAATGTGACAGTCACTCACCGCCGTCCTGTACAGGATGAGCACCAGATTGCCGGTTCCGTACTCGGGGCTGTTGCCGGTGGCGTATTGGGTCACCAGTTTGGTGGCGGTCGAGGACGTGATGTTGCTACAGTAGCCGGTGCACTGGGTGGTGGCTATGCGGGTAACCGTGTGCAGAGCAGCATGCAGGATAATGACACCTACACCACGCAACAGCAGCGCTGTAAAACCGTGTATGACAAAGAAGATAAAATGCTCGGCTATGATGTGACCTATAAAATAGGCGATCAGCAAGGGAAAGTGCGTATGGACCACGATCCGGGCACACAAATTCCGCTGGATAAAAGCGGTCAGCTGCAACTTACCCGTTCATAAACACGCGGTAGCGGTGAGAAATGAAAGCCTGAGGCGAACCTCAGGCTTTTTTTATACCGCTTACAGACCATTTTTGTGTTTGACGATATCCGCCATGACCGCCAGTGCAATTTCCGCAGGGGTCTTGCTGCCGATGTGTAATCCTACCGGCGCATGCAGGCGGGAAAAATCTTCCTCACTGAAATCAGCGATGCTTTGCAGACGCTCACGGCGTCGTGCGCTGTTGAGCTGCGACCCCATCGCGCCGATGTAAAACGCGGGTGTATTCACCGCTTCCATCAGTGTCAGGTCATCCATTCGCGGATCGTGGGTCAGCGCCACAATCGCAGTATTCGCATGGCAGTTTTGCTGTTCGAGATATTTTGCCGGGAACTGTCTTTCCAGCCGGATATCTGATTTCAGTCTCGGTAAGAAATTTTCCAGCACGTCGTCCCGGCATTCGCAAACCACGACTTCAAAGCCCAGGGCGCAGGCAAAATCGGCGCAGTAAAGTGCCACACCCGACAGACCGGCGATCAATAACCTTGGGGGTGCTGCCAGATGCAGCGTGATGCAATTGCCGTCGCGCATGATTTGCGTCGCATGATAATACTCAGCGGGTGCCAGATGATCACAGGCGGCAGGCGGCGTGATGGATTTGCTGAGCGCATAATGCCCGGCAAGCGCCATTCCCATACGTTGCAGATAACCGGCATTACCGGCAGTCGCCGGTAAATATTCGACCAGCACGTCCAGCGAACCGCCGCACGGCAACGCAATGTCGGGCGTCAGTCCTCCTTCGCCATAGTGCACGATCTGGCTCGGTTGCCGGTATTCACCCGCGGCAATACGCTGTAAAAAATCCTCTTCGACACAACCGCCGGAAAGCGATCCGCAAAAATGCCCGTCGCGTGTCGCCGCCATCAGAGCGCCCGGCGCGCGCGGAGACGAACCGTACGTGTTGAGCACGGTGCAAAGCCATACTGGCTGATGTGCCAGCCATGTTATGGCCTGGGAAATAACTTCATTATCAAGATGCTGCATGCTGATTTAGGTTTGAAATAAACAGGGGCGGGGAAAGTTGCGCCGGAATATCAATATCTGTGATTACGGCAGGATGGTTGAAATCCAGGCGCAACATACGATGGCTGCGGAGCAGTTCACGTGCGCCGTTGTCACCGCGTAAGAGCCGAAGTTTTTCACGCATTGGCTGGGCAAAACCGACAGGATGCCCCGGTTCATTTTGCCAGTACGGGCGTACGATCATCTCCTGGCGCAGGCGATCCGCCACGGCGGTGAAAACTTCAGCGGTGACAAAAGGCATATCGGCCAGATGGATCAGCCAGCCGTCCCAGCCCGCCGTAGCATGCACACCCGCGGCTATGGATTCTCCGGTGCCGGCGCTGCTGATGAGCGTGAACGGTATTCCCTCACGCAAACAACATGCCTGAACCGGCCGGTTTTCAGGGCGGGTGATCACATGTACCGGCAACCGGCTCGCGCACGCCTGACGCAACGTTGCCTCAAAAACAGTGACAACGTTTCCTGCTGTCTTTTGCAGGCGTGCATTCAGTTTATTTCCTTCACCACCGGCGGCGATAAACCGGCTCCCCGTACCCGCGGCGAGAAGAATAATACCTGCCATTTTGCATGACTTCCTCTTGTTCATTTTCAGATCAGATGTTCTGTAAACTCACCCAGCATGTCACCGACAAACTTCAGCCGTTTCGGACGATCAGTCAGATCTAACATAAATTTCAGTTTTGCCGGGCCGTCCAGACGATAAACTTGCGGTTGTTTCTGTAACAGACCAATCAGAAAGCCCGGATCGACACGGTTCTTATCGCCAAACTCAATGAATCCGCCGCGCTCATTACCTTCAATACGCCGGATGCCCAGCTCTTTGGCTTTCAGGCGCAGTACGGCAATCTGCAACAGATTGCGCGCACCGTCCGGCAAGGTGCCGAAACGGTCAATCAGCTCAACGCGCAGTTCATCCAGCTCTCCCTCTGTTTTCGCACTGGCGATACGTTTATATAACGACAGGCGCGTATTCACATCAGGAATGAAATCTTCCGGCAGCAACGCAGGCATGCGCATTTCAACTTCGGTCTGGCTGGTGGTTAAATCCTCCAGCGACGGCTCGCGGCCTTCTTTCAACGCGTCGACAGCGTTTTCCAGCAACTCCATATACAGCGAGAAACCGATGCTGGTCATCTGGCCACTCTGGCCTTCACCGAGCAGTTCGCCTGCACCGCGGATTTCAAGGTCGTGCGTCGCCAGCGCAAAACCGGCACCCAGATCTTCCAGCGAGGCAATGGCTTCGAGACGCTTATGTGCGTCCGTCGACATCGCTTTCGGCGGCGGCGTCAGCAGATATGCATACGCCTGATGGTGTGAGCGGCCCACACGACCCCGCAGCTGATGCAGCTGTGCCAGACCAAAGTGGTCTGCACGCTCAATAATAATAGTATTGGCGGTCGGGATATCAATACCGGTTTCGATGATAGTGGTACACACCAGGACGTTGAAACGTTGATGGTGGAAATCATTCATCACACGTTCGAGGTCGCGTTCACGCATCTGGCCGTGACCGATAGCAATGCGAGCTTCCGGGACCAGTTCCGCCAGCCGCTGCGAGGCTTTTTCGATATTCTCCACATCGTTGTAAAGATAATAAACCTGCCCGCCGCGCAGAATTTCACGCAGGATTGCCTCGCGCACCACCAGGCTGTCGTATTCGCGCACAAAGGTTTTGACCGCCATACGTCGCGCAGGCGGCGTGGCGATAATCGACAGGTCGCGCATGCCACTCATTGCCATGTTCAGCGTACGCGGGATAGGCGTTGCGGTCAGGGTCAGAATATCCACGTCGGCACGCATCGCCTTGATGCGCTCTTTATGACGCACGCCGAAACGGTGTTCTTCATCAACAATTAACAACCCCAGATCTTTCCAGCGCAGGTCACTTTGCAGCAGTTTGTGCGTACCGATAATAATATCGACTTTGCCTTCTACTGCGTCTTCCAGCACCGCATTTTGCTCTTTCGCACTGCGGAAACGGGACATCATTTCAATACGCACCGGCCAGCTGGCGAAACGATCGCGGAAATTATCAAAGTGCTGTTGTGCCAGCAGCGTGGTGGGTACCAGAACAGCCACCTGCTTATTGTTGGATACCGCAAGGAAAGCCGCGCGCATCGCCACTTCGGTTTTACCGAAACCGACGTCGCCGCAGACCAGCCGGTCCATCGCCAGCGGCTGGGTCATGTCAGTCAGTACAGCATTAATGGCCTGTGCCTGATCAGGTGTGGTTTCAAACGGGAAAGCCTGACAGAACAACTGATACTGTTCTTTGTCGTGTTTAAATGCGAAACCACTTTTGGCTTCGCGCTGGGCATAGATATCCAGCAGTTCAGCGGCGACGTCGCGCACTTTCTCCGCCGCTTTCTGCCGCGCTTTCGACCAGGCTTCACCACCGAGTTTATGCAGCGGCGCGCTCTCATCTGCGCCACCGGCATAGCGGCTGATGAGATGCAGCGATGACACCGGTACATAAAGTTTGTCTTCACCGGCGTAGGTCAGGATCAGGTATTCGGCAGTAATACCGCCAGTTTCCAGCGTCGTCAGCCCGAGATAACGCCCCACGCCATGCTCAACGTGTACCACCGGTTGGCCGGGTCGCAGCTCGGCGAGGTTACGGATCAGTGTATCGGTATTGATTGACCGGCGGCTGTCCTGACGGCGGCGCGCCACGCGTTCACCGAGCAAATCGCTTTCGCAGATCAGTGCCAGCTGTTTACCGGCATCGAGAAAACCGCGTTCAGAGGCACCAATCATGATGTAACGACCGGCGGTTTCGGCTTGTTCAATGCGGGTGATCAGCGTTGGCATCAGTTTGATGCGCGCCAGCAAATCCTGAAGCGTTTCGCGGCGGCCTTCGCTTTCTACGGAGAATACCAGGCTGCCGGCAAAGGATTCATTGAAGCGCCGCAAATTATCCATCGGCGCTTTGTTCTGGGGCTGAACGGATAAATCGGGCAGTTTTTCGTAACTCAGATTGGTGTTGGCAGCTTTTTTCGGCAGTGAATCAGTACGCAACTGAATACGTGGCCAGGCTTTAAGCTCGGTATAAAGCGACTCCACGCGCAGCCACAGGTTTTCCGGTTCAAGCAGCGGACGCATCGGATCAACGCGGCGGCTTTCGTAACGCTGGCAGGCGTCCAGCCAGAAGCGCTCGGCAGAGGCTTCCAGATCGCCGGTATTCAGCACCAGTGTGTTTTCCGGTAAATAGCTAAACAGTGTGGTCAGCGGCTGGCTGAAAAACAACGGTTGCCAGTATTCGATGCCGGCAGGAAAGGTTCCTTTGCTGACCTGCTGATAAACGTGTTCTGCATCGCGGCGCACTTCAAATTTCTCGCGCCACTGGCTGCGGAACAACTCGATGGCATTTTTATCGGTTGGAAATTCGTGGGCAGGCAGCAGATTGATGTGTTCGACTTCAGTCAGCGTGCGCTGACTGTCCACATCAAAAATGCGCAGGCTGTCGATTTCATCGTCAAAAAAATCAATACGATAGGGTTCTTCGCTACCCATCGGATACAAATCAAGCAGGGCGCCACGGGTCGCAAATTCACCGTGCTCCATCACCTGATCCACACTGCGATAACCGGCCTGTTCCAGCTGTGCACGCAGTTTATCCCGCGAGAGCTGCTGACCTTTCTTCATCACCAGTGCGTGGCCGTGCAGGAATTCGTGCGGGCAGACTCGCTGCATCAGCGTATTCACCGGCAAAATAATGATGCCGCGCTTCATAGCTGGAAGCTGATACAAACTGGAAAGACGGGAAGAAATAATTTCCTGATGTGGTGAAAAACTGTCGTAAGGCAGCGTTTCCCAGTCCGCAATACTCAGGACTTTGTTATCAGTAAACTGTTGAATTTCATCGCGCAGGCGCAGGGCATTTTGCATATCAGGGGCAATCAGCAGAACCGGGCCTGTATGGCGTTCACTGATTTGTGCACATTCCAGCGCACAGGCGGAGCCCGTAAGCTGGCCTAACAGGCGGGTGTCGCCCGGACGTTCAGGCAACGAATAACGATAATCTTGAGGCATAGGCTGTTTTGAGTTCTCGTTTTGGCGGCTGTCGGAGGCCAATTAGCAGACCGTATCTTGCTTTGCAGAAGTAATCGCGGTCAACCCGTTGACGGTATAAAAGGGTCAACGGCGTCACAAAGTTAAACCGATTACTTTGGGTTAATGGTTCCATAAAGCGGTGCTAGCCTTTATTATCCTTGATCACTTTAGTCTGCGCCACGCACTTATTTGCGGCCAAGCATTTAAAACGGATGTTATGTATCAACCTGTCGCGTTATTTATCGGTCTGCGCTACATGCGCGGACGTGCTTCGGACCGCTTCGGGCGGTTTGTCTCCTGGTTATCCACTATTGGCATTACCCTCGGGGTGATGGCGTTAGTGACCGTGCTGTCAGTGATGAACGGTTTTGAGAAAGATCTGGAAGGTAACATTCTGGGTCTGATGCCACAGGCGTTAATCACCACGCCGGGAGGGTCTCTCGACCCTCAAAAAATCACGCATGAACAAGTCTCGGCGCTGAAAAGCGTTAATAGCGCTGTGCCACTGACCACCGGTGATGTCGTGCTGCAAAGTCCCGGCAGCGTCGCGGTGGGGGTAATGCTCGGTGTGGATCCTGACCAGAAAGATCCGCTGGCAAAATACTTAATTGGGGTTGCCCAGCAGGAACTTCAACCCGGTAAATACAACGTGATTCTTGGCGATCAACTGGCGCAGCAGTTAAAAGTGCGTCGCGGCGATCAGTTACGTCTGATGGTCACCAGCGTCAGCCAGTTTACACCGGTCGGTCGCGTCCCGAGCCAGCGCTTGTTCAATGTTATCGGCACCTTCTCCGCCAACAGCGAAGTGGATGGTTACCAGATGCTGGTCAATATTCAGGATGCCTCCCGGCTGATGCTGTATCCGAAAGGTAACGTGACCGGCTGGCGTTTGTTCCTCGACAAACCACTGGATGTCGACAGTCTGAGTACGCAAAAACTGCCTGACGGTGCCAGCTGGAAAGACTGGCGGGAACGTCGCGGCGAATTGTTCCAGGCGGTGCGCATGGAGAAAAATATGATGGGGCTGCTGCTGAGCCTGATCGTCGCCGTCGCTGCGTTTAACATTATTACGTCACTGGGACTGCTGGTGATGGAGAAACAAGCCGAAGTGGCCATTTTGCAAACGCAGGGCTTAAGCCGCCGCCAGATTATGGCGCTGTTTATGGTGCAGGGTGCCAGTGCAGGTGTGATTGGCGCATTGCTCGGGGCCGTGCTGGGTGTGGTGCTTGCCACTCAGCTGAATACGATTATGCCCGCTATCGGGCTGATGCTTGATGGCGCATCGCTGCCGGTCGATATCGAACCGGTTCAGGTAGTGGTCATCGCGCTCGTCGCGATGGTCATCGCTTTATTATCAACGCTTTATCCTTCCTGGCGCGCTGCTGCCACCCATCCCGCAGAGGCTTTACGTTATGAGTAATTCTTTATTATTGCAGTGTGAAAACCTCTGTAAGACTTATCAGGAAGGCAAAATGCACACCGATGTGCTGCGTGACGTAAGTTTTGCCATGCAGCCAGGTGAGATGATGGCGATTGTCGGGACGTCCGGTTCCGGCAAAAGTACGTTACTGCATTTGCTGGGCGGGCTGGATTCCCCGACGTCCGGTGAAGTGATTTTCAAAGGTCAGTCGCTGAACGGCATGTCTTCATCGGCGAAATCAGAATTGCGCAACCGTGAACTGGGCTTCATCTATCAGTTCCACCATTTGCTGCCGGATTTCACCGCGCTGGAAAACGTGGCGATGCCACTGCTGATCGGCAAAAAGAAACCCGCAGAAGTTCAGGAGCGGGCGATGGCGATGCTCGAAGCGGTGGGTTTGCAACATCGTAGCAATCACCGTCCTTCCGAGCTTTCCGGCGGTGAACGCCAGCGCGTGGCGATTGCCCGTGCGCTGGTGAATAATCCGTCGCTGGTGTTGGCCGATGAACCCACCGGTAACCTTGATCAGCGTAATGCCGACAGCATTTTCGAACTGCTCGGCGAACTGAATATGCGTCAGGGAACAGCATTTCTGGTGGTGACGCATGATCTGCAACTTGCAAACCGCCTGACGCGTCAGTTGGAAATGCGTGACGGCAAGCTGCAACAGGATTCGATGTTGCTGGGAGCGAAGTAATGTCAGGCATTCCGTTTTCATTATTGATTGGTCTGCGGTTTAGCCGTGGCCGCCGTCGCAGCGGCATGGTGTCGCTGATTTCGGTGATTTCAACCTTAGGCATTGCGCTGGGTGTGGCAGTGCTGATCGTCGGCCTCAGTGCCATGAATGGTTTTGAACGTGAGCTGAAAGAACGTGTTCTGGCGGTCGTGCCGCACGGCGAGATCCGCCCGGTCAATCAGCCGTTCAACAACTGGCAGGATGTGCTGGATCGTGTGGAGAAAGTGCCGGGAATAGTGGCGGCAGCGCCCTATATCCAGTTCAACGGCTTGATTGAGCACGGAGCCAAACTGCGTGCCATTCAGCTGAAAGGCGTTGACCCACAGAGTGAACCGCGCGTCAGTGCTGCGCCGAAATTTGTGCAGAATAATGCCTGGCAGAGTTTTAAAGCCGGTCAGCAGCAGCTGATCCTTGGCAAAGGCGTGGCGGATGCCGTGGGCGTGAAACAGGGCGACTGGGTGACGGTGATGATCCCGAACAGCGACCCGGAGATGAAGCTGTTACAGCCAAAACGTATTCGCCTGCAGGTAGCTGGTATTTTGCAGCTCAGCGGACAACTTGATCACAGCCTTGGCATGGTGCCTCTGGCCGATGCCCAGCAATATCAGGATATGGGCAGCAGCGTGACCGGTATTGATATCAAAGTGAACGATGTCTTTGCCGCCCAGAAACTGGTGCATGATGCCGGGAAAGTGACGCAGGCTTACGTTTATATCAGCAGCTGGATCGGGACGTATGGCTATATGTACCGGGACATCCAGATGGTGCGCGCTATCATGTATATGGCGATGGTGCTGGTGATTGGCGTTGCCTGTTTTAATATCGTCTCGACGCTGGTGATGGCAGTAAAAGATAAAAGCAGTGATATCGCAATTTTACGCACTTTGGGTGCAAAAGACGGCCTTATCCGCGCGGTCTTCATCTGGTACGGTTTACTGGCAGGCCTGGTGGGCAGCGTGGCGGGGGTGGTGATCGGCGTGATCGCAGCTTTCCAGCTGACGAATATCGTCAATGCGTTGCAAAAACTGACCGGTCATCAGTTCCTGTCGGGCGATATTTACTTCATTGACTTCCTGCCTTCTGAAGTTCACTGGCTGGATGTGGCGGGTGTACTGCTCACTGCGCTGGTACTGAGTCTGCTGGCAAGCTGGTATCCGGCACGCCGTGCAAGTCGTATCGATCCTGCCCGCGTACTCAGTGGCGGCCAGTAATCTATTTAAACGAAGTTTTAATCAGACACAGAGAGTAAGGAGCATTTCATGCGCACACGTCATCGTCTGTGTCGGTTTCGCAAAAATAAGCGTATTCGCCATCAGCGATTCCGGTCAAATATCTTCCACCGGGATTCGATGGCGGCTGCATCGCTGAAGAAACCGTTTGTTGTGGTGCTGACCGGCGCAGGGATTTCCGCCGAATCGGGCATTCGTACTTTCCGCGCTGCCGACGGGTTGTGGGAAGAACACCGTGTCGAGGATGTGGCGACGCCGGAAGGTTATCGCCGTGATCCTGAACTTGTGCAGCGTTTTTATAATGAGCGCCGCCGCCAGTTGCAGGCTGAAGATCTCAAACCTAACGCCGCACATTCCGCGCTGGCCACGCTGGAAGAAGCACTCGGCGACAACTTTCTGCTGGTCACACAAAATATCGATAACCTGCACGAACGCGCGGGCAGTTCACGTGTTATTCACATGCACGGTGAATTACTGAAAGTGCGTTGTACACAGTCAGGGCAGGTGCTGGACTGGCCAGGCGATCTGACTGTGGATGACCGCTGCCATTGCTGTCAGTTTCCGGCACCGCTGCGCCCGCACATTGTCTGGTTTGGGGAAATGCCTTTTGGTATGGACGAAATTTACGATGCACTGGCTAAGGCCGATTTCTTTGTCGCTATCGGTACGTCAGGCCACGTTTATCCGGCTGCCGGATTTGTTCATGAGGCGCGCATTGGGGGGGCCTGTGCTGTTGAGCTGAATCTTGAGCCGAGTCAGGTTGAAAGTGAATTTGATATGAAGCACTACGGACTGGCGAGCCAGATCGTCCCGGAATTTGTCCATAAGTTCCTGACTAAGAAAGACCAGGCCTGGTGAACACCAGGCTTTTTTTACTGTTCCCGCCAAAAAATTGCGCCTGCCCCAAAGACATATCTCGTTAAACTTGGTGAAAAATGACCTGACGCAATATTCAGGGTTTTCATGCTGCGCATAATAAAACCCAGCCGCCAGAGGATATCCCAATGAATAAGTTGCTTGATCGTTTTCTTCATTATGTTTCTTTCGATACTCAGTCTAAGCCCAATGTTAAGCACACGCCCAGTACTGAAGGGCAACTCAGGCTGGCCCAGGCCTTGCGTAATGAGCTGACTGAACTGGGTTTTTCGCAGGTTACGCTCAGTGATAAAGGTTGTGTAATGGCCACCTTGCCGGGCAATGTCGCCTGGAATGTGCCGGTAATCGGTTTTATTTCCCATCTGGATACCGCACCTGATTTCACAGCGAAACATGTCAATCCACAGATTGTAGAAAATTACCGTGGCGGAGATATCGCGCTGGGTAATGGCGATGAAATATTATCGCCGGTGATGTTCCCGGTATTACACCAGCTTCTCGGCCATACGATTATTACTACGGATGGCAAAACGTTGCTGGGGTCTGATGATAAATCCGGTATTGCTGAAATTATTACCGCGATGGTCCGCCTGAAAAACAGCAATATTCCCCACGGGCCGGTACGCATTGCCTTTACGCCGGATGAAGAAATCGGCAAAGGTGCGCAGAGTTTTGATATTTCGGCCTTTGGCGCGCAGTGGGCTTACACCGTCGATGGTGGTGGCGTGGGCGAACTGGAGTTTGAAAACTTTAACGCGGCCTCGGCCACTATTAAAATTGTCGGCAACAACGTACACCCGGGCAGCGCCAAAGGGGTGATGGTAAATGCATTATCACTGGCAACCCGTTTTCACAACGAACTGCCGGTGAAAGAAACACCTGAACATACTGAAGGTTACGAGGGTTTTTATCACCTGACGACCATCAAGGGCAATGTTGAACGCGCAGAAATGCATTACATCATCCGTGACTTTGACAAGACGCAGTTCGAAGCCCGTAAGCAAAAAATTATCGATATCGCACATGTGGTCGGCAAAGGCCTGCACCGCGACTGCTATATTGAAGTGACGCTCGACGATCATTATTACAATATGCGCGACAAAGTGGCCGAGCATCCGCACATTATTGCGCTGGCGCAGCAGGCGATGAAAGATTGCGATATTGAGCCAGTCATGAAGCCAATCCGCGGCGGCACTGATGGCGCCCAACTTTCTTTCCGCGGTTTGCCTTGTCCGAATATTTTTACCGGCGGATATAACTTCCACGGTAAACATGAATTTGTTACGCTCGAAGGGATGGAAAAAGCCGTCTCGGTGATTATGCGTATTGCGGAACTGACGGCGAATAAATCTCAATAAGTTCAGGTCAGCCTTTGAGTTATAAATTTTAACAATATAAGGCTGTTTATCTTTTCTTGATTATCCCCTCTGGTTTCCTTGTCATTATGGCGAAATATAAATTATCTAAATATATTTTGAGATTGCATGTCTAATTTGTATTTTTTTCTCATATCCCATGCCTGTAAGATACGCTTTTTATTTTTAAGGATTTAAAGCAATGGACGCAACGGATATAAGAGAATTACGAGATTTTGTGAAAATACGCACCTTCACACCAGAAACAAGCTCACGATATAGTGCCTGGTATTAATCTGGTATCCGCATGCAGGGAGTGCAGGTCATGCGTCAATGTTTATTGGTGATATTTTAGAAACCAGCCTTTATGTCAGTTGGTGGCCAGAGGCAAGAGACGCTAAAAAAGTCTTGTTCGGTAAATTTCCTTCCAGAATAAGCGCTCATGGAAATGCCGATTTAACCACTTACCGATCTGATGCCTATGCTGAAGGCGGGCTCCCCGATGTGATTTACGGATTAATGAATCTGAATGAGCACATGATGAAAATGGCCTGGTATGACATTTGCCATAAACAAGGGGGATCCTCATTTCGTACTGTAGGGAAGAATTGTGCCGATATAGTTGGTCGGGTTATTAATGCAGGGCTGGTCGGTTCATCGTTACGTGCAAAGGCCTTTGACTACATGCAGGGAGGGTTTTTACCCTGTACGCCTAAGCGCATAGGGATAGCTTGTAATTATCTTAGAGATAAAAATATGGCTGTAAAAATAAGTTTGCATGCCAAGTCACTGAACCTTAATCCTTTAAAATTCATTTTTCGGCTTAGATGAACTGACCGGGCATTATTTTAATCGTTCAATTCCGTGTAAAACCATCTGGCTTCCATCTGCCTCGTTACCTTGTGTGGTGATGATACATCTGTCAGGCATCTTCACCGCACGGAACGAAAGTTGGAGGGTAAAAATGCTGCGATTTTTATCCACCATCAAAATATCGTTATTTCTGAGAATGATATTTGTAATATTTGCCTGAGCAATGAGTCTGATCATGCCATTGCTGGAGATATAGAAACGTGTATCGGTTTTATTTCTGTCCAGAGAAACCATGGCGATTTTCCATTTAGTGCTATCACTGGCCTTCCAGTCGTCGACGGCACCAAAAAAATCCGGGAAAATGCCCTGATGTAAGAAAGAGGAAAGTGAACCAATATGCTCCTGAATCCATTCGTTTTGCGGTTCAAGGATCTGAGCTGAGAAGTTTAATTTTGATTTAATCTCATTGCCGGGTACCGATATTTTTTTATTATTAATATAATAATGCATACGGGAAATATCAGCCAGCATACTGGGGTTCATTACTGATTTTCCAAACTTACTTATATCCCTGGCAATGTTTCCGTTGATGGTATTGAAGAGTTTATGCGTGATTTCAGGAGATATGTTAAGCGTCAGGTTGCAATCAGTGTGTTGTAATGGGTGTGTGGTGATTTTATTTCCGGAAAAATGTGATGGGATAGGATGAACTTTATTTTTCTCGAAAAATTTTGTAAAAAACATGGTTTGCCTTTCATCATTATAGGGGAATAGAGGGTCTGTAAAGGCAGTATAAAATTAAAAGTAACCTGTGACTATTACCAACTCCTTATTCATCGGTTAAACTATATTAATATGGAAATGTTAACTTCATTAATACATACAGGATACCGGGTACCCTGTATGTATCTTAATGATAAATGTCCGTTGATATCAATCGTTAAAATACCAGTAACCGCTGTTGACCAGTGCAGACAGCAGGGCGAGGAAGGACGGGTCGTCCAGCGCATTGCCGAGCATTTCTTTCGTTACGGTTTTATGGCGTGCAATGGCATCTACCGCACCGATATGTTCTGTGGTTATTGCTTCACCGTTAACGTAGCAGGTATCCCCCACGCGCAGGACGCGCAGGCCCCCCAAACGCTCCAGGGTTTCACCTGACTCCAGCAGTTCATAAATTTCCCCGGCCTGATAAGGAGGCTCCGGTGGCGCCAGATCCAGTTCATGACGAGACTGGGAAATAAATTCTCCGAACCAGTTATTGAAATGCGCCGGATTACCAATCAAATCCAGCATCATGGAACGCAGTTTATTCAGTTCGGCAGGCTGTACTTCAGCCGGATGCTCACGTTCAACCAGTTCCGGATCGCTGTAACGGTGGCTGCCCAGTTCACGGGAAAGCACATAATCGGCAAAACCGCTGACCATCTCACGGGCGTTTGGTGCGCGAAAACCCACAGAATAATTGAGGGAGTTTTCCAGTGAATAGCCGTCATGAGGGAAGCCCGGCGGAATATAAACGATATCGCCGGGTTCCAGTTCTTCATCGATAATGGCATCGAAGGGTTCAACCTGTAATAAATCAGGATGCGGGCAATGTTGTTTCATCGCGACTTTTTCGCCTACACGCCAGCGACGGCGGCCGGTACCCTGAATGATAAATACGTCGTACTGATCCAAATGGGGGCCTACGCCACCGCCAGGCACCGAGAAGGAAATCATTAAATCATCCATGCGCCAGTCAGGAATGTGGCGGAATGGCGTCATCAGATGAGAAGAGGGCTCATGCCAGTGATCGACAGCCTGCACCAGCACCGACCAGCCTGTTTCCCCCAGATGGTCATAACTCTCAAAGGGCCCGTGGCTGACATTCCACTTACCGTCCTGATTGCTCACCAGACGGCTGTCCACTTCATTTTCCATTGCCAGACCGGCCAGCTCGTCCGGAGAAATCGGATCGACGAAATTTTTAAAGCCGCGCTTTAATACGACCGGACGCTTTTGCCAGTAACGCTGCAGGAAATCATTCCAGTCTAGGTCGAGTTGGTAATCCATAGTATTTCCCTTGCATTAAATGGAGGGTGATAAAGAAGTGCGGAGTCTGTAAATGATTATAACGGAAGGTGTTGCAGCTGAGTGGGGCAATTGCCAGCAAATTTTGCACAATGGATAAGATTGCGCCGAAATTTGCTGACAAAGTAGTCGGGGGAGAACGTTACTCCAGTTCAATGCCTTGTTGCAGACCAAAACAGACGTGCATGCTGGCGCCGCCAAGCGGGCTGTCACCGATGATAATTTTGCCGTCGTACTGTTCAATGATGTCGTTGGCGAGCGATAACCCCAGACCTTGTCCCGGACGCAAGGTATCGGCACGCTGCCCGCGTTGGAAAATCACTTCGCGTTTGCTGTCCGGAATGCCCGGGCCATCGTCCTCAATCAGGATCACCAGCTGATTTTCGGTGTGCACGGCGCTGATTTCGACAAACTCAAGGCAGTACTTACAGGCGTTATCAATGACGTTGCCCATGACTTCCATGAAGTCATTTTTTTCGCCCACAAAGGTAATTTCCGGTGAAATATCCACTGTGATCACCACCCCTTTACGCTGATAAACCTTATTCAGTGCTGAACATAATCCGTCAAGGATCGCCGGGACGGAGTGAACTTCACGGATCAGCAGGTTTTGTTCAGAGCGCAATGTCGCACGATGCAGGTAATAACCAATCTGCTGCGAGATGCGGCTGATTTGCTCAAGCATGACCGGCTCAGCATCTTCGATGGTCATCTGTTTACCATTTCGCAGTGCACGCAGGGTAGACTGCAATACGGCCAGCGGTGTTTTCAGGCTGTGCGTCAGGTCCGCCAGCGTGGTGCGGTAACGATCATAACGGCCGCGTTCGCCATGCAGCAAAATATTCAGATTACGCACCAGACCGCGCAGTTCGCGTGGCGGATTTTCATCAAGCGACTCACGCTCATGAGTTTCCAGTTCGGCGACCTGATGAATCAGCTCTTTGATGGGCCGCAGGCTCCAGTAAGCGGCCAGCCATAACAGCGGCACAACCAGCAACAGGTTCGCCAGTAATACATAACTGAACCATTCCCAGACCAGATCAGAGCGCTGCAGTTCCTGCGGAATGGTATCGACCACCACGATGTTCAGCGCCGGCAGACGAGATGTCGCATTGTAGGTATTGACCGCAATGGAGTGGGTCATCGCGTTGGCGTCGGTATCGTCATAATCCTTCAGCTTATCCTGCGCTTTCGGGTTATTCCCCAGTACTTCACTGCTGATTTGTGTATCGGTATCCAGCTCATAAAAGCCAGGTTTGTTCATCCATGCTTTATCAATATGCGCTTCGAGTTCAGGGATGCGGCGCTCAGCCCACAATAATTTCCCTTCGTCGTCGTAAATAAACACCAGCGTTGGCGTGTTAAGGTCGAGATCAGGCGGAACATTGATAGTCAGTTTGCCGTCGCGCCACTGCGCAAGGCTGAAGAAAAGGTTACTTTCGCCGCGCAGGAGACGGTAGGCGGTTTTGTCGAAACTCACCATATAACCGACCACTGCCACCAGCCCGTAGGCCAGAGACAGGGTAAGCACCACCGCCGCGGTTGCCATCATAAAGCGGACGCGAAGGGAGAAGGGGTTCCGGGTACGACGTCCTTTCATGAAGCGTCCTTTGAATATGTCGATGATTATGACCTGATGTCGAAACGGTAACCCTGACCGCGCACGGTCGTTATCACATCAACCGGATGTTCTGCCTGCAATTTTTTACGCAGACGGCCCATCAGAACATCGACAGTATGACTCTCACGCAACTCGGCATCCGGATAAAGCTGAAGCATCAGCGAATCCTTGCTGACCACTTTTCCTGCATTGCGGATCAACGTTTCAATAATCGTGTATTCGAAAGCGGTCAGTTTAATTGGCTGTTCATTTACGGTCAGTTCGCGACGTGACAGATCAATCTGGAAAGGTTGCAGCGTGATCACCTGAGAAGCGAGGCCGCTGTTACGGCGCATCAGCGCCTGCATACGCGCCAGGACCTCTTCCAGATGGAATGGCTTAGTGACGTAATCATCCGCACCGGCCTCCAGCACTGCCACTTTATCCTGCCAGCTTTCGCGGGCGGTCAGGACCAGAATCGGCAGATTGGTCTGATGACTGCGCCAGCGGCGGATCAGGCTCAGGCCGTCTTCGCCTGGTAAACCAAGGTCAACAATGGCGATATCGGGCGCATGCTCATGCAGGAAATAGTCTGCTTCTTTGGCATCTTCCGCCGCATCGACCTGATGGCCCATTTCCCGCAACTGTACGGAGAGGTGATGACGTAACAGTGCATTATCTTCAATGACTAAAATCCGCATGGTAATTCCTTATCCTGACAGCGCGAAAAATGGTTTAAATATTCTGCATGCGATTGTAAATGATTCAGAAACACTTTAATCAACCTCAGGTCAACACAGGTGTGCCGAACATCAACAAAACCTAAACGAATTATAAGCAGCTTTGTGCAGGAACGGGATTAAAAAAGGCGGCCCGCAGGCCGCCTCTGGTACAACACTTTAAAAACTTACTTCAGTTCGTCAACCATGGTGGTGGCGCGACCAATGTAGTTACCCGGCGTCATGGCTTTCAGACGTACTTTCTCGTCTTCCGGTAATTCAAGTGAATCGATAAATGCCTGCATGCCGGCGGCATCAACACGTTTACCGCGTGTCAGTTCTTTCAGCTTCTCGTAAGGTTTTTCGATGCCATAACGGCGCATCACGGTCTGGATTGGCTCAGCCAGCACTTCCCAGTTGTGATCCAGTTCGTTTGCCAGATTTGCTTCGTTTACTTCCAGCTTGCTGACGCCTTTCATGGTCGCCTGATAAGCGATAAGTGCATAGCCCAGACCGACACCGAGGTTGCGCAGTACCGTGGAATCCGTCAGATCACGCTGCCAGCGTGATACAGGCAATTTGCTGGCCAGATGCTGTAATACAGCATTGGACAGACCGAGGTTGCCTTCGGAGTTTTCGAAGTCGATCGGGTTTACTTTGTGCGGCATCGTGGACGAACCGATTTCACCCGCGATGGTACGTTGTTTGAAGTGGTTCAGGGCAATGTAACCCCAGATATCGCGGTCAAAGTCGATCAGGATAGTGTTGAAACGTGCCACGCAGTCAAACAGCTCGGCGATGTAATCATGCGGCTCGATCTGAGTAGTGTACGGATTCCAGGTAATCCCCAGAGAAGTCACGAACTCTTCGCTAAACTGATGCCAGTTAACTTCCGGGTAAGCCACGATGTGGGCATTGTAGTTGCCGACAGCACCGTTGATTTTGCCGAGGATTTCGACATTTTGCAGTTGTTTAAACTGACGGTTCATACGGTAGGCGACGTTAGCCAGTTCTTTACCAATGGTCGATGGCGTTGCTGGCTGGCCGTGGGTACGGGACAGCAGCGGAATGTCGCGGTATTTATGTGCCAGGTCTTTTACGGCATCAATAATTTGCTTCCAGTAGGGCAGCACCACATCCTGACGGGCGGTTTGCAACATCAGCGCATGGGACAGATTATTGATGTCTTCAGAAGTACAGGCGAAGTGAATGAATTCCGATACCGCGTGCAGGGCCGGGATCGTTGCCACCTTTTCTTTCAGGAAATATTCAACCGCTTTCACATCATGGTTGGTAGTCTTTTCGATATCTTTAATGCGTTGTGCGTCATTAACATCGAAGTCTGCCACAATCTTGTCGAGGAAAGCGTTTGCGTCGGCATCAAAAGCAGGAACTTCCTTGATTTCTGCACAGGCTGCCAGTTTTTGCAGCCAACGTACTTCAACCTGCACACGGAATTTCAGCAGGCCAAATTCGCTGAAAATAGTACGCAGCGCGCTGACTTTATCACCGTAGCGTCCATCAACGGGGGAAACGGCGGTCAGTGAGGATAATTCCATCGGTAGCAACTCCTGGGATCTTATTAACAATGAGCGAGAATATTCTTCGCCTGTTCAAACAAGCGATTACGGGAAAACATCAGTTGCAGACGACCACCGCCCACCTGGTGCCACAGCACCGCGGAGCGAATGCCGGCCAGTAAAATGGCGCGGACCTTTGCCTGCACTTGTGAATTTTGCAAAATGGCCGGTGAACCGGTCACCTGAATGCGGGGACCGGCCGGGCTGACCACATCGACATAAATCGAGGCCAGAGAGCTTATCATCGTTTCAGATTCCAGTTCGAAATGTGCCAGCTGGCGATCGAGCTGATCGATACGTTCACCGAGCTGATTCATGGCGGCTTTGTTGGCGTAGAGCTTGCGCTCAAGCACCATCAGGCTTAATGCGTAACGTGTTAATTCAGCGCCAGGCCCCTGACGGTTGGCGTTCAGCACGCCCAGTAATGTCTCGAGTCCCATCTTCAGATTGGCTTCATTATTACCGTACACCGCCAGCGTAGATGCCGGGTTCATCTCCAGCAGGCTGCGCAGTGAAACTGACATTTCTTCCTGTGAGCAATGACCTTCATGTGCCAGTTGCTGGACCAGGCGTGCTGCCTGACAGATCCCCGCCAAAGCCAGCGTAATGTCATAATAATTTTTAGCCACGTTTACTCCTGTAAGCGTTTTTGAAACGATGAGACGCGGTGACAAAGAAAATAGTCCGAATTCATGGCGACAGATCATGCCATAAAACTGGCCCTAAACACAGTTCGGAATCAGCGCGGAGCGTCACTGTCGGGCAGAAATAAAGCGGGACGCCTGAAAGCGTCCCGTATTCAATCACATAATCGTGAAATATCAGACCTGAAGCGGCAGGCGCTGTTCAATCACGCCCCCGCCGAGACACACGTCACCGAGGTAAAACACTGCGGACTGACCCGGCGTGACAGCGGCAACCGGTGCATTGAAACGCACCTCGATGCGGTCATCACCGAGCGGCGTGACTGTGCACGGGATATCTTCCTGGCGGTAACGGGTTTTCACCGTGCAGGTGAGCGGGGCGGTCAGTGTTTTGCGGTCCACCCAGTGTAGCTGTTGGGCAATCAGACCAACATTCATCAGGCGCGGATGCTCATGGCCTTGTGCGACGTAAAGAATGTTGTTTTCGACATCCTTCTCAACGGTGTACCAGGGCTCTTCGCTGCCGTCTTTCTGCCCGCCGATGCCCAGACCTTTACGCTGACCGAGCGTGTGGTACATCAGACCCTGATGTTGTCCCATTACCTGACCGTCAACGCTTTTGATAACCCCCGGTTGCGCCGGTAAATAGCGCCCGAGGAAATCACGGAATTTACGCTCACCGATGAAGCAGATCCCCGTAGAATCTTTTTTCTTTGCGGTGATTAAATCCAGTTCTTCGGCGATGCGGCGGACTTCCGGTTTTTCCAGCTCACCGACCGGGAACAGACTTTGTGCGACCTGTTCATGACCGAGCGTGTAGAGGAAATAACTCTGATCCTTATTGCTATCAACGCCGCGCAGCAAATGGCTGACACCGTCAATATCCTGGCGGCGAACATAGTGACCGGTCGCGATGTAATCGGCGCCCAGATCCTCAGCCGCAAATTCCAGGAAGGCTTTAAATTTTATTTCCTTATTGCACAGAATATCCGGGTTTGGTGTACGTCCGGCTTTGTATTCTTCAAGGAATAATTCGAACACGTTGTCCCAATATTCCGCCGCGAAATTCACAGTGTGCAATTCAATGCCAAGCTTGTCGCACACGGCCTGCGCATCGGCAAGGTCTGTGGCTGCTGTGCAATACTCTTCGTCGTCATCCTCTTCCCAATTTTTCATGAAGAGGCCCTCGACCTGATAACCTTGCTGTTGGAGAAGGTAGGCAGAGACAGAGGAATCGACACCGCCGGACATCCCGACGATCACTTTTTTCTGGCTGTTGTCAGACATAATAGTCCCGAAACACATGAATTAATTGCCCGGTACTGACGGTGTTTTTCGGATGCTTGTCCCACGAGGATGAAGGCCGCGCGCAACTAAAACATCACAAAAACTCGAACACCACAGAAACCCGAACAGAGAGATACTGCTTTCCAACGGTTTCCCACGAGGGAAATCGTGAAGCGCGAAATTTTATCACGTCGGGCCGGTTGCTGCACCGCTGATTAAGCGCGTGACAACAACCGGACGAGGGGAGTTATTCCGGCAGGTTGAAATTATGGAGGATTTCCAGCGGATAACGTGGCGATTGCTGGTAACAGCGGATGCTTTCCGCCACCAGCGGGGAGCGCAGTTGCGCAGACGCGATAATTTCTTCAGCAGTAACCCAGCGGCACTGATCGATATCATCGTCCTGCGGCGCCGTTTCCCTAATTTCAGGTAAATCAATCACAAAGGAGAAACGCAGGAAAGGCGTGCCGTCCGGTGCCTGCCACTGATGTAATCCCAGGAAAGACTGCGGCTCGGCGTGGATGCCGGTTTCCTCGTACAGTTCGCGTTTTGCAGCGCTGACTAAGGTTTCATTGGCTTCAAGATGGCCGGCAGGCTGATTCCAGGTGACTTTGCCGTGAATGGTTTCCTCGACAACCAGAAACTTTCCCTGTGCCTGAACGATGCAGGCGACAGTAACGTGCGGTTTAAACATGTGGAATTTCCTTCCATTGGCCGGGTTGTAAATCGCCGAGGGTAAACTCGCCCATGCTATAGCGGATCAGACGCAGCGTCGGAAAACCGATATGGGCCGTCATGCGACGCACCTGACGATTTCTTCCCTCGTATAACGTGATTTTCAGCCACGTTGTCGGAATAGATTTGCGCTCGCGGATCGGCGGATTACGTGCCCACAGCCATGCTGGTTGATCGACAATTTCTGCCCCGGCGGGGAGTGTCGGCCCGTCTTTAAGCGTAATGCCTTCGCGTAATGCTTTCACTGCTGTGTCATCCGGTTCGCCCTCGACCTGGACAAAGTAAATCTTACCGGTGCGTTTACCCGGTTGGGTCAGTGCAGCCTGCAGTTTGCCATCGTTGGTCAGCACCAGTAAACCTTCGCTGTCCCGATCCAGACGGCCTGCGGCATAAACTTCTGTTAATGAAATGTAATCTTTAAGTGTTGCCCGACCCGCCTCATCAGTGAATTGTGGCAACACATCGAACGGTTTATTGAAAAGAATCACCTTTCTGGGCCCTTTTGAGGCAGATTGTTCTTTGGCAGGCCTTTTGCTGAAACGTTTAACGTTGTGATTTTTAAAAGATAGCGGGTTCATAGGCATTGAAGTTAGAGAGAATTAGCGCATTATACTTGAAAAATGTTTCGGATTGGCTAGCGAGAAATATTCGAGTAATATCGACCGGCATCTTACAAATTTTTAACAAAAATGCGCTCGAAGGAGAGGTTAATGGAAAGCAAAGTAGTGGTTCCGGCTGAAGGTAAAAAGATTACAGTAGACGCTCAGGGTAAACTGGTCATTCCTAATAATCCTGTTATCCCGTTTATCGAAGGTGATGGTATCGGTGTTGACGTAACGCCAGCCATGATCAAAGTCGTTGATGCGGCTGTAGAGAAAGCTTACAAAGGCGAGCGTAAAATCTCCTGGATGGAAATCTATACCGGCGAGAAATCCGTAGAACTGTACGGTAAAGACGTCTGGCTGCCAGAAGAAACCCTTGATCTGATCCGCGATTATCGTGTTGCTATCAAAGGGCCACTGACCACACCTGTTGGCGGCGGCATTCGCTCCCTGAACGTGGCACTTCGCCAGCAACTCGACCTGTATATCTGTCTGCGTCCGGTACGTTATTACACCGGCACGCCAAGCCCGGTTAAACGTCCTGAAGATACTGACATGGTGATCTTCCGTGAGAACTCCGAAGATATCTATGCAGGTATCGAGTGGAAAGCCGGTTCTGCTGAAGCCGATAAGGTGATCAAGTTCCTGCAAGACGAAATGGGCGTGAAGAAAATCCGTTTCCCACAAGATTGTGGTATCGGTATCAAACCTTGCTCTGAAGAAGGCACCAAACGTCTGGTTCGTGCGGCGATTGAATACACCATCACCAATGACCGTGATTCACTGACGCTGGTTCATAAAGGCAACATCATGAAGTTCACCGAAGGTGCCTTCAAGGACTGGGGCTATCAGCTGGCGCGTGAAGAGTTTGGCGGTGAGCTGATCGACGGCGGTCCTTGGGTGAAAATCAAGAACCCGAACAACGGCAAAGACATCATCATTAAAGACGTGATTGCTGATGCATTCCTGCAACAAATCCTGCTGCGTCCTGCTGAATACGACGTGATCGCCTGTATGAACCTGAACGGTGACTACATTTCTGACGCCCTGGCGGCGCAGGTTGGCGGCATCGGTATCGCACCGGGCGCTAACATCGGTTCTGATTGCGCGCTGTTTGAAGCGACTCACGGTACTGCACCGAAATATGCCGGTCAGGACAAAGTGAACCCGGGTTCAATCATCCTTTCCGCAGAAATGATGCTGCGTCATATGGAATGGTTCGAAGCCGCAGACCTGATCGTCAAAGGCATGGAAGGCGCTATCGCCAACAAAACTGTGACTTACGATTTCGAACGTCTGATGGAAGGCGCTAAGCTGCGCAAATGTAGCGAGTTTGCCGACGACATGATCGCAAATATGTAATTGCGATATTGTTGAAGTAGATATCGGGGGCATCGCGCCCCCTTTGTTTTTCATCCCGCCTAAAGTTCTTCTGCAAAACTCTTCTTAAGTTTTCCATCGCTTTAAAAATATAAATAAGAATACGTGAGATTGTGTAAGTGAGGTTTCTAACATAGCTTTAAAAGTGTCATTCACCTCAAGGAAAAACCATCATGTTTACGCGTCGCACATTCCGGATTGCTCTGGCGGCGGTTATTTCTCTGACAGTGCTTACAGCGCCGGTTTTTGCTAATCCCGGCAATGGCAATGGCAATGGCCACGGTAATAGCAATGGCAATAACCACGGCAATAAAGCTCAGGGAAATGGTAAATCAGCCGAGCACACGGGGAATCGTAAAAATTACGGTAAGCCGGACCATGTCTCGTCAGATATCAGCTTCTCACGTGCCCGTTCACTCGCAATAAATTATGGACTGACCGGATATCAGTCACTACCGCCAGGAATCGCAAAAAACCTGATGCGCGGCAAACCCCTGCCGCCGGGAATCGCCAGGAAAGCGGTTCCTGCCGCAATGCTGAACGAGTTGCCATATTACCCTGGTTATGAATGGCGGGCCGTGGGTGATGATTTAGTTCTGGTTGCCCTGAGTACTGCAATTGTTACTTCGATTATTAATGGCGTATTCGATTAAAATTGTCATAACACGCTTTTAAGCCCCGCATTGGACTGCACCCCAAAAGTTGGACACCCAACTGAGTTAAGGTGCAGTTTTTTATGCGCACCACGATGAAGGTGACTATGAGGGGATATCCCGTAAAGGGTTTACGCATTAAATCCTACTAAGGCTAAATCAATCATTATCTGAAGAATGTTCCGCTTGCCAGTGAACTTTTTTCGCTACAGATTCAGGCAGATAATGGTTTATTTTTCCTGCCTTATTGTGCATGTGGGGCGGTGGTGATAAATATGAGCCACTTTCTACCACAGGTATGACTTTTTGTTGCGCTCACTCCTTTCCAGCTCTCTGTTCCGTATTGATCTGCGACGCCTGATTCTGATTTTAGCTGTGATGAGTGCCTTTGTGACGTTGGCCAACAGCTTTTATGCCAGTTATCGTGTACAGCGCCAGTTACTGATCGACAATACGCTTGAAGAGAACCGTGTTTATGCGACGAAACTGGCTGCCAGCACGGAACAGTTTCTAAAAAACATGCAAAAACAGCTCGCTTACAGCAGTACAATTGCGGCGAGCCATTTTGACGATCGTGAAATCCTGCAGGCGGAAACGGCTCGACTGAAATACCAGACAGACAGTTTTAACTCTGTCGTGCTGACCAATGCGCAAGGCAAAATTCTGGCCACTTCTCCTGACAGCCTGCAGATGGTCGGCCGTATTTTGAATACGCCCGGTGCTCTTGAAGCACTGAAAGAGCGCCGCCCGCTGATCAGTAAACCTTATATTTCTGCCGCTCAGAATCTGGTGATTGTGATATCGGCACCTATTTTCCACCGCGACGGCAGATACCTCGGCTATATTGCCGGCACCATTTATCTGCGGCAGAAAAGCATTCTGAATGAGTTACTCGGCGAGCATTATTACCGCGATGGTTCCTATATTGCCGTACTCGATAACGAGCGCCGCATTCTCTATCATCCGGATGCGTTTCGTATCGGGGAAGTGCTGAAACCGCGTCCGGTGACGGAAGTGGTAAAACAGCATACCAATGGTAGCCTGATGGTCACCAATCTGGCCGGAGAAGCGATGCTGGCCGGTTATGCGGTAGTGCCGTCGTCTGGTTGGGAAATCATTACCCAGAGGCCGACCGATGCGACGCTCAAGCCGCTGGATGGGTTAATGATCAAGGTGCTCAAGCATCTGACACCCCTGGCATTACTGACGCTGATTTGCGTCTGGCTATGCTCGCGTATGATTGCGCATCCGCTCTGGCTGCTGGCACGAAGTGCCAATGAAATGGATAAGCCGGATATTTCGACGAATATCCGTGAAATTCCGTCATGGTATTTTGAATCAACCCAGCTCAAGCGTGCCTTGCTGATGGGTATTAACTTGCTGCAGAAAAAGATTGGCAAGCTCAAGTTTGAAACGCAGACGGATCCGATGACAGGGTTGTTCAACCGGCGCGGGCTGGCGATGACACTGGAATCCGTGATTCAGCAACGCCAGCAGTTTTCGGTTATTGCGCTGGATATTGATCATTTTAAATCCATTAATGACTCGTACGGGCATAACATCGGTGATGAAGTGATTAAATCTCTGGCGGAGCAAATCCGCAATAATGCCCGTGAAAGTGACATTCTCTGCCGCGTTGGCGGAGAAGAGTTCCTGGTTTTACTGCCGGGGGCAGGGCTTGCCGAAGCTGAAATCATTGCAGAACGTTTGCGTCTTAATGTGGAAAAAATGTCCTTGCCGGGTATTCGCCCGATTACCATTTCGTTAGGCGTAGCACATTGCAATCAGCTATCGGGTGAACCTGACGCTTCGCTGAAGAAAGCCGATGAGGCGTTATATAAAGCCAAGCAGGATGGACGTAATCGCATGATTGTTATTCATGAATAAGTAGAAATTCATCTCATCAGGGCACCCGGCGGCCCTGATGCTGTTTATTTAGCCGCTGCAACCTGCTGCTTTTTGGCCTGCGCTGCGAGATGATGCCCGACAGCGCATCCTGCCACCGCGCCGAGTACAGCGTGATGTTTCAGATGACCGACAACGCCTCCCGCCACTGCGCCTTTAAGACATCCTTCCGCCTGAGCAAATGAACTTACTAACATCATGCTGAAAATGGCTATACCCAACATCGTTTTTTTCAACTCAATTCTCCCCAATGAACAAATAATGCTGTCACAGAAAATGTCATAACCCCTGCGGTTTGTCATTTTGCTATCTGTAAGCAGGTACTGCCGCTGTTACTTCTCAGAGAAGATAAACCGTTTGCCGGCGGCTATTGGCGACTTATTGCGGTTACAACTGGCGAAGCGGTTAACGGCATATTGAATAAAGGTTTACTTTATACGTTGAAAGGGAAGGGCTTTATTTTTATTACATCTGCTAGACTTATAGGCAAGTAACCTGCGGAGGTCTGCTCGCTCCGCTGTCTCCGGTTATTTTCCACCCGTGAAGAAGGATGCCGCTATGACGCATCAAGAACAATTGCAGGCCCTGATGGTTCGCATTGACGCGCTGGAACAACGTGAAAGACACCTGACGTATGCTTCAAATGCCTATCAGGCGATTTTGACGACATTACTGGGAATACTGGATAAACCGACTCGTGACCGGGTGATCAGTATGGTCGACCAGGCCCATGACGTAGCTTATGCCAGAGCTAATCTGGAGCAGAAAGGGAATATTCTGGGTGCTGATGATATTACCCAGCGCATTTTCTTATTTGCGCAGGGGCGTGCGGCACAATCCAGGAAGTGAAGGACAGATCATAAATGAATGACTCGTTGCCCGAAAAGGCTGCGAGGTTTTGTAGTGCCGCAGGATCAGCAACGCCGGTCGGCTTTTAGCATATTAATTGCTGCGCCCAGCATGATACGGCGCTGGACACCTGTCGCGCGGGTCAGTTGCTCGTCGAGATAACCAATCAGCGCATCGGCACTCAGAGGCTCACCTCTGTGGCGCATCTGAATGACGCCATCACCGATAATACGCGCCACTTCATCCCAAAGCGGTTGGATCTCACTGTCCGAGAATTTCATAACAGCTCCCGTTTGTGTGATTTACGTACAATCTATCATCTGGGCTGCGCGTGGCAAGTGGGTTAGTGGAAAGACGGGCGGTGCGGAGCATTTGAAAATGCCTCTCCCCGGACAATCCATTGCCGTAAGGAGAGGAAGGCAGATTAATGCTTAATTACATACAAATCTTTGGTGTAAACGTAATTAAGCAGGCTGTCGTTGAATCCCCCTACGTACGGTTTGACCAGACGAGTACTGACGTAATGGTACAAAGGAATGACCGGCGACTGCTCGGTTAATACCTGTTCCGCCTGCTGATAAGCTTTGCCCACGTCCGTTTTGTTCGTGGCTTTTAACGCATCATCGAGTGCCTTATCGTAGGCGGCATTATTGAATTTTGGCGTGTTCTCACTGTTACCCGTGCGCAGGGTATTCAGGAAAGTGGAGGGTTCGTTATAGTCTGCAATCCACGCATAACGCACCACTTCATAGGTACCCTGATGCATGGTATCCAGCATGGTTTTCCATTCCTGATTCTGTAAAACGGCATCGACGCCCAGATTCTTTTTCCACATTGAAGCCGCAGCAATGGCAATGCGCTGATGCGCTTCAGAAGTGTTATATAGCAGGTTGAATTTCAGCGGATGGTTCGGACCAAAACCGGCTTCAGTCAGTAACTTTTTAGCTTCTTCGTTACGCTGTTCCTGTGTCAGGCTGGCTTCTTTAGGTTTGGCAAAAGTAAAACCGCCGGTGTTATCCGGAGAAAGATGCCAGGCTGGGGTTTGCCCCTGACCCATTACTTTACCGGCAATGATCGACTTATCAATCGCCAGATTCAGCGCTTTACGCACGCGAACATCATTAAACGGCGGCTTCTGGGTATTCATTGCATAGTAATAAACGGCCAGATACGGGCTGACATGAACCTGTGAGCCCAGCTCTTTTTTCAGTGAAGCAAACAATGGCGAAGGAACGGTAGACGTGATGTCGATCTCACCGGCCTTATAGCGGTTAACGTCGGCGGTACCGGAAGCAATCGGCAAATACGTGACTTTATTGATGACAGTATGTGCGTTATCCCAGTAGTTCGGGTTACGTACGGCAGTGATACGTTCGTTGACCGTCCACGTATCGAGTTTAAACGGACCACTGCTGATCAGATTGCCTGGCTGAGTCCACTTATCGCCGTATTTTTCCACATCCGCCTGACTGATTGGGGAGAGAGACGGGTGCGCCAGCATGCCGAGAAAATAGGAAAGCGGTTGATCAAGCGTAACTTCCAGCGTCTGCTTATCCAGCGCTCTGATACCCAACTGGTCGGCAGTTTTTTTGCCGGCAATAATGTCGCCGGCATTCAACACGTGCATGCTGCCCAGATAGCTTTCATAAGGTGAAGCGGTTTTCGGGTCGATCAGACGTTGCCAGCTGAAAACGACATCCTGCGCGGTGATGGGCGAACCATCCGACCAGACGATGCCGGGACGTAAATGGAAGACCCAGGTTTTGTTATCTTTGGTATCCCAGCTAGCCGCGAGTGAAGGTTGCGCATTGCCTTTATTATCGATAGTGACCAGTCCGGTAAAAAGATCGCTGAGGATATTAAATTCCACATCGCTCTCGACTTTATGCGGGTCAAGGGATGCAGGTTCACTGCCATTATTACGGACAATTTCCTGTTTGGCTGCCAGCTCGACACCTGCAGGAACATTTGCAGCGTGCGTGGCGAATGAAGCCATGAAAGTACCGGATAGAAGGAGTGCGAGAGGAAGTTTTTTATAGCACCCATAAGTTTTACGTATCGTCATTGCCATTTCCTGCCCTGTCAATATGGTTAAATATCAATGAGTAACAGGGTATTCATACCTTTCTTCGAGCACTTTAGCAATGATTAAGACATTTTTTGTCTCGCCATGTGAATGCTGACACAAAGGTTCAGTAGTCAGCGTTCTCATGGGCAGGGATCCAGTAACCATCGATAAAATCTTCGATGGGATAACAGCCCGCCTGGCGCAGCCCTTGCTGATGCATAGCGACCGTGCATTGTTTCTGAGTATTAAAGGCATCAACCACTAAGTCTTCACATCCTCCGCCCAGATAACAAATAGTCAAAACAAGTGCGAACATAGCGCCTCTCCTTTTTTGTCATCCTGTTAAGCATAGAACCATTATGCGCCTGGCAACATCCGGCGAGGCGCGTTTGCTGCTTATTTATCCGCATTGTTTAACCGCAAAAACGTAACGATGCAGAAAAGAGAATTTCAGGAAAGAGCGTGATATCCTCGCGGCCATAATTTTTATGAATGACCGTTATGAAAGGAGCAGCTCATGTCCGAGTCTTTGAACAGAGAACAGGAAATCGAATCCGATCTGGTTGCATGCCAGCTGGTAATTAAACAAATACTGGATGTGATTGAAATTATTGCGCCAGCGGAAGTGCGCGAGAAAATGTCTCATCAGCTGAAAAGCATTGATTTCAGCAAGCATCCTGCCGGAGCTGATCCTGTGACAAAGCGTGCTATTGAGAAAGCCATTTCCTTGATCGAGCTGAAATTCACGAAGCACGATAGCTGATAAATCGTTGCCATGCCTGCATTTGCGGGCATGACAACGCTGCTGTACAACGTAGAAATATCCGGCCTATTTATTGTCGACCACTTCACCCACCCGCTTGAAAATGGGGCAGTTTGCCACGCCGATGACGCCACTGTCAGAGTGAATATATTGCGAGCTGACAATTCCTCTTGCTGTTAAGTACTGGCATTTCAGACCCAGCCCTGCAGCATTCTCATTGCTGCCAACTGTCACGCCATAACCCGAGAAAAGAAAAATCGCGTAAATGACGGCCAGCACGATGATAGTTTTAATTATGCCCATTCTGTAACTCCCTAAATCCCTTGTCCTGAACGATTCAGGAGGTTGATAAGCATAGTAGAATTTATTTCCAGGAAAATGTCACTGCAGCAGAATCCTAATCAGCAAAACCGTGAAGATGCTAAAAAAAATTGGCCCCTGAAAAGAGGCCAATAAATTACTGAAGAATGCTATTCAGACCGGGAAGATTACCAGCGGTATTTCATACCCAGATTAGCTGCCCACGGCTGGTCAACATCGCTGCCACCAAGGTAATTAGCCCCTGCGTAAACGGTGAAGTTTTTGCTCATGTCGAACTGTCCCCCTAAGCCAACGCGGACAGCGGAACCATCAATGCCATTGTCGATACGGTCGCCATTGATGTTTGCATCGTTGTTAGCATCCTCATACACATACGCCAGAGTGGCGTAAGGGCTGACTGCCTGACCTGCACCCAGATCGAAGGAATAACCCAGATTACCACCCAGTTCATAACGTATGCTGTCATAAGCCTGATCACTGACATGCATATTGTTGCTCATGCTGTAATCATCATCGCCGATAAACACGCCAGTCATACTTGCGTAAGGCGTCAAATAAGCCTGAGGTGCGAATTGCCAGTCATAACCCACTTTCAGACCAAAGCCCCAGGCATCAGTGGAGCTATCACCTGATACTTGCTGACCGTTGCTCATGGTGCTGTCTGTTGAGTTGCTGAAGTGGCTGTAGCTCAGGGAAGTATCAAAGAATGCGCCGGTGTTGAAGTCCAGACTGGCGTAAACACGTGCTGACTGGCTGTCAGTATCCGCATCCGCATTATCCATAGACAGGCTGGATTTCGCGAAGCTTGCGGCCATACCTACCAGCCACTGCCGCTCGCCGCCCCCTTCGGTGACTTTATCCAAACCAACCATGACGCCATTGACGTCCTGATCGTAATCAATCACGCCGTTGTCGCCGTTTTGCTGACCGCCGAAGTAGTTGACCCACACACCTCCTTTATCATTGCCTTGGGTGTGACGTGAACTGTTCATGCGGGCTTCTAACGTGTCTTGTTCCATATGCCAGGTTGCAGCATTGGAAGAAGGCAGGCTCAGGGCAGCATTAGCGGTAGAGGTAATACCTTGCCTGGCCAGTACTACGGTATCGTCGTACTGCTCTGCCTGATAACGATAAGCACCCAGATCAGCGGTGTTAGCATGAGTAAAGGTCGCATTGCCGCCGTAGATACGGATCAGCTCTTTATTTTGATAATCAGCAACCTGGCCTTCACCTGTCGCGTTATCGATACGGACCTGATAATTGCCGTTTGTTACGCCATTCACGGCCAGATGACCATCGGAGTTGATACCGAGGGTGCCCTGATCATAAATATACTCTGCGGCAGTTTTGTCACGTGCATTATTCATGTCGGCGTTAAGGACATACTCACGACTTCCGATATCGAAAGTACCGCTATCAGTCAGAACCATGTTATGAGTATCAATCTGCCCTAAATCCAGGTTCAGCTCAGAACCGCTACCGACTACAATGGTGTTGGCATAAAGAGAGGCGCTTTCTTCAGTCAGCGATGCCTGACTGCCTGAGTTCAGGTTCAGTACATCTGTTTTAACATCGCCGTGTGCAGCAATTTTCAGCGTTGATGCATTGGTCAGAGAGATGTGATCTGCCAGCAGGCCAGATTCAACGACATTGACCTGAGACCGGTTATTAACCGTCAGGTTGTCAATATTTGACGTTTTAGTCGTGTCCCATTCGGAACCGTTGTTTAGCGCGACATTAAACAGACCGCTTTGATAAACATCATCACCCGTCAGATAGCCGGTGGTACTGCTGAAGACAGAGCCCGGCCAGATGCTGTTAGTGCTGTGGTCATACAAGGCTGAATCCATCTGAACTTCAGAAGTGGCTGCACCAACCCATTTGCTGCCATTGTCCAGCGTCAGATTCAGTTCATCTGTATCATCCCAACCATTGGTATCCGGCACGCCATCGGCATTGCTGTCATGACCACCGACATAATAACCTTCGTCGAAGGTGCTGACAAAATCGACATCACCTGCAATGGTTGAATTATTGAATATGGCATTGGTTTTCATTGCATTATCAGCGGTTGCACTGGCAACAACAGATAACGCAATATCATCAGCCGGAATACCCGTCGCGCTGATATTACCATAATCACTTGGCTTATCCGACTGGCCGTAGAAACCGCTGGTTTGTAATTCTGTGTAAGAACCCGAAGTCAGCACGGAATCATTTACCGTCAGGGTATTATCAAAAGTATTACTGTTATTACTGTCTGTATCAGCCCACTCGTAGCCTTGCGTCAGTGCAATGCCCGCGACGTGAGAGTTATTTTCGATAACGATGTTACTTTCCTGATTCAATGTCACTGCAACACCCATATCGTAGGTATTCAGGGATTCATGGTCGCGAATTTTATTATCATCAGTAATGTCATAATCGAAGTGTTCGTAAGTATCATTAATGGTGGAGTTATCAATGATCAATTGCAAAGGAGACTGGTCATAATCATTACGGGTTGTGCCGCAATCACTTGTCATGCACTCAGAGGTGATCATGCCGTTAACCGTGGTATTGGTGATATTCAACGTGTTGCTGTTATTGCTATCAAAACCGAGATAATGAGTGGAAATAACACCATTAACGACAGCATTATTGATAGAAGAGTCGATGTCTCCGCCAGTATAGCGGGTGTCAGCCCCATCATTA
Organism: Rahnella sp. CFA14(1/10); assembly: GCF_004195095.1. Taxonomy (NCBI): domain Bacteria; kingdom Pseudomonadati; phylum Pseudomonadota; class Gammaproteobacteria; order Enterobacterales; family Yersiniaceae; genus Rahnella; species Rahnella sp. CFA14(1/10). Next base: position 413,087 of record NZ_SEWS01000001.1, on the reverse strand, counting down.
TCTACATACCCACGATATCCGATATGACCCGCCAGCGTGGAGTCATGATAGAACGCATCGTAAACGGTGCCAGAAATATCGGCTGACATTGCTACGGGGGCCGCGACTGCAACAGCGCAGGCTAGCGCTATTTTAGAAACGAAGAACTTTTTATTCCATGCATGCATTTATTAATCCCTCAACAAAAAATAGTCAGCATGAATCAGCTGAAAAATAATTCAGCCATTATGCTTTCATTTATATAACTGAAGAGACAGAAGAACTGTTCGACGGCGGGATGATATTTTAACGGGTGGTATAATTCAACAAGGAAGTTCCTGGAAATATCCGCAAAAAGTCACTTTATTTAAAGATGAGCGCAATATTATTGGGTTTATTAATCAACTGTAAAACCAATAATTTCTTTATCTGTTTCTAAATAGCAGTGATAAAGCACGCATGCGAGTAGACTTGGGTAAGACTTACCTGTCTCAGATTCTGGGATGTAACACCAGGCACAAGCCCGGCTATCTTGTCAGTGTAAGGTTTAGGGGAAATATTTGTTTTTAAAATTTTTCGGGAATGCGTTAATAATTTCACGTTCTGTTCTTTCTTTATAAAAATGCCTGGGGGTTTTATTAAGATGTCTATTTTATAGAAATTATCAAAGGTGAGTTATCAGAAGTGCAGGCACGTAAACATGACTTTGCTTGACCAAGATCAAACACGGATTGTCGCTCTATTTATAGATAAAACTTATACATTTTATTGTTTGATTTACGTCTGTGATTATTACACATTGTATCGCACGTAAAAGCTATCGCTTCGTTATATTGTTGTTTAGGATATTCGTCGTATTATGTCCTCCTGTTCAGTCAAATGCCGGACGTCGCCTTTGAGCCCTGATAGACGTTTTTTAAACCAAAAGAGACCTGCCATTAAATTGAAAAAGCCTGTTTTCAATGTCCGGAGGATCGTCACGTTCGTTCTTTTCCTGCTCATTTGCATCGGCCTGTATCTGCTGGCCCTAAATAGTTACTGTGATCAGGGGGGCAACTTTGATCTGGGCGTATGTGCAATTACCTCATTCATCCCTTTTTGACGGATGTCAGCACGGCTTACGGTTGGGTAAGAAAACCCTGTTTTTTTGCGAATGGCTTCCCTGACCTGTCGGGGATGGTAAGATGAACGCTCTGAACAGTCAGTGGTAGGGTAGTCAATGTTTGATTTCGCAATGGGCCAAAACAGCCTGGCTTCATTGGTGCTGTGTGCACTTTCAGCACTGTTGTTTGTATTGGTATGGTTTTTTATTAGCCGCGCCAGTGTCAGGGCAAATGAACAGGTTGCTCTGTTACAGGAGATCGCTGAGCAGCAACGCCAGCAGACAGAATTACTTAAGATTCTGGCTGCACAGGTGAAGACTAACGTGTCTCCTGTTGAGGCAGATGATGATTCTGCACTCAGCCTGCGTGGCTTTATTCCCGAAAGATAATTTGGTTTTGTTAACCCGCCTTCCGGCGGGTATTGCCCGTATGCACTTTGGTCCTATTTTCCCTTCTCGTTCTGCATCATCACTTTCATAAAACTGTCTTATTTCTCCGGTAGTCTCCACGCATGTGCCTTGCAGGATGGAACAACTGATGATCAAATGGTCTGAAGAAAATGACAGCGAAGTGAACCACAACATAGCCTTACTGACCGGAGAGGAGCCTGAGAAGTGGTATCCCTATGGCGGAATGAAAGGCAAAGATTATTGCAACAACCCCTCCGATGCGTGGCCGATCATTTGCGCCAACAGAATCAGTATTAATTTTAAAGAGTTACAAAGCGATCCTCTCTGGCTGGCTGAAATAAGCAGTCCTCAGGGGCAGTGGCAGGCGCAAAGCAAACGGCCGCTTCGTGCCGCTATGGTGTGTTTCCTGCTTAGTAAGACTTGCGCATAAACAAAAGCGCAGAGATACTCACAGAGTGACAAAGTTTTGCAAAGAAGTGATTCGAATAAGCGTCGCATAAAGCGATGCGTATCAAGTGATTAATGTTTCCTCATTTTGACAGTTGTGTCTAAGGCGGAGTCCATTATGAAGCGCATCATTAAAGGTGATAAAACTCTCTCCCATCTGGTGGTTGCCCATGCAGCTATCGACAGTCATGAAAAAGCCTACGGCAAACGCCGGCAGGGCTGGCCTTCAACCTATCTCATCAAATATAAAGATGCGCGTGTCGCGGTCGAAGTTGTGACCCGCAGACAGTCCTATGTTGCTACCCTCATGATCGGCGCCAGAAATCTGACCAAACTTTGCGGTATGCCTGCCTGACAGTCAGTCAAATGTTCCCGTTCCCTCAAACCGTGCCGGAGATATCCGCCACGGTTTTTCGTTATACAGGCTTTCTCATCAGACAACGTTGCCGCAAGCTGCCCCGATAGAAAGGCCGTTTCAGAATATGTGACATCAGTGCGATGGCATCGAAGATCAGCAGCAATGTACCCGTGATAACCAAAGCTGACAGCCCCAGCAGGGCCAGCAGGAAGAGTTTGACTGATGCCGGAACGGTCATCCGGCGAAAGCGGGAACGCAGCCATAGCCGTCCATATTGTGTCTGGATCTGCATAATATGGGTCAGCCTTGACGCAAAGTGTTTACGCTCACTCTTAGTGTTCGTGATCATAAGTCATCTCCTTTTTGAACATCTACAGTGAAACATGAAGTTATTAAGATTTTCTTAACCCCCCGGCATGCCTGAATTGCCACATAATTTTTCACTTTCGCTCTGTAGTGTGTTCAGTAAATATGCTAATTGATCCGTATCATGGCTTTACGCTGCCGCCACTAAAAAGTGATCTCATGGAGCCTTATGTCAGCTAAAAACCCCTATTACAATCCGTCAAAAACACATCACACACCAGATGGTTTTACCAATGCTGAGCCCCATAACCGTCAGGAGGGTGATCTCAAACGCTGGCGGAAAGAACGTAAGGCGCTCCGCCTGCCAGCGCCTCCTGAGAAAGGTTACGAACAATTTACCAGCCAGTGGTGGCAGACTGCCGATTTTAGCGGGTCTGATGATCGTTTGTGGTTTTTAGGACATGCCTGTTTACTGCTGCGTGTTGCCGGGCGCTACATTCTGATGGATCCCGCCCTGTCTGATCGCGCTTCGCCAATGAGTTTCTACGGGCCTAAGCGAAAAACACCGGTGGCGGCGACGGTAGAAGCACTCCCACCGATAGATGTTGTTCTGTTATCCCACAATCACTATGACCATCTTGACCGTGCAACGGTTCGTAAGCTATTACGACGATTTCCGCATGTGCAATTTATCGTGCCTTTGGGCATGAAGCGGTGGCTTAAGCGGCGCGGAGCGCATTATGTCGAGGAACTGGACTGGTGGGATGAGCATCAGTTTGGCGAACTGACGATTACGGCTGTCCCGGCACGTCACTGGAGTATGCGGACATTATGGGATCGAAACCGGTCTCTCTGGTGTGGATGGGTGGTCAGCCATCCCGGTTTACAGTTCTTTTTTTCCGGCGACAGCGGTTACAGCAACCAGTTCGACGTGATCGGACAACGTCTGGGACCTTTCGATTTAGCGGCAATTCCTGTCGGTGCCTATGCACCACGATGGTTCATGAGTGCGCAACATATGGACCCTCAGCAGGCTGTTACGGTGTTTACAGAGCTGCGTTGTAAAAAAGCGGTTCCCATTCATTGGGGTGTTTTTGAATTAGCCGATGAATCTCTGGACCAGCCATTGGCTGAATTAGCCGAAGCCATAAGTCAAAGTAAATCGCCTGAAATCGAATTTAAACCTTTAAAAATCGGTGCAAGCATTTCTAAAGATTGAATATCATTTCCTTAGTCATCAGAGACAGGTAAGCAGACATTTTATTTATCGAATGAGAAGTATTATCACTTGGTGAGAGGGTTCAAATAGCACTTACATTCCGTAGGTGTTATGCGAATGTTAATTATCAGGTTGCTGCGGGTTAAATACCCATTTCTAAGGCAATTTTAACGAAATTCAATATCTTGTTATGAGGCTATCAGAAATTTCCCCTCATGAGTAAAGGTGGTATTTATCTTTTAAAAACAATCGCTTGCTTGCTCCTTGTTAAGCCTGCCGGGCTGCGGGTTGTGCTTCATCCCCGCTGCTGCCTTCGGGCAGGTAACGCACTCAGCCGCTTATCAGTAGAAGGCTAATATGGGATTTGGATCACGGTAATTAATATTAGTTTTTCATATTGATATTTAATATCTGAATAAGTCTGCGGTGAGTGTTTGCAAACTGTTATGTTAATTTAACCAAGTCGCAAACTTTAATTCATTATAATGTCAAAATCGACACTATAAAAAATCGCCATTAGAGGGCGTCCGGATTTGGAATTCATTTTCCCTGAAGTCAGCTGGGTTTTACTATTATCAGGACAGGAAGTACAGGTGCACACAAAAGGTGCGTTTAATGATTTTCACCGTTTGTTTTGCACCATTTTATCCATCTATGGCGTAATTGATTATTGCATAACCAGTCATATTGGCAGGCATTGACTTTCGGCATAGGTCTTGTGTGTTGTACACGTCTCCGTCAGCGCCGCATGATGCGCCGCCACCGGCGCTACCCCGTACTGTAAGGCCTGTGTAGCGATACGCTGTGGGGGCTGGCGTGGAGAGTTTGGGGTGACGCAGACAATAAAAATTCAAATAAAGGTGAGGTTTACGCTTACGGTTCTGCATTAAATGATCAATAATCAAAACAGGTCGTTATTGTTTTGTTTGATATGCAGGTAAAACTGCAAAGCAGAAAAAAGCATGTCTATCAACATATTTCAGCTTAACTGAACACGAAGTGCCTTTAACCGGCTCAAATATGTGCGACATGTCCATCACTGATTAAAAATGGCTTGCCATCGAATTCAGAGTATGTGATAACGCATCTGGGTAAAACGAGGTACAGTTCTGTATATGTGTGGCATTTTCAGTATAGAAGTTCTGAGTAAAGACGTTCACGTTGAATACCGCTTCTCTGCCGATTCTAATCTTAGTGCCTCAAGCAGTAACGACTCTAGTTTGTCTATGTAACGCCGCTGGGCGGTTTAAACAATCCAAAGGAAATACTCAAGATGGCAAAGATCAAAGGTCAAGTTAAGTGGTTCAACGAGTCTAAAGGTTTCGGTTTCATTACTCCTGCTGATGGCAGCAAAGACGTGTTTGTACACTTCTCTGCAATCCAGGGTAACGGCTTCAAAACTCTGGCTGAAGGCCAGAACGTAGAGTTCGAAATCCAGGACGGCCAGAAAGGCCCGTCAGCAGTTAACGTAACTGCAATCTAAGCAGCCTTCGCTGTAAAAAAACCCGCCAAGGCGGGTTTTTTTGTGTCTGCCGCTGAAGCTCAGAGGATCATAATTCCTGACTGTTGGTTACGGCCACTGATACCCGGATGTGTCGGGTTTTGTGCCCGCTGATGGCTGTTACGGCGAAAACTGGTATACCTGAATCCGGTTCCTGCCGAATCGGGCGAGCAAATTGTACAACTGCCGGTATGATCAACGTCTGCGAACCCCAACGCCCGCAATTTGGCTTCGGCAATGGCAGCCAGATCAAGATGACGTTGGTATGGTGTGATGAGTTCAGAAGGTAAATCGACACGTTGTATAAAGGCATCAATCAGTTCCTGACTGACCTCATAACAGCACGCCCCCGCCGCCGGGCCGACAGAGGCAACCCACTGTGCTGTATCACCCGACTGATTAATCCGCTGTGCCATCTTTTCCAGAATGCCATCGATCAGCCCGCGCCAACCTGCGTGTACTGCCGCTATTTCTTTGCCATCTTTACGACAGAAAATCACCGGCAAACAGTCCGCAGTGAAAACGGCCAGAAGAATGCCTGGTGTTGCTGTGATGAAACCGTCGGCTTCGCCGCATTGCTGGCCCGGGACTGTAACATCCACAATCCGTGTGCCGTGTACCTGTTTTTTTTCGGGCCGGGTTGCTTCATAGCGGCGCAGATGCTCAGGGAGTAGCGCCTGTTTATCGCCGAAGCCATGCACAATACCGGGAATTTGATGGAGTAAAGCTGAGTGGTCACTCATCTCGTTTCTCGTTAGAAAAATGTTATGGAACCAGTGTAGCCGCCTTTGAACGGGATTTTCCAGCTGTTGCAACACCGGAACACCTTCTTTAGACTTAACACTATTGCGAATCTTCGCTCCCTCAGACTTTTCTTGCAGGTTTTCCGCATGACTTATCAGTGCCCGCTTTGTTTCCAGCCGCTTACGCTGACCGGTCAGCAATGGCGTTGTCCGGCTAATCATCAGTTTGATAATGCGAAAGAGGGGTACGTCAATCTGATGCCCGTGCAGCATAAACGTTCAAAGCAGCCCGGTGACAGCACAGAGATGATGGTATCACGTCGTGCATTCCTGGATGCCGGACACTATCAGCCTCTGCGGGACCGTCTGACTGATATTCTTGATAAAGCCATCCCGCAAACTGCAGACGCATTGCTGGATATTGGCTGCGGGGAAGGGTATTACACGGCAGCATTCGCTGAGAGGCTGATGCCGCAGCGTGCGTTGAAAGTTTTCGGGCTGGATGTGGCGAAAGTTGCCATCCGTTATGCCTCCAGACGATATCGCGATGTGTCATTTTGTGTGGCCTCCAGCCATCGCTTGCCTTTTGCTGATGGTTCGCTGGATGCAGTTATTCGCATTTATGCACCCTGTAAGACGCAGGAATTGTACCGGGCGATAAAACCGGGCGGGTTGGTGATCACGGTGGCGCCAGGGCCGCGTCACTTATACCAACTGAAAGGGCTGATTTATCAGGATGTACAACTGCACACTGATCTTGATGAACGGCTGGAAGGTTTTGACCGGATAAGCACTGAAACACTCGCCTATGGCATGAAGCTTTCCGGAGAAGAGGCATTTAATTTATTGCAGATGACGCCATTCGCATGGCGGGCGACAGAAGCAGTGATGACCAGCTTAAAGGCTCAGACGGCCTTTGAATGCGAGACAGACTTTCTCATCAGAATACATCAGCGTCCCTCAGCGTAAATAACCCAGATGCTCCAGCAGGATGTTTAATCCTATTGCGATCAGCACTGCACCTCCCAGAATTTCGGCCCATTTGCCTAGCAGCGGGCCGATAAAACGTCCGAGCATCATCCCAAGCGTTGACATCACCGTGGTCGCCATACCGATGAGCAGCGCGGTATGTATGATGTTCACATCAAGAAAGGCTAAACCCACACCGATCGCCAACGCATCAAGGCTGGTGCAGACAGCTGTAGCCGCCAGGATCCAGAAACTATGGCGGGTTGCCGTCGTCAGGTTCTCTTCCGGCTTATTTTTCAGCCCTTCGATGATCATGCGTACACCCAGAATCAACAGCAGGGTAAATGCGACCCACTGGCTCCATTGCATGATGTACCGGCTGGCTACCAGTCCCAGAGACCAGCCAATCAGCGGTGTGATGGCTTCTATAACACCAAAAATAAGACCCGTACGAAAGGCTTCCCGAAAGCAGGGACGGTCGAGGGTAGCTCCTTTACCGACTGACACAGCAAAGGCGTCCATAGACATGCCAAAAGCAAGAATAAGCGTAGCGGATATATTCACGAGAGTAGCCCCCAAATGACGGCGAAACCTTACCACACTCTTTTTATCGGGGACAACACCAAATAAAATAGGGTTTTTAAATAACGCTGTAGTTTGGAGGGGAATAGAATTTCAGGGACAGCGTAATTAACGACACTTTAAAGGGTAAGGTTAATTAAATCTCTCGTAAGTATGCATTCTGCTATAGTTAACAATGCGTCTATTTATTGTAACTTATTGATTATTAACCATGATTTTGTATATTTTTTCAAGATCATCCAGTTCGTTTACACGTATTAATAACTTTTTCTGTTCTAATTCAAATACCAGGATGCCGTCTTCCGAAAGATTCATACTGCGGATCCGATCATAGGTGATGAAGGTGTTGGCGAAATAAAACCCCTCCGGTTTGAACAGTATTTTTGGCCAGCGAATAAAAGAGAGATAAAAAGCAATCAGCCCCAGGCCGATCAGCAAATAATTGGTAATAGCGGTGCCATTCGCATGGATATTATTATAGAGAAGAATAGCCAGAAGACCGATGAAGATAATCGAATCGAGTCTGTTGCGGCGGCGCAGGTTGACCCGCAGGCGCGTTTTGCCATTGCGTGTGCCCATGATGAATTCGTCATAGATAGCGTAGGCAAGTAACAGGAGAGTAAAGAGGGCGAGGACGATATCGGTTACAGACATGAAAACTCCGGCTTACAGCCATCAGGCCAAAACAAAATGAAAATCACAAAGACATCAATAGCAGAAATAAAAAAGCCGGGGGAAAATTTCCCCCGGCTTTGAAGGTTATCAGAGACCTAACAGGCCAATCCAGTAACCGAAGATACCGATGGCAAAGAAGCCAACGATGATCCACAACGCATTCACTTTCTTACGCAACAGCCACATGCAACCGAAGGTCAGCAGCAATGGCACCAGACCCGGCATCAGTTGGTCCAGAATACTCTGTACCGTGGTGACGGTGGTATGGCCCGTCTGGTCAGTGATTTTCGACACCACCAGCGGAATGTTAACGTGCGTCCATTTGTTAACCAGCGCCCCCATGACAAAGAGGCCGAGAATAGACGCCCCCTCAGTCAGTTTTTGCAGGAAGCCGCCGCCCATATCGTTAACGATATCGACACCTTTTTTGTAGCCATAAGACACACCGTAGTAGCGGGTCAACAGGCGTACAAGGTTAAACAGAACGAAGAACAGCAACGGACCCAGCAGACTGCCGGTCATGGCGATACCCGCCCCCAATGCAGCAAACACAGGACGCACAGTACCCCAGAAGATCGGGTCACCCACACCGGCCAGAGGCCCCATCAGACCGACTTTCAGGCCGTTGATGGCCGCGTCGTCGATAGGTGCACCATTGGCACGCTGTTCTTCCATCGCCAGCGTCACACCCAGAACCGGGGCAGCAACGTAAGGATGGGTATTGAAGAATTCCAGGTGGCGTTTGATAGCCGCTTTACGGTCATCGTTATTCTCAGGATACAGACGACGAATTGCAGGCACCATACAGAAGCAGAAGCCTAACGCCTGCATACGTTCGAAGTTCCATGACCCCTGGAAAAGGTTGGAGCGCATAAACACACCGCGAATATCGCTGGCCGTGAGTTTTTTAACTTCAGTTTTATCAACCATGTCCTTCACCCTTAATCCAATTCGTTATCGAGATCGTTAACACCCGGTGCCGCCGCCGCTTGCGCGGATTTGTTGTATTTCGGGCTCAACTGGATGTAAAGAACCGCCATCACCACACCAATCACACCCAGTGCAACCAGGTTGAAGTTGGTGAATGCAGCAGTCACGAAACCGAGGTAGAAGAATGGCATCAGATAGCCAGCACGCATCATGTTAATGACCATGGCATAACCTACCACGACGATCATACCACCGGCGATGTTCAGACCGTTGGTGACCACTTCAGGGATAGATGCCAGCAAGTCATGAACAATCGCAGTACCCACGGAAACAGCAACAATCACGGCAGGGATGGCGATACGCATTGCCTGCAGAACCAGTGCTGAAACGTGGATCCAGCTAATCGCGTTCAGATTCCCTTTTTCAGCCGCTTTATCCGCTGCGTGCTGGAAGGCGACGGTGATGGTACGAACGATGATGGTTAATACCTGGCCTGCAGCTGCCAGCGGGATCGCCAGTGCGATACCCGCGCCGACGGATTGTCCGCCTGCGATAACCAGAATGGTAGAAATGATAGAGGCGAGGGCGGCATCTGGCGCGACAGCAGCACCGATGTTCATCCAGCCAAGTGCGATCATTTCCAGAGTACCGCCGATGATGATCCCGGTTTTCACATCACCAAGAACAAAACCGATCAAGGTACAGGCGACTAACGGACGGTGAAACTGAAATTCATCCAGGATCGAACCCATCCCGGCAATACATGCAACAATAAATATCAGCACAATTTGTAGTGTGGTGATCTCCATTGCACTTCTCCTATGACCAAAGGACGCTGAGTATAAACAGGCACACCAGACAGATAACGTTGAGGGAATCTGCCAACAGCAATGCGCTTATTAATTCATTTTATTAATGAGATCCATCATCTTGAGGCGTGAGTCAGTAGAGACTTTGCGCACTTCAAGTTCGATACCTTTTTCATTCAGTTTCCTGAATGCTTCGATATCTTTTTCGTCGACAGACACGGCGTTATTCACCTGAGTTTTGCCCTGACGGAAGGCCATACCCCCGATATTTACGGAGGTAATGTTCACACCTCCTTCAACCAGACGTAAAACATCTGTCGGGTTAGTGAACAGCAACATAACGCGGTCACCCGCGTATTTTGGGTTATCCCAAACACGGATAGCTTTCGCAACATCGACAACGTGTGCGGTAACACCAGGAGGGGCAACCTGAGTGAGCAACGTTTTACGCACGGTATCGGCAGCCACTTCGTCGCTGACAACAATAATGCGGGTCACGTTGGTTTCTTTGGTCCAGCGGGTCGCGACCTGGCCATGGATCAAACGATCATCGATTCGGGCAAGGCCGATCTTCATATGATCGTTCGGGCCGGCAGGTTGCACCGGAGCGGCTGCTTTCGGCGCCGGAGCGGCGGCAGGGGCTTGAGCTGCAGGTTCCGGTGTTTTCAGCGCTTTTACGCCGATACGCCCCGTTTCCACTGCAATGGCGACCAGTTCTGCAAAAGAAGGGTTGTCATCGCGGGCCATGAAAGTCTCTGCCAGCATCGGGATGTTAACACCGGTGACAACTTCGTAATTTTCTTTATCGACAACAATACGGCTGGCGGCATTGAACGGGCTGCCACCCCAGGTGTCGACCAGGAAAAGGACGCCGTTGCTGGTGTCTAAACCGCCCAACTTTGCCGTGTACTTTTCGATCAGGGTTTCGGCGTTCTCGCCGGGAACGAAATCAATAAAGGCGACATTATCCTGTTCACCTAAAATCATTTCCGCTGTTTTCAGCAACTGCTCAGCCGCTGACCCGTGCGTGCCGATGATAATAGCAATACTCACTCGCTACCTCCTCTGTTAACTCTCGGAAAGAGTTATGCACATAAGTAATGGTGCTGATGATATCCGCCCGTTTTTATTCCTGAGGCGGACAGGGCATTCCCTGCTTCCTGACTTTCCTTAATTTCTGATAAGACTGCAAAACTGTAAAATGGCAGAACCTCATCGGGTTGTGCGACGTGATTTATTTTAGTGTGCGAAAAAATAATTTTTGTGACGACTGTCCGTTATTGAAAGACGTATTGTGAATACGGTTTCACATTGCACATTAAAACAGCATAGATGTTTCAAATTGATGCCGGAGGTAAAAAAACACTCTTTCTTCACATAATCATTCCTGATAGAGTGATTTTCCGAATAATTGAACAGGAGTACCGGGCCTCAGCCCACCCTATGGACTGTCACCGACGTCGCTATCCTTCGCTTTTTCACCTAATTTTTACTGGCAAATCTGCCCCGATGGGCCTGATTTCTGCCGCACTGAAACCGCTTTCATCTGCTTTTTATGCAGCCCATACCTCCGGACGGTCATCTGACAGCCTGGTGTATCGCGTTTTCGTGCGTCTTTTTTCTTTAACTCATTGCGGAGTCTGATATGGAATTTTTGATGGACCCTTCAATCTGGGTCGGTTTGCTGACGCTTGTCGTGCTGGAAATTGTTCTGGGCATCGATAACCTGGTTTTCATCGCGATTCTTGCCGATAAACTGCCGCCGAAGCAGCGTGATAAAGCCCGTATTATCGGCCTCTCGCTGGCATTGGTCATGCGTTTAGGTTTGCTGTCACTGATTTCCTGGATGGTGAAACTGACCACACCGCTGTTCAGTATTGCGCAATTTAGTTTCTCAGGCCGCGATCTGATCTTGTTAGTCGGGGGGATATTCCTGCTTTTCAAAGCCACTACCGAGCTGCATGAGCGGCTGGAAGGGCATGACGGGCAGGGCACACCGAACCGCGGCTACGCCAGTTTCTGGGCAGTAGTGGCGCAGATCGTGGTGCTCGACGCGGTATTCTCGCTGGACGCGGTGATCACTGCGGTGGGTATGGTGAATAATCTGGCCGTGATGATGACTGCGGTAGTGATCGCGATGGGCGTGATGCTGCTGGCGTCCAAATCACTGACTCGCTTCGTGAATAACCATCCGACCGTGGTGGTGCTATGTCTCAGCTTCCTGCTGATGATCGGCCTGAGTCTGATTGCTGAAGGCTTCGGATTCCATATTCCGAAAGGTTACCTGTACGCTGCAATTGGTTTCTCCATCCTGATTGAATTGTTCAACCAGATTGCGCGCCGTAACTTCCTGAAAAGCCAGTCCAGTCGCCCGATGCGTGAACGTACAGCGGAAGCCATTCAGCGACTGATGGGCGGAAAACGCCGGCATGAGCATGAAGATGAACCTGATGGCGATGTCGTGCCGGTCAGTGAAACCTTTGCTGAAGAAGAACGGCATATGATCACCGGCGTACTGACGCTGGCGTCACGTTCCCTGCGCAGTATCATGACGCCACGTACCGAAATTTCCTGGGTAGACTGCGAGAAGTCACCGGATGAAATCCGCAGTCAGCTTCTCGATACACCGCACAGTTTGTTTCCGATTTGCCGTTATTCGCTGGATGATGTGATCGGTGTGGTACGCGCGAAAGACCTGCTGGTGGCGCTGGAAAACGGTGAAAGCATTATTGCTTTTGCGGAAAGAACGCCGCCGATTGTGGTGCCGGAAACAATGGATGTCATCAAACTGCTGGCGGTTTTGCGCAAAGCCAGAGGGCTTCTGGTGATGGTCAGTAATGAATTTGGTGTAATTCAGGGGCTGGTGACGCCGCTGGACGTACTGGAGGCTATCGCAGGCGAATTCCCGGACGAAGATGAAACACCGGACGTCATGGCTGATGGTGATGCCTGGATTGCTAAAGGCGGAACGGATTTACACCTGTTGCAACAAATTCTGGACGTCAAAACGTTGGTGAATGCGGACGACGACTTTGCTTCTCTTGCCGGGCTGCTGCTGTCGAAATCAGGCCAGATGCCGGTTGTGGGGGAAGTGATTGAAATGGCATCACTGCACTTTGAAATCCTTGAAGTGTCGGAATACCGTATTGAACGGGTGCGTATCAGGCATCTGACATCCGACGAAAAATGGGATGAAGACCAGTAACGGGGATTTATTTCGGGATGTAAAACGGCGACTCAGGTCGCCGTTTTTTGCGTCGGATAAAACTGATTTTCTTCTTCAGGTCGGATCTGTCTTATCCTGCAATTCCATGTTCTGCCTTGATTTTTTATACCGTTCAAGCCAGATCGGGAACACATCAATAGGCATCGGGCGGGCAAAATAATAGCCCTGTAAGGAGTCAACCCTGCGCTCACGCAGATAATCCACCTGCTCACGGGTTTCCACACCTTCGGCAATCAGCTTCAAATTGAGGCGCTGCGCCAGCGTGATGATGGTATCCGTGACGGTTGCGTTAATCGCATCCGTGCCAATTGAAGCCGTAAAAGCCTGATCGATTTTCAGCACATCGGGATTAAGGGTTTTTAAATAGCTCAGTGAACTGTGGCCTGTCCCGAAATCATCAATGGCCAGCAGAATTCCCATTTCTTTTAATTGTGAAATTTCGGCAGCACGTAATTCCTGTAACCGTGTCCGCTCCGTCAGTTCCAGCATGAGAGAAACTGATGGCTGCGCCGGAAGCCACAGCTTTCGGATGTCATCAACAATTTCCATATTCGTGAAGTGCTGTGCTGCAACATTGATACTGACGTAAAAACCCGGCGTTGCAGGAAAGACTGACAAATTTTCAGCGACTGTCTTAATAAGATAGCGTGTCAGTGCAATGATTAAGCCGTGCTGTTCAGCCAGAGGGATAAATACGTCAGGCGATACCCATTCCTGACGGCGGTTCTTCCAGCGCATCAGCGTTTCCACCCCGATACAGCGGCCGTCCGTGCTGTTGATAATGGGCTGGCAATAGACTTTAAACTCGCGCTTGGAAATGCCGTGGCTGATCGGATAAGCCAGGCTGATGCGGCTGCCTGAGAACAGATAAACGGCTGTTGCTGTCAGCAGGCTTATCAGAACTGACAGCGGCAGATGTGAAAAGAGTTCCTTCCATGCCAGGGTGCTGGCTTGATCTCCATAAATAGAGACCGAAAAATCATATTTTCCCGAGCGGACACTCAGCAGAGGCGGTTGCGGCAAGGCGCTGGAACTGGCGATGGCCTTTTTGCCGTATTCGAGATTTCGCTGCCCGACGTTGAGGACTATGTGGCTGGCATAAGGCGGTTGGGGTTCCAGCAGGAAATTCGACAAGATGCCGATGTTATAGATAAACAGTTCGCCGTTAAGATTATCCGGTGCCGCCGGATGCCATAAAACCAGCGTCGGTGTATCGACACGGCTCCATTTCGACGCACGTAACTCAAGCTGGGTTTTGCCTTGTGCGAACGCAGGCAGGGTGTCGTTAAAATTCAGATCCAGCGAACCTACCAGGCTTGAACAAGTAATAATGCCGTTGCTGACGAGACTGATTGAACGCAATGTTTGCATCCGTGCAACGGTTTGTTGCAACAAGGGCTGCAGCACGTTACAGCTGAGCGTGGTATCGAAAGGCATTACTTTGCCGGCCGGAGATGCGGGCTCAAGCAATTTTTCCAGTTTTTCAACGGTGTGAAACGCTACCCGCTGCTGATCTTTGGCGATAACCTGAGCTTGTTCGTAGATACGAATGCCCAGCGTGAGAAGCAGCGTACATATTCCCATCGCACTGGCGAGCGCAATGCGATAGTAACGATATTTCGCAAGTCCGGTCTGGGAGAACAGCATCGTTCTAATCCTTTTATCCCGTGTTAAATGCAGGCTCAAAATTATTATTTTTAAAGGGTTACCGATGCGTAACAGCCATTTCGTTTTTATAGAGAGTCGCTGTAAATCGTCTGCCGCCCGGCCTGAGTTGCAGCAAACTCCGTATATTTCTCTGTTCAAATCAAAAAAATAGTGCAGGTGACAGTGTCACTTGGGTTTTTCCTGGCCATTTCCGACATTTAGCAGATGTAATAAGAAGAGGTTCGGACTGGGAAAAACAGGCGGAAATCAGCATGCCGTACCTGCAGGGTATAATGCAAGTCTCACTACCCTTTTTTATTGATAATACAACGGGTTGTTGTTAGCGAAGGTTTTATTGCTGCTGGCTACCCGCCAGGGGGTATTTCCTGTGGTAAGCAGGTCGAAAATTATACAACCCGAACATACCGCAGGAAAATCTCATTTTTGACCGAATCAGTCGCACTGAACCTTAATCGCCAGACCCCCGCGTGAGGTTTCCCGGTATTTGGAATTCATATCCTTACCGGTTTCATACATCGTCTCAATGACTTTATCCAGTGAAACTCTCGGCTCACTGGTACGGCGTAACGCCATTCTGGCAGCGTTAATGGCTTTTACTGACGCGATAGCATTGCGTTCTATGCAGGGCACCTGAACCTGACCGGCAACCGGGTCACAGGTTAATCCCAGATTATGTTCCATACCAATTTCGGCCGCGACACACACCTGTTCCGGGCTGCCGCCCAACAATTCCGTCAGGCCTGCCGCCGCCATTGAACAGGCTACCCCGACTTCACCCTGACAGCCGACTTCTGCGCCTGAAATCGATGCGTTCATTTTATACAAGATACCGATAGCGCCGGAAGTCAGGAAATAGCGCAGATAAATGTCCGGACTGACCGACTGAATGAACTGGTCATAATACGCCAGCACCGCAGGCACAATGCCGCATGCGCCATTGGTTGGTGCCGTCACGACACGTCCGCCTGCCGCGTTTTCTTCGTTAACCGCGAGGGCAAACATATTCACCCAGTCGATCACGTTCATCGGATCACTGGAGAGTTTATCGTTAGACACCAGCATCCGGCGCAGGGCAGAAGCCCGACGCGGTACCCGCAGCGGGCCGGGCAGAACGCCTTCGGTGTTCAGGCCGCGATCAATACAGGCCTGCATGGTGTGCCAGATTTTCTCAAAATACTGCTCAATGTCCTGCTTACTGTGCTGCGCCAGCTCATTCTTCATCATCAGACCGGATAATGACAATCCGGTTTCTTTACATTTTGCCAGCATTTCACTGGCCGAATTAAAGCTGTAGGGCACGGTCACTTCATCCAGCACCGGCTGACCGAAATGCTCGTCATCCACGATAAAGCCGCCGCCGACTGAGTAATAGGTCTTGCTGTAAATCATTTTGTCGCCAGCAAAAGCGTGAATCTGCATGGCGTTTTCATGGCGTGGCAAATTCTCCCCGCGGAACACCATACCGGTATCGCGTGGGAAATCGACTTCATGGTGGGTTCCGCCCAGCGGCAGGCGCTCTCGTTGCTCAACGTCGCGGATAAAATGGGGAATGCCGTCGATGTCGACGGTATCTGGCTGGTTACCCGCCAGACCTAAAATAATGGCGATATCAGTGTGGTGGCCTTTACCGGTGAGTGACAAAGAACCAAAAACGTCCACGGCGACACGCGTAACGGCAGGCATCATGCCCTTTTCCAGCAGATCATCAGCGAACTGTTTCCCTGCTTTCATCGGGCCCAAAGTGTGGGAACTGGAAGGGCCAATCCCGACCTTGAACATGTCGAAAACGCTAATCACGTCGAATACTCCTGTAATAGATTGCGGCAGGGAACGGGATCCCTGGCTTCCATAAATGAAAAAACATCAGAGACTGTCTTTATGGACGGGTCTCTTATTCCTATGGATAGACTTATAGTTTAAAAGGGCTGAGAGGCAAAAGTTTCATTTTTCGCATGAAATAAACTTATTTGATGCAAAAGTGTGATCGAAATGTAATCAGCGGGCTCAGGCTTCAACCTGCCGGGCCAACTGACGAATGATTCCCGCTGTCAGTCCCCAGACAAATTGCTGCTGATACCAGGATAGATACACCCGGTGATGAATGCCTCGGCGGTGAATATCCAGAGGGTAATAACGTGTCAGATCAAACGCTTCCCGCAACGGCATTTCAAACAATTCGGCAACTTCATCTTCAGCCGGATGTAGCGGAACATCCACAGGCAGCAGTCCGATAACCGGTGTGACCTGGAAACCGCTGCTGCTGTCCTGCGGTGATAATGTTCCTAATACATAAACCTGTTCAGGCGGGATCGCGACCTCTTCATGTGCTTCACGTAATGCGGTCGCAATAATGGATGCATCGGTCGCATCTGCTGCACCCCCCGGAAACGCTACCTGACCAGGGTGTTTACGCAACTGATCGGCGCGGCGCGTCAGTAAAAGGGTGGGTTCCGGACGGCAGATAATCGGTATCAACACAGCAGCATGGCGGGTTCCGCGCAAGGCTGCAGCGGGCCTGCGCGGCGGCTGCAACTGAAAACGCAGAATGAAATCTTCCACAGCAGGTGAAAACGTCGGTAAGGGCGTGTGTTGTGCCTGCAGCGTCACGGCTGTATGTCTCCTAATTCGGGCAGAATACGGGCGATTTTATCAAAAGTTTCCTGATATTCCGCCTGTTCCTGACTGTCTGCGACGATCCCGCCGCCCGCCCAGCAGTAAATTTTACCCTGCGCGGTGAGCAGCGTGCGGATGGTAATGTTGCTGTCCATCGTGCCGCAGCAGCTCAGATACGCAATGCTGCCGCAATAGCCGTTGCGCCGTTGTGGTTCAAGTTCCTCAATGATTTCCATGGCGCGTACTTTGGGTGCACCGGTAATCGAGCCGCCGGGGAAACAGGCACGCAGCAAGGCGCTGGCGTGACAGGTTTCCGGCAAACGTGCGGTGACAGTGCTGACCAGATGGTGTACGGCGGGGAAGGGCTCGACTACGAACAGTTCCGGGACCCTTACACTGCCGGGTATCGCCACGCGACCAATATCATTACGCAGCAAATCGACAATCATCAGGTTTTCGGCGCGATCCTTTTCCGATGCGGCCAGCCGTTCTGCCTGCCGTGCATCCTCAGTCGGATCTGCGCAGCGGGGCATAGTACCTTTAATTGGCCGGGTCTGGATCTGCCCGTCTTTAAGCCAGATAAAACGCTCAGGTGAAAGGCAAAGAACGGCATTTTCCGCGAGACGCAGAAATGCGGAGAAAGGGGCACGGTTAGCCTGACTGAGGCGCAGGAAAGCCTGCCATTCGTCGCCACTGTATTCTGTTGAAAACCGTTGCGCCAGGTTAATCTGGTAGCAATCACCGCTGTGAATATATTCCTGAATCTTACGGAATTTTTCACCGTATTCCTCACGGCACATATTCGCCCGCCATGGCGCATGTAAACGGAAAAATGCCCGGGGAGCAGCGGGGCGCTGATACTCTGTCAGCCAACCTAAACGTTCAGAAATGTCACCGTGACAAATCAGCGTCAGACGCTGTAAATGGTGATCAGCAATCAGGGCCCAGTTATAAATCCCCACCGCCATATCCGGCAGGTTAATATCCCGCGCAGCCGTTTCCGGCAGTGTTTCTATACGACGTCCCAGATCATAACCAAACAGGCCCAGTGCACCGCCCAGAAAAGGAAAATCTGCGGTACGTTCTGCCTGTAAACCGGCTACCGTCAGTTGCTCTTCCAGTAATGCAAACGGATCTTCTTCCCGCGTTTCGGTCATGCCGTTGTGCTCAATCTGTGTTATCGCGCCACGTGTGGTGAGCGTGATCAGCGGATCGGCGACCAGAATATCGAAACGATTATGCTGATGCTGTGCCGAACCGGAATGCAGCAACATGGCCCATGGCAAAACTGAAAGCGGCGCAAACCCTTCGGTTAATGCGTCGGGCTGATAGGGTAGTGAATGGAAAACAACGGGCTGAGCGGATTGCATGACGGATACGGGTTTCTCTGGCGCAATGACGTATTTTCTCGGATCCTAACACAGATCGGCCTGCCTGAAAGCAGCGCAGGCGATTTGCGTTAATAAGGCGTATACTGTGCAACCCCGCACTGCGCGGGCTTTCATTATCACCCGTACAACAGGACACTCCCATGCTGACAGGTATGCCTTCATTATCACATCATGAACAAGAACAGGCCGCCGATCGTATCCGCCAGTTAATGGAAACCGGTATGAGCAGCGGCGAAGCCATTGCGACCGTAGCAGAAGAAATTCGCGAAACGCATAAAGGCGACCGTGTGACCGTCATTTTTGATGACGAAGACGAATAAGTACTGAGCCGGGGGAGCTTCTTTCCCGCAAAGAAAAACCGGACCCTTTTCAGGCGTCCGGTTTTTTTTCATCTCAGCGTCGGAAATGGCTTAGCCTTTAACGACTACCGCAGCCGCAGCCTGTTTGGCCTGTTCCACGGCGTCCTCAACGTTGTCCGCAATTGCCAGCGCCACACCCAGACGACGCTTGCCGCTGATTTCCGGCTTACCGAACAGACGGATCTGGTTGTAACCGGTCAGTGCATTTTCCAGGCCGGTAAACGTCACGTTGCTGCTGGTCAGTTCCGGCAGAATAACGGCAGAAGCGGAAGGGCCGAACTGGCGGATATGGCCCACCGGCAGGCCGAGGAATGCGCGCACATGCAGGGCGAACTCTGACAAATCCTGAGAAATCAGCGTCACCATACCGGTGTCGTGCGGACGGGGGGATACTTCGCTGAAGATCACATCATCGCCACATACAAACAGTTCAACGCCAAACAGACCTTTACCGCCCAGCGCTTTTACGACTTTCTCGGCGATATCCCTGGCGCGTTGCAATGCCAGATCTGTCATCTGCTGCGGCTGCCAGGATTCGCGGTAATCGCCGTCTTCCTGACGGTGTCCGATAGGGGCACAGAAATGAATGCCGTCCACGGCGCTGATAGTCAGCAGGGTGATTTCAAAATCAAATTTCACCAGACCCTCAACAATGACACGTCCGCCGCCTGCACGGCCGCCTTGCTGGGCGTAATCCCACGCCGGCTGCAACTGATCAGCCCCGCGGATCAGGCTTTGACCTTTGCCTGAAGAACTCATTACCGGCTTGATAATACACGGGTAGCCGATGGCGTCGATCGCCTGACGGAAAGAGGCTTCATCATCAGCAAACTGATAAGTGGAGGTGGGCAGATTCAGCGTTTCGGCTGCCAGACGACGGATGCCTTCGCGGTTCATGGTCAGGCGGGTTGCTTCAGCACAAGGCACGACGTTGTGGCCCCGTTTTTCCAGCTCGACCAGCATGCTGGTGGCAATCGCTTCGATTTCCGGCACGATAAAATCAGGGCGTTCGCTTTCGATAACCTGTTTCAGTGCATCGCCGTCCAGCATGTTAATAACATGGCTGCGATGGGCAACCTGCATCGCAGGTGCATCGGCGTAGCGATCAACCGCAATCACTTCCAGACCAAGACGCTGGCATTCAATTGCCACTTCTTTGCCCAGTTCGCCAGAGCCTAATAACATGACGCGGGTGGCGCCGGTGCGCAGTGCAGTACCAATGGTTAACATAGCTTCGTACCCAGATCTGTGTGAGGGAAAATAAGAATTTCGGTGCAAAGTATATCTGAAATTATTGCCAGCGAAAACGATTGCGCAGTGCCATTGATTGATTCAGGCGTGGAATAAAAGCGGAATTTACAGGATTTTTTTAGCCATTTTCTGTCGGTTAAGGCAGCCGGCGGGCGTCTCTGTTATCATTTAGCCAAACCATGGCGCCAGGTTTCCTGCCGCTGCCCCGATTTTTGCCTCACATAAAGAGTTATCGCCTTGAGCACGCATTCCTTTTCTGCCCTGACATTGCCCGCTGAGCAACTTTCTAACCTGAATGAACTGGGTTACACCGAAATGACCCCGATTCAGGAAGCATCATTGCCCGCCATCCTGCAGGGGCAGGATGTCCGCGCCAAAGCCAAAACCGGCAGTGGTAAAACAGCCGCTTTCGGTATCGGTTTACTGAACAGCATTATTGTTTCGCAGTTTGTTGCTCAGGCGCTGGTGCTGTGTCCGACACGTGAACTGGCCGATCAGGTCAGCAAAGAATTACGCCGTCTGGCGCGTTTTACCCAAAACATCAAAATCCTCACTCTGTGCGGCGGTCAGGCTATCGGGCCACAGCTTGAATCGCTGGTCCATCCGCCACACATTGTGGTGGGTACGCCGGGCCGTATTCAGGAGCACCTGCGTAAAGGCACGCTGAAACTGGACGAACTGAAAGTGCTGGTGCTGGATGAAGCGGACCGTATGCTGGATATGGGTTTTAGCGAAGATATTGAAGATGTGGTCAGTTATACACCGCAGGATCGTCAGACGTTGCTGTTTTCAGCTACCTATCCCGACGGTATTGAGCGTATCAGTTCTAAATTCCAGCGTCAGCCGTTGAAAGTAGAAATCGAAGGCGAAGATGACATTGCGGATATCCAGCAGATTTTCATCGAAGCCGACAAACATCAGCGTTTATTGCTGCTGGCCGCCGTGCTGTATCAGCATCAGCCTGCTTCCTGCGTAGTGTTCTGTAACACTAAACGCGACTGTCAGGAGGTGTGTGACGCCCTGACAGCGAAAGGCATCAGCGCCCTGGCGCTGAACGGCGACCTTGAGCAGCGCGACCGCGACCGCGTACTGGTGCGGTTCTCCAACGGCAGTTGCCGCGTACTGGTGGCAACAGACGTTGCCGCGCGCGGGCTGGATATCAAACAGTTGGGTCTGGTCATTAATTACGAACTGTCTTTCGACCCGGAAGTTCATGTTCACCGCGTGGGCCGTACCGGCCGTGCAGGCACCCGCGGACTGGCAGTCAGCCTGGTCACGCCGCAGGAGATGCCGCGTGTGACAGCGCTGGAAGATTATACGCGTCAGCGCTTTACCTGGCAGCCAGCCGCTCAGGCCCTGGCCGCGGCCCCGGT
Organism: Rahnella sp. CFA14(1/10); assembly: GCF_004195095.1. Lineage (NCBI taxonomy): Bacteria > Pseudomonadati > Pseudomonadota > Gammaproteobacteria > Enterobacterales > Yersiniaceae > Rahnella > Rahnella sp. CFA14(1/10). Next base: position 391,175 of record NZ_SEWS01000001.1, on the reverse strand, counting down.
GGCGCTTGATCCTGAAATGGCAACGTTATGCATTGACGGTGGCCGTAAAGCCAAAATCCGCCCCGGTGATATTTTGGGCGCGCTGACCGGTGATGCCGGGCTGACCGCCGCTGAAGTGGGAAAAATTGATATGTTCCCGGTTCACGCTTATGTTGCGATTCGTCAGAAGAGCGCGAAGAAGGCGTTGCAACGTTTGCAGGAAGGGAAGATCAAAGGCAAAAACTGCAAAGCCATTATCTTGCGTTAACAGCGTTTCTTTTCGCTTTATGTCGGGCGTCTTATTGTTAATGTTGTGTTATTGCCTTGTTGAGGATTATATTAACTAACGCACATTATGACCATGCGTTATGTAGGGATATTGTCCGGCAGGGTCAACTGAATGAACGACAAAGACTGGGAAGACGAACGATGAAAAAGATAATCTTGGGCGTTGTGGTCGCAGCGGCAGGCATGAGCGGGCTGAGCCAGATTGCGCAGGCCGATGAGCCTGAAGTGAGAACGGCAACCGTAACGCCTTGTTCCACGGCAACCAAAGAGGATGTGGCTGCACTGGTTAAACGTGATTTCCTGCAAAACCGTATCCCGCGCTGGGATGCAGATAAAAAAGCGCTTGGGACGTCCACGCCGGTGGCCTGGGTGGTGACTGACAGCATCAGCGGCAGTAATGCAAAATGGAATGTCCCGTTAACCGTGCGCGGTGATCACACAGATAAAACCTACCAGGTAACCCTTAACTGCCAGATAGGCGAAATCAGCTATAGCGCGCCGTTATAGCCGGTATTAAGGCTCTGATTGCGTCCGTGATTTCTTCGCGGACGCATTATTTCCCCTGCATCGACGTCTCTTGGTTTCCCCGTCTAAACCTGTCACTCTTATCACACCACAAAGAGGACAAAGAGATCCCGAGATGATGACACCTCCAAAGGCTGAAAAACGCCCGCAAATTTTGAGCGTCCACGGCGATGACCGTGTCGATAATTATTACTGGCTGCGTGATGATGACCGCGCCGATCCTCAGGTTCTGGCTTATCTGACGGCCGAAAACGAATTTACCGGGCTGGCCATGCAACCGCATCAGGCATTGCGCGAAACCCTGTACGGCGAAATGGTTGCGCGCATCGCGCAACAGGATCATTCCGTTCCCTACGTCAAACATGGTTACCGCTATCAGACCCGTTATGAGCCGGGCAACGAATACGCCATTTATCTGCGCCAGCCTGCAGCAGAATATGAAAATTGGAGCACGCTGATCGATGGTAATGAGCGGGCCAAAGACAGCGAGTTTTACACGCTGGGCGGTCTCGATATCAGCCCTAATAATCAGCTGATGGCGGTGGCGGAAGATTTTCTTTCCCGCCGCCAGTATGACATCCGCATCAAAAAGCTCGATGATGAAACCTGGACGGAGGATCTGCTGAAAAACACCTCCGGCAGCAGTGAGTGGGCGAACGATTCACAAACGCTGTATTACGTCCGCAAACATAAGAAAACCCTGTTGCCGTATCAGGTTTACCGGCACGTGATCGGCACCGATCCGAAAACTGACAAGCTGGTATATGAAGAAAAAGACGATACGTTTTACGTCGGACTGGATAAAACCACGTCAGAAAAATATATTCTGATCCATCTGGACAGCACCACAACCTCAGAGATACTGCTGCTCGATGCCGATGATCCGCAGGCTAAACCACAGGTATTCCTCTCGCGCCGTAAAGATCATGAATATGCTCTCGATCATTACCTCGGGCATTTTTACATCCGCTCTAATAAAGATGGCAAAAACTTCGGCTTATATAAAAGCGAAGACGGTGTCGAAACCCGCTGGCAAACGCTGATTGCGCCGCGTATCGAAGTGATGCTTGAAGGCTTCAGCTTGTTCCGTGACTGGCTGGTGGTGGAAGAACGCCATCAGGGACTGACGCAGTTGCGTCAGATTCACTGGAAAACAGGGGAAGAAAAATCGCTGGCATTTGACGATCCGACCTATACCACCTGGCTGGCGTATAATCCCGATCCGGACACCGCATTGCTGCGCTATGGTTATTCTTCAATGACTATGCCGAGCTCACTGTTTGAACTCGATCTGGATACGCATGACCGTACGTTGCTCAAGCAGCAGGAAGTGAAAGATTTTGATGCGGCAAATTATCGTAGCGAACGTGTCTGGGTTACGGCCCGTGACGGGGTGAAAGTCCCGGTGTCACTGGTGTATCGCCGTGAACTGTTCAAGCCGAATGAAAACCCGTTACTGGTTTACGGTTACGGATCCTATGGCAGCAGTATGGATCCGGCTTTCAGCGGGAGCCGCCTGAGTTTACTCGACAGAGGATTTGTTTTCGCACTGGCGCACATCCGCGGTGGCGCAGAACTGGGCCAGCAATGGTATGACGATGGCAAGCTGTTCAATAAACTTAACACATTCCATGACTTCATTGATGTGACCAAAGAACTGGTCGCGGAAGGCTACGGTGACGCCGGACAGGTTTACGCCATGGGTGGCAGTGCGGGTGGATTGCTGATGGGGGTGATCGTTAATCAGGCGCCAGAGTTGTATCACGGCATTGTAGCGCAGGTGCCGTTCGTTGACGTGGTGACCACCATGCTTGATGAATCCATTCCCCTGACCACCGGTGAATATGACGAGTGGGGCAACCCGAACGACAAAGCATATTATGATTATATGCTGCAATACAGCCCGTATGATCAGGTTCGCGCACAGGCCTATCCGCATATGCTGGTCACCACCGGCTTGCATGATTCGCAGGTACAATACTGGGAGCCAGCAAAATGGGTAGCAAAATTACGCGAGCTCAAAACCGACGATAACCTGTTGTTAATGCATACCGATATGGATTCCGGCCACGGCGGGAAATCCGGACGATTCAAAGCTTACGAAGATATCGCGCTGGAATATGCTTTTGTGCTCGCCCTGGCAGACAACGCCTCTGTGGGCTGAAGTATGAAGGGGAAATAAAAAAACCCGCTCTCGGCGGGTTTATTCTACGAAGTCCATTGTTAAGCAGAAGCTTTCTTGGCTTTTTTCTCAGCCTTTTTTTCGGCCGGGGTCTTCAGTGGCTTTTTCTTCGCATTTTTTTTGCTATCCATTCCTTTACTCATATTCGCCTCTCTTAAAGCTGGTGGATTGGGTTGCTCTGCTATTTACTGCTTAAACCGCTCCGGTTGCAAGCGTATTTGTGAATTTTCTTCGCTCCTGCCTGGCTGCTTTATCGATGTTACGGCCGGGGCGGTAAGTGAAACTGCACGATAAGTATGCGAACGGCATGCAAAATAACGATTTTTGCTCATAACATCTTGTCGTGGGCTAGCCGATGCGCTGTTATGAAGATGAATGCACATCAATCAATACACTGGCCAAATAGAACAGGAAATGTCATGCCAAAATTAAAAGGGTTGTATCCGCCCAGGGAAGCTTATGCCAGTGGCATGCTTGATACGGGGGATGGTCACCAAATTTACTGGGAGCGCAGCGGAAACCCGAAAGGCAAGCCAGCAGTATTTCTCCACGGCGGGCCCGGTGGCGGTTGTTCATCGGTACACCGTCAATTGTTTGATCCCAATGATTACGACGTCATGCTGTTTGACCAGCGTGGATGCGGACGCTCAAAACCGCACGCCAGTCTGGAAAACAATACAACCTGGCATCTGGTCGAAGATATTGAGCGTTTGCGTAAAATGGCCGGCGTTGACCAATGGCTGGTGTTTGGGGGTTCATGGGGTTCAACGCTGGCGCTGGCGTATGCTCAGACGCATCCTGAACATGTCAGTGAGATGGTATTGCGCGGGATTTTCACGTTACGTAAGCAGGAGCTGTCCTGGTATTATCAGGACGGGGCTTCCCGTTTCTTCCCGGAAAAGTGGCAACGTATTTTGTCGATTCTTTCGCAAGAAGAACGTAAAAACGTGATTGCTTCTTACCGGGCCCGTCTGACATCCGGCGATCGCGCTGTTCAGCTTGAGGCCGCTAAAATCTGGAGCCTGTGGGAAGGGGAAACCGTGACGCTGCTGCCTGCGGAAGGTGCGGCATCCTTTGGTGAGGACAATTTCGCGCTGGCGTTTGCCCGTATTGAAAACCACTATTTTACGCATCTGGGTTTTCTGGAAAGTGATGACCAGTTGTTGAAAAATGTCGAACGTATTCGCCACATTCCGGCCGTCATTGTGCATGGTCGCTATGATATGGCATGCCAGGTGCAAAATGCGTGGGATCTGGCGCAGGTATGGCCGGAAGCGGAGTTGCACATCATTGAGGGGGCTGGTCATTCGTTCGACGAGCCCGGCATTCTCGATCAACTGATCCGTACCAACCAGCGTTTCGCCGCGCGGCGCTAACCTTCCCCTGCGACTCCCGTTTACTTTTGCTTTGGCTCATAAGGTAAGCGGGAGAACTTATGTGATTCCCCGCGATAAAACATCACCCGTTCCCGAAAATAGGTGCGCAGATGCGCAGGCTGCTCGCGTTCCGCCATCTCAGCGACAACCGGCATGTTGTAGCGTTCTTTAAAGGCCACCGCGGAGGCCGCAAGATCGACGTTGATACGATCCATTTCTTCTTTGCTGATTTCAGCCAGATTGATGCTCATAACTGCTTCCTGATGATCGATTTTGCCACATTGTACCCGAGGCTGGGGTCAGCGTGAATATTGCGATTTTGCTTTTATTTCCGCGCAGCTAACAAAGAATGCGGATAATTCTAATGAGTGAATAAGAACCATTCACAAAAGGTAAATGATAAATATCTACAATAAGGCGGGGTAATTAATATCGCAAATAAGAATGATTCCTTTTTAATACGCTTGTGTATGTTAATGATTATCATTTTTGGATATTTTATTTTTTAAAAATACTCATTAAATCAGTGGATTAAATTAAATTGTTATTGCGGTGAATATTAATGTGAATCGGGTGTTTTTATTTTGTATTGATACGGGCATAATGCAGATAAATAAATCCCCCACCTGCTTTAATTTAATTTATGGAGCCGTGCCGTGCTTAAAAAAGAAATGATTGATCAGCTTAATGAACAGCTGAACCTCGAGTTTTATTCTGCCAATTTATATTTGCAGATGAGTGCATGGTGCAGCGACAAAGGTTACGAAGGTGCCGCTGCTTTCCTGAAACAGCATTCAATGGAAGAAATGGACCATATGCATCGCCTGTTCAAATACGTCAGCGATACCGGTGCTCTGCCTTTGCTGGGGGCGATTGCCGCTCCGCCGGTTGCCTTTGAATCCCTGACCGATCTGTTCAAGCAAACTTACGAACATGAGCAACTGATCACGCAGAAAATCAATGAACTGGCTGATCTGTCCATGACGCTGAAAGATTATTCTTCCTTCAACTTCCTGCAATGGTACGTTGCTGAGCAGCATGAAGAAGAGACGCTGTTCAAATCTGTCCTTGATAAACTGGCACTGGTCAGCAATACCGGTAACGGTTTGTTCTTCGTTGATAAAGATCTCAAAAATATGGTGGCACAAACCCCGGCAGGCTAATTTCCGATCAGGGGTGTCCACAAAAACGCAGAGTGCTTCCGCCTCTGCGTTTTTTTATGTCTTTTTGGCAAACGTTTTACGGCAGTTTGCGCTAAAGTGACGGCGTTATAAATTCATCGTTAAGCAAGCCAAGGAATCATCGTGTTCAAAAAAACCACTTCTCTTTGCCGTGTCCTGACAGTCTCAGCCGTTATGCTGAGCGGATTTATCTCACAGCAAGCTTCTGCTCATGCTCATCTGAAAACGGAAACCCCTGCGGCAGATTCGGTTTTAACCGTCAGCCCGACTGAACTGTCTCTCGGATTCAGTGAAGGCATCGAGCCTGATTTCAGCAAGATCACCCTGACGGATGCCAGCCAGAAAGCGGTTAAAACCGGTAAAATGGCGCTGGCAGCGAATGATAATACTCAGGCCGTTCTGCCACTCTCCGATGCGTTGCATGCGGGAAAATATATTGTTTCGTGGAACGTTGTCTCCGTCGATGGTCATAAAACGCACGGTCAGTACAGCTTCACTGTTAAATAAGCGATGAGTCTGACTGTACTTTTCGTTCTGTGTCGGTTTGCGCATTTTGCTTCGCTGATGCAAATCTTTGGGTTGAGTGTTTTTTGTTCGCTGCTGACACCTGCCGGTTTCTCAGCTGTGTTGCTGCGCAAAAACCAGACCCTGATGATCTGCTCTGCTTTTGTCGCGGCTGTGACTTCGGTCGGTATGCTGGCGATTCAGGCTGCGCTGATGGGCAACGGATGGGGCGATGCGCTGAACCTGAATGTCTGGTTGCTGGTGTTAACAACGGCATTTGGTGAAGTCTGGCGCTGGCATTTATTACTGACGGCCGCGCTGTTGCTGGTGCTTCTGATGGACTGGCTGCCTGTGCGGAATATGCTGATTTTCCTATGCTCATTCGGTTTACTGATGAGCCAGGCATTGGTCGGCCATGCCGCGATGCATGAAGGTATACTCGGGGTTATCCAGCGAAGCAATCATGTGGTGCATCTGCTCAGCGCGGCTTACTGGTTCGGGTGTTTACTGCCGTTACTGACTTGCATGTGGTATACCCGACAGCCTGCGGCAAGGCCGTATGCGCTTGCCACACTTATCCGTTTTTCGCTCTGGGGACAGGCTGCCGTCGCGCTGGTTATCCTTACCGGCATCATCAATACGACCATTATTTTACAGCGCTGGCCGACTGATATGACATCACTTTACCAGCGCCTTCTGGTGGTCAAAGTGTTGATGGTCGGGATGATGGTGGCCGTGGCTGTGTTTAACCGTTACCGGCTGGTGCCATTAATGAGTAAAGATCCCGACAGGGCACAACATTATTTTGTCATGATGACCTGGCTCGAATGGGGGCTGGCGCTGGGTGTTTTACTGCTGGTGAGTGTGTTTGCCACACTGGCACCGCGCTGAACGGGTTATCTGACAGGTATCAGGAATTAAATATCATCGAGGAAAAATCATGAGGAAAACACTGCTAGCCTGCGTGCTGCTGACCTTATCTGCCAGCAGTTTCGCGGCACCCCAGTTGGAAACGATCAGCCGTCTACAATACGGTAAAACCTGGGCTTTTACCCGTGAAGAAGTGATGCTGCAATGCCGCCCCGGTAATGCGCTGTATGTGATTAACGACAGTACGCTGGCGCAATATCCTCTGAATGATGTGGCGAAAGAGCAGGTCAAAAACCATCAGGTACAGGCCGTGCCGTTGGAGAAAATCTGGCTTGATGACCCGCAGAATCCGGGACAGAAAATGAGTCTGGCTCCCTTTATTGCCAAAGCCAGATCACTTTGCTGAATGGCCGTGCCGACGATAAATGACTGATGTAACTTCCATGTTTTGCGTATGTTGTCACACAATGAAAATAATACATCATTGTTATTATCACTATGTTTCAAACTGGGTGGAAAATAGCCATCTGTCGTCTACGCTTTAAGTTGTACGGCTTAACCGCCTGCATTAATGCCAACTTTTAGCGCACGGCTCTCTCCCAAGAGCCATTTCCCTAGACCGAATATAGGAATCGTATTCGGTCTTTTTTTTGAACATTTCTTAAATCAATAACTTATCGTTAAAACAATCACTTAAACCACTTCTTGTTACCTTCAATGCTACTCATTTGGACTTTCTGCCGCCACTTTGTCGCCACCCATTTGAGCCAGCGGATTCAGGTGAATAGCGTCTTCCAGGTGATCCGGAGCGAAGTGCGCGTATCGCATTGTGACGCGGATATCAGAGTGTCCGAGGATGCGTTGCAGCACGATGATATTGCCACCGGCCATCATGAAATGACTGGCGAACGTATGCCGAAGAACGTGCGTCATCTGTCCTTCTGGCAGCTCGATGCCGGCCAGCCTGATCACCCGATAAAACTGCTTATAGCAGGGCGAGAAGGGCGCGCCTTTACGGGCGATTAGTTCGTCATAGAGGGGGCGGGCGAGGGGAACGGTACGGTTCTTTTTACCTTTGGTATTGATGAAGGTGAGTTTGTAGGGCGAAATCTGCGAGCTTTTGATTTTGGCAGCCTCATTCCAGCGTGCGCCGGTCGAAAGGCAGACTTTAACAATAAGCGTTAATTCGTCATTTCCATGCTGTTCGCAGGCGGCCATGAGCAGCAGGATTTGTTCCTGAGTCATCCATGCCATTTCACGTTCTGGCTGATCAAACTCGCGGATATTCTCGAGAGGGTTAGGCAGCGACCATTCCCCCAGTCGTTTCAGTTCATTGAACACCGCCCGCAGAAAAGCATGCTCACAGTTCACCGTGCCGGTGGAAACTTTACGGGTCGCCAGACTGGTACTGTAACCATTATCAATCTCGCCGCGCAACCGCTGATCGCGATAGTGCGCCCAGTCCTTCGGTGTAATAGTATTGGCAATCGGATCACCCATTCCCGCGCAGATAATCTTCAGTTTTCCCAACCGTCCCTTTTTATCATTCAGAGAGCAGCCGTGCAGGCTGTACCAGAGATCGACCAGTTCGCTTAGCTTGCGCCGGTCCTCCTTTTCTCCCAGCCAGGGTTTGTTCTTCGCCTGTTCCATGGTGTAAGTCTCAAAGGAAACGGCTTCACCCTTGGAATCAAACTGCCTGCGGCATCGCTTGCCCTCGCGTCCGTTCGGGTAGCACTCACATAACCATTTGCCGGTAGACAGTTTTCTTACACTCATCACATCCTCCTTTTTTGAGAATGTGGATTTTACTGTATATAAAACCAGTGTAAATGTTTGATTTAGTCAGTCATATACATGCAAGAGGATTAATCCACTGAATCTGTAATAGAAAAACCCGCTTTCGCGGGCTTGGTCTTAGTCTTAGTGTATTTGAAGGGACTGCTGACTATGTTTATCAGGATGCAACTGAACAGCATGAACGGTGCCAGGTTCAACAATGATGTCCGCAATAGACTCATGGGTTTTAAACGTGCAACTGCAATTGATATTCTGACATTGGTGATAACGTTCTTTGGTATTGATACTCAGATAACGGCTGGAACGTGCGTGTGCTGCGTGTTGGCATTTCGGGCAGTGCATCATAATAATCACCATGCAATCATTTTAATCAGATGCGGTCATTGTATGTCACAAAGAAAAGCATACATCTTATATTACAGTGATTTACATTGTATTTCGGACGTCTTATTCTCAATATATCTGGATTAATACGAAGGAGAAAATATGCTGATTTATAATGTCTTCGGTCGCTATCTCGGCGTTAATAAAACACCAGAAGGTTGGCAGGTATTTCGGGCTGATATGTCTGAAAGAAAATTTTCTCGCCTGAATGACATCATCATTCCCGATGATATGACTGAGGGTGAAATTCCTGGCTGGCTCGGCGATATATTTCATGAGGCTGCCAGTGAACTCCATCCTGACGTCAAACGGGTCGAGTGATCAGCTTTCAGTAGCTTCATAACTCACATCCGACAGCAATACTTCCAGATTCAACATCGTCACAAATCCGCTGCTGCCCAGGCTGTGCGTCACCTTGCTGATTATCCACGGCTGCGCGTCGATCACGGATTTAAAGCCGGACACCGCCACCGGCGTTTCAGGAAATAAATCCGCCCGCCCGCGCGCCAGGGAAATTGAGAATTCGGCGACGCCGCGCTGGAGTTTGTCCCACTTCGCCTGGGCTGCCCGCATGGCGGCCTTTTGCGTGGCATAGACGGTGGTGAGGGTAAACACGTTTTCATCGCTGCCCGCCAGGTAATCGCCTTCTTTCGCCTCCGGCGTTTTCTGCACCTTCGTGCTGACCTTCTTTGCCTTCGGATGTTGCAGGGCGCGCAGGTACTGCACTTTCGGTTTTCGCTGAACCTTCACCTTTTTCGGCTTCGGGTCTTTGGTATGCAGCCAGCTTGCCGAAACGCCGGTATACGCCCCACGGTCAGCAATATTGAACGTGTGCCCGTCGCCGTCGCTGCGGATAATCGTCATCTGCGGGATTGGCTTCCCGCTGGCCGTCTTTGCCGCGCCTGGCTTGATAAACAGCAGGCTGCCCGCCTTGATAGCTACAACCGCGCCGTTCAGCTCCGCCAGGCGCGTGATAAATTTCGCGTCCGTTTCCTGGGTCTGGTCAATGTGTGAGACCTTTACGCCCCTGAACGGCTCGGCAACGGCGGGCTTGAGGTTGTTGCGCGCCGCCACGGCGGACACCACCGCCTCCAGCGTCGTGTCGTGATAAGAGTTGTCGCGGCGGGAATTCAGGCTGCCGCGATAGTCCGCGCTGCGGGCGCGGATAGTCAGCGTGTCCGGCGTGCCGCGATGCTCCACCTCATCCACGGTAAAATCGCCTTTGTTCGTCAGCGCCTGGCCTTTCCAGCCGAGCGCGATATTTATCACCGCGCCGCGTGGCGGCATCTCCAGCAGGCCGTCGGTGTCGCTCAGAGCGATGTCGAGCTGGTCAGCCTCAAAGCCCCGGTTATCCGTGAGCGTCAGCGAAATCAGCCGGTTGCTGACGTCCTGCGTGATGTCCTTACCGCCGACGGTCACCGTAAAATCCGGCGCAAACTGCACACCGGCACCGATGGTCATATCCGTAATCACAGCAGGCCTCCCAACTGGCCGGTTAAACCTCCGGCCTGGTTGAGCAGCCCGTCAGCCTGGGCTTTCATATCGCCAAACATGGCCGCCAGGGATTCATCCACGCGGGTCAGCGTCAGCGTAAATTCAATCCGGCGGGCGGCGCCGTTGGAGAAATGCTCCGTGTGGGTTTCGCTGACGCTGTTGACTACGAACATCCCGTAAATGGTGCCGCTGCCCTCCAGCAGCGGCCACGCCTTGCCCTCGTCGGCCATCAGGTTCAGTGCCATCAGTGACAACTTTCCGCCGGTGATTTCCGGCATCAGCACGCCGGACAGGGTAATCTTCTCCTCATTCACGCCGAGGAACTGCGGCAGCGGACGCAGGCCGACGCGGTTATTCGCAGGCCAGCGGTAATCAACGTCCCGCTGCAAGCTTTGGTAGGGGACGGTTTGCAACTGAAACACAAACAGTCCGAGGGTTAACATCATGCGGACATCTCCTTAATCGTTATCCATGCGGGAACGTTGCCGGGCGACGCGGGCGCGGTCACGGGCTTCCAGCTCGGCGCGGATCTGGCGGCTGGTATCCTGGACGCCTAAACCGGCACCGGCGGCAATGGTGTAATTGTGCGTGCTGCGGTCGATATAGCTGCGCCCGCCGCCGACTGATACCGGCGTATAACCGCCACCCAGCAGGCCACCCGATGGCGGGACAATCGGGACGGGATTGTCCAGCGGATGCGCTTGCGGATCCCCGTCGCCGGATTGCTTCGAACGCCGGTCAGCCATGTCTGCCGTTTTATCAAGGTCTGCGGATTCATCCTTGATGATGCCGAGCTTCTCCAGCAGCCAGACCACGCTGCTACGCAGCTTATTAGCCACCTGCAACGGTGCGGTCAGTGCGTTAGCGACCAGGCGACCAAACGACACCCCCGCATCTTTACAACTATTCAGCGTTTCCTGCGTGGATTTCACCGGTTGGATCAGGTCTTTGAACCACTGCCACAAGACTTTGAGCTTGTCCCCAAGCCAGTCAAACACCGGCTTAAGCGGAGAAAACATCTCTTTTACCGGCGCGAACGCAATCCCCAGTCCTTCGATCACACCCGCAAAGAAGGCGCTGATCGGCTCCCAGTATTTACGGATAAGCAGCGCACCGGCGACAATGGCGACACCGACGGCAACAATCGGCCATGTCAGTCCCCCGATCACCGTCGCAATCGCGCCGCCCACCGTGCCGAGGATGGTCCAGAGCATCCCCGCAGCGGCGACAATCAGATTAATCCCGCTGATAACGGGACCGGCCACCAGACCAAACACGCCGAGCGCACCGATAATCAGCAGCGCACCGCCCGCGATTTTGCCGAGCGTGGCCGCCAAAGCTTTATTGTTCACCACCCACTTATCCAGTTTCAGCACGTAGCCGGTGGCGGTCTGTACCAGTTTGCGCAGTGACGAATCCTGCTGATCAAACAGGTCTGTGCCAACCGCTTCATAGGCGGACTGAAATTCCTTAAAGTCGCCGCCGAGGTTGTCCTGCATCACTGCCACCAGCGCCTCTGTTTTACCGTCCGAGGTTTTCAGCGCCTGGCTGAGCTGGTCGAGCTTGCCGGAGGAGGCATCCCCCATCAGCACCGCCGCCGCCGAGCTGGCTTCCTCGCCAAAGATGGCTTTCATGTACTGCGCACGCTGCGACGAACCGAGCTTGTTTTTCTCAAAGCTCTTTTGCATTTCTTTCAGAATGGTAAACAGCGGACGCATGTTGCCTTTGCTGTCCGCCGTTTTCACCTTCAGCTCACCGAGCGCGGCGGCGGCGGTGCCAGTCGGTGCCTGCAGGCGGGTAATGACCGCACGCGCACCGGTGCCCGCCATCGAGCCGGTAATTTTGGCATCCGCCAGGGCGGCTGCCATCGCGGCGGTTTCTTCGACGCTGATACCGGCCTGCTTAGCCACCGGCGCGGCATAGGTCATGGTGTCAGACAGCCCTTCAAAGGTGGCGGCGGACTTATTCATGGCCGTAGAAAGCACATCGCCGATGTGTGACACGGTGTCATTGGTCATGCCAAACGCGGACTTCACGCCCATCAGCAGCGTGGCGTTCTCCTCCATGGTGCGCTTGTTTGCCAGGGACAGATTCAGAATGGTCGGCGTCGCCGCCAGGATGCCGTCCTTGTCCGCGCCGGACTTGGCGACGATGATTTGCGCGGCGGCGGCATCGTCGGCAGAGGCGGCGGTGTTGTCGCCGAGCTGCCGCGCCTGGGTGCGCAGCGCGGTCATATCGGCGGAATCTTTATCCAGCCCTAATGTCGCCTGCAATTCAGAGTTTTTCTGCGCAAAGTTAAATCCGGGCATCAGCAGCCCGACACCCGCCGCCGTGCCCGCCGTCGCAATCCCGACACCGGCGGCACCTGCACCGGTCACGCTACCGGCCAGTTGTTTGCCCGCCTGATACCGGCCTTTCACCGCGTTGAGTTTGGCCTGCTGCGCGCTCACCCGTGCCAGGGATTCACGCTGCCGGTTGAGCTGGGCGGTGGTTTCGCTGATGGACGTTCTCAGGCGACGCTCAGAGTCAGACAGCGTGCGCGTGCTGATGCCCGCCTGGGTAAGTTCGGTGCGCTGACGCTGCACCGACTGGCGCAGCCCGTTGAACTGGGTCTGCAACTGCGCGGCGGTACGCTTGGCCGATTCCATGGCCTGCGCCTGTGCGCGGGTCGGGCTGGCGGTGTTTCTGAACTGAATCGCCAGCGCCGCCGCTTCCGCTTTGGCGTCTTTGAGTTTTTGACCGGTGACGGCGAGCTGTGCGCTGGATTTACGGAAGCCGTCAATTTTCCCGGCCTGGGCGTTCAGGTCTTTGAGGGTGGTCTGTGAATTTTTAATCTCTCCGGCCAGCGCCTTACTGGCGTTCTGCACCGCTTTAAACGGGCGGGTCGCCTGGTCAACCGCCTTTAACAGCACCTCTACTTTTAAGTTACTCACTGTCGGTGGCTCCGCTGCGCTGCATGGCCTTATGACGCCACACCAGCAGCTCGGTCAGCGTCATCGGGTTCAGTTCTGACGGCGGCCAGTGGAAGATCACCGCGATATCCGCCATCAGATCATCGACTGCCAGGTTAGGCGGCAGCGTTACCGTGCCGACTTCGGCGATAAAAAACCCACCACCTTACCCGCCAGCTCCACCAGGTCGGGCAGGCTCAGGGACTGGCAGTCCTTCGGCGTCAGGTTCGGCGCGGTGATGCGGGGCAGCAGCAGGGTCAGCGCATCAACGTCGGCATTCGCCAGGGCAGCCAGGCCGATCCCGCGCAGGTGCCCGGCATTCGGTTTGATGACTTCAATCTGTTCAATGACGGTGTCGCCGCGCTTGATCGGTTCTTCCAGGATAACGATATTTTCATTCTGTTCTGACATAGCGGTGTCTCTTCTTCAAAAGGCGAGGTTTTGCGCCGGGGTTCGGCGCGGTTAGGGGTTACAGGCCGATGTTCTGGCGGTGCTGCTCCAGGCGGTCAACGCCGTTCACGATTTCCACCATGTTCACCGTATCGACTTCAATCATGTCTTTGCCGTCAATCGTCAGCTTGAAATAGGTGCACTGGGTGGTGATTTTGGTTTCGGTGTCTTCGCCCTGTTTGTATTCACCGAAATCCATTTCCTTGTGACGGCCGCGCAGGGAGACTTCCACGGCGGAGATATCGCCGGTGTCGTCGCGCTGGAAGGAACCGGCAAAGCGCAGCGGCACGGCGGCCACCGCCCCCCACTGTTGCAGCACCTGTTCATCCAGGCCGCCCACCGTCCATTCAAACGTCAGGGCGTCATCGTCCAGGCCAAAATCTACAGGGGCTGAACCGTTCATGCCGCCGCCGCGATAGTTCTCCAGCTTGCGGGTCAGCTTCGGCAGCGTCAGCGCGCTGACCGTGCCGAGGTAGCTATTGCCGTCGTTAAACAGGTTCAGATATTTGAGTTTCTTAGGCAGTGCCATGTTTGAGCGCCTCTTAGCTGTTGATGGCCGTGGCGAACGTCGCCAGGTAGTGGTCGGTGATGCGCTGCCGCAGGGTCAAATCTTCCAGCGGCGGCACCGGCGTATAGTCGTAATCAATGGTGAGCTTGCCCGCTTTCAGGGTGTCCACGGTGTTCGCCTCCGCGTCATACCAGCATTTTCCATCGATGATCAGACCGGCGGTTTTCATTTCGCGCAGCTTGGCGTTGATGCCGCCGATCATGTCTTTGATAAGCGTCGGGGTCATGGGTTTGTCCATCGCCCACAGGTGCGCCTCCGCCATCGTGTCCGCCAGCACCTGCGCGGTGCGCGTGTAGTTCTCAAACAGGAACAGCGGGTCTTCAGAGCAGGTGCGCTGTCCCCAGAACTTAAAGCCGTCCTTGCGGATAAGGGTGGTGACGCACGCCTGGTTCAGCAAGTCGGCATCGGTGCCGGGGGTCTGCAAATCCCAGTACACGCTGGCCGACAGGCCGGTGACGCCGTTAATGCCGACGTTAGAGAGTGTTTTATGCCAGCCGGTTTCTGCGTCGATTTTGGCACGCAGGCCGAGGGCGTAAGCGGTGGCGGGGGCGATGTCGCTGGCGTTGGTGGTGGTGTTCCAGGCCACGAAATCCGGCCAGACCACCATCAGCTCACGCTGGCTGAAATTATCGCGGTACTTGATGGCATCAGAGACCGTTTTACAGCCGTGTGCGCTGACGTAGCCGAATGCACGCAGTTGCTGACAGACGGCGGCCAGTGCGGTCGCAACCTCCTGATTATCCAGCCCCGGCACGCCGAGAATGCGCGGCTTTACGCCGAGTTCGGTCTGCGCGGACAGCAGGGCTTTCATGCCGGTATACATGCCGGTGGCGTCCGTGGTGCCGATGAGGTTGGAGGTGGTTTCCGCGTCGGTTTCGCCTTCGGCAACCCGCACGACGACGACCACCGGTTTTGCCTGGTTGGCGATGGCCATCAGGGAGGCGTAGAGCGTGCCGGTTTTACCGGCCTTACCGGCGGCGGTCAGCACGTTGGTAATGAGCACCGGCGTATCCAGCGGGAACGCCCCGGCGTCGGCGTCAGATGCCGTGCAGACCATCCCGATGATGGCGGTGGAAACGGTGGAAATAACGCGGGTGCCGTCGTTGATTTCAACAACGCGCACGCCGTGGTGATAATCAGCCATGGTGTTTTTCCTGTGATTGGGGTGAGGTCAATCATCGCGTGTTGGGGGCAATCAGGCACGGCGGGAGGGATGTGTGGGAAATGGCACAACGCAGGCGAGGCAACGTCAGCAATGACTGTGCTGCAGGTTCCGGACAGCACAGTCAGGGGCAACGATGCCCGATACAAAAAAGCCCCTTTCGGGGCAGCGTCATTCTCGGATGTGTATCAGTCACGCCATACCACGGCGGCGGCTTCTTCCGGCGTGGTGGTATTTTCAACTTCGTCCATCAGGCTGACCAGCTTTTGCTGTGCGGCATTCAGATACGTCACCCACGCCACGCGCACCGCCTGGACCTGCGCCGGGGTATGGCTTTTCAGTGACCATTCCGCCTCTTTTGCACACCACAAGTAAGCGCCCGTCTGTGCAGAAGCCGCACTGGACAGGTTTTGTTGATCGGTGATCTGGGAGGGATAACGGTAATCGCTGCCCAACGCATCCGCCGAAAACCCCGCCAGTAAATAATCCTGGCAGGCATTTTTCAGCCCGTTTTTTTGAGCCGCCTTTGCCTCCTCCAGGCGCTGCGCCGCCGGTATTGCCGCCGGGGGAAGCAGGACACCCTCAATGAAGCGGTAATCCGGACCGATGCTTTGCCACTGCGCATCCGTGACCGGGATGAATCCGCGGGCAGCCATGGCGGCGCTTTCCTGTTCAGTGAACGCGCGGCCATCGGCGGGCAGCTCAATGCGCATACTGTCTATCACGCCCTGTTCGTTGATAGTAATAAATTTCATTTGCATTCCTCAGTAACCTACGGCCAATACGTTTACAAGACACCCCTGCGCGTTGGGATTAAACACATCAACGCTGGTGGCAGAGATCCCGGTCGTCCACATGGCCGAACGTTGTTCGGACGAGGGGTTTACCGGCATTGAAAAAACCTGCGGCGTCGCGTTGAAAGCGAGGGGGTAGGTCCACTTCACGGCGCTGCCGTTAGTGGTCGGGATAGAGTTGCGGCAAATTTGCAGCCCGCCGGGAAGGCGGGCATACACGCCGTTTCCATTCGTTCCGGTAATAAACTGCCCCTGATTAACGGCGGAAGACGCGCTGCCGCCCACGGCGACGTTAAAAGCCTGCGTCGCGCTCCCCGCCAGTTCGGCTTTTTTCGCCAGCTTATTGAGCACCGTCGCTGAAAAATTCGGGTCATTACCCATGGCTGCGGCCAGCTCATTGAGCGTGTCGAGCGCCTCCGGCGATGTCCCCACTAAGGCCGCGATGGCCGCCGTAACAAACGCCGTGTTAGCCAGTTGCAGATCGTTGCTTGCCGGTGGTGCCGTCGGGGCTGTGGGGGTGCCGGACAATACCGGACTCACTTTGGGCGCATACTGCGTATGGGGATTTGTCGCGGCCAGGTGCTTTGCCAACGCGTTATCGGCATAGGCTTTCACCTCAATCACCGCCGCGTCCACGGACTGGCGGGTAGCCAGCACCACGGACGGGTCAATTTTCAGCGTCACCGCGTCGGTGCTGTTGATGATTAAAATCATGCGCACGGTCTGCGTGCGGCCGCTGCCTTCGGCGAGCATCGGCTTATAGGTTTCGGGGCAGTTCGCCACGGCGATCAGCGTGTTGTCGCTGTCGTACAGGCCGATTTCACGGATCCAAAACCCGCCCTCATTTTCGGGAATGATTTGTTCCGCAATAATCTGGCTGCTGTTGGCGGCGTCCACGCTCAGGGCGTTAAGCAGGGCGCGCCGCTTTTCGTTGATAAGCGAGGTCTGCGTGCCGGTTGGCGTGGGCAGCGTGCCGCCGCCGTCACCGACCCCCATCTGGGTGATTTGTACTTTTGTACCGAGTGCGGCGGCGTTCGCCAGCTTTGCTGCCCCCTGGTTGGTCAGCAGGGCAAAGTATTTGGTTGTCATGGGTTGATTCTCATGGTGTCGGTAAGGTGAACCGCCGCACCGGCGTAACCGCTGCCGGAGACGGTGATACTTTCAGGGGTGTAGGGGTAAACGGTCAGCAGGTCGCCGCCGTAGCTTGCGGCGGCCACGGGTAAGGTGCCGCTGACGTCCAGGTTGATGGTCAGGCCAATCAGATGACGGCTGGCCGGTTTGGCGTCGTCAATCAGGCGCTCCAGCTCCTGATACATGTCGTCGGTGATGCCGGTTTCCAGCACGCCGACGTCGAGGCGAAACGTGCCCGGTGTTTCATTGGTTTTCCACCACTCGCTCACGCGGATCAGATAGCCGAGCGGCTCCACCACCCGGCGCAGCGCGCCCACCGTGCCCTTATGCCGGTGCACAAAGTACGCTGCCCGCACCACGCCGCGTTTCGTGGACTCCGGCCAGCTTTCATCCCACCGGTCAACCGACCACGCCCACGCCAGGTAGGGCAACAGGGCAAGCGGGCAGTTGTCGGGGTTCCAGAGCTGACGCAGCGGCACCGGCAGCGCGTCAATCGCGGCGCACGCCCCGGCGGCGGCCACTTCCAGCGCAGACGACCCCACCGGCAGCAGGCGGCTACTCATCGGTGCCCCCGAGGGTTAACTGATAGCCGGTGCAGTAGGCGGCCTGGGTTTTGTCCAGCACAACGTCCACCGCAGGCGCGGCCAGTTCCACCCGCTGTACGCCCTCAACGTGCAGGGCGGCGTAAAGGGCAGACTTGCGGATGTCGCGCCCCAGGCGTGACTGCGCGGTGATATAGGATTGCAGCTTTGCCTCGGCGGCGGCGCGGATGGGTTCAGCTTCCGGACCCGGATAAAGGTAAAGCGTGGCATCCACGGTGTAATCCACCACCGTCGCCGACTGCACCCGCACGCGGTCAGCGACCGGCCGCACGTTCTCATCGTTGAGCGCCGCCTCAACAATCGCCAGCAGGTCGGCGCTGGCTTCGCCATTACGTTCGCGGGACAGCACGGTGAGGGTCACATTGGCCGGTGACGGGCTGATGGCCGAGGCATCCGCCACGCGCCCGTCGGCGCTGCGGGCGTGGTACTCGTAGGCACCCGTCGGACCCGCGACGCTCAGCCCTTCAAACGCCTGCGGAATACGCCCGCGATAGTCGCCGTCAGATTCCATGACCGCCGCCGTCGGGGGCACGGTGGAATCATCAGCAGCGGCGATCTTCAGGCGGGTAACGTTGCTGTTTGCCCCGAGCTGATCCAGGTCTGCGCCGGTGGCATAAGCCACCATCACGGCGGCGGCGGCCTCATTAATCCGCTGACGCAAAATAAGTTCGCGGTAGGCGTTCTCCTCCAGCAGCTTCACAATGGGTTCAGATTCCAGGGTGAGCGTGCGGGCGATGGCCGCCTGCTGGTCTTCCGGATACAGCGATACCAGCGTGGCTTTGCGCTCCGCCAGGAGGATTTCGTAATCCAGCACCTCCACCACGTCGGGGGCGGGTAACTGGCTGAGATCAATCGTTGCCATAATTCAGCTCACAGGTAGGGTTAAGGAAATGGCGGCGGACGTGTCTTTGCGGGTGCCGGTGAGTTCAACCACGGCTTTCCCGTCGAACGTCGTTTCAAACGTGATACCGGTCAGGCTGACACGCGGCTCCCATTTCAGGATCGCGCTGTAGCAGGCCGCCATGATTTGCAGGCGCAGCGCCGCATTCTGCGGGCGGTCAGTCAGTATCGATAGCAGTGAACCGTAGTCACGGCGCATCACGCGGGAACCGACGGGCGTGCGCAAAATGTCGCTGACCGACTGCTGGATGTGCGCGAGGTCTTCGACGCTGCGCCCCGTGTCGCGAGCAAGTCCGGTGTATTTCGCATTGGTCATGAAGGCACCTGCGTCTGACCGCTGCCCGTCTGGACGCCGCCGTGTTTATGGGTATGTACCACCACACCGTTTGACGTGATGTTGCCGCCTGAATGGGTGAGGTTGCCGGTCATCGTGCCGCCCTGTTTAATTTCGATAGTGCCGGTGGTGAGTTTGTTGGTGCAGACTACTTCCGGGCTGTCCAGCGTGATGCGCGTTTTCGCCGTGCAGGTAATCAGCGGAGCAGTCACCGCTACCTTATCCAAGGCGTTCACCGTGGCGGACTTGATGCCGGTTGCCATCAATGCGCCGGTTTTCGGTTCGTACTCGATCACCGCGCCGTCAGGGAATGACACATGCAGCGCATCGGCGGACGCCGACGGCGCAGGATATTCATCAGAGAAAACGCCTGGCATCACAAAGGCGGTATTCAACTCGCCGCCCAGGCAGAACAGCAAAACCTGCTCACCGGCGGACGGTGCCCACCAGGCACGCGAGCGCCCTGCGCGGGAAGTCAGCCAGTGCAGCCAGTCGGTGACGTTTCCGCCGGTGTTGACGCGACAAGTTGCCGCCTCTAAATCCACCTCGGCAACGGTGCCAATGCGGATCAGGTTGCGCAACAGGCGCGGAATGTCATTGTTTGGGATGGATGTATTCATGCATAAAAGAATGCCGCCCTGTCAGGCGGCATACAATTTGAGGCGGGTTGATGGCGGGTGACACAACGTCGGCAATACAGATAAGAATCTCATTAGGAGAGTATTTACTGAGGGGGTTAACTCCCAACATATTTTGTTTTATGACGAGGTTTAATTTTCCCCTTCTTTTTAAGCAAGGCATAACGAAGGTCGTAAGTATAAAGCATGTATATAAAACCCCTAAAGCATATTAAAGAAAAGAATAAAGGAAAAAGTGAAAGAAAATAAGCGACTTTTTGCCCCGTGATTGCCTTTTCAATTACGTAAGGTGTTTTGCCACCTTTGAATAACTCGCATATGGCTGTAATTTCTTTGTTAGTGAGTTTTGTTGTGGCTGACAATTTCTCTACAGAGAAATTTTTACTGGTACATGTATCATTATCAAATCTCCAATAATCAAAAAACGAACTGACTATTGGGATTGGGGGGATGTATTTTTCCGCATATTGATTATTTACCCAAAACCATGTGCTGCTGTCATTAAACTCAAACATCGCGGCGGGTTTTATTGCCAGTTGCAATACAGGTAATGTGCAAAAAAATAGTACGGCCGAGAGTAATAGCGTTCCAAAAATTTGTTTCTCTTTCGGCACCTTTAGTTTGCAAGTATTAATATAAAAATGTCCTTTTGAACGGGATATTAATTTTATGTCGAGGTTTTGTTTTTTTACTCTTTTTTGAAGTCTTTTTATTTGCTCTATGCTTGTGGCCTTAACGTTGAAGATGAAGTTAAATTTATCTATATCTTCTCTTTCTTGCATCAATTCTGATATTTCATTATTTTTAAAACCCTTCGACCCTATCAATATCCCCCACAACCTAGACATCATGCTATAACTTGAGCCTGCTCTTAAATAAAAATACCAAACGACAATAAAAGCGACTGCTACATAAAGTATTTCTTTAATTATGTCATGATATTTTAAAATACTACTGCCTAACTCTTCCATTTTTTTATCCTTAAAATATTAAAATAGCATATATTTTAATGCTGTATCTTCCTGAAAATCAAAATTTTTTATTCATTAACGTAACAGTTTCAGCAATTCATCTTCGACAATTTTCATATCTTCCCCATCCAGCCCTAACAATGGCCTCTCCGGATACTGCATTTCTTTTGCCCGGAGGAACGGGCGATCCCGTAAGCCGTACTGATGCACCTTAGCAATGCGCTGAACCTGCCCGGTAAATTCCACCACCGCGTCGTCAGCGGTACCTTTGGCTTTCATGTATTTAGCCGTGCGCAGTTTGGCGAACATTTCCCGCTTGATGCGGCCTTTCTTTGCCCGCAAAGGCTGCGGGCGTCGCGGGGTGAACGGCTGCCCTTCTGGTGTGACCTGCTGCTTAATACGCTGCTGCTGATGTTTGCGCAGACGCTTCGCAATGGTCGCCGCCATTGCCTTCCGGCTTTGCGGTGACAACGCAGCAATCAGTCCCGCCAGACGGGTATCAAACGCTGACAGCTCACTCATTCCACTGACTCACTAACTCGCCGTGCAGGTACAGCTCGCGCGGCCTTTGTACCGGCTCCGGCAGGGGCGGTTCCGGATAGTGTTCAACGTGCAGACCGGCATCAATCTGTTTCACGATCACGCGCTCGGTGAGCTGCACATCAATCGCGATATCGTAGGAACCATCATCCAGCATATCGGCCTTAAATTTAAAGCCAGTCTGCTGTTTTTCCGGTGTCGCCATAATGTCCGGCTGGTTCTCACGCAGCCACGCCAGGATCGGCACAATAATCAGATCGCAGTCCTGGGCAAAGTTGGTGATCAGCAGCTCGGTCTGGTACTGGTATTCAAACGACAGCGAACTGGCTAACGTGGAAACGATACGCCCGTTATCCACAAACATCCGCAGTTGGTCGGGGCTGGTTTGCAGCACCGGCACGGCGTCAGTTAAGGCTTTTCGCAGCTGTGCGGGTTTTAACACGGTGTTCCTCCTGGCATTGTTTGACCGCTTCCACCTGGAGGCCGCAGGCCGTCAGCGCGGCCTCCAGGTTTCTGACGTCACTGCTTAAATCGCCGTTAGTGGCCGGTGAGCTTGCCGGTATCGGGCAACTCGTTACCGCCGGACAGCCAACGTAAATAATCTGCGGCGCTGGCAAAGGCGGGGCGTTGGTGCATCCGGCCAATACCGTCAGGCAGACGAGCTGCATACCAATCGCGCATTTCCTGATTTTCATTGAGTAACCTTTGAAGGTGAACTTCACGATCCCGCGCCTCCTGACTTGCCCGTGCGAGCTGGGTGCGCAGGCTTTGTTCCTGGCGTTCCCGCGTTACGGCCTCATCGTTCAGGCGGTGAATGGCGTTGTCGCGGCTTTCAATACAGGCGGACAGGGTGCCGATAATGCGCTGCGCCTGTTCAGCTTCATCATGCAGGCCACCAATACGCCAGGTTTGCAGCCCCGCCAGCGCGCAGGCTGCCAGCAATAAAATAATCACAATGCGCATCAGACTCCCCGCAGACAGTAAGCCAGCTCATTCGCACGGCGGCGTTCCAGCCCGGTGATGCGTTCACCGTTCACAAACACCCAGCGCGGAAACTGTTCGCAGGCGTCCCGCCATTGCCCTTTGTTGATGAAAAAACCTAACGTTGATTTGCACGCCGCCGCCACGCCGACGTTAAAGGCAAAGGACACCACGGCGTCATACACCGGCTGCGGAATGGCAACAGGCATACAGCGCGCAATGCCTTTCTCCACCCGCATCACGTCTTCCACCAGATTCACGGCGGCCTGACGTTCGCTGATGTGCGTTTGCGGCTTCACGCCTGCGGTGTGCCCGATGCCGTTTGTCCAGACGCCCGCGCTGCACTGATAGGCGGACAGGCGGCAGCCTTCAAAATCAGCAATCAGTGCCAGACCGGCGGCGGAGGTTTTCAGGGTCTGCGTTTGCGGCAGCAGCGCGGCAATCGCCAGGACGGCGGCGACGGCGCAGCGTCTAACGATTGATGGCTGCATTAATGTCCCCCCTGACGCCCATTGCTTTCAGCAGGCGGTAGGTTTTGCGCCGGTAGTACCAGTTCACCAGGAAGGTGGCGACGCCGACGCCTGCACCCACCAGAAAGGCGATATCCTGCGGTGACATTGCGCCGAGCCAGGCAAGAAAGGCCGCGACGCAGTAACAGATAAACGAGGTGATGCGCTCCATGGTCATCAGTCCCAAAGTGAGACGGTTTCGCTGACTGCGGCCTGGGTTATGTCCGGCAGCTCCACCGCGTAGCCATGGGGCAGAATTGCCCCCTGTGCGGCTAAACCAACGTTAGCCGCGTAAACCTGTTCAACTACCGATCCCGTGCGCCCGTAATACCGCCAGCAAAGCAGATCCACGGTGTCGCCCTGTTCGGCAGTGACTTTCATCAGAGCAGCCCGATGATGCAGTGAGACACACCGGCGACGTCGCTGATGGCATTGCGTCCGTCCCGCCATAAATCATCAACGGTGCTTTCGACAATCTCGGCCTTTTTACTGCCAGCATCGGTGGTATCACTGTTCGGATATCGTTCCGCAAGAATGGCAGCCGTAATGGATGAAACCGCCCGCAGGTAGGCACAGACTTTGATACTTTCGTCATCAATCTGGTCTGCCTGGACATCAGAGAGGGTTTTGTATCCCTGAGCCACCTGTGCAACGCGGTAGCTGTAAAGCTCAGCGTTCACTTCGGTCAGCGCGTACTTAATGACGGCTCGCAGTCGTTTGGCGGTCACCGTTCCTTCCAGGCGCAGCGTGTCCCGCAACTCCACCGGATTGATATCCGGCCAGAAGTGCGTGTTTTTGATCGCGGGTTCCGTCGCGGCGTCCGGCTTTGGTGCAGGTACAACAAGAGACATAGTGACCTCTGAATAGGGGACGGTGGACGCCAGCGTTGAACGAGGTCACAGACCTGTCGCGGCTGGCGTGCCGTCCGGCGCGGGGCGCGTTCTGTTTAGCCGTTGGCCGCCTTTTTGATGGCTGACTCCAACCGCTCAATATCCTTTTTAACGCCGCAGTTGCTGTTCAACTGTAAGGCGCGTTTCAGGTGTTGCAGGGCGAGCGGCAGTTTTTCCGCGTCGCGATACAGATAGCCGGTGATTTTGTGCAGCTTGGCGCGTACCTGATCCGGCATGTCCTGACTGTCAGTCAGTTCCATCGTGGTCATCAGTACATCGAGACTGACCGGCTCACCGGCAGCATGAGCGCGGGCGCTCATGTCGGCGATTTCCTCCGCCAGTGCATAACCGGCAGGGCGTTTGCCGAACGGCATCGCCAGCTTGTAATGCAGCGCATAGCGGGCAATTTCCAGCGCACCGGCGTAGTCACCGGCATCAATACGCCAGATCATGATGGTCATCAGGATGGCGTCCTGAGCGCCTTTACCCTCAGCGAGAACGCCCGCCACCCACGGCGCATATGCGGGCAGCATCTTGCGTTTGAGTTCTGCCTTTTTCTCAGCGGAATAGGCTTTCTTCAGGGCTTTCTGGTCAGCATTAAGCTTTTGCAGCAGCAGTTCATAGCCGGTGGCATGACGCAGCAGGCTGGTATCCTGCTGCGCGGCTTCGATAGCTGACTGCCGCAACAAATGACGTCGGGCAGGGCTGGTCATGGCTTACTCCTGAGCTGCCGGTGCAGTGGTACCGGATGCAGTTTTGATGGCATCAACGATCGCCGAGGTGAATTTGCTGAGTTCGGCCTTTTCAGCGGTTTCGTCTTCTCCGGCGGTCACTTCGATGTTTTCGATCAGGCAACCGCAGCCGTAGTCTTCCACCACGTAATCCTCGTTAATGGATTCGTAGTTTTCGATACGGTCACGCTTTGGTACTTCCTCAACGTGGCGGCGGTGCGTGCCGTCCTGCCAGTAAATGGACAGGTTATCCAGACGGGTGATCAGCATGGCATTGGCAGGGAAGCCGGGCACACGCACGGCGGGCAGATTGCCGATGCGTTTCTGACTGATGATCAGATCGGCAGCCATTGCCTCAGTGTTCGGCTGCTGTTTGTTGATCAGCGGGAAATACTTATCCGCGAGCAGCTTGCGGCCGCAGATAACCACCAGTTCGGTGTCGTCCTGATAGATGGGGTCGATCAGTTCATTTACTGCATCAAAGACCAGCGCGTCGAGGTTTTTGTATTCACCTTTGCCACCGACTTTTACCGCCTCATTGGTCACGGTGCCATCTTCGGCGACAATCATGCCCATCACTTTGGTCGGGGCATTCAGGCGGTATTTTTGCAACCAGCCCACGCCGACATCCTGCAACAGCGGATTCTGAACGCGGTTAGACGTCGGTGCGCGGGAAATACCGTTAAAGCCGACAAGGATGCGATCCAATGCCTGACGCTTAATAATGGCGTCACGCAGGCGGGTTTGAAAATCGTTATATCGCGCCCACAAATCCAGCTTGCTGTACATCCAGTGGAAATCGTAGTTGGTTTTGGTGCAGTGGTAGCCTTCCTGATCCAGCTTGGTGAAATCAGCCGTTTCGCGCTCGTCACCCGCATCAGTGTTGGTGGTACTGGCAATCGTGCCGGTGACGCCGACGCCAACTTTCGCGCCCATCATTTCGTCCACCGGAATGATGTTGATACGGGTCAGAAACTCTGAGGATTCCTGTAGCCGGGTCATCAGCGTCTGCGTGACGGACGGCTCGACGTTAAATTTCTTGTCCAGCGTACCGACGTCAACGTTGTTGAGCTTGGCGAGCTGGGAGAGGAACGCATTAAATTTAAAGCGCGTTTCTTTTTTCATGAAATGTTTCCTGAGAATGAGTTAAATGTGTCGGATCAGCAGTCGGTCACTGTCTCGTCTAAGCCTGCGCCGCCGGTAGCATGCGGACGCTGGCCGAACTTCTGCGCCGGTGTCTGCGCTAACTTGCCTTTCAATTCAGTGAGGGCGTCATGTTCGGCAGCGGTGGATTTTTCCAGGGTATCGACGCGGCTCAGCAGGTCGGTCAGGCTGTTTTCATGCTTATCCAGTCCGGTCTGAGCGTATTGAGCGACCTCGCTGACGGCTTCGTGAACATCAGCCAGGCGGGCATCATCAGACGCCTGTTTACGTGAAAGTTTTTGTTTAACCAGCGCGAAAAGAGAAGGGGTAGATTCCGGTGCCTCTTCGAACTCAATCAGTGCTTCGGTAGCCACGGTGAAGAGGCTTTCTGGGTCGGTTTTACGACCGGCCAGCGGGTTCTGTTTGGCTTTGCGGCTGAACTCCAGCATTTCAGTGCCGAGGCTTGCAGGGTCGTCGGTGACGGCCAGACCGACCAGGTAGGATTTATTGGAATTGGCGAAGTTGCGTTTGATCTCCATCGAGGTGTAAACCTTCTGTCCGTCGCCGACCATCTGCGTTAAATCCGCGGTCGGGCTGATCATTGCGTACAGCGCCCATTTGTCATGCAGCAGCGGTTCAGCTGCATCATCAATTTGTTCGGCTTTCAGCTGGATCACGTCGCCATAGCGGCGGAAATCGCTGGTCGGCAATACGCCTTTGATGTGCTCCAGATTGACGCGGGCACCATAGGCTTTCGCGCTGTATGTCTCCGCCATTTGCTTGATGTCGTTAGCATCAATTTCGCGGCCGTCGCAGGTGTCGCCTTCGACCCCGATGCGGAACCATTTCGATACTTTCTTTGCCATGTGACTGACTCCGGTAATGAGTGTTGAGAACGGGAGTTAGTTTCCAGACAGTCACCGCAGGCCGCCAGCCGATGCGGGTTGTTGCCCGATGGCACAACGTGGGCAGCGCGAAAAACGGCTGTCTGCCCGGTAACGTGACGGCATGAATATTTCAAACTCCACCATCATCAGCGACCCGCGCCGACAGGCGGCACTGCTTTACTGGCAGGGTTTTTCCGTGCGGCAAATCGGGGAGATGCTCAGCCAAAAAACGCCGACCGTGCAGAGTTGGAAAACTCGCGATCAGTGGGAGGCCATTGCGCCTATTTCTCGCGTGGAAACCAGCATGGAAGCGCGACTGATCCAGCTCGTCATGAAAGATGTAAAAGAGGGGAAGGACTACAAAGAGATCGACCTGTTAGGCCGACAGATTGAACGCCTGGCAAGGGTAAACCGTTACAACCACACCGGCAGCGAGGCTGATTTAAACCCGAACGTCGCCAACCGCAACAAGGGCGAACGAAAGGCACCCGATAAGAATGTTTTCAGCGATGAGGCCATTGAGAAACTCGGCGACATCTTCATTGAAACGTCGTTTGAGTATCAGCGCGGATGGCATCAGGCCGGACTTCAGCATCGTATCCGCAACATCCTCAAGTCCCGCCAGATTGGCGCAACCTTCTACTTTGCCCGGGAAGCCCTGATTGATGCGCTGACCACCGGACGCAATCAGATTTTCCTGTCAGCCAGTAAGGCGCAGGCGCATGTCTTTAAGAACTACATCATCGACTTTGCGCGACAGGTTGACGTGGATCTAAAAGGCGACCCGATTGTGCTGCCTAACGGCGCACGGCTGATTTTTCTCGGTACCAACGTCCGCACTGCGCAGAGCTATACAGGCAATCTGTACCTGGACGAATACTTCTGGATCCCCAAGTTTCAGGAACTGCGCAAAGTGGCTTCCGGTATGTCGCTGCATAAGAAATGGCGTAGCACCTATTTCTCCACGCCATCCAGTCTGGCACACAGCGCCTATCCGTTCTGGTCGGGCGAACTGTTCAACAAAGGCCGTCGCAATAAATCTGACAGGATTGACCTGGATCTCACGCACGCGCACCTGTCAAAAGGCGTGCTGTGCGATGACGGCCAATGGCGGCAGATTGTAACGGTGGAAGATGCGCTTTCAGGCGGCTGTAACCTGTTCGACCTGGAACAGCTGCAACTGGAATACAGTCCTGCCGAATATGAAAACCTGCTGATGTGCGAGTTCGTGGACGATCAGGCGTCGGTGTTCCCGTTCGCCGAGTTGCAGGGCTGCATGGTGGACAGCCTGGACGAGTGGGAAGACTACGACCCGTACCTGAAACGACCGTTTGCCTATCGTCCCGTCTGGATCGGTTACGACCCGTCGCACACCGGCGACAGCGCAGGCTGCGCGGTAATTGCTCCGCCGGTAGTGTTTGGCGGCAAGTTTCGCGTGCTCGAGCGTCACCAATGGAAGGGTATGGACTTTGCCGCGCAGGCCAAAAGTATCGAAGAACTCACCAATCGTTATGCCGTGGAGTACATCGGTATCGATGCGACAGGCATCGGGCAGGGTGTATTCCAGCTTGTTCAGCAGTTCTTTCCTGCGGCGCGTGAGATCCGTTACAGCCCCGAAGTGAAAACCGCGCTGGTACTAAAAGCAAAAGACACCATCAGCTCCGGCCGCCTGGAATACGACACCGGACACACAGACATCACTGCTTCGTTTATGGCGATCCGTAAAACCATGACCGCCAGCGGCAACCGTTCAACCTACGAAGCCAGCCGCAGTGAAGAGGCCAGCCACGCTGACGTCGCGTGGGCAATCATGCACGCCCTGTTAAATGAACCGCTGACCGCCGCCAATGGCGGACAAAGCCCGAACATTCTGGAGTTCTACTAAATGAGCAAGCGTAAATACCGTAAAGCCACGCAGACCACGACCACTGAAAGCCCGCAGGGCGCAGAGGTATTCAGCTTCGGTGATCCGACGCCGGTTTTAGACCGCCGCGAGATTCTGAATTACATCGAATGCACCGGTAACGGCCGCTGGTATGAGCCACCGGTCAGTTTCGACGGCCTTGCTCGCAGCCTGCGCGCCGCCGTTCACCACAGCTCACCGATTTACGTGAAGCGGAATATTCTCGCTTCAACGTTTATCCCGCATCCGTTGCTTAGCCAGCAGGAGTTCAGCAAATTCGCGCTGGACTATCTGGTGTTCGGGAATGCGTACCTGGAACTGATCCGCAATCAGCTCGGCGAACCGTTACGCTTTGAGGCTGTGCCGGCTAAATATGTGCGACGTGGAGTGGAAGAGGGGAGTTACTGGTTTGTGCAAGGGTGGAAGGAACCGCACCAGTTCGCAACAGGCAGTATCTTTCACCTGATCGAGCCGGACATTAACCAGGAGATTTACGGTTTGCCTGAATACCTGAGCGCTCTTAACTCTGCCTGGCTAAACGAAGCCGCGACGTTGTTCCGCCGGAAGTATTATCAGAACGGTGCTCATGCGGGCTACATTTTGTATATGACCGATGCAGCACAAAGTAGTAGTGATATTGACTCAATGCGAAAGGCGATGCGAGACACCAAAGGCCTGGGAAACTTCCGCAACCTGTTTATGTATGCCCCTAACGGCAAGAAAGACGGCATTCAAATTCTGCCGCTGAGTGAAGTTGCGACCAAGGATGATTTTTTCAACATTAAGAAATCCAGCCGTGATGATCTGCTGAGCGCGCACCGCGTTCCGCCGCAGATGATGGGAATCATTCCTGATAATGCGGGCGGGTTTGGGGATGTGGAGAAGGCGGCGCAGGTGTTCGTGAGGAACGAGCTGACGCCGCTGCAGGAGAGAATGAAAGAAATTAATACCTCGTTAGATGAATGTGCTGTTTCTTTCAATAAATATAATCTGTGAAACGATAGGCCGTTAAAACGGCCTATCGTTTATTTTTAAGTTTTCTTTTTTCAGAGTACTCTTTGTAAAAATCTCTGGTTGAAAAAGTGATTTTTTTGGCTAGATTGTATTCTTCGTCAAATGATTCAATGTTTTTGCATCCATCAAGAATAGTCATTATCTGAGGGATGCTCATGAATGAATTATCAAAAAATTGTGGCGTATTAACACTTTTATAGGGTTCTGTTAATCTGTTGTATTTATTGAATATTTCAAGATAAGCCCTCCAGTTTACCAATAGTGAATCTAACTCAGCGTTTGAAGAGCTAAAATTAGTTTGGACTGATAACCGTAATATAGTATTAAAAACTGTGCTGTCTTGGAGTGCTCCAAAATCATGTAGGCTCAAGGATATTTTTTGGATAGGATTTCCATTATATTGTATTGTATGAGAGTTCTTGCCATTCTTCAAAGTTAACTCTTTATCTTTCAAAAGTACGTATTCAATTTTGGCGCATTGAGATTGTGATCTCATTACGCTATCACCTAAATCTTTAATTAGATAAAGCTCTTCTCCAGACATCGCCTTTCGAGTTAATGATTTCTTCTTAAGTTCAAAAATATAAATGTAATTTGGGGACGTAATTATTAGGTCACAATCTCCATTTGTTTTTCGATCTTTGGATTTGAAGTCGCCGTAAAAAACTTCAATTCCAGATTTTTGAAATCGCTCAATCAGAAAATTTTCAAGGTATTTGCCAATTTTACTGTCGATAGCATTGTTGAAATTGTTGCTAGGATAGCTAATTTGTTTTATTGCTGCATTTAATGTTGCTAGACAAGTAATGCTAGATGGTAAGAGTAATTTATTTTTTTTGAAGTTAATTATTGGTCTTAAAACGTGATCTATCTTCTCGCTTGAGGGAGGAAATGATAGTTTCCCATCCGAGTTAGACTCAAATATAATATTAATGCAATTAATTAGCTTACGAGTACTAATTTGTGAGATCTCCTTCAATTCAGATAAAGAAAGTTCTTTAATGGTATTTTTATCACTCAGCTTAATTATCCCTTGAGCAACTTTGAATATCTGATGAAGAGTTATGCCGTAGCTCGATTTATTCATGTCTGAATGATTCGTCGATATATAGCTAAGGACCTCCAGGCTATATTCTTTTTTAAATTGAAAAAAAGAAATCAAGTTATCATAAAGAACATTTTCTTGTAAAAAATTAATTATTCTTTCTGGATCAACATACATAGATTCCCACATTACATAAGGCTGTATTTCGAAAGTGGCAACCAAATCTCTAAGGAAATCGATAAAGTTTTTATAAGTATCAATAACAGTGTTTAAACTACATGTACCGGGCTTATCAATATTGTTTACAGCTAATGCGATAATATAGCCCCACGGGTACTCAGGGGATATTACCTCGAGACCCTGAGTTGTTTTCCTGTGTAGAAGATACCTTTCTTGATTGGGATCTAATAGGCTTGCTAGCATCTGAAATACTAGCTCTAAGCAGCGTGCTCCACCAATTTTAGATAAAAAATCATCGATAATGATTTCGATTCTATTAAAAGATTTAGCGTCAATAAATATTTCATTGTTATGGAGTTGATAATCAATTCCAAGGGGGGTTATTTTTTTCCATGCATATGAAAAGTCAGTGTTTTTTTTATGAAGGGCAAGGTGGTCATGTGAAGGATTGAAATAATTAGACGACTCTTTTGCATATGTGCAAATCTTTATAATTTCAAGCCAATCCTCAGGCGTGTGTTTTAATTCACTATTGGTCTGAATTTGAAAGTTGGAAGCATCCCATATCATACTAACTATATCAAAATATGGCCTGAGGTTTTTTGCGTTATTAATGTGTTCAAAAATTAAAAGTTTTCTTAAATGTAAACAATCTTTCCTTATGTTCCAGTTTTTATCCTGACAATATTCCTTTATCTTTTCATAAGATTCTTTTGATGTCATGTTCATTTGCAATGGGGAGGCTAATGCAATATCGCATAAGTCTCGAAATTTCTGCGCATCCATAAATCTTCCTTGTGATTAAATAAAAATAAGTATGCATCCGCAGAAGACTGAAATGCAATGCTTCCCTACCATGTTCACTTAAAAAGTGTTCCTATGCTTGAATATTTCAAGCGGTATCATATTCGAGATATTGAAGGAGTAACTGCTTAGCATTGCAAAGTATATGAGATCCAATATTTAGATTTCCAACATTACTAATCTGAACGTGTTCTTATGTCAGCTCAGCATTTGTCTAGGCGCAACTGCATGTGGACTATCTTGCGCGCAATGCTATCCCCGCCACGCCTGCCCGCTTTATGGGGTGCTTTTGATGCAGTTGCGTGATCCACTGTGATCCACGCCAGTACTGGTGTCACGGGGAGAAAAGAGCAGGGCGATCACAATGCAAAATCATGCACTCACTGCATGCAGAGCTGTCAAAGAGAGATCGCCCGCATTCCTGGCTATTCTTCATCGTCGTAAACAGAGAACGGCACTGATTGCGTGTCTTCTTCATCCAGAACGCTGTCGGCCATATCAGAGATCATTTCCATCACCAATGCGTACTCGTCATTTCTGCACTGGGCTGACTGTGCGATGTCAGCCATAAGCCGGATTTTTATCAAAGCCATCTTTAGCTCATGAGAGGATTCCATTACTCACTCCAACGCACTGGTTATTTATACAGTATAATATTACTATTCTTTAACAAATTCCAATAAAAACTGTATGTTATTGTTTTAATAATAACCATAGCGGATGGTTTGTTAAGGCCGATGGCAGCGAATTCTGTCTCAAATAGTCAGCCATGGACGGGTCAAAATTATGCATTGGTTTTTTATTGCTCTTCCATTGGCGGCTTACCATTAGGTTTAACACCTCCATTGTTTTGCTGCTCCTTCAGTTCTTGTTCGGACTTTTCAATCCATTGCTGCATTTGAGGGTATTTTGAGTACAGTTGTCGCTGGAAGGGTGGCAAATGGCTAAGGCTATTATCAATCTGGTCAATTGCAGGTGTTGACTGGGGAGTTTGAGTAGCTTCAGGAGTTGGAGACGTTTGAGGCTGTTCTGCTTCTTCAAAAGCCGGCAATCCCTTGCATTGATTGCAAATTTTATCAATATTATAAAATATTTCTTTATAATTCAGCTCTGTACGACATTTCTTACACAGTTTTATTTTGTTAGCTACAAATCGCGCTATGTCTTCTGCCTTATACCATTCATCGTCTTCGTGCATAAATTTTCCTTGTTCTCAACTTCAGCCGATGGCTTCCCAAAGTCGTACGTCGTTGCCTGCTGCTGATTTGGGTAATGCTCCCTCGAATGATGTTCCATTTCAACTGTATGATCGTAGGTTTTTTCCGCTATGTTTTGCGATAAGCCTTCTTCGCATGTTTTCTTTGGATGAAGAGATGGTCTAACAACTCTCTTCCCTTTGAATTGCGCCACAATCGCCCTCACGGCGGCAGTGTCCGTCCAGTCAATAGTTCGTAAAGTGTATGAAGTGGAGCCTGTAGCATCGCTTTCAGCTTGGTTATCGTGCTCATTTTCGGCCTGTTCCTTTCCACCCAACCCACAGTTATTGACAGGACTCCGAGGCGCGCCGGGGGCGCTTTTTAAGGTCAAAACCTCAACGTCAACGGCGGAAGAAACGATGCGCCATTGAGTTGTACGGGTTTCATAAACACGGGAGTCGCCAAGGTGAGGCGCGAAAATGCCCACAACCTTTTTCACTTCTTCATCGTATGCGTTCAGCTCGTCAGCTACGCGGCGAGCTACGCGCACAGTTTGATCGTCGCGAGGCACATTTGCGCCGCCCTGGGCTGACATGTACGCCATAAAATCACCGGCATCAGCAGCAGCGCGGACAGCTTCCACTTCTTCGTCAAAGGTTTCAGTCAGACTGATGGAACGGATGCGGCGGCACTCACGATATGAACCCATGGTAGGCAGGCCGATAGGATGAAACTGCGGTATACGCCAGGTAGCAGCCCAGGCAGTAACAGCAGCCGCGGAGTCAGTCAGCAACTCGCCGGTTTCGTGGTCACGCTCGCCTTCCAGTGCATAACCGTCGATGTTCTTTGCGATGTATTTGGCAATATAGCCAGCCGCGCCGCCACGGTTGAGATGCTTACAGTCAAAGCGGTTTTTAGCTGCACCGCGTTCGTCACCGTCTTCCTTCATGGCGTATTTGCGCATGATATCGATCACCCGCTGACGCATGGCGGGCTTGGTGAATAGCATCATGTGCCAGTGCGGCGTAGCGTCGTGGTGAGGTTCGACAACGCGCATCCCGTAAACAGACAGACCGCTATCCTTGAACGCGGTGCGCATTTTGCTCCAGATCCCGCACAAATAACGCTGCGCATCTTTCGGGGTATAGGCTTCTTTGTCCCAGGCGTGATTGCGCTGAACGCGTTTTTTATCACCCTTGCCCACCATGCGGGTTGGGTGATATTTGGACGGGGTGGTTATGGTCAGAAACATCCCGATGTCGCCATTCGCAGCAGCATATTTTTCGGTACCGGCTATGGTGCTCATCAGTTCCATGCGTCGGATCTCAGGATTGGAGATGCTCGCCATCGCTTTGTCGATCAGATTGAAACGCTCGCCGGTTTCGATGTTTTCCAGGTCGCAACTTTTCAAATAGTCGAGATTCGACAGACGGCGCGCACGTACTTCACGGATAGCCTGCTTACTGGCATAGGGAGAGGCGTCACGGTTAACCTTGCCGATGGCGATCAGCAAGGATTCACGCCAGCGGGTGCGCTGACCTTTAAACTGGCGTAACCACCAATCCGGATTAACCAGGCGCGATATGGCTGCGATAGCGGAAACTGCATTCAGCTTGCCTTTGCAAAATCTTGTCCAGTACATCGGCGTGACATTGAAAGCCTGTGCCATACCGGCGATTTCGCTGTACAGCTCGCACTGAGTATCACCTTCAAAAAGAATCGAATTATCGCCGTTGTATTGGGCAAGCAGCTGATCACAACGGTCTTCATAGATTTCTTTGAGTTGTCCGGCGATGTCCTGAGCGAACCGTCGCAGCGGTTTATCGCTCATACTCGGCAGGCTGTGATAGGTGTCGGCCTCAGACATGAATTTCATGGAGGCTTTAACATTCATTGCATGAGCGGCATTAACCGCTTCGACGCGGGGAAGGATGCTGCGAGCAAGGGCATAAACCAGGTATTTATTGGCGGCGTGAATGCCCTGAGTTTTCAGCAGATACGCATGGCGACCTGTGAAAATTTCCCGCAGGTCGGTAGAGAGGGCTTTTACTCTGATTAAAACAGCTTGCCCCTGATTGTATTCATCACGGGTAAGCGGTCTTTCGAGGCCAGAAACGGCCTGGCGTGGTTTATTCCAGGGAAACGCCCAGACTTCGGGCGTTTTAATCTGCGGAGTGAAGCGGCTGGCCTGCATTACATACCGTCTTTGATATCAATGACCAGATAGCCAGCGTTAACACCGGCCAGGATGAGTAATGCCACTGAGAAAACGATCACTTGTTTCCTCTGTAATGTCTGGCGTTCAACTCGGCCAGTTCTTTGCAGTAAACACAAAGCTCAACCCCTGGCAGAGCTGCACGGCGTTCCTCTGGTATCGGACGATTACACTCGATGCAGAACATTGCGGAAACGCCTGCAACAGTTGCGCGGGCGGCTTGGATTTGGGCGGAAAGGACGAGATCAGCGCGCTCCTGGGCGGTATCGATTACATCAGCCATTGTTACGCCTCCGCTTCACTTTGGATTCGGTTAGCTTCAATGCGTAGTGCCTCCGCAGCTTCAATCCCTGTCATTTCACGTTTGAGGATAAAACTGGCAATCGCTTCCAGGCGGCCAGCAAATACAACCGCTCGATTGGCGCGTTCTTCATTACGAGCAGTGTCGAGCATCAACGATAAATCAGGAACTGAGGTGTAATCGCGTTCTGGTGAAGCTAAATCAATGCCCATAACTGGCAAATCAACACTATTCTGACGGGTGTTATCAATCATATTTTTCATGCAGAACTCCTGTTTTTAGGCAAAAAAATGCCCGGCGGGTTGACGCCAATTAATTTGAATTCGGGTTAGTGTTTAATATTTATCTTGCAGTCATCATCACTGACAAATTTTGGCAGTGATTCAGTTAAACCAAGCAAAGAATTTAGCGCCGCAACTACTTGATGCCTTTCCGTCGGCGTTAATTCAGCAAACTTCATCTCAAGATGGCGGCGAGATAAGCCAGCATGAAAACAGATTGTTCTACGCATGTGCAGCGGCTGAGTATCAAATGTTTCCTGCGCTACATTCTTTCTGAAATCAAACATCTCTTTAATTCTGGAAAGATGTTTTTTGCCAATTTGAATATGCTCTTCATTCACTAAAGACATAATCACCTCAACTAAAAAGACGCTTTAAAAGCGGTTTTGAATTTCTCACGGCCTGTGGGGCAGTGGCTTGTGACATTGAAGGGTTCCAACGCTTTCCACCTGGCAACTCGATGCAGCCATTGCCGAAGTGGCGAGATGGACTTTGCTGTTTTAAAAATCGAGCGATAGAAACAGCCATAGTCACATCAGCCCATTTGTCGTGACGCTTGCAATGGCACCAACTGCAGATGCCAGGGCTGGTGATGCCTGTACTCGGCCTTGAACAACTAAACCGATCAATGACAGATGGCGAATACCAGCATTAACACCTTCGAGTAAGGACATACGGCGTTGTGAACTGACCGCACCACCTTTCACTGCATCAGCTGCAATAGAACCTACGGCGGCAGTTGCCTGTAGTGCGTAGGTAGAAATATTAGAAGTAGCAATCTCATTGACTGGAACTGACGGCAGGCAATTTATCTGTGCCAGCATGCCATCAAGAAGAGAGGCATCCTCAGTCAAATCAGTGATTAAAAGAACTTCTTCACAGGTAAGCTTATGAGGTTGTTCAGTGTTGAACTTATTGCGCAGGATTTGGGGTTTAGTCCCCATCAGCGCGGCAAGTTCGGTAAGGTTATGACGATTCACAAATGCCTTACATGCATCGTCAAAGTGAGCGTGTTTGGAAACGCGATAATCAAACATTGTTAGTCCCTACTAGTTTGAATAATCTGACTCAACGATTTATGTAGCGGCACTTGATGGCTTGCTGACGGTTTTTCTCACGCCAGGCCTCAAGATTGATCAGGGCATTGCCATGACGTTCCATAACAACAGTTTGCATTTGACCTGTTTTGCGGTTTTTGCGCTGCTGGGTGATTGTGGTTGAAGGGGTTGGGGCAAGGAGAACAACACCATTCGCGATCCACTTTTCTAGGACAGCGGAGCTGATGCCGTTAATTGCAGCAAAATCTTTCTTAGAAATTGTTGGGGAATTGGCGAGTGTAGTCAGTTGCAAACT
The DNA here is from genome assembly GCF_004195095.1 of Rahnella sp. CFA14(1/10). Classification (NCBI taxonomy): domain Bacteria; kingdom Pseudomonadati; phylum Pseudomonadota; class Gammaproteobacteria; order Enterobacterales; family Yersiniaceae; genus Rahnella; species Rahnella sp. CFA14(1/10). The sequence continues at coordinate 354,121 of NZ_SEWS01000001.1, read as the reverse complement.
GATTGAGTTCACAATAGTTGCAGACAGGGCTGACTCCAAGGCCGGCAACAACTGGGATACTACAGAATTTAACAGTTCCTTAGATAGTGACGTCTTATCGGTAGGTTCTTGAATTGCATTCTGATGAGACATAAAGCAATATCTCCTTTCTGATTTGTTTGAGTTCTATGGTGTAACATGTGGTGTGATTGCATCTTAGATCAACAAATGAGTTTATGTAAATAACATTTGTTTATTTTTGGTGATGTATGGAATTTAGCAAAGGTAGTTCTTCTGAGATATTGGAACGCCTTTCTTCTGCTTATGGCGTTGAAACACAAAAGCAACTAGCTGAAAAGTTAGGGGTTTCGGCTGCAAATGTAAGTAACTGGATACAGCGTGATAGCGTCCCAGGGAGTGCGTTTGTAAGATGTGCGCTGGATACTAAATGTGATTTGGCATGGTTGGCCACTGGCGTGCATTCAAATGCAAACTCTGGTAGTGCGGAGTTTTCCCCTAATGATATTATGGTTTCTGGTCAAAAACTGCTGAACATTATCGTTAACTCAGGCGGCAAAGCAGTGCTCCAGCGAATTATCCAAGCGTATGGTTTTACTACCCAAAAAGAGTTAAGTAATCATCTTGGAATTTCGGCGGCTACTATCAGCACTTGGATTCGTCGTGATTATTTCCCCGCTGAAGTTGTTATTACTTGTTCACTGGATACGGGGATGTCTTTACACTGGCTTGCTACCGGGAGGCACAGTCAAAACAGCGTGATGTTCCCCAAGCCAATTTATAAAAGCTCAATTATAAAAATAGCGAAAAAATCACTAGTCGCAGGCAAGCTTGAAGGAAATTGCGAACTGGTTTTAGATAAAAATTTCTTACCTGATAATATAAATATTAAAAATCTCATTCTTATTACTTCGGGTAATAAATCTTGGATTGTTTCCTGGGGTTTGACTGAGGTATCCAATGGGAAATGGGTATTGGATATCGACGGTTTAATTGATGTTTATAATGTATCGAGAAGGCCTGGGAATAAAGTGCTAATATCTGGAGTTAATGGTGATTTTGAATGTTTAGTCACAGACATCAAAGTTTTGGGCGTAGTTGTTGCAACATTGAGTTATATAGGCTAGATACTGTTAAATTTAGTATTTAATGTGCGTGTGTTTTATGGGCGGAGATGTTGTTTTTTTACATTTCCAGAGTGTTTGTAAATTCAGTGTAGATTCAGGGGAAAATAATGAGTGTTAAGAAGTTATCTTATAAGGAACACGAAGGTAAATCAAATTTTTGGTCATTTGATGATGCAACTTTTTTAAATTGCAACTTAATCGTTGGGAAGAATTCTACGGGTAAATCACGATTAATTAGTGTGCTTCATTCTTTTTCTCAGCTTATATTAGGTAATTTTCCTATTTTAACTTCAGGTATGTTTGATATACATTTAAAAATCAAGCATCAACATTTCCATTATCAGATGCTATGTGAGAATAAAGCAGTTATTTCAGAAGTATTAGAGGTTGACGGGGAATTAAAACTCGAAAGAAAACAAGATGGTAGTGGTAAGATTTTTTATGAAAAGATAAAAAATTTCTTTGAGTTTAAACTTCCATCAGACGTTATTGCTGTAGTAAATAGAAGGGACGAAATACAACATCCATATTTAATAACGTTGCATAAGTGGGCGCAAAGTGTAAGTTTAATTCTATTTGGTAGTGATTTTGGACGCGGAAGACTATCATCTATTGAAGAAGTAATGGATGTGAATAGCAACGTCGCGCAAAATGTGAATAATGATGCAGTCAATTTAGTTAAAACTTATGGTTCTGCACTCAGGAAATATGGGGAAAAATTTCAAAAAGCAGTAATTAATGATATGCGCCAGTTAGGATATAATTTGACTGATGTAGGTGCAAAAAATGTTCAGCAAATTCTGCCAGACTTCCCTTTTTCTGCATTTACTTTATTTACAAAGGAAGAAGAACTAGGTTTTGATGTGCCTCAATTTCATATGTCGCAAGGTATGTTTCGTGCACTTGCCTTAGTCATTAACCTAAATGTTTATTCTTTTTCAAAAGAAGAGCGAATTATCTTAATTGATGATATTGGTGAAGGGTTAGATTACGAAAGAGCTACAGCAATTGTTGGTTTTTTGATGGAAAAGTCAATAAGTAGCAAACTGCAAATAATCATGACTACAAATGATAGATTTATAATGAATAAGGTCCCTTTAAAATATTGGTCTATTATGAAAAGGAAGGGTGGTATCGTGAGGATTTATAATGAAGTTAATTCGCCTGAAACCTTTGAACAATTTAAATTTATTGGACTAAGTAACTTTGATTTATTTTCCTCTGAGTTTTTCGAGAAGGTAAATGGGGATGAGTAAAAAAATAGCAATTTTCGTTGAAGGTCTCACAGAGCAAGAATTTGTTATAAAACTTATACAGGAACTGGCTGGAAAAAGAGGAGTTGTTTTTGAAGTCAGGAAGCAACATAAATCATTGTTGGATTTAGTTGAGTTACGGACAGATAACACCCTAAATCCTGAGATTTTTGTATTAATGGTTAACTGTGCTACAGATTCTCAAGTGAAATCACAAATCAGAGATCAATTTCAAAATCTTAAAAATGCAGGTTATTCAACAATTATAGGTTTACGTGATATCTATCCCGACTTTAAGAGACAAGATGTCCCAAGATTACAACAATCTCTTTACTTGGGATTGGTTATGGACCCTGCTTTACCAATTAATTTGCATTTGGCGATTTTAGAAATTGAAGCGTGGTTTTTGGAGGAATTGACCCATTTTGCAAGGATTGATGCAGGAATTAAACTACAGAATATAGTGAACGCAGGATTCGATCCATCTTCTAGCCGAGCATATGAACTAGATCACCCCGCTGACACTTTGCATTTAATTTATAACTCGGTCGGGAAGGCCTACAACAAAACTAAGAAACACATTCAAAGGACAGTCGAAGCCTTATCCTACGATTCATTGTATGTAGATGTTAGAGGTAAATCTCCATCCCTTGATGCATTTGTATCTAGTTTGGAATCGGCAATATTTTAATGTGATTTAGTAAGCTTAGAACATATCCTCTTCAATTTCTGGTGTTTTAGGTGGTGGTTGTAGTTATGCATTTAGTCATACTACCTTATCATTTTAAGGATGCTTGTAGACGCTAAATTTTTTTATTTTTTACTTTTCAAATATAGCCAGTTTGTCGCCATGATCCACTCTAACCATATGATTAAAAAGGCCGAAAATAGTATTCGGTCTTTTTTTTACCATTTGATTTATAACGACGCGCCAGAATGCCTGAGTAATTATGTCCGCTCGAAGCGCACCGGGATGGCGTCCGGTTTTTCTGCTGGCAGAACTGAGAATGAACTCCGTATTATTATTCTGCAAACACCTCTCATTCACTTCACCAGGCGTCATATCATACGCTGCCAGACACAGTGGTAATTGTATAGCCAGTTGCTCCCCTGTCTTTCCCTGAATTACCCTCAACCTGTTTTCAAAAATATCCGTTTTCTTCAGTAACCGAATACCGGGCGCGACGTTGCAGCGGTCGATAGGGATGTCATCAATGCCGCTCTGGCGCCAGAACTTCGATGTCATGCGAGAGGGGCTCGTACTGCGTGAAGCGTCCACACATAAATTCCCTCCGTGGCGAGATTTTAAGTATAGACATAGTGATTAACGTGACGGGACATATTGCCTGGTTATGAATGCAGCAGTATTCTTAATCCCTTCTAATCAAAAGGATATTGAGAATGGACACAACCGAAGAGTTGGGCGGGACCTATTTCTACCATGGTCATGCCAATGTAACTGCCCCTGAATTGTTTAATCTGATTTTCATAGAAAGTTTATCTGATTACTTAGGCTTGGATACTTCTGCTACAGTGATGATTATCATTGGCCAGCCTTGGATTCCCATCTCAGGCAAGTTATCAGCTGCAACCAATACGCCAGGAACGAGTGTCATTTCAAAAATAGCCAGAGCGATGTTTAAAGAAAAAAGGTTGCCATTCGGGGTGCGACTAGAAGCACCAATGGGTAAAGGCTCAAAGATGAAGATGGTTCCTACAAGTAAAATCGCCCCATTTATAGGTCGATGGACTCCATGGCTAGGTTATGCGCAAATTGTAATAATGCTTCAATTAGTTTCCAAAAGGACCAGAAATAAATATAACCTTATCGCGCGCCCATCTGACCGTATCGTATGGCCATCTTTCTAATGAATTTAGATAAAGAGATCTGTGACTATCTAACCGATAAATACGGGTTCCGGAAAAGCTGGCGGGATCCCGAAATTGTTCCTATCCAGAAATTTTGGTCAGTGCAAGATGATTGGCAGCTGTTGCCTGAAGATTTGGCAGAGATATTGATTGATGTCTTCACTAAATATGGTGTTGATTATTCTAAGTTTGATATGTTGAATTACTATGAAGCTGAAAGGGCATTTTGGCAGAGAAAACCACCCAAACGTGATCTAAAACCATTAACCGTTGAAATGATTATTGAAGCGGTGAAGGCCAAAAGGTGGTTTTATGATTAAGGGGCATTTTGCCCCTTTTAATTATGCGGTCTGGCGATCATTCCACGAGTCAGCAAATATGATGTTCCCATCATTGTGCTTCCACGTAATTTTTTCGTACCGAAGTTCAACTGTTTCCATGTGATTGTCATTAGGATTGCTGTTTGCGGCAATTGCTGGCGAAATTGAAACGATACGTACCTTTTCTAACAGCATGTTGAAATACTCTACTTCCTGACCTGCATCATTGATCCGATACCATTTGATCTCCGCAGACTCAAGGCCTTGGCCTGTTGCTACTGCCTTGTAAATGTAAGGGCTGGAGCTGTCAAAGTCCTTCACGATGAGCAATGGGGAGTGCATGCGGGTACCCGTTACTTTACCCGTCGCGTTATCGGTAGGGATCATCAGATTATGATGGAATCCTTTTACTTCGATGCTATATTCCCGTCCGATGACATCCACACCGCCTTTAATCAGAGCGCCGCCGTCGTCTTTAAGCCATAAATAAGCTGATATTGCCATTTTCTTAAGTCCATTTTAAAAGTGAGGCATTACGTTATGCTTATGCAGATAAAGACACAGTTAGAGAACATTTAAAAAGGAGATTTTCAGAGGATTATTATTGATGACCGATTATGCAATCCATAAATCCAGTCTCGAAAATTCCCCGAATTTATTTCGAAATGATGCTAACTGATTGATATTTAATGAAGGTATAAACAAGTGACGGAAGGCTTTACTTTAAAGAGTTTTTAATTAATCCATTGATAAATAGGTATGAGTAGCATTTATTGCCGCGACGGGAATCGTATTCAGTTTTTTTGTATTTGGATTGAATCACCTTACTCTTGCTGTCAGTCATTTGCCCCGCAGTTTTCGTTTCTATGTGGATGTTCTTGGTTTTACACCACAGGCGACATGGCTTCATTTCGCGAGAAAATACAGCATGCTGGTGCCACAGAGTGGAAAAGCAATAAGAGTGAAGGGGAGTCAATTTACTTTCTCGATCCCGATGGCTATCAGTTAGAGGTTCATTGTGGTGATCTTGAAAGCCGGCTCCGTTCCTGCAAAGAAAGCCCGTACGATGAAATGGAATTTTTCTGATGTATTTGGCTTATTTTAGTGATTTTCCATTGCCTCATAACTCACATCAGACAGCAACACCCCTGATTCGGCGCAGTTACAAATCCACTGCCGTCCGGGCAGGCATACAACTTTAGTCAGATTGTCTGTCAAAGGCACAATGCCCTTGAAGTTGATCGAAAAAAACATCAATGAATTCATGGGGTAAGCTTAGTTAACGGATCGTCAAAAATTTGCCTTAAAAGATCTTTGTCAGAACCACCAGTGATGTTATTTTGACAGTTCTAAGGTCAAAAATAATTATTTTCATGCTATGAAACGAAATCTTGATCACCAGTGAGGACATGATGATTTATTCAAGTTGGAGGTGGGTGGTCTTACTTCCATTGCTTACAAAACCGGTTTCGTTTGTTTTTTTTGGTGGCGTAATATCGTCATTTATCATTTTCCCTTTGCTATACAGTCAGGAAGTTCAGGAGTGGAAAGGGAATGTTAATAATATCCATAATATGGGGAGTTTTTATGATCCTGATAACTCAGGAGGAGTCATTGCAACTGAGAACTATACTCATCACCCTTCACCTTACACCGAGGTGCAAGTTAAAACGTTATTGTTCTCTAATAGAGGTAGCCCGCAGGAATGTAATGCAAAGGTTCGCGACTTTTTAAATTCCCTCAAAAATATACAGCCTCGCAACATATCCGTTGTATTAACGAGAGTATGTATTAATCGTGGTTTCGCCATTGGAAGATTTGCAGATGATAACACATTAATTTCAGTTTTACCTATGCATGATAAAAGCTACAACTTGGCAGGTGTTAAAATACGGAAATCAACGATTATTGAAAAGCCTACTTTTTTAAAATCTGTACTGAATTCATCAAATGCCTGGCCTGCGCTAATTATAATTTTTTTATCTATGCTCATTAGTTATTTGCTGTCATTAATAGCAGGTGGATATCTCAGGGTTCTGAATGTATATGCTTCTACTGATGGGCTGACAGGTTGCCTGCGAAGAGAGGCATTTTACGCGAAAGCTACCTACGAACTGGCGAAATGTAAAAAAAATAACTTACCTTTTAGCGTATTAGTCATAGACCTTGATCATTTAAGAGAAGTAAATAACTCTTTCGGTCACGAAAAAGGTGATTTGGCAATTTCTCTTTGCGCAAAAAAAATACTCAAATGCCTGCGCAGCAATGATTTTGTCGGCAGGGTAGGGGGAGATGAGTTTATCGTTGCACTTAAAAATACCGGGGCATCTGATGCGTTTTTAATCGCAAACAGAATTCGTGAGGCAGTTAAGAGCATAAAGCTGGAGGAGTTATTTTTGTCAGTGAGTATCGGCATATCTCAATATGATAAAGACAATGCCTCATTACAAGAGGTGATTTCTAAAGCGGATGCAAATCTCTATATTGCAAAGCGACAAAGAAATGATGTTGTGTATTAAGGTGTAACCATGAAATACTTTCATCAATTTCATGGTTGGAAATATTTAAAGCGAGTGTGTTGACTGGTTGAATCTATTTAAAACTCTCGCTCAATATATTCAAATGCACCTTTTCAATGATTTTAAAATCATCAGGCGTTAGCCTTAACAGAGGGCGCGCCGGGGACTGCATTTCTTGTGTGCGGGCAGACGGCCCCGTACTGATACATACCTGGAGACAAACTGCTTACCCTCGCGCCCGCTCGGGTCGTATTCGCACGACCATTTGCCGGCAGACAGCTTATTTACACTCATCACATCTTCCTTTCTGAGGATGTGAATTTAGCTGTATGTAAATACAGTGCAAATGTTTGATTTAATTATTTGATATGAGTAGCAGGAGAGGAGCGCCACAGGAAGCGAACTTAAATAAAATTGATATTTAATTTTGTTAGCCAACAAATTTGCAGTTGCCTTACAGAACAACTAATGACAAAATCTGTAGATTAAGAATAACAATAATAAATAATATCTCTCTGATGTTAAGGGAGAGAACGACCCCACAATGTGGGGAGATGTTATTTCTAGCAAGGAAAAATCATGGGTGCTTGTCCAACCTGTTATCGGGAAATCGATAACCATCACTGTCCGTTCTGTGAAGAAAAAGAACGAGATTTTCATCGCCATGACAACATGGGAGCATATGATAAAAGTCAATCCTATACGCCTCCCCCTAACAATCTCCAGCAAGATTACAAATCCTCATACGGGCATACCGGCGGGAGAAATTCTGGTACACCAGGCGCATTAGATAAACTTTTCAAAGGTTTTATCTACGCCAAATGGACGTCCTTGTTGCTGATAGTTGTTTTGGCTTACAAAATTTTCCTGTCATTAAGATTCCTGCTTCACTTTAGCAGTAGCTTTCTTAGCCTTGCTCCGTACGTACCGCTGGCAATACTGGTTGTTATCGATTTACTGCTGTTAGGTTTATTTATCAAAAAACATAAATCTAAAAGTAACGAAGCCGGAAAACCGTCAGCTTGCGGGCTCTTATTTATAGCATTGCTATTGTGGTTCTGGTATTTGCCGTTCGTGGTAATAACTGCATCTTTTAGAATGATGTAGTATCGAGAATCAAATTTGAGTGGCTAAAAGGGTGCGTTGTGCACCCTTTTTTTAAAGAGAGCCGGTTTAACAATAAGTGCATATTCCTTTCTGGGCGTGTTTTTTAACCTTTCATCTAAGAAGTTTTTCCAGTTTTACCCCCATCACATCTCAATTAAATTATACCCCCGGCTAATTAGGACATTTTTCGGGCAATCTTAGGTTCAGTGGATTTGAAGTGACTACTGGCTGTGCTTATCAGGGTGCAACTGAACACCTATTGCAATGTAATAATAATAATCCTATAAATGATAGCTGGGCTTATTGAATTGGATATTTTATGACTGTTCAGATTAAAAAGTTACTTCCTTCAGAGTGGGAAAGCGCATTCCCGATCATTGCTCAACTAAGAAACATCACCAAAGGCGAATTTTTAAAAAGCGTAAGAATTCAAACTCTGAACGGATATGAGCTTGTTGCTGCAGTCCTCGAAGAAAGGATTATTGGTGTGATGGGTATAAGACCTGTACACACGCTGGCACGAGGTTCTCACCTGCACATTGATGATCTGGTCGTTGATGAGAATGAACGCCAATCAGGGACAGGCAGATTGCTTCTTGATTTCGCTGTTAGTGAGGCTCAAAGCAGGGAGATGAATTTTGTTTTTCTTGATGCAAGGAAAGAGGCAATTCCATTCTATGAAAGGAATGATTTCATCTTCCACGCTTCTCCTTCAATGAAAAAAATCCTCTGATTTCACCGGGTTTAAGGCATGATTATTTCTTATTCTTGCAACAGAGGAGAACGAGTCTGATTGCTGTAGCCTTAATGTTGTCTTGAACCCATTATCCTGTGCTGCTTCATAGCTTCCAACCTCTTGCCCATCCACAATGGAAATAAAACTTTCCGCTCTCATGCTGAACTCTGCAGTTAAAGCATTTGATTCTCATTTGCAGCCGGACAAATAGCGTTGTAACGTTGAGGCTCCGCCACAACGTTAAGGAAAGGAAAATGAAAGCTGCTGTTGTTAATCAAGACCATTCAGTGGGCGTCGTCGAGAAGACTCTGCGCGACCTTGAACATGGTGAGGCACTTTTAGAGATGGAGTGCTGTGGTGTATGTCATACGGATTTGCATGTCAAAAACGGTGATTTTGGTGACAAGACCGGGGTCATCCTCGGCCATGAAGGGATTGGCATTGTAAAGAAAATTGGCCCTGGAGTCACTGCGCTGAAAGTGGGCGATCGTGCCAGCGTCGCGTGGTTCTATAAAGGTTGCGGGCATTGCGAATATTGTACAACCGGTAACGAAACGTTATGCCGACAGGTTATTAATGCAGGGTATACCATTGATGGTGGCATGGCTGAAGAATGCATTGTCTCGGCCGATTATGCGGTGAAAGTTCCCGACGGTCTGGAGTCTGCTGCTGCAAGTAGCGTGACCTGCGCAGGCGTGACCACTTATAAAGCCGTAAAAGTATCAGGCATTCAGCCGGGTAAATGGATTGCTATTTATGGCCTGGGCGGTTTAGGTAATCTGGCTTTGCAATATGCGAAAAATGTCTTCAATGCCAAAGTGATTGCTATTGATGTTAATGATCAGCAATTAGAGTTTGCCGCCGATATGGGCGCAGACCTGACCATTAATATGCTAAAAGACGATGCAGCAAAAATTATTCAGGAGAAAGTCGGTGGCGCTCATGCTGCGGTGGTAACGGCAACGGCGAAATCCGCTTTTAACTCAGCAGTTGATGCGATGCGAGCGGGTGGGCGTATTGTTGCGGTGGGTTTACCGCCGGAATCAATGAGCCTGAATATTCCTCGTTTGGTGCTTGACGGCATTCAGGTCGTGGGTTCACTGGTCGGTACCCGTGAAGATCTTGCCGAAGCGTTCCAGTTTGCCGCTGAAGGTAAAGTGGTGCCGAAAGTCACCAAGCGTCCGCTGGGCGATATCAATGCGATATTCCATGAAATGGAACAAGGCAAAATTAAAGGCCGGATGGTGATCGACTTTACCCATAAGTAAGCTTTTCAATGTATCGTGTGACGCAGCTTAATGTCTTTTGCTGCGTCACACATGGCTTGATCTTGAGACGGCACAAAAAAAAGCCCGCTCGGAGCGGGCTGAAAGGGGTAATGCGAGGGTCTTACACACTATGAAGGACAGTTCACAGTGGACACAGGAGAAGAAACATCGTCTTCGGATATAAAAGTAACAAACCCAATGTCTATTTATGTCAAAACTAAGTAAGTTTATTTCCCGACTTGTAACCCCTTCAGAACACTGTTTACTTACCCGCTATACTCAAATATTACATGTGAAAAATCAATGTGCTGCTAAAGCCTGGTGGTGCTAAAGGAACACTATGCGATATTGGGTAAGCGTTATTGTGATTATCATTGTTGCCTGGTGCAGTGGCCCGTGGATAAGCCGTCACGTTCCGTCGGAATATAATCCTTTCTCACCGGTGACAATTAATGACCCGCCAAACTTCATTACCCGCTACAAATTAAGGAAGCTGGATAACAATCCTCAGCAATGTCTGGCTGTGCTTGAACGTGCCCGGCAAGAGGGGGCGATTAATTTTACCCGCGCCGGAAATACGGGCGGGAAATGCCCGCTGACTGATGCAGTACGGGTTCGCGGATTTGGGGATGTTTCATTGAGTTCAAGCTATCTGGCGAGCTGTCGTCTTGCACTAAGCAGCGCAATGTTTGTCGCACAGGTGGCGAAACCGCTGGCCATTCAGAAACTCGGTTCGCCGCTGGTACGTATCCATCATTTGGGCAGTTATGCCTGCCGGAACGTCTATAACAAGCCCGATGCCAGACTTAGCGAACATGCCACGGCGCAAGCGCTGGACGTTGCCGGTTTCTCGCTGGCTGACGGACACCATATGACAGTTCTGAAACAATGGCCTCAGTCTGGTGCAGAAGGGGAGTATGTGCGGACGTTATTTTCAGAGAGTTGCCCGTATTTTGGCAATTCCATCGGGCCGGAATACAATGCAGCGCATGCCAATCACTTTCACCTCGGCATGCGCTGGTTCGGTTTTTGCCGTTAATCCTCTAAATAGCGTTCGACCAGGCGCGTCCAGTAGGCTGCACCAAAGCTCAGGCTGTCATCATTAAAGTTGTAGGCCGGATTGTGTAGTACCGCACTGTCTCCATTGCCCAGGCGCAGGAAGCAGCCGGGCTTCTGTTGCAGGAAATACGCAAAGTCTTCACTGCCAGAGATTGGCGGAAGATTATCGATCACGTTTTCTTCACCCAGCAATTCTTTCGCCACTTCCATAGCGAATGCCGTTTCCTGGTCATGATTTACCAGCACCGGATATCCGGAAACATATTCAATTTCAGCGCGGGCGCCGTAACCGGCAGCATGATTTTCCACCAGAGTGCGGATACGTTTTTCAAGGATTTTGCGCACTTGAGGATCGAAGGAGCGAACGCTCATTTCAAGGCGCGCTGTTTCCGGGATGACATTCGCCGCATGGCCTGAATGTAATGAGCCTATGGTCACTACCGCTGTTTCATTGGGATCAATATTACGCGAAATAACCGACTGCAAGGCGATGACCAGACTGCTGGCAACCAGTATAGGATCCACCGTCATATGCGGTCGGGCCGCATGCCCGCCTTTGCCATGAACTGTGATATTAACCGTGTCGCAGGCTGCCATAAACGGGCCGGAACGGAACATCATTTTGCCAACCGGATAGCCGGGATGATTATGTAACCCGTAGACGGCATCACAGGGGAACCTTTCAAATAACTGTTCGGCCAGCATGCGCTCTGCGCCGCTGTTAAATCCAATTTCTTCCGCTGGCTGGAAAATAAGATGCGCTGTGCCGGAAAAGTTTTTGCTGCGCGCAAGCTGCGCGGCGGCGCCCAGCAGCATCGTTGTGTGGCCGTCATGGCCACAGGCATGCATTTTTCCGGGAAACTGGCTGGCGTAGCTTACGCCCGTTTGTTCGGTGATGGGCAGAGCATCCATATCTGCACGGATACCGATGCTGCGGGACCCGCTGCCAAGCTTCATGGAGCCGACAACGCCATACCCGCCAACGGCGGTGGTCACCTGATAGCCAAGAGATTCTAGCTTTTCAGCGACGAATGCTGCGGTTGCAGATTCTTCATTGGAAAGTTCTGGATATTGGTGCAGGTGCTGGCGAACCTGGCGCAATTGTGGAAGGAGATCCGCCACGTCAGCGAGGGTGCAAAGTGATTTCTTATTCATTATGGGATCTTTTTTGCCTGAAAGAAATCCGGCCGTTATGGCCGGTGCCACGTCATTACCTTTGACAGAATGCAATGTGAAATTCAGGCTGGCAATACCTAAATGAGACAGGAAAAGGTCTTTTGAAAATAATGGAATGTTCAATTCAATAACGGTATGCAATTGATGTAGCAAGCTAAAGTTTTTTCCGTGGCATTACGCAATTCAGTATTCTGTTGCTGGATGGTGTGAGCGGTTGCCTGTACCGTTGTGAGGTGAACGGGCTGGCAGGTGATTCAGGAAATATCAGGCAAATGGTTTTCCATCCACCTGATAAAAGGTCGCAGATAAAAAGCAGAGGGCGGGAGGTAATAGCGGTGTTCAGGCAGGCAGATAACTTATTGAATGCTCGAGTGATTCACATTGAGAATCGATAAGCACATTCCATACGCCTTTATAAGGGATCCCGACATAAGCGGTATTTTGATCGTTAATTGTCAAAATATCGCCGAAACCTGAGTGGCGTCCTTTGCGCTCAACATCATTTTCACACATCAGATGAATGTGACATTTTTCTGAACAACGTATGACGACAGTGTCGCCACCAAACAGACTCAATCTGGCTCGAACGATAGGCATGGCTTCCCCCAATAAGATAAAACACCGGAAATACGCTGCAACCGAACACTACCTGATCTTACGCCACCCGAACCGGGAGTGATATTGGTCACAGAACGCTCTGGAATCTATAAAACCAGACAAAAGAGGGGGGAATAATGACCTTAATCAATAGTTGTAATAATCTTCCGAAGATTAATTGTTAGCCACTCGGGCACATGTAAATGAAAATGATCTAATTTCAAATAAGGAAATTGAAATGTTGTTGTCAGGTTATCGACAGGTGAGGAACCCAGATGAACGGTAACATACAGAGCGTATTTTTCTGCGAATTGATAATGTGTGTTCATTCGTTACAGAGTAATAAAATAGCTGCTTTTTCTTTCACAAGCTGACACCCTATAGGCTTATGGCATGTGCGCTCGCTTTAAATTGATTATTATCGGATTTTTTGCCGTCTCACGCGCCCCTTTTGCGGGTGATGAAAAAAATGCGGGCGCTACACTTTCTCATTTTATCCAGTTATAAGGGCATCGGATGAATTGCTCCGAAAAATTCAAATATCTCAGAAACTTCAGTGCGTTATCCCTGGTTCTGAATGCTTTTTTTAGCCTGCCGGCACATGCGGATGACGCACTGTTACGGGCGTGTGGTAATGCAAAAACAGCCAAGGATTGCCAGTTGCCTTTCCAGCAGGGACTTTCCCCTGTGCAGATGGCGTTATCCCGCGAACCACTCTGGGGTTATGTGGATACCACCGGGCATATGGTAATCAGGCCTGATTTCAGTGAAGCCCGGGGCTTTGTGAACGATCTGGCTGCTGCGAAAAAAGACGATAAATTCGGGTATATCGATAAAAAAGGCCACTGGATTATTGAGCCTAAGTTTACGCGGGCAACCGATTTCAATGCTCAGGGCACTGCCCTGGTCGTGACCGATAACCGTCTGGTGCTGATTGATCGCAAAGGTGCGGTCATAAAAACGTTGCCGTTTGCCGTTTCTCTGGACAGCCAGGGATTTGTGCGCGGTCAGGCACTGGCAAGCGTACAAACACAAGTTTCTCCTGCGTTGTGGAATGCCTCAACGGATCGTTCCCTTTCCCTTCCTGATGATGTTATTGCCCTGGACTTGCCTCAGTCCGGGCTGATCCCGGCTAAAAAGCGGGATTCTGCACAAGACGGTTACTGGGGATATCTGGACGAAAAGGGTGACTGGGCAATTGACCCGATGATCCTGAAAACCCGTGATGAGCCGCAACTTGGCGGCGATGTCGTTGCGGTGAAAACTAAGAACGTCTGGATGTTCGTTGACCGGCAGGGTGTCTCGTTAAACAAAGAGCAGTATAAATCGGTGCGTCTGCTGGTGTCGGGGAGCTGGCTGGTTACAGGCACAGATAACAGCAAACAACTGCTCAGCAATAATCTGGAAAAAATACAGGATATTCCTGCAGATCAATCTGAGAATATCCTTGTCTGGGGCAAAGCTACGCTGGGAACGGGCAGTAAAGGTATTGTGATTATTGGTGCTGATAACCACGTTGCTTCGCTGAAAGTGAATAAGCCGCAAGTTCTGCAACAGGCGAACCGCCTTTGGGTGATGCAATCTGAGGGTAAAACGCCTCAGGTTGCGCAGATCTATGACAATAACGGCGTAGCACTTCTTAACGATGCCACGCTGACAGCGCTGAAAGATTACCAGCTCAGGCCGCTGGGTACGTCGCCAATGACCGATGACATCAGTTCTTTGGCGCAAGCAGATAGCCATGCAGCAAACAGCCTGCCATGGGCAGTTCTGACGCCCGCTGATACAACAAAACCGCCTGCAATTCTCACCTCCCAGGGAAATGTGCTTTCTGATCCGCAGTGGGCATCGGTTGACGGAGATGCTTCTCAGGCACCGTTGATCATCCACACGGAGAATAAAAAAGCAGGAGCGGTCGATGCGACAGGCAAATGGGTTATCCAGCCAGTATTTACCCAAATTTCCCCGTTTAACGGTGACTATACCTGGGCCACTGACAACGCTGGAAATACAGAGGTTAAGCACCTGATTGATCGTAGTGGTAACGCGATTGACGTTCCGGCAAATATTCAGCAAGGTGCTCAGCGTTTGTCATCCGGGCTGCTGTTTTATACTGAGGGTGAAAAAGACGCTCAGCGCTGGGGATTATGGGATATCGCGAGCAAAAGCATCAAAGTTTCTCCTCAGTTTATCCAGATTGATTCGTTTAACGACGGTTACGCGCTGGCGCAGACAGATGCGGGCTGGGGCGTTATCAGAACCGACGGCAGTTGGGCGATCGCGCCTGATGCGGGCCGTAGCGGTAAATTCCAGTATATCGGGCAGGGTGTCTTTACTCTTTCCGATAACGATCAGCCAGGTGAACGCGGTGCACTTGCCAGCCATTACAGCCTCTACAGCGCTGAAAGCGGTCAGACTTTAGCGACAGATTTACTCTCAAGACCGCTGCCAGTAGGACACCACCACTGGCTGGTTCAACCTGCCGAAGGTGGTGTTGCATTGCTTGATAATGCAGGGCGTTTTCCTGTCAGCAAGGCAATTACTGCATCCTCAAGTTCTGTTGATGGCGACTGGGTTATGCTCAGTTTTTCCCCTCATTTCGGGGCAGTTAACAGCCGGGGTGACTGGCAAATTCAGCCGCTTTATACCGCTGAATTTAATTTCATCCCACCTCTTAATCTGAGCCGTGCTGTCAGTGATGGCCGTATTACACTGATTAATGATCATGGGGCGGTGCCTTTAGAGGGGTTTGAGCAGGCTCAGGCGCTGAACTCGATGGCGCGTTTGGTCATGAATGATGACGCTACCGGCGAGACTGTGTTGTATGACAATGACGGCAACGAAATTCAGCGTTTCGCCGGGCTCAATAGTCTGCAAGCGGATAAAGCCAGCTCCGGGGTGATCCCTGTACGCGATGGCAACGGCCTGTATGGTTTTGTTGATCAGCAAGGGAAGAAGCTGATCGGTTCTTACTTCGATCAGGTGGGCGCAATGAGCAATAATTTTGCTACCGCCATGAAGAAATCGACTTATGGGAATCTGCTGGGCTATATCAATACTACCGGGCGCTTTGCTATTTTACCTAAGTTCGACTGGGCGAATGATTTCAGCGAGAAACATGCCTGGGCAGGGGGTAAAGGCGTGGTCAGCTTGCTTAACAGTGATGGTGCTGTGCAGGCTAAAATTCAGGTGCGCTGTAATCAGCGTGTCATTGTGGATGCAAAAGGGGCTTATCTCTGGCCAGCCAAGGCTCCTGCATGCGATAACGGGGGTAATTAATGTTTGTCAGCAAATCTTCAAGGCTACGAAATGCACTCCGTTGTGCGCTGAATACCAGCAGCACACTGGCCTTATTGACGCTGACAGCCTCTGCAACTGCGGCTGAACCCGACAGTTGTTTTGCTCCGTTACCGGCGTCACAGGCGGAGGTGCAAACGCATAATGCATTGCCTGCGGTTCAGAATGTATGTATCCGCGATGTACATGAAAGCCGTGCAGCAGTGCTTTTGCCTGCAGCGGATACGCAGGGCGAACGTTGGGGCTTTTTAGATAACCAGGGACAACTGGTCATTAAACCCGTTTTTGAAAAAGTCGGTGACTATCATTTTGGTACCGCGGCTGCCATGCAACAAGGCAAGTGGGGATTCATCGATCTGACCGGAAACTGGATGATTCCGCCGGCTTTTGATCATGTTCAGCCCTTTACTGAATCCGGGCTGGCTGTGGTGACGGCAGGCGGAAAAACCCAGATTATTGACCGCAAAGGGGCACAGGTCGGTAAAGCGCTGGATGAATTAGTCGATGACGCCACCCTTAGTGACGGCGTTCCGGCCCGCCTGAGTCTGACGTATAACAGTGTTCTGCTTTCGCCTGACGGTGTCCGCCATGTGGCGACCGACAAAATGGAAGTCGTGGAACCTTTTGGCCCGAAAGATCTCTTTATCGCTTTTAACGCCAGCAAAGGCTACGGCATTGTTGATGGTAATCTTACCTGGCGTGTTCTGCCGCAATACAGCGCGATTACTCTTGATCCGCAAAACCCTTCTGTCGCGATGGCGAAAAATGCGGAAGGAATTACGTTAATTCGTACCGACGGCGTACCGGATGAACAAAAGTACTTGTCTGTCAGTGAAGAAACCGGGGCTTTTTGGCTGGCGAAAACTGCGGAAGGGATCAAGTTACTGGATAATTCCGCTGGGGTTATCGCAACCTTTAGCGAAGCAGAGGCCTCTTCACTGTATGTCTCCGGTGATTATGTGTTGAATCCCGTCACTAAAGACGCTCTGACATTATACGTACCTGGACGTAAGCAACCTCTTTCGTTGCCCGTTGGCAGTGAACCCTGGGAGCAGGACACCGGTGAATATCTGATCACCACTAAAGGTAATCCGAAAAAGGTTAATGCGATTGTTGCACCGTCCGGAGGAATAATCGGTGGCTCGCAGAATGTGGGATGGCTGGCGCAGATTACCGGCGCAGAAGTGATCAACCACCGTTTGTGGTTGCGTAACGAACAAGGAGAGGTTGTCAATATTGTGGATGCATCCGGAAAGGCGCTACTGACTCAGAAGAATATCAGTACCCTTGATGGAAGCCGGATTGAACCCCTGAATATCAGTAATGATACCACTTCTGCACAATCACCACTGGCGTTGATTCGCCCCGGTTCCGGAAACGCTAAAAACGGTGCCGGCTTCCTGCGTCCGGACGGCTCGCTTCAGCTTGAGAGCAAATGGCAGGATATTCAACCTGCAGATGCAAGCGGCAATATCGAACAGTTTATTGTTACAACGGCTGAGGGAACCGGTGTTATCGATGCCCAGGGCAAAATGGTTATCCCGCTGACAGAAGACAATATTTCGCCATTTGTTCATGGCTATGCGCTTGATTATCTCGATGGGAAATTGACCGCCCTGGATCACGCAGGTAAGCATTATGATTTGCCTGGCGTTTTCGAGATTGAGTCTGTTGGTAATGGCTGGTTCCGTTATCGTGAAACTGCAGCCGACGGCGCGCTCTGGGGCATCTTTGATATCAACACGCAGAAAACGGTTGTTCAGCCCTCTTATCAGGATGTCGGTGACTACGCCAACGGGCTGGCGGCCTTCAGAGCGCCGGGGGGCCTATGGGGCATCGTGGACAGCCAGGGTAAAACCATTGTTGAAGCGAAATATGCTAAGGCAAAACGCATCAATTCTGCACTCTGGTTACTGACCCAACCGGCTGCCGCTGACCAAACTGAATCCAGTGTGGTTGCTGAAATCATAGGCAATGATGCGAAAGCAAGAATCGCTCCAACGGCCGGGTTATCAGTTACTCAGTTCAGTGATGGACGTATTCTTGCCACCTCTTTCGCAGGGCAGTCCTGGCTTTTGGATCCTCAAGGCAACATTGAATTGCATGAACAGCAAACCCGTATCAGTGCGCTGGGTGATTGGGTAAAATTATCCCGTAAACCACAGCAAGGCTATATTTCTGCGCAAGGAGAATGGCAAATTCAGCCAGTGGCGGAAGTTGCCCAAAGTTCTGCTTTTGTACAAGGCCGCGCTCTGCGTTCGACACCTGCAGGGTATGAGCTGATCGATGATAAAGGTGTGCGGGTAGCGGCTATGCCTCAGGGCCGATGGTCAATGCCGTCAGCCAGCGCATGGTCTGTCTCTTATGACCCGCAGGATGGCGCGCCAGCAACCCGTTATGTCGATAACACCGGTAAATTGATGCTGACGGTACAGGGACAAGCCAGTCTGATGGTGAATGATCACGCTGTACTGACACGCTCAGACGGTACGAAAACCTGGATAAACGCTCAGGGGAAACAAGCCGAAGGCATGGCGTATGCAGACTTAGGGTTGCCTGTGGATGGCCTGGCCTTCGCCAAAACTAACCATAATTACGGTTTTGTCGATATGCAGGGTAACTTTGTCATTGCCCCGCTATTCAGTGCCGTGTCCCCCTTTGACAGCGGGGTTGCCGTTGTTTCAACACCTGCGATGTCGATGATGATTGATAAAACAGGTAAACCGCTTGCAAGGGTCGATAGGGAATGCGGCATTGCCGTTTTATATGGCACCGGCAGTGCAAGACAGTGGCCGGTAGCGATGCCGGAGAACTGCGGACCTTAGTACATGTTACGGCTTGCAAAACCCGCTGCGGCGGGTTTTTTTGTGCTAATGTTTAACTGTTATGACAGTGAACTATCTCAATTGAAAGGATAAATTATGATTCCGCAGATCCCACTTAAATACAGGGATGCAGAGCGCTGGTCGTTTGGTGATACCGAGTCGTCAGCAGACGAACTGGCTAAGCGTGTTATTGAAGGCATAAAAACCGCCACCTGTTCTAATCTTGATGACGACCCGGAACCAGAATCAGGCGAAGTCTTTGTGGTGGTTGATGGCCGCAATAATCCGGTGTGTGCCGTACAACTGACCGAAGTGAAACAAGTTCCTTTTGATCAGGTGACAGAACAACACGCCTGGGAAGAAGGTGAAGGCGACCGCACGCTGGCTTACTGGCGCGCTGAACATCAGCGTTTCTTCGAAGAGTACGAGATGTTTGAACCCACTATGCCATTGTTACTGATGAAGTTTCGGATGATAGAGAAGTTCTAAATCTCTGAGGGGGCCTGATAAGGAAAATCAGGCCTTAAATCCCCGTCGCTATATGATCAGTCTGAAGTGGTCTGTCCGGCGTTCAGGAATATGTCATGTCCGTGAATCCAGTGTCTCATCGCGCTTTTACAACCCTTTCCGGTATACCTTATTTCAGTCAATGGGAAGACCCTGATTGCGCTGCCGGCATTATTGCCGGTGAACTTGAACTGAGTGATATCAAACTCTGGGCACAATCTGGCGCATCTAGTCAGCAGGAATTTATTGAGTGGGCAAACCATGTCTGTGGGATGTGCTGTCTGAAAATGGTGCTGGCAGCTGTTTTCGGAAAAGTAGTGCCTGTTCTTAACCTGACTCAACACAGCCTGCCATATGGCACCTATGTGCGTGAGGGGGATAACATTAAGGGATTGATTTATGCGCCTTTTGTTGAGTATGTACGTCAGGAGTTGGGGCTGAAAGCAGTCGTCAAAGTGGGAATTTTTGCTGAGGATATTGCTGCACAAATGGCCGGTCACCGGTTCTTCATGGCTTCGGTGCATCCGTCAATTCGCATACCGGAGACCGTTCCGCCGTCTAAAGGTGGGCATCTGGTGCTGGTGACGCATGCTGACAGAAAGTATATAACCTTTCATAATCCCTCCGGTCATGATATTCGCACGCAGCAGGATGTCACATTACCGGTGGATGTCTTTGCCCGCTTTTTTGCCGGACGGGGTATTTCACTGGTTGAAAACGCTGGCTGACCGCAAGCGGCATGGCGAACACAATTCCGTTCGCCATGCGGTATTACTCCAGTCGCATGATCCACTCATCTTTCTGTTCGTCATACTTCTCCTTGTATAGCACCGAGTGACGACCATCCACTACGGCCGGAACACTGGTATGGTCATCCCAGGCATCAAGTTGCATACACAAATCAGGATCTGATTTGCAGGGGATGTGCACTTTATCGCCGCCTTTTGCTTCAGGCGTCGAGAGATGTGCATCGTCAATTTCGTAACTGCCAATTCTTATGCTCGATTTTCCCATCAGGTACTCCTTGCCAGAGTGACGTGTGTGATTTCAGTAACATCAGGTACGACCAGTTGGCCTCCTTATATGAGGATAGCTGACAGCACAAAAAGTGCCAGCCGAATTTTTAACGAAGCAGAAAACAGCCAAAAGAAAGAGGAGGGGAAGATAAAACAGCCGCACGGCAAATAGCGCACGGCTGCACAAAAGATTAAAGTTGATTAAACCTGACGGAGACGGGCATGGCGTTAATCTGGTTGCGACCATTGTTCTTTGACAGATACAAAGCTTCATCAGCGGCGCTCACAATATCCGACTGATCCTCAATGTCCGGATCCTGATCTGGCATATAAGTCGCAATTCCCTGGCTAATGGTCACGCGGTTAAATTCGCTGAAGCTGTGCTTGATACCCAGTGCTTCAATTGATTCCATAATGTGCTGTGCCACAATCCACGCACCTTTCAAATCAGTATCCGGCAAGATCGCGGCAAATTCTTCGCCGCCAAAACGTGTCACGACATCGGTACTGCGTTTGAGTGATTTTCGCAAGGTACGGGCTACCAGGCGCAGGCAGGCATCACCGGAAAGATGTCCGTAGTGGTCGTTAAAATGTTTAAAGTAATCGATATCTATCATCACCACGGTCAGCGGCGTGCGGTTACGCTTGGCACGCATATATTCGTGGCTGAGCACTTTTTTAAACTCACGCCGGTTCGGTAATTTGGTCAGTGAGTCTGTGCGCGCCTGAATTTCCAGACGGCGGTTAGCTTTGACCAGTTTCAGTTCAAGCAATTTACGTTCATGAACGTCTTCAGCGGTACCGTACCAGCGCTGAATAGATCCGTCGGAGGCATAACTCGCTGCCGCACGAATACGCATCCAGTTCCAGCCGCGGTCAACGTGGCAGAAGCGAACTTCAATATCCAGTGGTGCGCCTGTTTTCAGGCAATGTTCCCAGGTTTGTACAGCAGCACGGCGGTCTTCTATATGCATACTCTGGATCCACTTATCTGCCAGAATATCCTGGCGCGTCATGCCGGTGATCCGCTGGAAGCGCGAGCTGACGTCGTTAAGCAGACCGCGCGGATCTGCGGTCCACGGGATTTGCGGGTTCAGCTCAACCATATTGCGGTAATGCTCCTGGCTTTCGCGCAGTGCCCGTTCCATCCGTTTAAGGCTGGTAATGTCCGTCATCGCGACGGAAAGGCCATTAAGCTGATTTTGTGTATCACAGGCCGCTTTGATACGGACAAAGAAAACTTGATTCTTACCGGGGATGGAGAATTCGCGGTCCGGCGTGGTTTCATTGCGCTGCGCAAGTTCCAGTGCGTTATTGAGCAACGGAGAAAGGCCGGGCAGGAACACGCCAACTTTACGGCCAATCGCTTCGTATGGTTGCAAACCGATAATATTCGCCATGGCATCGTTTACGGTGACATAGCGCATTTGCAGGTCAATAAAACACAAACCGACCGGTGCATTGGAATAAATGGTTTCAAGCTGGAAGAGGCGCTGACCAGGAGCCTGATCAAGGCTGGTGAGATTGCGGTCGATCCCCCGATAACCCCGGAAATTACCTTCATTGTCAAACAGCGGAACACCGCTGGTTTCAAGAATGACTTCCGTACCGTCAGGGCGGATGTTGCGGTTTAGCAGACCACCGAAAGGTGCGCGCCGTTCGACGATAGCGGCAAACTGCTCGCCGACCCGTTTGGCTTCATCGGGTGGCATGAAGTCAAACGGCGTTTTTCCTAATACCTTTTCAGGCGGAACTCCCAGAAACTCGATGCATTTATTCGAAGAAAAAACATAACGCCCCTGCGTATCGACTTCCCAGATCCAGTCAGAATTGTTATCGATGATATCCCGCAGGCTGGCCATTTGCTGTAATAGCAGTCCATCTGCTGATTCGAGTTTCATTTCATCCGACATGACACTTCTCCGACTGGCAGGTCTTTACTCAACATCAGGCATTAAGGTTTATATCTGAAAATGATATATCACTAGCAATGTTATCTTGATGGCAATAATACATGTCACGGTAGGATTATTCCTACTTATAATTCAATAAACCTTTCTGGATAATATAAATAATTATCGACTATATACAGCATAAAATTTTGACTAAGTAAGGGTTCTATACACTTTGTCATCCGGATTTCATCTAAAGACTACGATGAACAGAATTCACCAAAACTTACCGGGATGAATTTTTATCGCTACGAATAGTGATCAGATAGAGTATTCTGCGCCATCAGGATGATTTGATGGCACAGAAGTTTGCAAAAGTGTCGGATTAATTAATCATCCGATAAAATCTGTGGTCGGATCGCGCCATCCCTGACCAGTTCACGCGGCAAACTATTTTTAATCCTGCTGCCGATCCGCTTTGCTAATCCCAACGGCTGACCGAGCCATGTCACCAGACATTCATCAGCCGGAGGGGAAGTTTCCGGATAAATATCGACGCCGCGGAACCAGCTTTGCGCCAGTTCATCGTCAATGTCAAAACGGTTTTTAGCATCAGTATAGCTGAATGCCACCACGGCTTCGTGCTGCCAGCGGAAGCCTTTTGGAAAGCGTTCTGCCAGCCGGATACCAATACGCGAGAAGCGCACCTTGCCAAACAGGGGTTCCAATACCGCCGGGAACATCCAGATCTCTTTGTCACGCTGCCACAACGTGTATTGTTTTTCCGGCCATGAAAGCCCGGACTGAGCGGCGGCTTTGATAATTTCCGCGCTGTCCAGACGGGAAAGCGGAGAGAAAGGGAAACGGCCTACTTTATACCCCGGAACAGGCAAGCGCGGTACAGAGTCCGTTTTACGAAAACGCGCGACGAAGAAACCTTCACTGTCATAAACCTGAGGGAATACGTGCAAATAACCTTCCGGCGTTACCGCTTTCTGCGCACCCGCGAATAAATCAGCCAGCGACTCACTTTCCACCGCATGAGCGTACGTATCGAGCAGCCACTGGCAGACCTGTTGATTTTCCTGTGCGTTGAGGGTGCAGGTTGAATAAACCAGTACACCACCTGGTTTCAGCGCATGAAAGGCACTGTCGATCAGTTCACGCTGCGTGGCGGCAATTTCTGAAACGCTGTTTTCAGACCAGTTGCTCATGGCATCAGGATCTTTACGGATAACCCCTTCGCCGGAGCAGGGGGCATCCAGCAGAATCGCATCGAAAGTTTCCGGCAATGCGGCACCAAATACACGCCCGTCAAAGTGTGTCAGTGCCGTGTTGCTGACACCACAGCGGCTGATATTGGCATGTAAAACTTTTACCCGACTTGCGGAATATTCATTGGCAACGATGCCCCCCTGATTTTCCATCAGCGCCGCTATCTGGGTCGTTTTTGAACCCGGTGCGGCGGCGATATCCATCACCAAAGCTGGCTGAGTATCATGCGAAAACAACGCGGTGACCGGCAGCATAGAGCTGGCTTCCTGAATGTAGAACAATCCTGCAAGATGCGATAAGGCATTGCCTAAGCGCGATTCATCGAGCGCATGGCGGTTGATCCAAAAACCTTCGGCGCACCAGGGCACAGGCTCTAAATCCCACTGATAACTGCCGGCGAGTGTAAGAAAGTCTTCCACGCTGATTTTGAGGGTGTTGACCCGCACACTGGGGCGAAGAGGGCGCTGGCATGCGGCGATGAAATCCTCCATGCTCAGGCTGGCAGGCATGATGGCACGGGTAGCTTCCAAAAAAGCGGCGGGTAATTTATCAGCAAAAGTGCTGGCAGTGGTGAGCTTTGACAAGAATGCGGTTCCAGAGCTGAATAAGTTTTCAGCCGCGGAGTTTAGCATATTTCGCTTTGGGGGGAGGGCCTGAGTCATAGTCCGGAAAGGAAAAGGCCACCCTGAGGTGGCCTCCGGTGAAAATCATATTGGTTAGTTTTTAGGAATGGCGGTACCCCATTTCTGCCAGTCTTTCGGCGCTTCCGGATTGAGCAGGAAATGGTTGCCATTGGCGGCTTTCGGCGCCAGCGGCGTTGTCGGCGGGGTCGCAAAAGCGATGCCGCCGCGGATAAACTGCTGGAATGTGCCGCTTTTAAAGACGCCGCCAGTCAGACCGAACTGCAAGTCATAACCCGATGCCAGCCAGAAAACGGAGTTTTCACGCACCAGATACTGGTATTTTTTGCTGATTCTCAGCGTCACGTTGACCCGGTCAGCCATCGCGCCAAGGTAGAAGCCTGAGACAGTTCCCACTTCGATACCCCGGAACAACACCGGCGTACCGATTTGTAATGAGCCGACTTCAGCAGCGTCAACAACAATGCCGAGACCGTCGGTGTAACGGGAGTCTGTGATGGTGGATTCCTGCAGGTCAAAATTGCGCGCCGGAACCCCTTTGCCTGCTTCAACGTTGATGTAAGGCTGGAGCAGGGTTTCCAGATTGCTGACACCGCCAGCCGAGATCTCCGGCGAAACAATCGAGAAGCGTGAACCGCGACGGGCAAAATCATTCACATATTCCGGATACAGCACAGCTTTGGCCGAAACCTGATTAAGCTGCGGATCGAGTTTCAGTGATTCGACCTGACCAATCGTAATGCCCAGATAGCGGATTGGCATGCCAGCGGAAAGCTTACTGGCATCATAAGTGTTCAGCGTTATCTGACTGCCAACGGCGCGGGCAGAAGTTTCGGAATCATACAGAACCCGTTTCACCCCTTTGCTGGTGGAGACACCTTCAAGATTATCAAAGCTGATGGCGCCTTTTAGCGCACGATCTAATGGCGAGGCCTGAACGGTCAGACCGCTGCCATTGAGTTGTACTTTCGCACCGCCTTCAGCCCAGAAAATACTTTTTTCTGACAGAAGGTTCCGGTATTGCGGCTGAATATACACATCGACTTCAAATTCGTTCGCTTTCGGGCGTACATTTACAATTTGCCCGACCTGAAACTTACGGTAAAGCACCACCGATCCTGCCTGGATATCTGGCAGGTTTTTTGCCGTCAATGTCAGCGTGGCGCCAGGCTGATCGCCCTGAATGCCTTCCGCGGCCTTTTCTGCGTTGCTGTAAAGCGGGTATTTGGGCGCGGGCTCCCCTTTGCTTCCAGGAATAAGGCGGATACCCCCGTCGACCCATTCCTGCGCGCTGGCGCCCAGCACTTCCATGCCATCAATACCCAGCTTCATATCCAGGCGGCTGTTGACCACAAATTTGCTGTCTTTATGCAGGAGGTTTTTATATTCCGGCTTGATCGCGGCATTGAACAGAATACCTTCGTCAGTCAGCGTGCGGTCGATGACGGAACCGACGTTGATACCATAAAGTTTGATCGGCTGCCCCGCATCAATCCCATAGCTTTGCGGCGCAATCAGCTGAATCTTGACAGTGCCGGGGTTCTGGAGCAGACGCTGGTTACTGTCAAGCACCACGAAATGCTTTTGCGGTTCGCCATCGCCTGGGATCAATTCCAGGGTATTCCCCGTCAGCAGCTGGCTGAGATTAGCGTTGTTCAAACTAATTTTCGGGCTGTTCATTTCGATACGCGTACCCGTGCGCATCAGATCGACCACCGAAGGGTCGACAGTCAGTTTACCGACCACCTTATTGTCTGGCTGCAACGTCACATTGGTCAGCGTACCGACCTGCAACCCCTGATACATCAGCGGTGTCTGTCCCTCTGACAAGCCGTTACCGTTTGGTAAATCGAGATTAATCTCAACCCCGCGCTGGCTCTGCGCCAGATCCGGATATAACACGTAAGACTGATCTGCTTTGGCCGGATTACCTTCATTTGGCGAATCCATTGCAATGGCACCGTTAACCAGTGCGGCCAGGCTTTCCATTTGCACTTTCGCGCCGCTCAGGCTGAAGTCGCCTTTAAAGCCGGATACGTTCCAAAAGCGCGTGTTGTCTTTCACCAGACCGGCAAAACGCTTGTCGATCAGCAAATCAATGGTGACGCCGTCATTACCACTTTCAATGTCGTAATCGTAAACTTTCCCGATAGGAATTTTGCGGTAATACACCAGCGAACCGGTGCTGAGTGAGCCCAGATCTTTCGAATGCAAATGAATCATCAGTTCACCGGTATTCAGGCGGAATTTAGGCTGAGTATCGAGGGCAACGAAATGATCTTTTTCTTTACCTGGTCCCGGCATCATGCCGATATAATTACCGCCCACCAGCGCATCAAGCCCGGAAACCCCGGCCAGTGATGCTTTCGGAGTAACCAGCCAGAACTGTGTGCCTTCACGCAGGGCGTCAGATAAATCGCTTTTGATACTGACTTTTACCTGAATGGTACGCAGATCTTTAGTCAGGCTGATGGATTCTACTGTCCCAACCTCAACCCCCTGATAACGCACAGGAGTACGGCCCGCAACGATACCCGCTGCCGACTGGAAATCGATCGTAACAGTATTCCCACTCTCCTGATAGTTGCTGTAAATCAGCCATCCGGCGATCAGTAAAGCAATAAACGGCAGAAGCCAGAAAGGCGAAATCCGGCGCCTGTGTTTTATCCGTGCTTCAGTCGGAGTATTCGGCGTTTCCTGTTGCATGTGCATCCCAAATCAAGCGGCTATCAAGCCATTCAACGGCAAGAATGGTCAGTATTACGGCAGAGCCAAAGTAGAAGGCAGCCGGTCCCATTGTAAAAGACAAAAGCTGGTCACGGTTTACCAGCGACATCATTAAGGCAATAACAAACAAATCCAGCATCGACCAGCGTCCTATCCAGGTGACCAGTCGCAGTAAGCGGATACGCGTTTTCAATCCCTGAATCGCTTTAAAATGGATACTGAGTAACAGCGTCAGCATCACAATCACTTTGGTAAAAGGCACCAGTACGCTGGCGATAAACACAATCGCGGCAATCGGTATGTTCCCTGAGGTGGCCAGCGAAACGACACCGGAGAAAATAGTGTCCTTCAGTTGCTGCCCGTTGGCATAAATGATGGAAATGGGTAACAAATTGGCCGGGATTAAAAATATCATTGCCGCCATCAGCGCCGCCCAGGTTTTTTGCAAACTGTGTTTGTAGCGTAGACGCATGGGCACGTGACAGCGAGGACAGCGCCCGCGTTCGTCCGGTAATCCCGTGAATTTGCAGGCAAGGCACAAGCGCAGTGAAGACGGCACGCCTTTCGGCCTGCGCTGCGGATAAAACTCCTCCCACAACTGCTCAATATTCAGATTAATCATTGTCAGCGTGACCATCACGGTCATCATCAGATACGCAGTAAGCGCAATGCCGGCGTTGATATCCGCATATTCCTTGACCTTGATACTGGCGACGGCCATCCCAATCAGATAAATATCGAGCATGACCCAGTCTTTCAGGCGATCCAGCATCAGCAATACGGGCTTGAGATTCATTCCCAGCTTACGGCCAAAATGCAGATAAAGTATAGAAATCGCCAGGGTAAGCGGCGCTCCGATGGTGCAAAACGCCACCATGCTTGCCGTAACCGGATCGCCCTGGCGCGACATTTGCCAGATGCCTTCGAGCAGGCTGGCATCAATGCGCGTGCCGAGCAGGCGAATGCTGATCAGCGGTTCGGTGTAGGCGAAAGGCATCAGCAACAAAATGCTGATGGCCATAGTGATCAGCCTGGGGAGGGAACAGACTTTGCCTTTCTCTACCTTGGCATTACAACGCGGACAATGTGCCGTTTGCGTCCGCTTCAACGCCGGGAGCGAGAAAAGGTAATCACATTCATGGCAACGCTGGTAGCGAACATGCGGTAACTGGGCTGATATTGTGTGTATTTTCATAGTACCTGGAATAGTAAAGAATACCTGTTGTTACAATTACGCATCCCCAAAGGGGGGCAGGCGAGGCCATCACGCCAAGATCAGCCAGGTTTTTTTGACAAAATAACGTATTATGCGGTCGGCAAACAGTTATTGTAGGTGAGTCTTTTTGATGTCACACAGGATTAACCTTGTTCATATGGGCATTTAATGCTTATTTTATAGAGGTTAAGCACAACAGAACGGCTCAGTGCCCTTAGGTTATTATTGGTTACTACATGAATAAAGAAGCATTCTACACGGAATTAAAACGTGATTTGAACGCCTTGATCGCCGGAGAAAACAATTTTATTGCGACTCTGTCGAACGCAAGCGCCTTACTTTTTGAGCGTCTTGATGGCGTCAACTGGGTAGGTTTTTATCTGCTGGACGGTACAACACTGGTGCTCGGGCCATTCCAGGGTAAAATTGCCTGTGTGCGTATTCCGGTAGGAAAAGGTGTCTGCGGTACCGCAGTCGCGGAAAATGCCGTACAGCGTGTGGGGGATGTTCATGCCTTCCCCGGCCATATCGCCTGTGACGCAGCAAGTAATGCCGAAATTGTTCTGCCAGTGACCGTTAATGGCACAGTGATCGGCGTATTAGACATTGATAGCACCGTTTATCAGCGCTTCGATGAAGCGGATGAACAGGGGCTGACAGAGTTAGTCAGCGGGCTTTGCCAGCATCTCGAAAACTGCGATGCTGAAAAATATGTCAATCTGATTGTAAGTTGATCGTCGGATAACGTGGCATTTAATAATGGCGTCATTATAATGTCGCCTGTTCATGCCTGCGCCGGTTGGCAAACCCGTTGTAATCAGGAAATTTCATGGAAAATCAACCTAAGTTGAACAGTAGTAAAGAAGTCATCGCCTTTTTGGCTGAGCGGTTCCCGCTTTGTTTTACCGCCGAAGGCGAAGCACGCCCGTTAAAGATTGGTATTTTTGCGGATTTGGTCGAACGCGTGCAAGGTGAAGAGAATCTGAGCAAAACTCAGTTGCGCTCTGCTCTGCGTCTGTATACCTCAAGTTGGCGTTATCTGTACGGCGTTAAAGTTGGTGCGGAACGTGTTGACCTTGATGGTAACTCATGTGGCGTTCTTGAAGAGCAGCACGTAGAACATGCCCGTAAACAGTTGGAAGAAGCGAAAGCCCGTGTTCAGGCACAACGTGCAGAACAACAGGCTAAACGTCGTGAAGCCGGTGAAACCACTGAGCCACGTCGTCCACGTCCGGCCGCTAAAAAACCTGCGCCGCGTCGTGAAAATGCGCCCGCAGCTGTGGCTGGTCAGGAAAATCGCAAACCACGTACACCTCGCCCACCGCGTGAGGAAAAACGTGAACCGCGTCAGGTGCCAGTAACAGACATTTCAAAACTGCAAATTGGCCAGGAAATCAAAGTCAGAGCAGGTAAGAGTGCTATGGATGCCACCGTATTGGAAATTGCCAAAGACGGTGTCCGCGTTCAACTCTCTTCGGGTCTGGCGATGATTGTACGCGCAGAACATTTGCAGTTCTGATACGGAGGCCAACTCAGGCATGAACAAATTTGTCAGATTAAGCGTTATCGCGGGTCTGTTAATGGCAAGTGCAGGGCTGGTGAATACCAGCTTTGCAGCGAACGAGAGTACACCGGTAACTCTCGCTCAACTTCCTAATTTAACGCAGGATCCGCAGGATGCAACGGTGAGCGAGCGTGTGACTGCTCGTTTTACCCGTTCACATTATCGTCAGTTCGACCTTAATGCAGATTTCTCAGCGAAAATCTTCGACCGCTACCTCAACATGCTCGATTATGGCCATAACGTATTAATGGCTTCCGATGTCGCACAATTTACTGATAAACGTGCCACCTTGGGTGAGGAACTGAAATCCGGTCAGTTAACCACGCCATATGCTTTATTCAATCTGGCTCAAAAACGCCGCTTCGAACGCTATGACTACGCATTAAAAGTGCTTGAGCGTCCGATGGATTTCACCGGCAATGACACGATTGAACTTGATCGCAGTAAATCACCGTGGCCGAAAGATCGTGCTGAGCTGGACAAATTGTGGGATGCAAAAGTCAAATATGACGAGCTGAACCTCAAACTGACCGGCAAGAACGATCAGGAAATTCGTGATGTGTTGTCCAAGCGTTATCATTTTGCGATGAAACGCCTGACGCAAAGTAACAGCGAAGATGTTTTCCAGTTGATTATGAATGCCTTTGCGCATGAAATTGACCCGCACACTAACTATCTGTCTCCGCGCAGCACCGAGCAGTTTAATACCGAAATGAGTTTGTCTCTGGAAGGTATTGGTGCCGTCTTGCAAGGTGACGACGATTATACCGTCATCAATTCTATGGTTGCTGGTGGCCCGGCGGCCAAAAGTAAAGCCATTGCGGTTGGTGATCGTATCGTGGGTGTCGGGCAGGTTCAGGCAGGCAAACAGACTCCAATCGTGGATGTCATCGGATGGCGTCTTGATGATGTGGTCGCGTTGATCAAAGGCCCCAAAGGCAGCAAAGTCCGTCTGCAAATCTTGCCTGCGGGTAAAAATGCCAAGAACCATGTGATTACGCTGACCCGCGAGAAAATTCGTCTCGAAGATCGCGCCGTCAAAATGACCATCAAGAATGTTGGCGCCCAAAAAGTCGCTGTGATGGACATTCCTGGCTTCTATGTGGGCCTGACGGATGATGTCAAAGTTCAGTTGCAAAAAATGGCTAAGCAGAACGTTAACAGCTTAGTTATCGATCTGCGTACCAACGGTGGTGGCGCCCTGACGGAAGCAGTTTCGCTGTCGGGTCTGTTTATTCCAAGTGGGCCGGTCGTTCAGGTGCGTGACAATAATGGCCGCATCCGGCAGGACAGCGATACCGATGGCGTCGTTTACTACAAAGGTCCGCTGGTGGTTCTGGTTGATCGCTTCAGTGCTTCGGCATCAGAGATCTTCGCGGCCGCTATGCAGGATTATGGCCGTGCGCTGATTGTCGGTGAACCGACCTTTGGTAAAGGTACGGTTCAGCAGTACCGTTCGCTGAACCGTATTTACGATCAGATGCTGCGACCTGAATGGCCTGCGCTCGGTTCTGTGCAATATACTATCCAGAAGTTCTATCGCATCAATGGCGGCAGTACTCAGCGTAAAGGGGTTACCCCGGATATCCTGATGCCAACCGGTATTGAATCGATTGAAACCGGCGAGAAGTTCGAAGATAACGCACTTCCGTGGGATAGCATTAATGCGGCGACTTACACCAAATTAGGCGACATGAAGCCGTTCCTGCCTGAATTGTTGAAAGATCATGAAGCCCGTATTGCGCAAAATCCTGAGTTCCAGTACATCCAGCAAGACATTGCCCATTACAAGGCGCTGAAAGACAAACGTAACATTGCCTCTCTGAATTACGCACAGCGTGATAAAGAAGATAAAGAGGATGATGCACTGCGTCTGAGTCGTCTGAATGAACGCTTCAAGCGTGAAGGGAAGAAACCGCTGAAATCTCTCGACGATTTGCCGAAAGATTATGTTGCTCCGGATCCTTACCTCGATGAAGCTGACCATATTGCTGTTGATCTCGGTAATCTGGAAAAGTCTCAGGCTGATCAGGCACCGGCGAAATAACGGTTGTGAAAGCCATACTGAAAGCGCACTCCGGTGCGCTTTTTTTATGCGTGTGTTTTGTATGAAGCTTCGAAAGTATCCCGCAGAGTGATACGGAAAAATGTTGATATTTCAGGTCACTCTGTGAATAAAACGCTTCAAAATGTAAAGTATTGTGAATTCAGGTCTTCAGAACGCGCGGGCTCTTGAATCCTGATAAGAAGCCCATAGGATCAGTACAGCCGGGTGCTATGTGCCGGCGGTATGACTCGCTAATAACAATGAAGTAACAATGAGGAAGTGAAATTTTATGATGCGTATAGCGTTGTTCCTGCTGACTAACCTGGCCGTTATGCTGGTATTCGGGCTGGTGCTCAGCCTGACTGGCATTCAGCACAGCAGCGTGCCGGGGTTGATGATCATGGCCGGGCTGTTTGGCTTCGGGGGTGCAATTGTCTCATTGCTGATGTCGAAATGGATGGCGTTACGCTCTGTGGGCGGGGAAGTTATTGAACAGCCTCGTAATGAAACTGAGCGCTGGCTGATGGAAACAGTACGCCGTCAGTCTCATCAGGCGGGCATTGCGATGCCACAGGTGGCGATTTATCACGCGCCCGATATTAATGCGTTCGCAACTGGGGCGCGCCGTGATGCCTCTCTGGTGGCCGTGAGTACCGGACTGCTGCAAAGCATGAGTCAGGACGAAGCCGAGGCGGTTATTGCCCATGAAATCAGCCACATTGCTAACGGCGATATGGTGACCATGACCTTGATTCAGGGGATCGTGAATACCTTTGTGATCTTTATTTCACGTATTATCGCACAGGTGGCTTCCGGATTCCTTTCCGGCAACCGGGATGGCGAAGAGAGCAGCAACGGCAACCCGTTAATTTATTTTGCCGTGGCGACCGTGCTGGAGCTGGTCTTTGGTATTTTGGCCAGCATGATTACGATGTGGTTCTCGCGTCACCGTGAATTCCATGCGGATGCGGGTTCTGCAAAACTGGTAGGCCGTGAGAAAATGATTGCTGCGTTGCAGCGTCTGAAAACCAGTCACGAACCACAGGAAGCGGGCAGCATGATGGCATTTTGTATCAACGGTAAATCCAAATCATTCAGTGAGCTGTTTATGTCTCACCCACCGCTGGATAAACGTATCGAAGCGCTGCGCAGCGGTGCATATATCAAGTAACCAGCCTTTGGTCATTACTGATAAAAAACCCGGCAAGTTGCCGGGTTTTTTTATGTCAGGATTTCAGGTTATCCGCCTCTTTCTGGCTGCTGGTTTTCTGCGTCATCCTTAGCAAGCTGACCAGCGCGCCGGTTCCGGCCAGCGTCCCCGCAAGTATCAGCGATGCGTGGGTGCCATGTTGCGGGAACAGGTTAAACATGAGGGCAACCATCGCCGCGCCAGTTGTCTGACCCAAAAGACGCGCGGTTCCCAACAGTCCGCTTGCTCCGCCACTGCGATTTCGCGGTGCAGCCGTGATGATCGTATGGTTGTTGGGGGACTGGAATAAACCAAAACCGGCCCCACAGAGCAACATGCGCCAGATGATGTTCAGATGAGAAGGCTCTGGTGGCAGCAATGACAGCGAAAAGAGCCCGAATGAGAACACGACCAACCCGATTCCCCCCAGCATTCCCGGATGAAAACGTTCAACCAGACGCCCGGCAATCGGTGCCATCACCATCGTCGCCAGCGGCCAAGGGGTGAGCAGAAGACCCGTTTCCACGGAATTCAAGCCGAGTGTATTTTGCAGGAAGAAGGGCAAAGAAACGAAAGCCAGCATCTGGGCACTGAAAGAACACAGCGAAGTACCCAGTGACATGCTGAAAATAGGAATACGCAATAAATCGATCGGCAACAGCGGGAACGGCTGCGAAAGCTGTCTGCGTACAAAGAACCAGCCGATGATCAGGAGGGCTATGACTTCCCCCAGGATCAGCGTGTGGTTCTGGCCTTGTGCAAAACCACTGATGGCACTGATGAGCAGCCCGAAGGTCAGGGCATTCATCACGCTGCTGATGATATCAAAACGCTGCCCCTGACTTCGTGTCGCATTGGCCGGTAAAAACTTCAACCCGAGGAGCAGCGCAACGATACCAATCGGAACGTTGATAGCGAACAGCCATTGCCAGGAGGCCACCGACAGAATACCGGCGGCAATCGTTGGCCCCGCCGCCGCTGAGACGGCGACGATAAGCGCATTAATCCCGACGCCACGCCCTAAGAAGCGCTGCGGATAAATAATTCGTATCAGCGCGGTATTCACACTCATGATTGCTGCCGCCCCGAAACCTTGTAACACGCGGGCGACAGTCAGTGTCATCAATGAATCCGATAAGGCGCAAAAGAGCGAGGTGATGCTAAATACCAGCAATCCCGTCTGGTAGATACGGCGGTAGCCGAAGATATCACCGAGCGAAGCCAGCGAAAGCAGGGAAATCGTGATCGCCAGCTGATAGGCGTTAACCACCCAGATAGAGGTTGCCGGGCTGGCATGGAAATCATTAGCGATAGTGGGCAGCGCAACGTTAGCGATAGCACCATCGAGTACAGAAACGGTAATACCGAGCGCAATGGTCAGAATAGCACCATATCGTTGTGGGACGGGTAATCCGTCAGCAGGTGAAGGAGTCATGAGGCCTGTCAGTGCGTAGTCATCATAGAGGGGAATATTACTACGCTAATTAACGTAAAGTGACAATTGTCACATGAGGTAATGAATTTTTTATCTGTCTGTCGGGAATGAAACTGGCTTAACAGTTCTTACATTCTTGATCAATGGGTTGATTGCTTCTCAGCGAGGCTTGCCATTATAATAAAAACCACGTTCTATTTTTTTTGAAACAATCTCAACGCGAGCAGGTAATATATCCTATGGCTATCGCAGATCTTGATAAGCAACCCGATTCCGTCTCCTCAGTCCTGAAAGTTTTTGGCATTTTACAAGCGCTCGGGGAAGAGCGTGAGATCGGTATCACTGAACTTTCTCAGCGTGTGATGATGTCCAAAAGCACCGTTTACCGTTTTCTTCAGACGATGAAATCTCTGGGGTATGTTGCACAGGAGGGGGAGTCCGAGAAATACTCCCTCACGCTCAAGTTATTTGAACTGGGTGCCAGGGCGTTGCAAAACGTCGATCTGATCCGCAGCGCTGATATTCAGATGCGCGAATTATCCCGTCTGACCCGCGAAACCATCCACCTGGGCGCACTGGATGAAGACGGGATTGTCTACATCCATAAAATTGACTCAATGTACAACCTGCGTATGCATTCACGCATTGGTCGGCGCAATCCGCTGCACACCACGGCAATCGGTAAGGTGCTGCTGGCGTGGGGCGATAAAACCGAAGTTAATGCGCTGTTGCAGGTGATTGAATTTACCCGCAGCACTGAAAATACCATCATGAATGCTGCCGATTTGCAGACTGCGTTGGATCAGGTTCGCGCGCAGGGGTTCGGTGAAGATAATGAAGAACAGGAACAAGGGCTTCGTTGTATTGCAGTGCCTGTATTCGATCGCTTTGGTGTGGTCATTGCGGGTCTGAGTATTTCTTTCCCGACGATACGGTTCTCAGAAGAAAGCAAAAGTCATTATGTGGAAATGTTGCATACTGCCGCGCGTAATATTTCAGAGCAAATCGGTTTTCACGATTATCCGTTCTGAATTACCGTGTTCTCAGATACTGCGTTATTTCAGGCATAAAAAAACCGAAGCCACTGGCTTCGGTTTTTTGTTGGTAGCAATCTGAAATTAACGGTGTGCCAGCTCCGCTGTTTCTTCAGAGTCCATTACCGATTTATCTGTCTGTTTCAGCAACTGGCTGGTGATGGTACCGGCAGTCATTGAACCGCTGACATTCAGCGCGGTACGCCCCATATCAATCAGGGGTTCGACAGAAATCAACAGGGCAACCAGTGTAACCGGCAGCCCCATGGCCGGCAATACGATCAGGGCGGCAAACGTTGCACCGCCACCCACACCGGCAACACCGGCCGAGCTCAGGGTAACGATACCCACTAAGGTTGCAATCCATACGGGATCAAACGGGTTGATGCCAACCGTGGGGGCAACCATCACAGCCAGCATGGTCGGATACAGACCAGCACAACCGTTCTGACCAATCGTTGCCCCGAAAGATGCCGCAAAGCTGGCGATAGATTCAGGGATACCCAGACGGCGTGTCTGCGCTTCAACGCTCAGCGGGATGGTCGCGGCACTTGAACGACTGGTGAAAGCAAAAGTCAGCACCGGCCAGACTTTACGGAAGAATTTCGCCGGATTAACACCGGTGAATGACAGCAGCACCGCGTGAATAACAAACATGATGCCCAGCCCCAGATAAGACGCCACAACGAAGCTGCCCAGCTTAATGATATCCTGAACATTCGAACCTGCGACGACTTTTGTCATCAGAGCCAGTACGCCATACGGGGTCAGTTTCATAACCAGACGCACCAGCTTCATCACCCATGCCTGCAGGGTATCGATGAAGGCCAGAACACGCGGGCCTTTTTCTGCATCATCTTTCACCAGTTGCAGGGCCGCGACACCCACGAAGGCAGCGAAGATCACGACGCTGATAATGGATGTCGGGCTAGCGCCTGTCAGGTCAGCAAACGGGTTCTTCGGTATAAAGGAAAGAATCAGCTGAGGCACGCTCAGGTCAGCCACTTTGCCGACATAATTAGTCTGAATTGCCGTCAGCCGCGCCGTTTCCTGCGTGCCTTGTACCAGGCCGTCAGCGGTGAGACCGAACAGGCCGGTCACGAAGATACCCACCAGAGAAGCGATAAGCGTGGTGAACAGCAGGGTGCCGATGGTCAGTAAACTGATTTTACCCAACGATGACGCGTTATGCAGTTTCGCCACTGCGCTCAGAATAGAGACAAACACCAGCGGCATGACGATCATTTGCAGCAACTGGACGTAGCCGTTACCAACAACATTGAACCAGGTAATTGAGGATTTCAGTACCGGATCATCGGAACCGTAGATCAGCTGTAAAGCCAGGCCAAATACCACACCCATAGCCAGACCCAGCAAAACTTTTTTTGCCAGACTCCATTGCTTGTGGCGGGTTTGCGCCAGCAGCAAAAGTAGGGCAACGAAAACCACTACGTTAAGAACGAGCGGAAGATTCATACCAGACTCCAAACTTATAATTTTGATAAATGAAACGGGTGTTTCCGGAAAGGACTGCACCATCCCAAAGCATTGGGGTGCAGAATAACAGTTTGAAGGCCTGACTATTTATATCCAAAAGTAATTCGTTATAACTTTTTGGTGATATTTGTATTGATTTTAGACAATCTGGCAGTGTTTCATTCTGTTCAGATGAATAATTTCAGCAGGTGATTAAAAAAATCCGGATTTATTGCACCAATGATGGGCGTCCAGTCTGGCCAGAAAAGGGTCAGACCGACCAGAATAAGGCAGAGTGTCCGTTCGAGCTGATTCCCTTGCTGACTGTTAATTAAAGGTAACCGGAAACGCCACCGACAAGGCCAGAGCAGCGGCACACCTGCGGGTGTCAGCATATCAGCCAGAATATGGCTCAGATAACCAATAATCATGGCGTGGAAAGCGTCAGCTGGGATCACCCAGTCGTGAGGGAAATGAGTACGTAAAAGAAAAATCCCACCGGCCACAGCCAGCAAACTGTGAGTGAACCCGCGGTGACCGAAAGCCCGCGCGATGGGGGCTGACAGCCATTTGAGACGCTGTCCCAGCACCGATTTGGGGTGATCAATATCAGGCAGCAGACAAGTAAGCAAAGAGCCGGGAATGATATGCCACCAGTCACCATGCGCCAGCTCGGGAGAAAGCTGTGCCTTCTTGGCAAATACTGCACAGGCTATTGAGAAAATGAGATGGCCTTCCGCCGTCATGACGCGTCCGAACTGGATAACTGTTATTTTATCCAGTATAAGTGAAACTGTCACAATCTTGGAAGAGATGCCCTGTAACTAATTGTCAACGAGCTGATAAAAAACAAGAAAGGCGTATAAACAGACGCCTTTCGGTGTCACTTATGGTGCCATTAACGCGCAAGCCAACCGCCATCGACGGCAATCGTGTAGCCATTAACGTAATCAGATGCTTTTGACGCCAGAAAGACGACCGGCCCCATCACATCTTCTGGCAGACCCCAGCGTCCGGCGGGGATCCTGTCGAGGATTTCTTTGCTGCGTTCTTCATCTGCACGCAACTGTTCCGTGTTGTTGGTCGCCATATATCCTGGGGCGATCGCATTCACATTGACGTTGTGCTTCGCCCATTCATTGGCCATCAGTCGGGTCAGACCCATTACGGCGCTTTTTGACGCCGTATAGGAAGGCACCCTTATTCCACCCTGATAGGAGAGCATAGAGGCAATATTTATAATCTTGCCGCCGTTGCCTTGCTTGATGAACTGTTTCGCGGCTGCCTGAGACATA
This sequence comes from Rahnella sp. CFA14(1/10), assembly GCF_004195095.1. Lineage (NCBI taxonomy): Bacteria > Pseudomonadati > Pseudomonadota > Gammaproteobacteria > Enterobacterales > Yersiniaceae > Rahnella > Rahnella sp. CFA14(1/10). Next base: position 315,657 of record NZ_SEWS01000001.1, on the reverse strand, counting down.
AAGAACAGCGTTTTACTGTTCACATTCATCACATCATCCCAGTTTTTCTCGCTGAATTCGATGGCATCTTCGCGACGGATAATCCCGGCGTTATTGATCAGAATATCGATATGACCAAATTCTCCGACAGCCTTCTCAATCAGCTCCGGAATACCCTGAATGCTGCTCAGGTCTGCTCTCAGATCGAGAAATCGGCGACCTGCCGCGGTGACCTTTTTTTCTGTTTCTGCAGGTGCTGACAGGTTAATACCCACGATATCGCATCCCGCCTGCGCAAGGCCTAGCGCCATGCCCTGGCCCAGCCCGGTATTGCAACCGGTGACGATGGCGACTTTGCCGCTTAATTCAAATGAACTGAGGATCATATTCAGAGTCTCTTTTGCCACGGCGCGTTCGCCATAAAAGATGAGTCGCTCTGCCGGTTAAAGCAGAGCGGGGAGGAGTTAACGCAGTTCGCTGACTTTGACGTGATCCATGTCGTCGAATACCTGGTTTTCACCGACCATGCCCCAGATAAAGGTATAGTTTTTGGTGCCCACACCGGCGTGGATTGACCAGCTTGGAGAGATAACGGCCTGTTCATTGTGCACTAATAAATGACGGGTTTCCTGTGGTTGCCCCATCATATGGAACACGGCCGTCTCTTCTTCCATATTGAAGTAGAAATACACTTCCATACGGCGTTCATGGGTATGGCAAGGCATGGTATTCCACAGGCTGCCTTCTTCCAGTTTGGTCAGCCCCATGGTCAGCTGGCAGGTTTCCAGAACGTCAGGCACGATGAATTTATTAATGGTGCGGCGGTTACTGGTGGCTGCATCACCGATGGTCTGCGGAGAGGCTTCCGCCAGCGTGATTTTTTTGTTCGGGAAAGTGGTATGAGCCGGTGCGCTGTTGTAGTAAAACTTAGCCGGTTTTAACGGATCAACACTGCTGAACTCAACCCGTTGTGCCCCTTTGCCGACATACAACGCTTCTTCATGACCGATTTCATACGTCGTGCCATCAACCACGATCAGGCCCGGACCACCAATGTTGATCACGCCGAGTTCGCGACGCTCAAGAAAATAGCTTACGCCAAGCTGTTTACCAACTTCATCACCCACGGATACCGTTTTTTCAGCGGGCATGACACCGCCGACAATGATGCGGTCAATATGGCTGTAGGTCATGGTGTAGGCATTTTTCTCGAAAATTTTCTCAATGAGAAATTCACGGCGTAATTCAGCGGTATCAAGTGTTTTAGCGTGGTCGCTGTGGATACTTTGACGAACTTGCATGTGGGTGCCTCTCATAGATGACGAGATTAAGGAGGACTTACCGGGCGAGTCTGACCGTTGCGTGGCAGTGACAGGGTACAGAAGCAGGAGAGCTCCCGGCTCGTCCTTGTTGCAGAAATCATAGGTTGATTGACATGTTAATTCAATAAAAATGAAATGATGTTTTATTTATTTTATGAGTCAGTTCAAGATTTACGAAATTAAACGAAGCTTAAAAAATTTCGCAGTGGAAATGTGGGATGAGGACATTCAGGCAGGAGGGAAATCCTGAAATTACGCAGCCGCATGTGCGGCTGCGTATAAAGTTAACTGATATGCGCTACACGCAGTTGTTCGAGGGAAGAAAGTTTGACATCTGCGAGCGTCCAGCGCGGATCCATACTGTATTCCTGGTCCGGCACTACCACCGAGCGCATACGCGCGGCTTTGGTGGCGATCATGCCATTAAAAGAGTCTTCGAGCGTCACACAGTGCAGGGGATCAACCTGTAATTCTCCCGCAGCCAGCAGATAGACCTCAGGATGGGGTTTGCTGTAAGGCAGCTTTTCCGCAGAAACACGAACCTCAAAGAAAGATTGTAAATTAAACATTTCCAGCACGGTATCGAGCATAAACAGCGGTGATGCAGAGGCAAGACCAATTTTAAGCCCCTGATCACGGCAAAGTTCAAGGGCATGATTTACGCCAGGCAGCAGTGGCCGGGTTTGCTCCACCAGTTCAATCGTGCGGGCGATGATCATCGAGCACACTTCTTCCTGATCCGGACCCCGCCATGGAAGCGCCTGATACCACATTCTGACCACCTGATCGATACGCAAACCTAGCGTATCCGGCAATAAATGGCGCTGGGAAATATCAACCCCCAGGCGACTGAAAACGTCCAGCTCAGCCTGAGTCCATAAACGTTCAGAATCAATTAACAGACCATCCATATCGAAAATTGCTGCATTAACAGGGCGGATATAAGCCATGAAAGCGGACTCCCTTACAATAAATAGAAACCCACTCTAACATTGGCGGGAATGTAGGTGAAATCAGAGACGGAGGGCTGTTGTTCCGGCACTGCCATGCTAACTGATTAAAACATTGGGCGGAGCAGCCTTTCTATGGGTAAACTTAGCCGTTGCTTTAGGTATCCTAACAAGGGGAATTCATGACGTACCAACAAGCCGGACGTGTGGCAGTCATTAAACGAATAGCGGGATGGATCATCTTTATTCCTGCTCTGCTTTCAACGCTGATTTCTTTGCTGACTTTTATCAATGAGCACACTAAAACGGAGCAGGGCATCAACGCGGTCATGCTGGATTTCGTCCATGTGATGGTGGATATGGTGAAGTTCAATACGGCGTTTCTCAATGTCTTTTGGTACAACTCACCGGTGCCTGCTTTAGGACAGGGTGTTACCAGCGCGAACGTCATGTTCTTTGTCATCTACTGGCTGATTTTTGTGGGTCTGGCACTTCAGGCTTCCGGCGCGAGAATGTCCCGTCAGGTGAAACACATTCGCGAAGGGATTCAGGATCAGCTTATTCTGGAACAGGCGAAAGGGGTTGAAGGACGTACGCGTCCGCAAATCGAAGAGCGTATCGTGATACCGCGACACACTATTTTGGTGCAGTATTTCCCATTGTATATTTTGCCAATTATCATCGCTGTCATCGGCTATTTCATTTTGAAATTATTAGGATTAATTGCCTGACATACTGACGACATATTTATAACGCTTTTCGGTAAGCATGATAAATAAGGCCTGAATACTGACGAGTTCAGGCCTTATTTTCTCAGGGCTAAAAGATTAATTTTGCTAACTGATATCTTCATGTAGCAGTCTTTCTATGGCGCGTTGTGCAACCACAAGATGCTGACCACCGAATAAATTGCTGCGGTTAAGCAGGTAATATAACTGGTAGACGGGTTGCCTGGAAATGAAGTCATCAGGGAGCGGAGTTTCACTTTGATAACCGTCATATAATTGCGGCGGGATATTAGGATACAACGGCAGCATAGCCAGATCGCATTCCCGGTCTCCCCAGTAGCAGGCAGGGTCAAAAATCACCGGACCATCATCCGATAAACCACAGTTATGCGGCCATAAATCGCCGTGTAAAAGTGAAGGTTGCGGCTGATGATTCTGCAAGCGTGCATAAACCATGGCCGTGATATCTTCGATATTGCCAAACATCATCCCTTTTTCTGCAGCCAGTTGTAGCTGCCAGCCAATACGCTGCTCAGCAAAGAAGGTGGCCCAGCGTCGTTGCCAGCTGTTGGGCTGCGGAAGCGTCGCCAGTTCATTATCGAAATCCAGACCGAATTGCAGTTGCTCACTCCACTGGTGCAACGTGGCAAGTTGCTGACCTAAAACATAGGCATTATGTGCATCCAGCGGTTTTTGCGGGATATATTCGAGTAAGAGGAAACTGTAATCACGATCACTGCCTACGCCATAAACTTCCGGTACCCGGACGGTCTGGCTGCGCGCAAGCAGGGCAAGCTGATCGGCTTCAGCGGCAAAGATAGGCAACATTTCGCGTGTATTACATTTTACGAACACATCCCTGTCACCGTAACTCAGCCGCCAGGTAGGGTGGATTTCGCCCCCTGGGAGCTCAACACGTTCGCGGATTTCAGCATTACCTAAGTGTTCACTCAACAAACGATTGATGGCTTGCCACATGGTATTACCCCTTCTGACTGGCCCGATAATTCATTAAGTTAGCGTTTTTCTCGCTTCGAAAACCCGATCCGGCGCACGGCTGAATCAGATGATGATGTCAATTTATGCCATTTCTGAGATGGCTAAATAGGAAATGCCATCAGCGAACCGATTAATTTAGGAATAAGTAACCTGAAACAGGTTTTATAAGCGGAATTGTCTTATCGACATCATCTCAACCCCCTTGTTTAACAAAGCAATAATAATAATAGACGAAAAATATATTCAGGTGTGGGAAGAAGATGTATATGCTACATCTCGTCCCAGTCGCGAGAGAGATAACGTGAAACCAAACATTCTTTATTTGATGGCCGCGCTATTGCTGGCGGGTTGCGCTAAAGAAACACCGGTTCAGACCACGCGTTTTTTGAATCCATCGCCGCCACCTCAGCGCGATACTTCATTAATGCATCCGGGGCCTTATGGTGATGTTATTCACCAGGCGGCAAATACTTACGGCGTCGACGAAACACTCGTTAAAGCGATCATTCAGGTCGAATCTGGATATAACCCAACCGTTGTCAGCAAATCGAATGCGATTGGGTTAATGCAGCTAAAGGCCTCAACGGCAGGACGCGATGCCTACCGGATGAAAGGACGTTACGGTCAGCCCACGCCGCGTGATTTAAAAGATCCGGCGGTTAACATTGACCTTGGAACGGCTTATTTAAGCATTTTACAACAGCAGCTTGCCGGCATTAATAACCCTGAAACCCGCCGTTACGCCACTACGCTGGCCTATGTGAACGGAGCAGGGGCATTGCTGAGAACGTTCGATAAAGATAAAACGTATGCGATTGCGAAAATCAATCTGATGACGCCCGCAGAGTTTTCTGCCCATGTGCAGAAAAAACATCCGGCACCACAAGCCCCACGCTATCTGTGGAAAGTGAACAATGCCTATCTGGCGATGCGATAAGCATGGTTTTTTCCGCCAGCGGCTCAGGCTGCTGGCGGGAAGGTTTTAATAATCTCGATAATGCCGTTGATAACGAACTGAACGCCCATACACACCAGCAAAAATCCCATCAGACGTGAAATTGCCTCAATTCCGCTTTTCCCGACCAGACGCATAATCGCCCCGGAACTGCGCAGGGATATCCACAAAATCAAACCCACTAAAAAGAAAATCATCACCGGCGCAACGATAATGATCCAGTGCGGATAGTCAGATGACTTGACCGTCGAAGCGCTGCTGATAATCATGGCGATAGTGCCTGGTCCGGCGGTACTGGGCATCGCAAGAGGAACAAAAGCGATATTTGGCGAATCCTGCTTCTTCATTTCAGCCGTTTTGTTTTCGATAAGGATTTTTTCTTCCACGTGCGGCTGAGGGAAAAGCATCCTGAAACCGATAAAGGTGACGATGAGTCCCCCCGCAATACGCAGACCGGGAATGGAAATCCCGAAGGTATTCATCACCACTTGTCCTGCGTAATACGCCACCATCATGATGATAAAGACATACACTGAGGCCATCAGCGACTGCTGGTTCCTTTCCTGAGTGGTCATATTCCCTGAAAGGCCGAGCATTAGGGCAACGGTTGTCAGCGGATTTGCCAGCGGAAGCAGCACCACCAGACCCAGTCCAAGTACCTCAAATAATTGCCTGATTTCTGTCATCTTCTTCTCTTTTTCAAATGCATCTCCGGTTACCTTAGCGTCTCAGAGAAGATTACACGAAAAATATCCGCGATTAGCAACACAGGTTGCTGGAAATTCGCACTTTACGGGTGGTAAACTTGTCGGCTGTTTTCGCGTCGCATCCCGGTACAAGACCGTGCAGTATTCAGGGTGCCTATATTTGGCAAGGTAAAGCTAAATAGCGTGAATAACTACGTGAATTTAAACTCAAATATTTTTCTAGATGTGCTCTGTCGTGTGGGGCACCACTGTAGATTAAGGAATTAGCATGCCTGTCATTACTCTTCCTGATGGAAGCCAGCGCGTTTTTGATCGCCCCGTTTCTCCTCTGGATGTTGCCCTTGATATCGGTCCTGGTCTGGCGAAAGCCTGTATCGCGGGTCGTGTTAACGGCGAACTGGTTGATGCCACCGATCTGATTGAGGTTGATGCGCAACTGGCGATCATTACTGCTAAAGACGAAGCCGGTCTTGAAATTTTGCGCCACTCCTGTGCGCACCTTTTGGGTCATGCCATTAAACAACTCTGGCCAGACACCAAAATGGCAATCGGCCCGGTTATCGATAATGGCTTCTACTACGACGTCGATTTAGATCGCACGCTGACTCAGGAAGATATCGAACTGCTTGAAAAGCGCATGCACGAACTGGCTGAAAAGAATTACGACGTTATTAAAAAGAAAGTCAGCTGGCAGGAAGCGCGTGACACCTTTGCAAGCCGTGGCGAAGAATACAAAGTGGCGATCCTGGATGAAAACATCAGTCATGATGATCGTCCGGGCTTGTATCACCATGAAGAATATGTGGATATGTGTCGTGGCCCACATGTACCGAACATGCGTTTCTGCCATCATTTCAAACTGCAGAAAACCTCCGGTGCATACTGGCGTGGCAACAGCGATAACAAAATGCTGCAACGTATTTACGGCACCGCATGGGCAGATAAAAAGCAACTGAATGCATACATTCAGCGTCTGGAAGAAGCCGGTAAACGTGACCACCGTAAAATTGGTAAGCAGCTTGATCTCTACCACATGCAGGAAGAAGCTCCGGGCATGGTGTTCTGGCACAACGACGGCTGGACTATTTTCCGCGAGCTGGAAGCCTTTGTACGCATGAAACTGAAGTCTTATGACTATCAGGAAGTAAAAGGTCCGTTCATGATGGATCGCGTGCTGTGGGAAAAAACCGGTCACTGGGAAAACTACAAAGAAGCGATGTTCACCACTTCTTCTGAAAACCGGGAATATTGCATCAAACCAATGAACTGTCCGGGACACGTTCAGATCTTCAATCAGGGACTGAAATCCTACCGCGACCTGCCATTGCGTATGGCTGAGTTCGGCAGTTGCCACCGTAATGAGCCCTCCGGCGCATTGCATGGCCTGATGCGAGTTCGTGGCTTCACTCAGGATGATGCTCATATCTTCTGTACTGAAGAGCAGGTACGTGACGAAGTAAACAGCTGTATCCGTATGGTGTATGACATGTACAGCACTTTTGGTTTCGAAAAGATCGTGGTGAAATTATCCACCCGTCCTGAGAAGCGCATTGGTACTGATGAAATGTGGACACGTGCTGAGGATGATCTCGCGGCTGCGCTGACTGAAAACGATATTCCGTTCGAATATCAGCCAGGTGAAGGGGCGTTCTACGGTCCGAAAATTGAATTTACCTTGCATGATTGTTTGGATCGTGCGTGGCAGTGTGGTACCGTGCAGCTCGACTTTTCATTACCTGGTCGTTTGAACGCCTCTTATATTGGCGAAAGTAACGACCGTCAGGTTCCGGTAATGATTCACCGTGCTATCCTGGGTTCGATGGAGCGCTTCATCGGTATTCTGACTGAAGAATACGCTGGCTTCTTCCCGACCTGGATGGCTCCGGTTCAGGTAGTGATCATGAACATCACTGATGCACAAGCTACCTATGTCGAAGAATTAACTAAAAAACTGCAAGATGCAGGCATTCGCGTTAAAGCCGACTTGAGAAATGAGAAGATTGGCTTTAAAATTCGCGAACACACGCTACGCCGTGTTCCTTATATGTTAGTTTGTGGCGATAAAGAGGTCGAAGCAGGCAAAGTTGCTGTTCGTACCCGCCGCGGCAAAGACTTAGGAAGCATGGATGTTAGCGAAGTCGTTGACAAACTGCTGGCGGAAATCCGCAGCAGAAGTCTTCATCAACTGGAGGAATAAAGTATTAAAGGCGGAAAACGAGTTCAACCGGCGCGTCCTAATCGCATTAACAAAGAGATTCGCGCGCAAGAAGTTCGCCTCACAGGCGTCGATGGCGAGCAGATTGGTATTGTCAGTCTGAATGAAGCTCTTGAAAAAGCTGAGGAAGCGGGCGTCGATTTAGTAGAAATCAGTCCGAATGCCGAGCCGCCAGTTTGTCGAATCATGGATTACGGCAAATTCCTCTACGAGAAGAGCAAGTCGACCAAAGAGCAGAAGAAGAAACAAAAAGTTATTCAGGTTAAGGAAATCAAATTCCGACCTGGTACCGATGATGGCGACTATCAGGTCAAACTACGCAACCTGATTCGCTTTCTGGAAGATGGCGATAAAGCTAAAATCACCCTGCGTTTCCGTGGGCGTGAAATGGCGCACCAACAGATCGGTATGGAAGTGCTTAACCGCGTCCGTAAAGACCTGTGTGAAGATTCTGAACTGGCCGTTGTCGAATCCTTCCCTACGAAGATCGAAGGTCGTCAGATGATCATGGTGCTCGCACCTAAGAAGAAACAGTAAGGCTTCCAAGTAATCCTGCTGCGCGGTGCCCGCACCGCGTATGCTGGATTCGCCTTTCTGATTCATGTTAATAACAATGCGAAGTGGAATTTAAAATGCCAAAGATCAAAACAGTACGCGGCGCCGCTAAACGCTTCAAAAAAACCGCCAACGGTGGTTTTAAGCGTAAGCACGCAAACCTGCGTCATATTCTGACCAAAAAAGCTACTAAGCGTAAACGTCACTTGCGTCCAAAAGGCCTGGTATCCAAGAACGATTTGGGTCTGGTCTCTGCATGTCTGCCGTACGCATAAATACACTTTTTTTCATCTAGAATATAAAACTCAGGAGAGCATATGGCTCGCGTAAAACGTGGTGTGATTGCACGTGCACGTCACAAGAAAATCTTAAAACAGGCGAAAGGCTACTACGGTGCCCGTTCTCGCGTATATCGTGTTGCATTCCAGGCTGTTATCAAAGCTGGTCAATACGCCTACCGTGACCGTCGTCAAAAGAAACGTCAGTTCCGTCAGCTGTGGATCGCGCGTATCAACGCAGCAGCTCGTCAGAACGACATGTCTTACAGCAAATTCATTAACGGCTTGAAAAAAGCTTCTATTGAAATTGACCGTAAGATCTTGGCTGACATCGCGGTATTCGACAAAGTGGCATTCTCTGCACTGGTCGAAAAAGCGAAAGCAGCTCTGGCGTAAGTCAGGTAAAAGAGGGAGCTTGCTCCCTCTTTTATATTTTGTGTTTAAAAACATTCTGTTTCGTTGTTTAATAACCACCGTTTCGTTTGAATTCCGGCACAAGATTTACAACCGATAAGGTAACGCAAGCATGAACACTGCTATTTTCCGTTTCTTTTTTTACTTTAGCGCCTGACTCAGGAAGGCTTTCGCGCGTAAGAGAAGAAACGAAAAGTAGCGCCTAAGCCTCCCTCGTGGAGGCTTTTTTGTATCTGTGCTTTATACAACTAAGGTTCAGGGTCAAAATCGCGCCCCTGATTAATCACGGTTATTTTACATCGGGCCATATTGGCCAGAAGAAGAGGAAAGCAATGCCACATCTCGCAGAACTGGTTGCCAATGCCAAGGCAGCCGTAGAGAGTGCTCAGGATATCGCCGCACTGGATAATGTGCGTGTCGAATATCTGGGTAAGAAAGGCCACCTGACACTCCAGATGACAACCCTCCGTGAATTACCAGCGGAAGAACGCCCGGCTGCGGGTGCAGTCATCAACGAAGCGAAAGCGCAGGTTCAGGAAGCCCTGAACGCGCGTAAAAATACGCTGGAGTCCGCCGAACTGAATGCCCGTCTGGCTGAAGAAACGATTGATGTTTCCCTGCCTGGTCGTCGTATCGAAAACGGTGGGCTGCACCCGGTGACCCGTACTATCGACCGCATTGAAACTTTTTTTGGTGAGTTAGGTTTTACCGTGGAAACCGGCCCGGAAATCGAAGATGACTATCACAACTTTGATGCCCTGAACATTCCAGGTCATCATCCTGCGCGTGCCGATCACGATACTTTTTGGTTTGATGCCAAGCGCCTGCTGCGTACACAAACTTCTGGTGTTCAGATCCGTACAATGAAAGACCAGCAGCCGCCGATTCGTATTATCGCGCCGGGCCGCGTTTATCGTAACGATTACGATCAGACGCACACGCCGATGTTCCATCAGATGGAAGGTCTGATTGTCGATAAAGGCATCAGTTTTTCCAACTTGAAAGGCACATTGCACGATTTCCTGAATAACTTCTTTGAAGCTGATTTGCAGATCCGTTTCCGTCCTTCCTATTTCCCGTTCACTGAGCCTTCCGCAGAAGTGGATGTGATGGGCAAGAATGGTAAATGGCTGGAAGTGCTGGGTTGCGGCATGGTGCATCCGAATGTACTGCGCAACGTGGGCATTGACCCTGAAGTGTATTCCGGTTTTGCCTTCGGGATGGGGATGGAACGTCTGACAATGTTGCGCTATGGCGTGACTGACCTGCGTGCATTCTTCGAAAACGATCTGCGTTTCCTCAAACAGTTTAAGTAAGGCGGGAATATCACATGAAATTCAGTGAACTCTGGTTGCGTGAGTGGGTAAACCCAGCCATCAGCAGCGAAGCATTATCAGACCAAATTACCATGGCCGGCCTGGAAGTTGATGGCATTGAGCCAGTGGCAGGCGCATTTAATGGCGTGGTTGTCGGTGAAGTTGTCGAATGCGGTCAGCATCCTAATGCCGATAAACTGCGTGTTACGAAAGTCAATGTGGGCGGCGATCGTCTGCTGGACATCGTTTGTGGTGCGCCAAACTGCCGTCAGGGCCTTAAAGTTGCAGTAGCAACAGTCGGCGCTGTATTGCCGGGTGATTTTAAAATTAAGGCCGCAAAACTGCGTGGTGAACCTTCAGAAGGTATGCTGTGCTCATTCTCCGAATTAGGTATTTCAGAAGATCACGACGGTATCATTGAACTGCCACTGGATGCGCCAGTCGGTACTGATATCCGCGAATTCCTGAAACTTGATGACACCACAATTGAAATCAGCGTAACGCCAAACCGTGCCGATTGCCTGGGTATCCTCGGCGTGGCGCGTGATGTTGCGGTGATTAACCAGTTGCCACTGGTTGAGCCGGAAATGAACCCGGTCAAGGCAACGATTGATGCCACTATTTCCATTGATGTGCAGGCCCCACAAGCGTGTCCGCGCTATTTGGGTCGCGTAGTGAAAGGTATTAACGTTAAAGCGCCAACGCCACTGTGGATGCGTGAAAAACTGCGTCGTTGTGGTACGCGTTCTATTGATGCCGTGGTGGATATCACTAACTACGTGTTACTCGAACTCGGTCAGCCAATGCATGCGTTTGATCTGAACCGCATCAGCGGCGGCATTGTAGTACGTATGGCCCGGCCAGGTGAACCGCTGACCCTGCTCGACGGTACACAGGCGAAACTGGCAGAAGATACGCTGGTCATCGCGGATCACGAGAAAGCGCTCGCCATGGCCGGTATTTTTGGTGGCGAGCATTCCGGTGTGAACGATGAAACGCAGGATGTCCTGCTGGAATCTGCTTTCTTCGCGCCACTGTCGATCACAGGCCGTGCACGTCGCCAGGGTTTGCACACAGACGCATCACATCGCTATGAACGTGGTGTTGATCCGAAGTTGCAATTCAAAGCCATCGAACGCGCCACTGCGTTGTTGCTGAGCATCTGCGGCGGGGAAGCGGGGCCGGTTATCGACGCCACTTCCGAAGCGGATTTGCCGAAAGCGGCAACCATCATTCTGCGTCGTGAAAAACTGGATCGCCTGATCGGGCATCACGTTGAAGATGCACAGGTGACTGACATTCTGACCCGCCTTGGGTGCCAGGTTCAGCATCACGCCGACCACTGGGTAGCTGTCGCACCAAGCTGGCGTTTCGATATGCAAATCGAAGAAGACCTGGTGGAAGAAGTTGCGCGTGTTTACGGCTACAACAATATTCCTGATGTCCCGGTTAAAGCCAGCCTGGTGATGACCAAACACCGTGAAGCGAACCTTTCGCTGAAACGTGTGAAAAATCTGCTGGTTGACCGCGGTTTCCAGGAAGCGATCACTTACAGTTTTGTCGATCCAAAAGTGCAGGCTCTGCTGCATCCGGGCGAAGACGCGCTGATTTTGCCTAGCCCGATTTCGGTGGAAATGTCCGCTATGCGTCTTTCCCTGTGGTCAGGTTTGCTGACTTCAGTGGTAAATAACCAGAATCGTCAGCAAAGTCGCGTACGTTTATTTGAAAGTGGCCTGCGCTTTGTCCCTGATACGCAAGCCGATTTAGGTATCCGTCAGGACGTCATGCTGTCTGGGGTGATCTCCGGCACCAAAAATGAAGAGCATTGGGATCTGGCGCGTCAGGCAGTTGACTACTACGATTTGAAAGGTGATCTTGAGGCTATTCTTGAGCTTACCGGCAAAATGAACAATGTACAGTTCAAGGTGGAAGCGAATCCTGCGTTGCATCCCGGGCAAAGCGCTGCGATTTATTTACACGGCGAACGTATTGGTTTCATTGGTGTAGTACACCCTGAGCTGGAACGTAAACTCGATCTTAATGGTCGTACCGTCGTCTTCGAACTGTTGTGGAACAAGGTCGCAGACCGCGTACTGCCTGATGCGAAAGAGATTTCTCGCTTCCCGGCGAACCGTCGTGACATTGCTGTTGTAGTGGCCGAAAACGTGCCCGCAGACGATATTTTGGCAGAGTGCAAGAAAGTTGGCGCAAATCAGGTAGTTGGCGTAAACTTGTTTGATGTGTACCGTGGCAAGGGCGTAGCTGAGGGTTATAAGAGCCTGGCTATTAGTCTGGTGTTGCAGGATACCGGCCGTACACTGGAAGAAGAGGAGATCGCCGCTACCGTTGCAAAATGCGTAGAGGCTCTAAAACAGCGATTCCAAGCATCCTTGAGGGATTGAACCTATGGCGCTTACTAAAGCTGAAATGTCAGAACACCTGTTTGAAAAGCTGGGGCTGAGCAAACGGGATGCCAAAGACCTTGTTGAAATATTTTTCGAAGAAGTACGTCGTGCTTTGGAAAATGGCGAACAAGTAAAACTGTCTGGCTTTGGCAACTTTGATCTGCGTGACAAAAACCAACGTCCGGGACGTAACCCGAAAACCGGCGAAGATATTCCGATCACGGCGCGTCGTGTGGTGACTTTCCGTCCGGGACAGAAATTGAAAAGTCGTGTAGAGAATGCTACTCCGAAAGAATAAGTGAAAACATCAAAAGGCCGCGAAAGCGGCCTTTTTTTTGCCTGCGTTTTATGTTCATCAATACACAACACGCAATAAGTTTTCACGCTTATCAGTAATAAGCACGGAAAGTGAAAAGATAGTGTTAAAAGGGTAGGCTGTTCAGGATTAGTCTGATAGATTAAATTTCAGGGCGACAAAGTCAGCGAACTTCATTATTTCCCGAGCTGATTTTTACGAAGCCATTAAAATAAAAAGGGGCCAAAGCCCCGAAGATAAATAACTCATTACATTCAGTAAATAATGCGCGTACATCATTAACTGAACCAAGTTACCGAAAAATTAACCGGCAGCTTAAGCGTAAAAATATAACATGTAATTATTGGTTATAGAACATACGCGGACCACCGCCACCATGGCCACCGCCGCCGTGACCTCCACCACCTGGGCCCCAGAATGGTGGGAATAAACAGCCGCTGAGGCTGACGACAACCAGAGCAATGCTCAATAGAGCTAAAACACGACGCATAAAATACATCCTTTGTTTGAATAAACAGGGCGAGTATAAATAGAATGCAGGCGGGTTGTTGTCAGCCTTGCGTTAAGATTTGTTAGCGTCTCCATAAGAATTGAATAGTTAATAAACACCGTCGGATTGAATTATTTCAATCAGGAAATATTTGTATTTTTATTGTAAGCTCAGAGCAAGTTATCCGAAAAAACGTTTATTTCTTATATTCACTTCCCTGGCTGGCTGATATAAAAAACACGTCATAAAAAATAAAGAAGGCGTGACTAACGTGAAAAAATCTCTCTTATTGCTTTGTTGTGCACTGGCTTTGCCTGTGATCGCACAGGCAAATGTTTCTATTGACCTCAACGTACCTGGCGTATCACTTCATCTCGGGGATCAGGACCAGCGCGGTTACTATTGGGATGGTTATGACTGGCGTCCACCGCAGTGGTGGCACGATCACCAGGGGCATCATTACGGTGAACGTAATGAACATGGTATGTACTGGCATGGCAATCGCTGGGACGCTAAACCCCCTCAGCGCGACCACGACACCCCGGGACATAATCAGGGTCATCCAAACGGTAATGGTCCCCATGATGAGCATCATGATAACAAGGCTCATCATGGTAATGATGAACGCCGTGATAATAATGATCATCACGGGAACGGGCAGCCGATCCCGCCAAACGGTTATCAGGGACATTAATTCTTGCGGTGATCCCCAACGTGTTTGAAGCCGGTGCTTAGCCACCGGCTTTTTTATTTCCTATTTATCGCATTCGCCTGTTCTTCGCTAGAGCTAACTGCCTAATATCGGTAGGATAGTCACTCACCGTCAGACTCAGGAATCTGCCTTGCATGTCTATCCCGCAGACCTTTTCAGTTTTTGAACAGCAACAGAGAAATCGTGACCGCCGCTGGTTATACGGGCTGAGCATGCTGTTATTAGTGACAGGGGCGTTAAGCCTGAGTGCGGGCGAAAGCTGGCTGTGGCCGGACCAATGGCTGGGTACTGAGGCACGTCTCTTCGTATGGCAATTACGGTTTCCGCGCACTGTCGCTGTCATAATGGTGGGGGCAAGTCTCGCGACGTCTGGCGCAGTAATGCAGTCCTTGTTTGAAAACCCTCTTGCTGAGCCAGGTTTACTCGGTGTGGCCAATGGTGCCTGCGTTGCGCTGGTCTTATGTGTGATGTTAAGCCACGGTCTGTTGCCTGTTTGGGTTATGAGCCTGGCGGCCATTGCCGGGGCGCTTATAGTCACTTTCTTTTTGCTGTATATCGCCCGTAAACGTCTTCTGACAAATGCCCGTATGCTGCTTGTCGGGATTGCGATTGGGATTGCCTGCAGTGCCTTAATGACCTGGGCCATTTATTTCAGCAATAATCTCGATTTACGGCAACTGATGTACTGGATGATGGGCGGATTTGGCGGCGTTGACTGGAGTCAGATCTGGCTTGGGTTGATGTTACTGCCCGTTTTATTGTGGCTGGTCATGCAAGGTAATACGCTTAACCTGCTGTCGCTTGGAACACAGCAGGCGAGGCAACTCGGCATATCGCTGAATATCTGGCGCTATATTCTGGTGCTTGCCGTCGGCTGGATGGTCGGCTTGAGTGTCGCCTTATCGGGCGTGATTGGTTTCATCGGGCTGATTATCCCGCATATTCTCAGGCTTTGCGGAATCACGGATCAGCGTCGTTTGTTGCCTGCCTGTGCGCTTTGCGGCGCTTCAGTTTTGCTGTTAGCGGACGTGCTGGCCCGGATTGGTCTATCTGCGGCAGAATTACCGGTCGGTGTAGTCACCGCCACCCTGGGGGCACCGGTATTTATCTGGTTGCTGATCAGAACCGGACAAATCCGCTGATCCTTTTTGGTGTGTCAGCTATGCTGTTTCCTGACACCCCTTTTCCTCACCTACTCCTGGCAGGACAAAAATATGAGTAATGAAATTTTTGATATTTCTCTGAAAACTATCGATGGCGAAGACACGACGCTCGGCGCGTACAAAGGTTCTGTATTACTGGTCGTGAATGTGGCCTCACAATGTGGCCTGACCAAACAATATGAAGGTCTGGAAAATATCTATCAGGCATGGCATGACCGTGGTTTTGAAGTGCTGGGCTTCCCGTGCAATGAATTCGGTGCGCAGGAACCCGGTACTGAAGATGAGATCAAAACCTTCTGCACGACCCAATATGGGGTGAAATTCCCGATGTTCAGTAAAATTAATGTCAACGGAGATCACCGTCATCCGCTGTATTCCGCGCTGATTGCGGCGTGTCCGACAGCAGTAAAACCGCAGGACAGTGCATTCTATGAACGCCTGGCCAGCAAAGGTCGCCAGCCCCTGAAGCCCGATGACATCTTGTGGAACTTTGAAAAATTCCTGATCGGCCGGGACGGTACCGTTGTCCAGCGTTTCGCACCGGATATGGCACCGGAAGATCCAATCCTGATGGAAACCATCAAAGTCGCGCTGGCGAAATAATGTGCGTGTGAACACACCGATGCTGGAATGTCGCCAGATAACCGTGTCCGGGCGGCTTCGTGCCTTTAGCACGCAGATTGAGCCGGGCAGCCGGATCCATATCATCGGCCCAAATGGTGCCGGGAAAAGTACGTTACTGGCCCGTCTGGCAGGGATGTCAGAAGGGGGAGGGGAGGTGACTCTCGACGGACAACGGCTGTCCGATATCCCCGGCCCCAGGCTGGCACGTCTTCGTGCCTGGTTATGTCAGCAACTGACGCCGGCATCCCTGATGCCGGTATTTCAATATTTATCCCTACATCAGCCGCAAAAAATTGATCCCGGTGCTCTTGAGCGCACGGTTTCATGTTTGTGTGAGGCTCTGCATCTTAGCGATAAGCTTGGCCGCCCGGTCACGCATTTATCCGGTGGAGAATGGCAGCGGGTAAGACTGGCGGCTGCTCTCCTGCAGGTATGGCCGACGGTGAATCCGGATAGTCAGCTTTTATTCCTTGATGAGCCGATGAACAGCCTGGATGTTGCCCAGCAGAAGGCGCTCGACCAACTGCTTTCGGAGTTTTGTGCAGCAGGTCGTTCTGTGGTGTTAAGCGATCATGATTTAAACCACACACTGCATTACGCACATCAGGTCTGGCTCATGTTTCAAGGTCAGGTAATGGTGGCGGGAAAATGTGCTGATGTCATGCAGTCTGAAAAATTATCAGACGTATACAAAGTGGCATTTGAGATACACGAACTGGCCGGCAGACAATGGATAATGGCGACCTGAGATTTACCTGAGCTTAATGCATAGCGGTTTAATTATATTATTATCGGGGTTTACCCTTTGCCCCAATTCTTATTTGCTCATAAAAAGCGCAAAGAATGCATTTTTTTAATAAAGTTCATTTTTTTTATAAAAATCATAAACAAGTTAATCAGTTGTTATTGATGGGTTTTATTCGGTTTTCGCTATTTTATTTTCGTTTATTTACTTTCTGTTTAACTTCGCAAAACTGGCAAAACCTTAAGGTTAAATTAAGATTAAACCGACATCATAAGATCCATAATTTCATGGCGGCGTTTACTTACTGTTAAATAAATGCGGTCTACAGTCATTACCGGTTAATTACCTTTTTGGGATAGCGTAATGGAAAACTTTTTGCCTTTTTCCCGTCCGTCTATGGGCGAAGAAGAAATAGCGGCTGTGGGGCAGGTATTACGCTCTGGCTGGATCACCACCGGGCCGCAGACACATCAGCTTGAACAGGATTTTTCTGCCGCTTTCGGCTGTAAACATGCTATTGCGGTGAGTTCCGCCACCGGCGGCATGCACGTCACCCTGATGGCGCTCGGCATCGGTCCCGGCGATGAAGTGATTACCCCTTCTCAGACTTGGGTTTCCACCCTCAACATGATTGTTTTGCTCGGCGCAGAACCGGTCATGATTGATGTTGATCCTGACACGTTAATGGTCAGTGCCGAAGCGGTTGCCGCAGCCATAACGCCAAAAACCAAAGCAATTATTCCCGTTCATTACGCGGGCGCGCCTTTAGATCTTGACCCTATTTATGCCGTGGCAAATCAGCACAATATTGCGGTGATAGAAGATGCCGCGCACGCTGCAGGCACCAAATATCGTGACCGCTGGATTGGAGCCCGGGGCACCGCAATCTTCTCGTTCCACGCAATCAAAAATATGACCTGCGCCGAAGGCGGCCTGATTGCCACGGATGATGATGCTCTGGCTGATAAAGTGCGTGCATTGAAATTCCACGGTCTGGCTGTTGATGCATTTGATCGTCAGGTTTTGGGGCGGAAACCGCAGGCTGAAGTGGTCGAGCCAGGCTTTAAATATAATCTCTCCGACATTCATGCCTCTGTCGCTGTCGTGCAGCTTAAGCGTCTGGCACAAATGAATGCCCGCCGTGCGGAGCTGGCCCAGCGTTATCTGGATAAATTACAGGGCTCACCGTATCTGCCCATGAATGTGCCGGCTTATCCGCATCTGCATACGTGGCATTTATTCATGATACGTGTGGACGAAGCGCGTTGTGGTATCAGTCGTGACGCACTGATGGAACGCCTGAAAGAGCAGGGCATCGGAACCGGTTTACATTTCCGAGCCGCTCACACCCAAAAATATTACCGCGAACGTTATCCGCACCTGAATCTGCCAAACAGCGAATGGAATTCCGCACGTCTGTGCAGTCTGCCGTTGTTCCCTGATATGCAGGACAGCGATGTGGATCGCGTTGTCGCAGCTCTTTTTTCTCTTCTGGAGGCGCAGTAGTGGCGCATTACGAACCTATCCGTAAAGTCTCGGTAGTTATTCCGGTCTATAACGAAGAAGAAAGCCTGCCTGCGTTGCTTTCGCGCACGCAGGCCGCTTGCCAACAATTAACCCAGCAATATGAAATTATTCTGGTCGATGACGGCAGCTCCGACAGCTCCGGCGATATGCTTTCTGCTGCTGCCGAACAACCTGACAGTCATATCATTGCTGTTTTACTCAATCGTAACTATGGTCAGCACTCCGCAATAATGGCCGGTTTCAGCCATGTTACGGGTGATCTGGTTATTACCTTAGATGCCGATCTGCAAAACCCGCCGGAAGAAATTCCACGTCTGGTCGCCACTGCGGATGAAGGTTATGACGTTGTCGGCACTGTACGTGCTAACCGTCGTGATTCGTGGTTCCGTAAAACCGCGTCCAGAATGATCAACATGATGATCCAGCGCGCTACCGGTAAATCGATGGGTGACTACGGGTGCATGTTAAGGGCTTATCGCCGTCACATCATCGAAGCCATGCTGCACTGCCATGAGCGCAGTACGTTTATTCCTATCCTGGCTAACACATTCGCGCGCAAAACCGTAGAGATTCCGGTTCAGCATTCCGAACGTGAATTTGGTGATTCCAAATACAGTCTGATGAAACTGATCAATCTGATGTATGACCTGATCACCTGTCTGACTACAACACCGCTGAGAATGCTCAGTGTTGTCGGCAGTGCGATCGCCATCTTCGGTTTCGTTCTTGCGGTCTTCCTTATTTTAATGCGCCTTATTAACGGCCCGGAATGGGCCGCGGAAGGCGTGTTCACGCTATTTGCATTGTTATTCATGTTTATCGGTGCGCAGTTTGTCGGTATGGGGTTACTCGGTGAATACATCGGGCGGATCTATAACGATGTTCGTGCACGTCCCCGTTATTTTGTTCAAAAAGTCGTCGGCGTTCGTACCGAAGACAACAGTCAGGAAGAAGAGTGATGAAAGCGATTGTATTTGCCTATCATGATATTGGTTGTGTTGGTTTACAGGCTCTGGTTGATGCGGGTTACGATGTTCAGGCGGTTTTCACCCATACTGATTCCCCGAATGAGAACCAATTCTTTTCTTCCGTTGCGCGTCAGGGTGCAGAATTGGATTTGCCGGTTTATGCGCCTGAAGATGTTAACCATCCGTTGTGGGTCGACCGCATCCGTGCTTTACAGCCCGATATTATTTTCTCCTTCTACTACCGCAATATGTTGAGCGAAGAGATTTTATCTCTGGCACCGCAGGGTGGCTTCAATCTGCATGGTTCATTGTTGCCGCGTTATCGCGGTCGTGCACCGGTTAACTGGGCGCTTCTGAATGGCGAAACTGAAACGGGCGTGACCTTGCATAAAATGGTCAAACGTCCTGACGCAGGCGACATCGTTGGTCAGCGTAAAGTGGCTATTACTGCCGATGATACTGCGCTGAAACTTCATGCCAAAGTGCGTGAAGCGGCTAAAGCCTTACTGACGGATGTGCTGCCTGAAATGAAGGCGGGCAACCTCACCCTGACCCCGCAAGATGAAACGCAGGCCAGCTACTTTGGCCGCCGTACTGCAGCAGACGGTGAAATTCACTGGCACAAATCTGCCACAGAAATCAATAACCTGATCCGTGCGGTGACTGAACCCTACCCGGGTGCGTTCTCTTATCTGGGACAGCGTAAACTGACTGTATGGCGTGCACGTCCGCTGACTACTCAGCACGACAAACAACCGGGTACCGTGCTTTCTTCTGATCCGCTGATCATCGCCTGTGGCGAAGGTGCGCTGGAAATTCTGGCCGGCCAGAGCGAAAACGGTCTGTATGTTCAGGGCTCCCGACTGGCGCTTGAACTGGGCATCATGCCGGATATGCGTGTCGCGACACTGCCAACGGCGGTGATGAAACGTCGTACCCGCGTGTTAATCCTCGGCGTAAATGGTTTCATCGGTAACCACCTGAGTGAGCGTCTGCTGCGCGAAGACCGCTATGAAATTTATGGTCTGGATATCAGCTCCGATGCGGTCAGCCGCTTCATGAGCAATCCGCATTTCCACTTCGTGGAAGGTGATATCAGCATCCATTCAGAGTGGATCGAATATCACATCAAAAAATGCGACGTTGTTCTGCCACTGGTGGCTATCGCAACGCCAATCGAATACACCCGTAATCCGCTGCGTGTATTCGAACTGGATTTCGAAGAAAACCTGAAAATCGTCCGCGATTGTGTGAAATACAAAAAGCGCATCATCTTCCCGTCAACATCTGAAGTTTACGGTATGTGTGATGACAAAGAATTCGATGAAGATCATTCCCGCCTGATTGTCGGTCCGATCAACAAACAACGCTGGATTTATTCTGTTTCTAAGCAGTTGCTGGACCGCGTGATTTGGGCTTATGGTGCGAAAGAAGGTTTGAAATTCACCCTGTTCCGCCCGTTCAACTGGATGGGTCCACGACTGGACAATCTGGATGCCGCGCGTATCGGCAGCTCCCGCGCCATTACTCAGCTGATCCTGAATCTGGTTGAAGGCTCGCCTATCAAACTGGTGGATGGCGGTGAGCAGAAGCGTTGCTTCACTGATATTAACGACGGTATCGAAGCATTGTTCCGCATTATCGAAAACCGTGACAATCTGTGTGATGGTCAGATCATCAACATCGGTAACCCGACCAACGAAGCAAGTATTCGTGAACTGGCAGAGATGCTGCTGAGTAGCTTTGAATCGCATCCGCTGCGCGCGCAGTTCCCGCCGTTTGCCGGTTTCAATCTGGTGGAAAGCAGCACTTACTACGGTAAGGGTTATCAGGATGTTGAGCATCGTACGCCGAGCATCAAAAATGCCCGTCGTCTGCTGAACTGGAAACCGGAAATTGGTATGGATAAAACCGTTGCTGAAACCCTGGATTTCTTCCTGCGCTCAGTAAATCCTGACGCTGACAAAGCCTGACAGGGTGCCCGTCATGAAGAAAGTGGGTCTGCGCATTGATGTGGATACCTGGAGTGGCACCCGCGAGGGTGTCCCTCAGCTTCTGCAAACGCTTGCCAATCATAAAATTACCGCCAGTTTCTTCTTCAGCGTTGGCCCGGATAATATGGGGCGTCATTTATGGCGCCTGCTTAAACCGCGCTTCCTGTGGAAAATGCTGCGTTCTAATGCGGCGTCCCTTTACGGTTGGGATATTTTACTGGCAGGCACTGCGTGGCCGGGTAAACTTATCGCGCGTGATCTCGGTTATCTGATGAAAGAAACCGCCAAACGAGGTCATGAAGTGGGGCTGCACGCCTGGGATCATCAGGGCTGGCAGGCAAAAGTGGGGAAATGGTCCGAGAAACAGCTGGAAGAGCAAATCCGGCTGGGGCTGGATGCATTGGAAAAAAGTCTGGGTCATGATGTTGAATGCTCGGCGGTGGCGGGCTGGCGTGCCGATGAGCGGGTCATTGAAGTCAAAGAACGTTTCCATTTTTACTACAACAGTGATTGCCGCGGAACGCGACCTTTCCTGCCGGTACTGAAAAATGGAACATTGGGTACCGTACAGATTCCTGTGACGTTACCGACGTATGACGAAGTGGCTGGCGGTGAGATTAACGCCGATAACTTCAACGACTTTATTCTTGATGCTATTGCGAAAGATAGCGGTGTACCGGTTTATACCATTCATGCGGAAGTAGAAGGCATGTCACTGGCTCAAAAGTTCGATGAATTACTGACCCGTGCATCTGCACAGGGGATACAGTTTTGCGCGCTGGGTGAGTTGCTGCCGCAAGATCTGAGTTCATTGCCAAGAGGCAAAGTGGTTCGCGCCAGTTTCCCGGGAAGGGAAGGCTGGTTAGGTTGTCAGCAAGAAGGTTTTTCCTGATGTCGAAAACAATTAAAGGCGTATGGAGCACCCTGATCCTGGTGTTTTTCGCGCTGGTATATCTTGTTCCTCTTAATAGCCGCCTGTTATGGCAACCTGATGAAACCCGTTATGCTGAAATCAGCCGCGAAATGCTCCAGCGCGGCGACTGGGTTGTGCCTCATCTTCTCGGATTGCGATACTTTGAAAAACCGGTGGCAGGCTATTGGTTTAACAACATCAGCCAGATGATTTTTGGTGACAGTAATTTTGCTGTGCGTTTTGGTTCGGTATTCAGCACCCTGCTGAGTGCCATTCTGGTGTTCTGGCTGGCACATCTTATGTGGCGTAACCGCCAGACGGCTTACACAGCGGCGCTGATCTATCTTTCCATGACACTGGTGTTCAGTATCGGCACTTACAGTGTTCTGGATCCTATGATCACCTTGTGGATGACCACGGCCATGGTGGCGACGTGGTTCTGCCTGCGGGTTTCGCCTACACCGCAAAAAGCCATAAGCTGGATAGCGCTGGGATTGGCCTGCGGTATGGGCTTCATGACGAAGGGGTTTCTGGCGCTGGCGTTACCGGTTATTGCCGTACTGCCGATTATCTGGCGCGAGAAGCGTTTTAAAACCCTGCTTGGTTGGGGCCCGCTGGCGATTGTGAGCGCGGCGGCACTGAGCCTGCCGTGGGTGCTGGCGATAGCACACCGTGAGCCTGACTTCTGGAATTACTTCTTCTGGGTTGAACATATTCAGCGTTTTGCTGAGGCTGATGCTCAGCATAAGGCACCTTTCTGGTATTACCTGCCGGTACTGTTTCTGGGCGCGCTGCCGTGGCTCGGACTGTTACCTGGCGCATTGCGGGCGGGCTGGACTAAACGGGTCGTACGACCGGAATTATTTTTCCTGTTGAGCTGGGCAATCATGCCGCTGATTTTCTTCAGCATCGCCAAAGGTAAACTGCCGACCTATATTTTGCCGTGCTTTGCGCCGGTTGCCTTGCTGATGGCCGATCATCTCAATCAAATCTGTCAGTCAGGGAAATTGCGTACACTGAAAGCTAATGGTGTGATCAACATCACTTTTGGTCTTCTGATGGCGGCCGCTGTACTGGTGATATCCGGAATTTTGCCGTTGCACATTAAAGCCGTGTTCAGCCGTTCGGAGTTACCCCATGCGCTGATTGGTATTCTGTGCTTTGCGGTATGGGCGCTGGCGGGAGCCATATCGCTGACGGATTTGACAAAGCGCTGGTATTGGGCTGCTCTTTGCCCGCTGGTGCTGGCGTTGCTGGTCGGACAGGCTGTTCCAAAGAAAGTGATGGATTCCAAACAGCCACAGCCCTTTTTGACACAAAATATGGCGTTGTTAAAAGACAGTCGTTATGTACTGACAGACAACGTGGGCGTGGCGACCGCAATCGCGTGGACGCTCAAACGCAGTGACATTCTGATGTTTGATGAAAAGGGTGAGTTGCAATACGGTCTGAGTTATCCGGATGCCAGGAATAATTTTGTCGATGCGGCGCATTTTTCACAATGGCTGCAACAAGCACGCCAGGAAGGAAACGTCTCTCTGGTCCTCAGGCTTGACCGTAATGCTGCCGTAAAATCCTCTCTGCCTCCTGCGGATCAAAAGGTACAAGTTGATCGTCAGGCGCTGCTGTTCTACAAAAAACTGCCATGACCGGTTTCTTTCTGGTTCTTGCCGTCAGCGTTATCACCTGTGCCGGTCAGCTTTGTCAGAAGCAGGCCGCACAGGTCGCCGGGCAGGGCATGGCGAAGGTTTTACGCTGGCTCGGATTGGCGATATTGTTGCTCGGTATCGCCATGCTGTTATGGTTGCGGGTATTACAACTCCTGCCGCTGAGCCTGGCTTATCCCATGCTCAGTCTGAATTTCGTTTTCATCACGCTCTGTGCCCGCGGGTGCTTCGGTGAAGTTGTCGATGCGCGTCACTGGTGCGGCGTTGGGCTGATCATGTGTGGTATAGCCGTAATGAGTTTCAGCTTATGAAAGGATATCTCTGGGGCACGGGAAGCGTGTTGCTGGTCACTGCGGCACAATTGCTGATGAAATGGGGCATGGTGCAGATCCCGGTGTTTTCACTGGCAGCGATAGACGCTCCCTTTATTCTGAGTCATTTAAGTGCATTGATTGCCGTTTTTGCAGGGCTGTGTGGCTATGTCTTATCGATGGGATGCTGGTTTTTTGCGTTGCATTATCTGCCGCTCAACCGGGCATATACTTTACTGAGTCTCAGTTATGTGTTGGTGTATGTGGCCGCAGTCACTCTGCCCTGGTTCAATGAAAGCATCAGCTTAAGTAAAACCCTTGGCGGGTTGCTTATCCTGTCAGGTGTCTGGCTGATTCACAGTAAACCCGTAAAAAAATCTCATTAAATGTATTTTCTGACGATAAAAAACAGCATTAAACATTGGATGACGGATAAAATAGCGCTAAATTCTATTAGTTCTTAGATAACGGCGACTTATCCGGTGCGCGTAAACCTTCGCGTCTGGTCATGCCGTGACGCTATTCGAGAAGGAATGCACTATGCGCTGGTCATCCGTATCCATGTATTCCCTGCTGGCTGTTGCCGCATTAATTCTTAACGGTTGCAGCAGCCACGCTCCGCCGCCAAGCGGCAGGTTTGCCGATTCTATTACTGTCGTGGCCGAGCTTAACGACCAGCTCAGCCAGTGGCATGGTGCCCCGTATCGTTACGGCGGATTACAACCGAGCGGCGTCGACTGTTCTGGTTTTGTCTTCCGCACTTACCGTGACCGGTTTGGCGTCGTGCTGCCGAGAACGACCGCCGACCAGACCAAAATTGGCACCAAAGTACCACGTGATGAATTATTACCCGGTGACCTGGTTTTCTTCAAAACTGGCAGCGGTGAAAATGGTCTTCACGTCGGTATCTATGACACGGCCGATCAGTTTATCCATGCCTCGACCAGCCAGGGCGTAACCCGCTCTTCGCTTGATAATGTTTACTGGCGTAAAGTCTACTGGCAGGCGCGCCGCATCTGACGCGGCACCAAATCGTATTTCCCCTGATTTCACTGCGTATTTCATCCTGTTTTTTGCTGCTATTATCCGGGCAGACTCTTCAGGATGAATATGCAATGAAACCTCTCAGACTATTACTTTCCGATTCTTATGATCCCTGGTTCAATCTGGCGGTAGAAGACTGTATTTTCCGTGAGATGACCACGCAACGTGTGTTATTCCTCTGGAGAAATGCCGAAACTGTGGTTTTAAGTTAGTATACACACTTGAGACTAATTATCATTTGATGGTTAAATATGACGACTCGCCGCCCCATGTATACACCCGTATTAGTAAAACGACACAAACTGAAGGCAGTGGTTTAGACGAATAAACAACCCGTATAGAGCAGTACTTAGAGTCTAAGAAGCACTTGTTTGATGGTGAAGTAACGTACTGGCAAGATATTGGCCTATCGGCATACAAAAATAAAAGCATCCAAGATGGACAAGATGCAGGATTATCCGCACAAGAAATGATAAAGCGTTTAGAGGCAATGATTGCCGAATCTGAGAATGGAAAGTAATAATTTCATTCTCATTATTGTACTTTATTATGAGAACTAATTATCCTCACAATGGGAAGTTTTTATTGCTTAATTGTACTATATATAGTGCTGCAACCCGAATTATACCGCTATATGTGGGGTATTGGTGCCATTGTGAGAACTATATATTAAAAATCACCTTAACGAACAAAAATAATTCTCTTGATTAAATCGCTTACATATTTTCAGTCTTATATAGACTAACTCCCTTTGGTCGTTAGTCTATATAAAATCGATAATAAGATCATACTTGCGTTTTTGCCAGCCCCTTACGGGAAGTCAAAGAACGCCCGTTTTATTTGGTCTTTCGACTTGACTAAATACAAAGAACAGAAGGGAACCACGGCAAGTTACACTCATTTGAATAAAAAGTATGGACTACGTGCTACCGGAGAATTTTATAAAAACTTATAAGGAAATAAAATGGCAGAAAAAACAAAAGCAGAATTACGTACTGATTACCTAATGGCTAATACAAGCTACGTAGAAAGCGTTACAGACGATCTATTAGTAACAGACATCGTAGCACTACAGAAAGATTTAAATAGCCTTACGGCGTTTGTAGACGCATATGGAAGCAATGATAAATCTGATGCTCAACTAAAAGACAGTATTGATAACATCAAATCACTAATGAATGCAGAAGGGTAACAATATATCTCATCATAACAAAATATTAGAAATTATATGATTAGACGAAGGCCGCGTTGAATGATCTTAATCACGAAGGAAGGTAAATTCAGATATTTCGTACACTCTTTTTAATGTTTAATAATTTTAATCACTTGTATACTCTTTAGACGTCACGTAAAAGGGGAAGGTATGGATACGGTTGAAGAACTAAATGGAACTTACTTTTATGCGGGTAAGTCAAATTTAACTGCTGGTCAGATGCTTTTTGTGATCTTCTGCGAACATACAGTAGATCAATTCGGTTTAGGTATCGTAGATTTCGGAGCTATAGTTGCAATTCTTTCTGGCAGAAATGATCAATCAACCAGAGCGAAACCAATGGGGGCTACTAAAGGTACTTCATACGCATCTAAAGCAGCACGTAATGTCTTTAAGAAGTCGAAATTTCCTTTTGGAATCTCGCTACCAACTTGGTTAGGGGGATACACGCCTTGGACAACAAGACGAGTCATGGTACGTAATATCGCCCCATTCGTAGGCCGGAGTATTCCCTTACTTGGTATTATCGTACTTGCTGCTGATGTTTCTGAAATCACTTACAAGTCAATTCGTGATTACAACATGATAGCAAGGGAAAATGATAAATTATGGTAGACAATGTTGAACAACAAATCTATGACTTCATCCGACCTTATGCCGGTACATATTTGTTCAATATTAAAAAGGTAGAACTAACACCTGATACAGATCTCGATACTGACCTAAGCATTGATGAGTATGAAATTGATGATTTAATGAATGAGTACTTTGCAAAGTTCAATGTTGAAAAAGGTAATTATAGTACTGAAACATACTACCCAGATGTACGTGTTTCTTGGAATCCATTCAAAAAAGTAATTCCAGTTCAGGTACCAGATTTTACTATTGGTATGTTGATAGAGTCGGCAAAAGCCGGTAAATGGTTGTACGATTAGCAAGGAGCTAAATCAATGGCTGTACCAGTTCACTTATGGCTTAAAGACGATGGCGGTGCAAATATCCGTGGTTCATCTGATGTAAAGGATCGTGAAGGAAGCATAGAACTAAGATCGATTCACCATAACCTGAGTATTCCAACTGATAGCAACACAGGGAAGCTAACAGGCACTCGACAACATGCCCCTTTCCAGTTTGATAAGGAAATCGACTCATCAAGTCCTTACTTATACAAGGCAGTTGGTACAGGTCAAACGTTACACTCTGCCGAAATCAAATGGTATTGTATCAACGATGCAGGGCAGGAAGTCGAGTACTTCAACATTCTGCTTGAAAATGTGAAAGTCATTTCGGTAACTCCAATGATGCACGATACCCGTGGCTGTCCTGGCACAGGCCATATGGAAAACGTTGCACTACGTTATGAAAAAATCACTTGGAAGTATGTTGATGGCAACATTCAATATACCGATGCTTGGAACGAACGAACTACAGCATAATACATTTGGGGCTTGACCTGCCACCAGTATTAGATACAAGGCTCAGTTAGTAATGTCGGATCCTTCACTCTCAGAATTACCCTTTCTCCAGCCCGCTGCAAATTCAGACGGCGTCTGATAATTCAGCGTGGAGTGTGGGCGACATTCGTTATAATCCTGACGCCATTCACTGATGGTTTTCCTGGCATGGCTGATGTCGCTAAACCAGTGTTCATTCAGGCATTCATCGTGAAAACGTCCGTTAAAACTCTCAATAAATCCGTTCTGTGTCGGTTTACCGGGCTGAATAAGCCGCAGCTCCACGCAATGCTCAAAGGCCCACTGGTCAAGTGCTCTACAGGTAAACTCCGGCCCCTGGTCAGTTCTTATCGTAGCCGGATAGCCGCGAAACAGCGCAATACTGTCCAGAATACGCGTGACCTGCACGCCTGAAATCCCAAAGGCAACAGTGATAGTCAGGCATTCCTTTGTGAAGTCATCGACGCAGGTAAGGCACTTGATCCTGCGACCGGTGGCCAGTGCATCCATGACGAAATCCATTGACCAGGTCAGATTGGGCGCATCCGGGCGAAGCAGCGGAAGCCGCTCAGTCGCCAGACCCTTACGACGTCGTCTGCGCTTCACACTCAGGCCGGCTAGCTCAGGCCGGCTAGCCGAAAAACTGGCAGGAACGCGCTATCATGCGCAGGAGGTCAGGCAAACCTGCCAGCATATCATGGCCCTCTATCCCGCGATGCAGGCTGAACTGACTGAACTGCAAAACTGGCTGGTGCGCTGTATCAGATAACGGCGGGGATTCCGGAGGCCGTTGAAAGGATGGCCTCCGGATGCTGCTAGATTGCACTGCGCCTGTACTTTTTCTCCGCAATGGTTACCGGCCTGATGGCGGATAGTGCCGGTTTATTAAAACGTTATAAAAACTCACTGATCCCACTTAAAAAGCCCGGTGGTGAATGCTGCTACTTGCGCAATATTTCATAAGACACTATAACCATTAGCTAAAATATTTAGTAACATCCATTATTGTGCATCGGCACAAAACACCACAGAAATTCTTGATTAAAAATGACGGGTAGCGCTCACGAGGCAAGTTGCACGTTCTTATGTCTGGCGATAAGATTAGTCTGAAATGTCTGCATTGAATGATATAAAGCTCAAAAAGAAGGCCGCAAGGCGCAGGGCATTTTAAAAAACTTTGATTTCGCAGCCGTTCGCGTGATCGTCGCAGCACCCTTACAATCGGAGAGGCTCTTTCTTGATATCAATTTCTTTAATGTTTTGGTCATACCCCGGGGCTCCGGTATCTTTATGATCTGATTGATAGTCAAAAAAGTTATTAATCAATTAGCCGTGCCGTTGATGTTTTGGACAAAAATGAAAATACAATTCGATACGGCCTTTAACAGCAGCTATCTGTGCCAGCCGGTTTACACCATTGAAGGGAAATTACTGGCTGTAGAATTAATTTGCCGTTTTTCCAGTGCTGACAGTAAGTTAGTGATGCCTACAGAACTGGTTCTGAACCTGTTAACACCGCAGCAGTTATTACGATTTCTCACTGAGCAACAGATATGGGCGTGTGAGCATGCCCAATGGTTTACCGATAATCAGGTTATTTTGAATATCAGTGTTGAGGAAAAACAGGTGGCCTTATTGCTGGAAGATGAAAATCTTCGCAATGCTTTCAGCACATATACTTTCATTCATCTGAATTTAAGTGAGTCGTTTCCACGACTTTCCGAAGGCAGGAATAATGAACAAGTGGTGGCATTAAACAAATATTTTCCACTGTGGCTGGAAAACTTCGGCTCAGGCAGCATCACCATGGCACCCATTTTTGACCATCTTTTTCAGTGGGTGAAGCTCGACAAAAATCTTTTCTGGCAGTTATATGAGGGTGAAAATTTCACCATTGTAATGCCCTCGCTGGTAAGAAATGTTAGTCGATTTTGCCGTAATATTGTGGTCGACGGGCTAGACTCGCAGGACTATTTCGACGCGTTACGTAAAGCGGACATACAGGGAATGAAGGGATTGCTATGGCCTGGTGTAGAGCCCGCCGAACTGGACAGCCTGCTCATCCGGCCTGCTCAGTTTCATTAGTCGTGATACGCAGTTTTACGCTCAGGATCCCGGCCAGCACCTGCTGTTCCGGGATTTTTGATATCTGCGGATAATAATCTCCCTGCATTTCCTCCGTGTTAATTAATGCCCTGCAGTCCTACACTATCAAAAAGGGGGATTTATGCCGCGATTTGAACATCATTATGCTGAGCAGTTACCTGGCTTTTACACACAGTTGCAACCGACGCCGCTAAAAGGCGCACGACTTCTTTATCACAGCGAACCGCTGGCGCGTGAACTGGGACTGGATGAATCACTTTTTGATGCTGAACATCGCCAATACTGGTGCGGTGAAAAAATTTTCCCGGGCATGGAACCTCTGGCTCAGGTTTACAGCGGGCATCAGTTTGGCCAGTGGGCCGGGCAACTGGGCGACGGACGCGGTATTTTACTGGGCGAACAGGTTTTACCTTCAGGAAAACGCTTCGACTGGCACCTTAAAGGGGCAGGGTTGACACCTTATTCACGGATGGGCGATGGCCGTGCGGTTTTACGTTCTGTGGTGCGTGAGTTTCTGGCCTCTGAAGCGCTGCATCATTTATCGGTACCGACAACGCGCGCGCTGACGATTGCCACCAGTGATGAGCCGGTTTTCCGCGAACAGCCTGAGCGCGGTGCGATGTTGATTCGTGTGGCAGAAAGTCATATCCGTTTCGGTCATTTCGAGCATTTCTATTACCGTAAACAGCCTGAGCAGGTGAAGCAGCTGGCAGATTACGTCATCGCACATCACTGGCCTCAGTTGCTGGAAAATCACCAGGCTGATGCGTTACGTTATCAGCAATGGTTTACCGAGGTGGTGGAGCGTACTGCCCGGCTGATAGCGCAATGGCAAAGTATTGGTTTCGCCCACGGTGTGATGAATACCGACAATATGTCGATTCTCGGGCTGACCATCGATTACGGTCCTTATGGCTTCCTCGACGATTATCAGCCAGGTTATATCTGTAATCACTCTGATCATCAGGGACGCTACAGCTACGATAATCAGCCTGCGGTGGCATTCTGGAATCTGCATCGTCTGGCACAAACATTATCCGGTCTGATGTCTGCAGAACAGCTACAAACTGCGCTTGGCGAATATGAACCCGCGCTTATGAGAGCCTATGGCACGCTGATGCGCGGTAAACTGGGCTTCTTTACGGAGAATAAACAGGATAACCATCTGCTCACCGGTTTGTTGAGCCTGATGGCAAAAGAGGGCAGGGATTTCACCCAGACCTTCAGGTTGCTCAGCCAGACAGAACAAAGGCAAGCCACATCGCCGTTGCGGGATGAATTCATTGACCGTGACGCTTTCGACAGCTGGTACCAGGCCTACCGCCAGCGCTTACAAACGGAAGATGTTGATGATGCAACGCGACAGGACGCCATGAAACAAAGCAATCCGCGTATTATATTGAGAAATTATCTGGCACAGAAAGCCATCGAAAGGGCTGAAGTGGATGATATCAGTGCGCTGGAGCAACTTCATCAGGCATTGCGTGACCCTTACAGTGATGCTCCTCAGTATGACGAGATGGCGAAACTGCCGCCCGACTGGGGGAAACATCTCGAAATTTCCTGTTCAAGCTGACATAAAAAATGCCACATTCCAGTGTGGCATTTTTATTGAGTCGTCTTTACTGGCGTAAGAAAATCTGTGGCAATTCGGTTTCCGGATGCAGGCAGACATTCAAATCTGCCTGATACCAGCGGCTCAGGGTGGCTTCGCTCAGTACCTCAGCGGGCGTCCCGCTGGCGACCAATTTACCGCTGTGCAATAAAATAATCCGGTCGGCATACAACGCCGCGAGATTGAGATCATGCAATACGCAACACACCGCCAGCGGTGTTTGCCGGGTTAACTGTCGCAGCAAACGCAACGCGTGTTGCTGATGATATAAATCCAGTGCCGACGTAGGTTCATCCAGAAATAACCAGTGTGGGAAAGGTTCGGGTTGCCAGAGCTGGATAAGCACCCGCGCCAGCTGAACCCGCTGTTGTTCGCCGCCCGATAAATGGCGGTAATCCCTTTCTGCCAGATCCAGACAACCGGTTTGTGTCATGACCTCAGTAAGTGCCCGTTGCATATTGTGCTGGCCGTGCGGCGAACGCCCGAGTGTCAGGACTTCGCGCACGCTAAAGCCAAACGCTAGTGTACTGTTCTGGCGCATAACTGCCCGCGTACGCGCCAGTTCCTGTGCCGGCCAGTCATTGAGAGGTCTTCCCTGAAGCGAAATCTTTCCCGTTTGTGGCAACAGGTAGCCGGTCAGCATACGCATCAGCGTTGATTTTCCTGCACCGTTTGGCCCAATCAGCGCGACCATCTCGCCGCTTTGCAAGCTCAGTGAAACATCGTCAATTAACCGGCGGTCATTAACGCAATAGGTCAGGTTTTCTGCCACCATTGATGAAGTGAAATCAGGCATTACGCGGTACTCCGGGGCGCAGGATCAACCATAAAAAATAAGGCGCACCAATCAGGCTGGTCAGCAATCCTACCGGCATTTCTGCCGGAGCGACCAGCGTGCGGGCCAGCGTGTCAGCGAGCAAAAGCAGGCAGGCGCCCGCCAGGGCCGAACCCGGTAGAAGCCAGCGGTGGTCAGCACCAATACGCATCCGCAACAGATGCGGGATCACTAAACCGATAAAACCAATCACACCAGAAACTGCGACGGCAGCCCCGGCCAGCAGAGCGCTAAGCAGCAAAAGTTGCAATTGCGTACGGCGGACATTCACACCGAGGTAATGTGCATCTTCTTCCCCTAACTGCAGAATGTTCAGGCGTCGTGCCATGAAAAACGACGCAATGCAGGCTGGCAGGATCAGCGAAGACGCCACGGCCAGCGTCGGCCATTGCGCCTGCCCGAGACTGCCCATGCTCCACAATGAAAATTGGCGTAATTGCTGATCGTCACTGACATAGGTCAGTACACCGACCGCCGCGCCGCATAAGGCATTAATGGCAATACCGGCGAGCAGCAAGCGCGACAATCCGCCATGACCAAAACGACTCAGCGTAAAGACGATGACAGAAATCGCCAGGCTGCCAGCGAATGCGCTGATCATGTGACTGTAAAGTGCCAGTAATGGCGGTAAAGCCAGCGGCATTACTATGGTTAGCGCAACCGCCAGCGCTGCGCCGCTGCTGATCCCAAGCAGGCCAGGATCTGCCAGCGGGTTGCGGAACAATCCCTGCATAACCGCACCGGAACTTGCCAGCGCACAACCGACTACCATAGCCAGCAGCACGCGGGGAAGGCGAATGGTCAGCCAGACCTGCCATAAGTTATCGTCAAAAGGACGCCCGAGAAGCGTTCTTAGCGACAGTGACATCGCACCAGTATTCACCGCCATCACGGCTAACACCAGCAGAGCGCAGCCGATGCCAGTCAGCGCCCAGACTGGCGCGCGGCGACGCGATAACACCGGAGGGCTCATGCTGCTCATTTTACCTGTTCCGCAGCATGGCGTAGCTGAGCCATCACCTCTGGCGTTTGCAAACCAAAGCCCAGCAGTGACATATCATCAATGACCAGTACGCGCTGATTCTTACCGGCCGGTGTCATAGCAACGCCAGGCAATTTCCACACCTGTTCCATCCCGCCAAGTGTCTTAACACCGTCAGCGGTCAGTAAAAGGATATCCGGCGCACTGGCAATCACGCCCTCCTGGGACAGCGGACGGTAGCGGCTGAAACCTTGCATAGCGTTTTTCGCCCCGACAGAGGTAATCATCGCATCTGCCGCGGTCTCCTGACCGGCTGCCATCGATGACATGCCGCCATGGCTCATCACAAACAGCATTTTTACCGGCAGGGCATCGTGGCGAATCGCTGAAATCTGCGAACGATAGGTCGCGATGAGTTTTTCACCTTCTGACTGCCGGTTCAGTGCCGCCGCAATTACGACGATTTTACGCGGTACGGTATCCGCAGAAGGTGTACCCGGCACACGAACCACTCTTACACCGTTCTGCTCAAGCTGCCGCAACACCAGTGACGGCTCTGCCAGTTCGCTGCTCAGCACCAGCGAAGGATGCATAGACAAAATTCCCTCAGCGCTGAGCTGGCGCATATAACCGACGTCCGGCAGGCTACGTACCGCCTGCGGACGCAAGCTGGTACTGTCGCGGGCGACCACTTCGTCGCCGGCACCGAGTGCGTAGATAATTTCGGTCACGTCACCGCCAATACTGACCAGTTTTTCAGTGGCATGCAGCACCGGCGTCACCAGCAACGCTGTAACAGCGGCCAGCATTTTCAACATTGTTTTCATGCAGCCACACCTTGCTGGGACAGTTGCGCCAGCTGTTCCCGCCACTGAGTTTGTTCAGGCGTGCCTTCGCTACGCTGACCATACAGTTGTGCGATCTGCGTACCGTCAGCGGCAAACAATTCCAGGCTGGTTACAAAACCATCTTTGGTGGGTTTACGGGTGATCCAGCTTTCCGCGATGGCACTTTCCACCAGATGCAGGGTGAACTGTTTGTTGAAGACATTGATCCATTCTCCGTGTGGCATGACCTTTTCGATCTGACCGGTGAAAATCTGCACGCAGCCACGGTTGCCCACAAAAATCATGATTTCGTTTTGGTCATCTTTGGCGATATTCAGTAAACGCGTCAGTGAGCCGTTATCCACACGCCATGCCAGATCGTCCCCGACGGCTTGGAATGCTTGCTGGCGGGTTATATTATGGCGCTTCAGCAACTGGAAGAACTGATGAACGTCGGTCATTGCGCGCCATTCAGCATCGAGAGTGCGGGTATCTGCGGCCATCAGGGCCGGCGTTTCAGGAACTGCCTCTATCTGCAACGGCGGATTGACGTCACTTTTGTACTGCGCAATCAGCGCATTCCATGCCGCCATGTCAGTTTCATCGGTGTTATACACCTTATGAACGGCATCGCCGTGCGCATCGAAGAACTGAATACTGTGGCGAACACCACGGGCCGTGTTTTCTGACAGGCTGAAAATATACAACCAGTGTTGCAGAAACAGACGCAGGTCCAGCGCGCGGGGATTAAGGATCAGACCGGCGTGACCACTCAGATGCTGATTTTCATAGCGACCTTCCTGCTCATGTACGGCAAAGTCGTTGCGGGTAATCGATTTAGTGCTGCCGACATTTTCCAGAGCGGCCAGTAAGGTCCGTGCATCAACATCCAGACGTGCGGCATCATGTGAAACACGCAAAGCTGTCAGTTCCGCTTCGCTGATCCCCAACATTTCCGCCAAATCGCGGGCATATTTACCCGGATTAGCTTCTTTGGCTTGTAAATAATCCTCATAGTGAACTGAATGCATTGCTGTTTCCTCGTTGTCAAAGTTACCCGTTACATAGCGGGTAAAAACCTACGCTGTTATGTGAATGATTTGTAAAAATATTTAGCAGAAAACCTTGTTTTGGATTTTGTTGCTAATGGTAATTAATATCATTTTGATAATCATTATCAAATCATTGTGTGGACACATCAAGAAAATTTTTCTCTTCAGCAGGGAATTCGGCGGTGTTAACCCATTCATTTAAGAGGGGAACAGGGGAGGTAAGCGAGGAAAGTATCAGAACGGACAGGTTATTACGCGTACCCGGACATGCCAGGAAAACAAAAAAGGGCAGCCTGCGCTGCCCTTAGAAAGGTTACAGTAAAGTGATCAGAACCTGCTATTTGTCGCTTGCGCGAGCATTGACAGTAATGTCTCCGTGTCTGCCCAACTCAGGCAAGGGTCGGTAATCGACTGACCGTAAACCAAGGGTTTGCCAGGAACGATAGGCTGTGTACCTTCAACCAGAAAACTTTCCGCCATGATGCCCGCAATGGTGGTTGAACCGCGTATGATTTGCTGACAAACATCTTCGGCTACCTCGAGCTGACGGCGGTGCTGTTTCTGGCAGTTGCCATGACTGAAATCGATCACCAGACGTTGCGTTAAATCGAATTCAGCCAGATTCAGGCAGGCTTGTTCGAGGTCAGCGGCATGGTAATTGGGCTTTTTACCGCCACGCATAATCACATGTCCGTAAGGGTTGCCAGCGGTACGGTAAATGGTCATCTGACCATTTTTATCCGGCGACAGGAACATATGGCTGGTGCGCGACGAACGGATAGCGTCGATGGCGATGCGGGTATTCCCGTCAGTGCCATTTTTAAAACCGACAGGACAGGAAAGCGCCGAAGCCATTTCGCGGTGGATCTGACTTTCGGTGGTCCGTGCGCCGATGGCTCCCCAGCTGATCAGGTCGGCAATATATTGTCCAATCACCATATCAAGGAATTCAGTCGCGGTCGGGATGCCCAGTTGGTTGACAGTCAGTAATACCTTCCGCGCCAGCTCAATACCGTCATTAACCCTGCAGGAACCGTTCAACTCAGGATCTGAAATCAGCCCTTTCCAGCCGACAACGGTACGTGGCTTTTCAAAGTACGTACGCATGACGATTTCCAGGCGATCCTGATATTTTGCACGCAATACACTAAGCTTGCCCGCGTAATCAATAGCCGCTTCAATATCGTGGATTGAGCAGGGACCGATAACAACCAGTAACCGTTGATCTTCCCCACTGATAATCTTTTCAATTCGTTTACGTGATTCCATCACGTGTTGGGCGACCGACGGGGAAATTGGCAATTTTTCTGCCAGTGCCTGAGGCGTAATCAGGCTGTCGATGCGCGTCGTACGCAGTTCATCTGTTTGTGACATCGTATTCTCGAAAAATGTGTTTCTTCTCTGCGGCAGGGATACCGGGAAGTGATGCCGATCACAATAACCCAAAAACCGATGAATTCAACTACTGTCAGCAGGATATGCCATCCACATCAGTAAAAGTATTCAGAACATACGGCGGCTCATGCCGAAGCTGTCCATGATCTTCGCTGATATCTCCTCAACAGAATAGTTTGTACTGTTGAGGTAGCGGATCTGATTTTTTCTAAATAATGCTTCCACTTCAGAGACTTCCATACGGCATTGGCGCAAGGAAGCATAGCGGCTGTTTTCAACGCGTTCCTGGCGAATTGCCGTCAGGCGTTCAGGGTCAATCGTCAGGCCAAACAGCTTATGCATATGCGGTTTTAACGCGGCAGGTAACTGAATATTGTCCATGTCGTCGGCGGTAAACGGATAGTTAGCTGCGCGGATACCAAACTGCAATGCCAGATAAAGGCTGGTCGGCGTTTTACCGCAGCGCGAGACGCCCAGTAAAATCACCTGGGCCTGATCGAGATTGCGCAGCGAAATGCCATCATCATGAGCCAGGGTGTAATCAATCGCGGCAATGCGCGCATCGTATTTAGTGATGTTGCTGGCCGTCAGACCATGCGTCCGGTTGGCGATGGGGGTAGGATCGACGCCCAGCTCATTCTGTAAAGGGGCGACCAGCGACTGGACAATGTCCTGACAGAAACCTTCACTACCTTGAATAATGTCGCGGATGAGAGGTGAAATAATAGAATAAAATACCAGCGGACGGGCGCCGGTTTTTTCAAAAATGTCATTGATTTGCCGGCAGACTGCTTTGGCACGCTCTTCACTTTCAACAAAGGGAAGAGAGTAGGTGGTGGCGTTGACCGGAAATTGTGAAAGTACAGCGTGGCCTAAAACCTCTGCTGTAATGGCAGTACCGTCAGAAATGTAAAACACGCATCTGTCCACAAACGACTCCTGATTTATCGCACTTCATTTATATTCAAATTATCCCTTATTTAGTAATAACCAGAATTGCATGAAATAAAAAGCCTATTTCATCTGCGTGTCGATGTTCTGTTAATTGCTGCGAGACAGTGCGCAAAATGACTGTAATAAATGAAATGGCATTTTAAATTTTCCGCGACTTATCGCAGCTTTTTGATTTGCTTCAGCAGAACTTCAGCTGCTCTGTTAGCATTGATTTAGCGACGGACTTATGGAGACTTCCTGCTGATTCATAAGGGTTAATGATGTTTCCACACATAAGCGTCATTTTGCTGCGCTGGAATTTTCCTAAACAAAAATAGTTTGTTTTGCTGGATCGATTCACCTGTCCATGTCTTATGGAGCATTATGCTAGTCTCAAAATGACAGCGTTGTTAAATGACAGAAAAAGCGTCGCCGACAATGGCTGGACAACCGGTGTTGCACGCCTACTGACTTTTACTGTAAATAAATAATAAAGGATTGTTTCATGGCTCATCTCGATCCCGATTTACGCAATGTTATCTGGTACAACCAACTGGGTATGAAGGACGTTGATAAAGTCGGGGGCAAGAACGCATCCCTCGGGGAAATGATCACCAACTTGTCTGATCTGGGTGTTTCAGTTCCCAATGGCTTTGCAACGACGTCGCAGGCATTTAATGATTTTCTCGATCAGAGCGGTGTAAACCACCGAATCCATGAATTACTGGATAAAACAGATGTTGACGATATCGGGCAATTAACCCAGGCGGGTACGCAAATCCGCCAGTGGATCATTGAGACACCGTTCCAGCCTGAACTTGAGAAATCGATCCGTGAGGCCTATCAGCAATTATGCGAAGGTGAGCCTGATGCGTCATTCGCGGTTCGTTCTTCCGCAACAGCCGAAGATATGCCTGATGCGTCATTTGCCGGGCAACAGGAAACCTTCCTTAATGTTCAGGGATTCGATGCCGTACTGACCGCAGTGAAGCATGTTTATGCTTCCTTATTTAATGACCGTGCCATTTCTTATCGTGTGCATCAGGGCTACGATCATCGCGGTGTGGCGCTTTCTGCCGGTGTACAGCGTATGGTGCGTTCTGATCTGGCTTCTGCGGGGGTGATGTTCACTCTGGATACCGAATCTGGTTTTGATCAAGTCGTCTTTATTACCTCGGCTTATGGTCTGGGTGAAATGGTTGTTCAGGGCGCGGTTAACCCTGATGAGTTTTACGTACATAAGCCTACGCTGGAAAAAAATAAGCCTTCTATTGTCCGCCGCACGATGGGCTCGAAGAAAATTCGCATGGTATATGCGCCAAGCCAGGAACACGGCAAACAGGTACAGATTGAAGATGTGCCGGCTGAACAGAGCACCCGTTTCTCCCTGACGGATGACGAGGTGCAGGCGCTGGCACGCCAGGCATTATTGATTGAAAAACACTATGGCCGTCCGATGGATATCGAATGGGCGAAAGACGGTCATAACGGCAATCTTTATATCGTGCAGGCGCGTCCGGAGACTGTTCGTTCCAACGGTCAGGTGATGGAACGCTATCAGTTGAATGGTAACAGCAAAGTATTGGTAGAAGGCCGCGCTATAGGCCATCGTATTGGTGCCGGGCCGGTAAAAATCATTCATAATATCAGCGAAATGCATCACGTTAAGGCAGGCGATATTCTGGTGACTGACATGACGGATCCTGACTGGGAGCCCATCATGAAAAAGGCGTCAGCCATTGTCACCAACCGTGGCGGACGTACCTGTCACGCCGCTATCATTGCGCGTGAACTGGGTATTCCTGCGGTAGTCGGTTGTGGTGATGCCACTGAAAAATTGACAGAAAATCAGAAAGTGACCGTTTCCTGTTCTGAAGGCGATACCGGTTATGTCTATCAGGATGAGCTGGACTTTAGCGTCCAGAGTTCTGCTATTGATGAACTGCCAACTTTACCGCTGAAAATCATGATGAATATCGGCAATCCCGATCGCGCCTTCGACTTTGCCTGTCTGCCGAATGAAGGTGTCGGGCTG
Source organism: Rahnella sp. CFA14(1/10) (assembly GCF_004195095.1). Classification (NCBI taxonomy): domain Bacteria; kingdom Pseudomonadati; phylum Pseudomonadota; class Gammaproteobacteria; order Enterobacterales; family Yersiniaceae; genus Rahnella; species Rahnella sp. CFA14(1/10). Next base: position 275,913 of record NZ_SEWS01000001.1, on the reverse strand, counting down.
GCGCGTTTAGAATTTATCATTAACCGCATGATTGGTGTGCATCCGAAAGCATTGCTGGAGTTTGATCAGCAACCTGCCCAATTGCAGGAAACCATCAATAAAATGATTCAGGGCTATGACAGCCCGCGTGAATATTATGTGGCACGTCTGACTGAGGGGATCGCAACACTCGGCGCAGCATTCTGGCCGAAACGGGTGATTGTGCGTTTATCAGATTTTAAATCAAATGAATATGCCAATCTGGTGGGCGGCGAAAAATACGAACCTCATGAAGAAAATCCGATGCTGGGTTTCCGTGGTGCAGGCCGTTATGTCTCTGACAGCTTCCGCGAGTGTTTCGCACTGGAATGTGAGGCAATGAAGCGTGTCCGTAATGATATGGGGCTGACGAATGTTGAAGTGATGATTCCGTTTGTTCGTACTGTGGCGCAGGCTGAAGCTGTCGTCAAAGAGCTGGCCAGTCAGGGGCTGAAACGGGGCGAAAATGGCCTGAAAGTGATTATGATGTGTGAAATTCCATCCAATGCCTTACTGGCGGATCAGTTCCTTGAACATTTCGACGGTTTCTCTATCGGCTCCAACGACATGACTCAGCTTGCACTTGGGCTGGATCGTGATTCAGGCGTTGTCTCTGAACTCTTTGATGAACGAAACGAGGCTGTTAAAGCCCTTTTGTCGATGGCAATCAAAGCCGCTAAGAAGCAGGGGAAATATGTCGGTATTTGTGGACAGGGGCCTTCAGATCATCAGGATTTCGCACAGTGGCTGATGGAAGAGGGGATCGACAGTTTATCACTGAATCCGGATACCGTAGTACAAACCTGGCTGGCGTTAGCCGAAAGTAAATAAATTCCTAATGCCTGACATTTAGGGCTGTCACTTACAGGTGGCAGCCTTTTTTTACGGGTTGCGTAAATGACGGGAATAAAAATATATGTTGCAGGACTATGGGGGGAAATAGAACTGTAAGGCAAAAAAGTAAAAAAAAAGCCCGTCATAGCAGACAGGCAAAGACTACACACAGCAATTTGGGATATACCAGCTCAGGGGAAAGCTTGTATATAAATCAGTGGGTTGAAATCCGAACTGTTAATAATACTAAGTTTCCCAAGGTATTTAGTCTGTAAGAATTCTCCTAATAGGTATTATTCTCATGCTAATTGATGTGAAGGGAGTTTTTAGTAGGCGTAATTTCAGGAAAGAAGCACAAATAAAGAAAAGGCGCTGCCCGCTTGAATTAACAGGGGACAACGCCTGTGGCACGTTAAAGTGAAATGAAATTATTCATCCAGTGCTTTCAGTGCTTCTTCAGGTGCCATGTCAGGTTCCGGGGCCTCATTGACCCAAAGCGAAATCAACCGATAGGAGACGGCCAGTACAACCGGTCCGATAAACAGGCCAATCATACCGAAAGCAAATAAGCCACCAATAACACCGGACAAGATAAGCAGCATGGGTAAATCCGCACCCATGCGGATCAGAACCGGGCGCAGTACGTTATCCAGGGATCCGACCACGCAACTCCATACCAGCAAGACGGTGCCCCAGGTATTATCGCCGGACCAATACAGCCAGATGATGGCCGGAATCAATACCAGCAGTGGCCCGATTTGTGCGACACAACATACGAACATCACGACAGTCAGCACGGTAGCGTAAGGAATACCCGCGATGGCCAGCCCGATGCCGCCAAGAACAGACTGTACAATTGCAGTGACAACCACACCGAGCGCTACGGCGCGGATGGCTTGTCCGGCTAAAATAACCGCGGCATCACCGCGTTCGGCAGCAAGACGAACTGCGAAATGGCGGATCCCCATCGCAACTTGTTCACCACGGCTATAAAGAAGGGCGCTGAATAACAGCATCAGCGAACAGTGCACGATAAAGCGTCCAAGATGTCCGGCCTGGACGACGAACCACGACGCTGTCTGCCCCACATAAGGCTGCATTTTGCTCATCAGCGCATTCCCGCCACCATTAATCAGCGCATGCCAGCCGATGTAAAGTTTATGACCGACCAGAGGAATGGAGTTCAGCCAGTGGAAATCGGGCATGTGCAATATGGAAGGATTACTCGCAACGGCGACCAAAGGTGCGCCATTTTCAATGGCGCTGCTGACCAGTAAAGCAATAGGCAAAACGAATAAAAGGATCAACAGCAGTGTCATGATGATGACAGCCAGAAAACGGCGTCCCCACAGAACCTTTTGTAGTTTGATCATCAGCGGCCAGGTGGCGATAACCACCATACCAGCCCAGGCGAAGCCCAAAATGAAAGGCTGAACCACCCAGATGCTGGCAATTGTCATCAGGGCAATAAACAGCACCCCGAACATGATCTGGGGTAAGTCATAACGTTTAATTGGGAGATTCATTCATGTTTCTCAATGTGATAAACGAAGTCAGGCACGAACCCTGTGCCTCCAAACACTTTATTCATAAACAGGATGCTAAAAATAAGCATGGAACATACGGCTGCTTTTGGATAGCCCTCCACACAATAAGTTGCAAGACGTTATTGCTGTAAGTGTTTTTTGTGGCGCGTCATGAAACATCTGCAACAAAGATGAACCAGACGGAGCGCTTAAAAACGAAGTATGTTAGTTTTTATTCCGGGTAAAGAATAGGGTGGATCTGCCGGGCAGATCCGGTAGAACGCCTCGGGCCCGCCAGGCATACAACAAAGACAGAGTCATAATTCAATGATCCCACAGATTTCTCAGGCACCGGGTGTCATCCAGCTGGTGCTCGATTTTTTGGAAGCGTTAAAAAGCAATGGTTTTACGGGTGATGTTACAACAACTTATGCCGACAGACTGACGATGGCGACGGACAACAGCGTCTATCAGTTGCTGCCGGATGCGGTCTTATTCCCGATTGCAACGTCAGATGTGGCATTGATTGCCCGTCTTGCCGGGCAGGAACGTTTTAAAACGCTCGTTTTCACTCCACGCGGAGGCGGTACCGGTACCAACGGGCAGTCATTGAACCGCGGCATTGTGGTTGATATGTCCCGTCATATGAACCGCATCCTTGATATCAACCTGGAACAGGGCTGGGTCAAGGTTGAAGCCGGTGTAATTAAAGATCAGCTTAATGATTATCTGCGACCGTTCGGCTTTTTCTTTTCACCCGAGTTATCAACCAGTAACCGTGCGACGCTGGGGGGTATGATTAACACGGATGCGTCCGGTCAGGGGTCGCTGGTTTACGGTAAAACGTCTGATCACGTTCTTGGTGTTCGTGCGATTGTGCTCGGTGGTGAGATGCTGGATACCACCGCTATTCCGACGGCGCTGGCTGATAAGCTGGGCGAAGAGGATTCAGTCATCGGGCGGATTTACCGCACTGTGCTGGACAGTTGTCGCGATAACCGTGCGCTGGTGATCGAAAAATTCCCGAAACTTAACCGCTTCCTCACAGGCTACGATCTGCGCCATGTACTGAGTGACGATCTGCAGACCTTCAACCTGACACGTATTCTGACCGGTTCAGAAGGCTCGCTGGCCTTTATCACCGAAGCACGCCTGAATATCACGCCAATCCCCAAAGTGCGTCGCCTGGTCAATATCAAATACGACTCCTTTAATTCAGCGCTACGTAATGCTCCTTTTATGGTGGAGGCTAAGGCGCTCTCGGTTGAAACTGTGGACTCCAAAGTGCTGAATCTGGCACGTGAAGATATTGTCTGGCACAGCGTTCGTGATTATATCAAGGACGTTGAAGGCTTCGACATGCAGGGGCTGAATATTGTTGAATTTGCCGGAGATGATGCCGACCTGATTGAAACCCAGGTCAGTGCGCTGTGCGAACGTCTGGATAGCCTGATAAGTGATAAAGAAGGCGGTGTTATCGGTTATCAGATTTGCGCCGATCTGGCCGGTATCGAGCGTATTTATAATATGCGTAAGAAAGCCGTCGGTCTGTTGGGCAATGCAAAAGGGCAGGCTAAACCCCTGCCGTTTGCAGAAGACACCTGCGTGCCCCCTCAGCATCTGGCGGATTACATTGTTGAATTTCGGGCGTTACTCGACAGTCATCATCTCAGTTATGGCATGTTCGGGCACGTGGATGCGGGCGTATTGCATGTGCGTCCGGCGCTGGACATGTGCGACCCGCAACAGGAGATATTGCTCAGGCAAATCTCTGATGAAGTTGTCGCGCTGACCACGAAATACGGGGGGTTACTCTGGGGAGAGCACGGAAAAGGGTTCCGTGCGGAATACAGTCCGGCGTTCTTTGGTGAAGCGCTGTTCCATGAACTGCGTCGGATCAAAACCGTATTCGATCCGGATAACCGCCTCAATCCCGGCAAAATCTGTGCACCGCTTGAGTGTGACGAGCCGATGATGAAAGTTGATGCGCCAAAACGCGGAACCCTCGATCGCCGTATTCCGCTGGAAGTCCGTCAGTCATTCCGCGGCGCGATGGAATGTAATGGTAACGGCCTGTGCTTTAACTTTGATGTGAAAAGTCCGATGTGCCCGTCAATGAAAATCACGGGCAGCCGTATCCACTCTCCAAAAGGTCGCGCGGGTCTGGTACGTGAATGGTTGCGTTTATTGTCAGAACAAGGTGTAGATCCGCTGGCGCTTGAGAATGCGTTGCCGGAAAAAGGTATGAGCTTGCGCAGCCTGATTGACCGTACACGTAATACCTGGCATGCCAATAAAGGGGAATATGATTTCTCCCATGAAGTGAAAGAGGCGATGTCCGGTTGCCTGGCCTGTAAAGCCTGCTCGACACAGTGCCCGATAAAAATTGATGTGCCGGGCTTCCGCTCGCGTTTCCTGCAGCTTTACCACACCCGCTACCTGCGCCCGGCCCGCGATCATTTTGTCGCAGGCGTTGAAAGCTACGCTCCTCTGATGGCCAAAGCCCCTAAGGTGTTCAATTTTTTCCTCAGGCAGCCCTGGTTACGGGAGATGAGCCGGAAAAGCATCGGCATGGTGGATTTGCCTTTACTGTCTTCTCCGACCCTTCGTGAGCAGTTATCAGGGCATCGTGCCAGTAAGATGACACTTGAACAACTGGAGGCCATTCCTCCGGCACAACGGGGTGAATACGTGCTGGTAGTCCAGGATCCCTTTACCAGTTTTTACGACGCACAGGTCGTTGCTGATTTTATCCGTCTGATTGAAAAACTGGGCCTTAAACCCGTTCTGCTGCCTTTTTCACCTAACGGCAAAGCGCAGCATATAAAAGGTTTCCTGACCCGTTTTGCCAAAACAGCGAAGAAAACGTCCCTGTTCCTTAACCGTGTATCACAGTTGGGAATGCCGATGGTGGGTGTCGATCCTGCGCTGGTACTGTGTTACCGCGATGAATATAAAGAAATTCTCGGGGACACGCGCGGATCCTTCCAGGTGCAACTCGTGCATGAATGGCTGGATACCTGGCTGGCGGAGCGTCCGGCGCAACAGCAAAGTGGCGAGGCCTGGTATCTGTTCGGACATTGTACGGAAAGCACTGCCCTGCCAAACAGTAGCAAACAGTGGGGCGATATCTTTGCCCGCTACGGTGCGAAGCTGGAAAACGTCAGTGTCGGGTGCTGTGGAATGGCAGGGACGTATGGCCATGAAACTAAAAATCTTGAAAACTCTCTGGGGATTTATGAGCTTTCCTGGCACACCGCTTTGCAACGGTTACCGCGCCAGCGCTGTCTGGCAACCGGCTATTCCTGTCGCAGCCAGGTAAAACGCATCGAAGGCAACGGCGTTCGCCATCCGTTACAGGCCTTGCTGGAAATCATTCCCTAACCATAAGGAAGCATTATGTCATTCTGGAAACGGAGTACCACGCTGGAAACCCTGAATCAGCGCAGTCAGGGATGTATGGTGGGGCATGTGGGGATTGAGTTCACGCAACTGGGTGAGGATTTCCTTGAAGCAACCATGCCGGTAGATGCACGCACTACCCAGCCATTTGGCTTGCTGCACGGCGGCGCATCCGTTGTTCTGGCGGAAACCATGGGGTCGATGGCAGGTTATTTATGCTGTGAAGGCAATCAAACCGTGGTGGGAGTGGAAATTAATGCCAGCCATATGCAGTCTGCAAGGGAAGGACACGTACGCGGTGTCTGCCGCGCATTGCGCACCGGTCGCCGCAGCCAGGTCTGGCAGATTGAGATTTTTGATCAGAAAGGGAATCTGTGCTGTGTATCGCGGCTGACGACCATGGTGATCGATCATTGATACGCGTTATTAATCAATCCTGATCACGGAGTCAGACACGGAACAAGCGGATGCATGATGAATGTATCCGCTTTTTTATTGGGCTGAACAAAACTGGCTAACTTATTGAAAATAAATTAAAGCTGAAAAGGAACACGTTTGGCGAAGTCAGTTTGAAATGCCGTTGCTTTTTCCCAGATGCCCATCATGGCATAATACTGACAAATGAGTTTTAACGTGTGCCGCGCAAAATGGTAACTCTGAACACGGAAGAGTTCACAACGTACCACGCTGTTGATTTCCAGGATCAGGCGGTTATGCAATTTGCATAATGCATGAAGATAACTGTGATCATCTCCGTTCTGCAGGCACAGATTGGCCATATCGAGGCAAAGGCTGTTGAAGCGTTTGAGCTGACAAAGATGCGCATCCGGGCGTCGTAAGGCAGCATCTGCCATATAAAAATCCACGGTGGCATCGCGGACACTTGATTTATATTCGTCGATCTTGCCTTGCAACCACGCATTTACCGATTGAGTCATTCTCAATATTCCGGGTTATCTGAATGATAATCATTATCAAATAATAAACATCATATTGGCAAAAAATCGCCGGATCAACGTTTTCATGCGCTTTTTTTATTTTTGTGGGGCTTAAGGCAGTAAGCAAAAAGAGCTTTAATTCTTCGGATATGGCTAATTCATAAATAGGCATTTCCGATGAATGTTTTATAATAGATACATTGAAAGCTATTAAACCTTACCTTTTATAAGGTTTATTTTAATTTTTAACAAAAAATTGACAACTTATTCAATCAGTTGATGGTTGCGGTGTTCAAGACCCGCCAGCGGCCGGATGTAAAGACGACGCACATTGAGTGTCTTTCCTCGTGTGTCATCGCTATACCCTCTTAAAACAAGAGGTTGAAGTGATTAACGTTATCACTAGAATAGAGACAATAGGTCTTGTCTATGACCGTAAAATTATGAGGTAAGACAGATGCAAACTGAAACTGTCGGCTCTTTCTCTTTAGACGACAACGTATGGCAAGGTGTTAGCCTGACTGATTCTGCAGCGAAACAGATTAATACTCTGGTGGCACAGGATCCCGAAGTTAAAGGTCTTCAGCTCTCCGTGAAACAGTCGGGGTGTGCCGGCTTTGGCTACGTTCTGGATTTAACCAAACAACCGGCCAGCGATGACCTGGTGTTTGAACATGACGGCGCTTTGCTGTTTGTTCCGCTGAAGGCCATGCCTTTCATCGACGGAACCGAGGTGGATTTTGTCCGCGAAGGACTCAATCAGATATTTAAATTCAATAATCCTAAAGCTCAGCATGCCTGCGGGTGTGGTGAAAGTTTCGGCGTTTAAAACTTTCAGTTTCTAAGATTATTGTAAACAAAGCGATGTAACCAACATGTCACGAAGCAACGTAGAAATTCCAGATGATGTGCAGTCTTGGGTCGGCGAGGGGACGAATTACAAGGAAGGGTTCTTTACCCAGCTGGCAACCGATGAATTAGCATCAGGCATCAACGAAGATGTAGTGCGTGCGATTTCCGCAAAGCGCAACGAGCCTGAGTGGATGCTGGAGTTCCGTCTGCAGGCTTATCATGCCTGGTTGAAAATGGAAGAGCCACACTGGCTGAAGGCGTACTATACGCCTCTGGATTACCAGGATTACAGCTACTATTCCGCGCCATCCTGTGGCAGCTGCGATGATAGCTGTGGCTCACAACCGGGGGCGACGCAGCAATCTGGCGGCGAATCCCTGGGGGTTCCTGCGGGCGAAGCAAACAATTATCTGACCAGCGAAGTTGAAAAGGCTTTCGAACAGCTGGGCGTTCCGGTTCGTGAAGGTAAAGAAGTCGCTGTCGATGCGATTTTTGACTCCGTTTCTGTCTCCACAACGTATCGCGAAAAGCTGGCTGAATCGGGCGTCATTTTCTGCTCATTCGGTGAAGCTATTCATGAATATCCTGATCTGGTGCGTAAATACCTCGGTACCGTTGTTCCCGCTCAGGATAACTTCTTTGCGGCACTGAATGCGGCTGTAGCTTCTGATGGTACGTTTGTTTATGTGCCAAAAGGTGTGCGCTGCCCGATGGAGTTGTCGACCTACTTCCGCATAAATGCTGCGAAAACCGGTCAGTTTGAACGTACGATCCTGATTGCTGATGAAGGCAGTTATGTCAGTTACATCGAAGGCTGTTCCGCACCGGTGCGTGACACCTATCAGCTCCATGCTGCGGTGGTTGAAGTGATCCTGCACAAAGACGCGGAAGTGAAATATTCCACAGTGCAGAACTGGTTCTCCGGTAGCAAAGACAGCAGCGGCGGTATTTTAAACTTCGTGACTAAACGTGCATTGTGCGAAGGCGCAGGCTCGAAGATGTCCTGGACCCAGTCTGAAACCGGCTCAGCCATCACCTGGAAATACCCGAGCGTTATTCTCAAAGGGGATAACTCAATTGGTGAATTCTTCTCGGTTGCGCTGACCAGCGGTAAACAGCAGGCGGATACCGGTACCAAAATGATCCACATTGGTAAAAATACCAAGTCGACCATTATCTCCAAAGGTATTTCCGCCGGTCACAGCCAGAACAGCTACCGCGGTCTGGTGAAGATCCTGCCAAGTGCAGAAAACGCCCGCAACTTTACGCAGTGCGATTCCATGCTGATTGGCGCCGACAGTGCCGCGCATACGTTCCCGTATGTTGAAGTGCGCAATAATACGGCTCAGCTGGAACATGAAGCCACGACGTCAAAAATCGGCGATGACCAGCTGTTTTACTGTCTGCAACGTGGGATCAGCGAAGATGATGCTATTTCCATGATTGTAAATGGTTTCTGTAAAGATGTCTTTTCTGAGCTGCCGCTGGAGTTTGCTGTCGAAGCACAGAAACTGCTGGCGATCAGCCTTGAACACAGCGTCGGTTAATTCGCCGTACGCTCTCCTGACGTCGCAGCAGGGTGGTGAGGTGCACGACGCACAGGTTTGAGTTCATTAAAGTCACAGCATAAACAGAATTAAGGCGCGCAGGCGCAAACTCAAGGATACGTATGTTAAGCATTAAGAATTTGAAGGTCCGTGTCGAAGAAAAGGAAATTCTGAAAGGACTTGATCTGGAGATTAAACCGGGTGAAGTACACGCCATTATGGGGCCGAACGGCTCAGGCAAAAGTACGCTCTCCGCGACACTGGCTGGCCGTGAAGATTACGAAGTGACTGACGGTTCCGTGATCTTCAACGGTAAAGATTTGCTGGAACTCGCCCCGGAAGACCGCGCGGGTGAAGGTGTGTTTATGGCTTTCCAGTATCCGGTAGAAATCCCGGGCGTGACCAACCATTTCTTCCTGCAAACGGCGGTAAACGCGGTACGTAAATACCGCGGGCAGGAGCCGATGGATCGCTTTGACTTTGCAGATTTCATCGAAGAAAAAATTGCGATGCTGAAGATGCCTGCCGATTTGCTGACCCGTTCAGTGAATGTAGGTTTCTCCGGTGGTGAGAAAAAGCGTAACGATATTCTGCAAATGGCGGCGCTTGAGCCAAACCTGTGCATCCTTGATGAAACTGACTCCGGTCTGGACATTGATGCGCTGAAGATTGTTTCTGATGGTGTTAACACACTGCGTGACGGCAAGCGTTCATTCGTTATTGTCACCCACTACCAGCGTATCCTCGACTACATCAAGCCTGACTACGTGCACGTTTTGTATCAGGGCCGCATTGTTAAATCCGGCGATTTCACCTTGGTTAAACAGTTAGAGGAGCAAGGTTATGGCTGGCTTACCGACGAAGAGTAATGTCCCTGCGGCGGGCAGTTCGCACGCCATGCAGCAACTTTACCGCCTTTTTGAAAGCCGCGGGGGAGAGCAGTCGCCCCACGCGCATGCCCATTGGCAACAGGTGTTGCGCCTTGGTTTTCCGCACGCAAAACTGGAAGACTGGAAATACACGCCGGTTTCCTCACTGCTGGGTAATCAATTCTTCGCTCCTCAGCAGCAGGCGCTGACGGTTGAGAAAATCAAATCTCTGGCGTTGCCGCTGGATTGTTACCGCCTGGTTTTCGTGGATGGTCGTTTCGATGCGAGCCTCAGCGACAGTGATACCGGTGCGTTTGAAATCGAAAAACTGAACGCGTCCGGGCAACAAACATTACCGGATCCGATTCAGTCAGAGGTGTTTTTACATCTGACAGAAAGCCTGGCGCAGGATTCTTTCTCCGTGCGTTTGCCTGTGGGCAAGCAGGCTGATAAGCCGTTGTATCTGCTGCATCTGAGCAGTGGTCGTGAGCAGTCACGCGAAATGAATACCGTTCATCATCGTTATCATCTGGCGATTGAAAATGGCGCGAATGCTGAAGTGATTGAACATTACCTGAGTCTGAATGAGCAGGGACATTTCACCGGTGCACGTATGACGGTAAATGTGGGCGATAATGCAGATTTCACGCATTACAAACTGGCATTTGAAAGCCAGGCCAGTTTCCACTTTTCGCATAATGATCTGGTCATCGGGCGCGATGCCCGTGTTTCCAGCCACAGCTTCCTGCTGGGCGCGGGTCTGACCCGTAATAATACCAGTGCGCAGCTGAACGGCGAAAACAGCAATCTGGATATCAACAGTCTGGTTCTGCCGGTTGATTCTGAAATTGCCGATACACGCACATATCTCGAACACAACAAAGGTTATTGCAACAGCAACCAGTTGCACAAAGTGATCGTCAACGATCGTGCTAAAGCGATTTTTAACGGCATGATCAAAGTGGCTCAGCACGCACTGAAAACGGACGGCAAAATGACCAACAACAACTTGTTGCTGGGCAAACACACTGAAGTTGATACCAAACCTCAGTTGGAAATTTATGCCGATGACGTGAAGTGCAGCCACGGTGCGACAGTGGGTCGTATTGATGACGAACAGCTTTTCTATCTGCGTACCCGTGGGATTAGCGGGCAGGATGCTCAGCAAATGATCATCTTTGCTTTTGCCGCTGAACTGACGGAAGCCATTGAGAATGAAACCCTGCGTGAAGTCGTCATTGCCCGTATTGCAGGCAGACTAAATCGAGGTAAGTAATGAGTTTTCCACTGGAAAAAGTACGTAGCGATTTCCCTGTGCTGAGCCGTGAAGTTAACGGCCAGCCGCTGGCCTATCTCGACAGCGCGGCCAGCGCACAGAAACCGCATCAGGTCATTCAACGTGAAATGGCTTTCTTCGAGCAAGGTTATGCTGCGGTTCACCGTGGCATTCATACCATGAGCGCGGAAGCGACGGAGCAGATGGAAAACGTCCGCACTCAGGCCGCCCGTTTCATGAATGCCGCATCAGCGGAAGAAATTGTCTTCGTCAAAGGTTCCACGGAAGCCATTAACCTGGTCGCCAATACCTGGGGGCGTGAGTTTTTACACGCCGGCGACCACATCATTCTGACTGAAATGGAACACCACGCGAACATCGTGCCATGGCAGATGCTGGCGAAAGAACGTGAGCTTCATATTGATGTCTGGCACCTGACACCGGAAGGTGAGCTGGATTTATCACAGCTTGAATCACTGATCACGCCACGCACAAAACTGCTGACGTTAGCGCATGTTTCCAATGTATTAGGCACGGTTAACCCGATCGAAAAAATCATTCCGCAGGCTAAAGCTGCCGGCCTGACCGTTCTGGTCGATGGTGCGCAGGCGGTCATGCATCAGGCGGTTGATGTGCAGGCGCTGGGCTGTGATTTCTATGTCTGGTCAGGGCATAAACTCTACGGCCCGACCGGTATTGGTATCCTGTACGGGCGCAAAGCCCTGCTGGATCAAATGCCGCCGTGGGAAGGTGGTGGCTCGATGATCAAGCATGTCAGCCTGACAGAAGGCACCACTTTCACGGCAGCTCCATGGCGCTTTGAAGCCGGCACACCCAATACCGGCGGTATTATGGGACTGGGTGCAGCAATGGAATATGTCACTGCTCTGGGGCTGGAAAATATCCATGCTTATGAACAGGACCTGATGAGCTATGCGCTCAATGCGATGGCACAGGTGCCAGATATTCAGATTTACGGCCCGGCTACCCGTGCAGGCGTTATCGCGTTTAATCTGGGTAAACACCATGCGTACGACGTCGGCAGCTTCCTTGATCAATACGGTATTGCCATCCGCACCGGTCACCATTGTGCGATGCCATTAATGTCCTTCTACGGTGTTCCGGCTATGTGCCGTGCGTCACTCGCGATGTACAATACCCGTGAAGAAGTCGACCGTTTGGTCGCGGGGCTGCAACGTATTCACCGGTTGTTGGGTTAATCCTGACAGCCCAGATCAGGGTGTCTTTATGGCTTTGCCAGATAAAAACAAGTTAGTCAGAAATTTTTCCCGATGCCCGAATTGGGAAGAAAAATATCTGTACGTGATTGAGCTGGGTGGGCAGTTACCCGCCTTAGCGGAAGAACACCGTCAGGACCAAAACCTGATTTCCGGTTGTCAGAGCCAGGTATGGATTGTCATGCGTACCGATGAGAAGGGGGCACTGACTTTCGAAGGTGACAGTGATGCAGCCATTGTTAAAGGCCTGGTTGCGATTGTCTTTAGCCTGTATCAGGGCCTGACGCCTCGCGATGTGGTGGAACTGGATGTACGTCCTTTTTTCACTGAGCTTGAACTGAGTCAGCATCTGACGCCTTCACGCTCACAAGGGCTGGAAGCGATGATTCGCTCTATCCGCGCTAAAGCAGCAGAGCTCTCTTAATACTGGTGCTGCTGCATTGTCTTGCTCATTAGGAATTGTCTGCTAATGAGCAAGGCAGAACGCTTATTTCTCCCCGTGTATTTCCTTTTACTCCTGATTTTTCAATTCACTATCCTTCTGGGTTTTATCCTGACTTCTGTAAGGTAACTTTCTGATTTACAGTGGTTTGATTGCCATGAAATTCTGCGCTGCTACTATTACCTGACAAGATCATTGCCTTGCCTCAGATTCGCTGAGTGCAGGCCGAAAAAGGACTGAGTATGAGACGCGCATTACCCCTTCTGGCAATGTTAGTTGGCACACTGGTAGCAACGCATTCCATGACCGCAAGTGCGGCAGAATATCCACTGCCGCCGGATAATAGCCGCCTGATTGGTGAAAATACGACATATGTGGTGCCCAACGACGGTAAACCGCTGGAAGATGTGGCGGCCAAATACCAAATTGGGCTGATCGCGATGCTGGAAGCGAATCCGGGAACAGACCCTTATTTGCCCAAAGCGGGCACCGTGCTGACTATCCCATCGCAAATGCTGTTACCGGATACCAAACGTGAAGGGATTGTCGTCAACCTGGCGGAGCTGCGCCTTTACTACTATCCGAAGGGCGAGAATAAAGTCATTGTTTATCCGATCGGTATCGGCCAGTTAGGGCGTAACACACCGGAGATGGTGACCTCTGTCAGCCAGAAGATCCCGAATCCTACCTGGACGCCCACCGCCAATATTCGTAAAGCCTATCTGAAAGAGGGGATTACATTACCGGGGATGGTGCCGGCCGGGCCGGATAATCCGATGGGCTTGTTTGCAATGCGTCTGTCGGCAGGCTCAGGACAGTATCTGATCCACGGGACCAATGCGAATTTCGGCATTGGTATGCGCGTGAGTTCCGGTTGTATCCGTCTGCGTCCAGACGATATCGAAGCGCTGTTTAACTCGGTGCCAAAAGGGACGCGTGTACAAATTGTGAATCAGCCTATCAAGTTTGATGTCGAACCGGATGGTAAACGTTATATCGAGGTACATCAGCCGTTGTCTCACACAGAGAAAGATGATCCGCAAACCAAACCGATCCCACTGACCGCTGCAATGAAGAAATTCATTAAACACGATGACACCAACGCTGCGATGGTAAAAGAAGCGATTACACGGCGTTCTGGTATGCCGGTTGTGGTCAGTGTCGGCGCTAAAGCAGGAAACACACCACCTGCTGTCAACCCGCCACAAATGGCGAATTCGGGCGAACCGGCGGTTAATACAGCCAGCACCCAGTAAACGTTCGCAGAACCACAGCAGAAACGATTTAAACTCCAGGGGCCTGTAGGGTCCCTTTTTTGTGTCTGACATTCACCTGAGCGATAGAGCGCGTTTTAAAGGGGAGGTTTGATGATGATTTAAAGTCGTCAGGGGAGGAGAAAAGCACAAATAGCAGATAAAAAAAATGGCGCACTGAGTGCGCCATTGAACTAGAGAAGTAAATATTACTTCTTGTAAGCGTGAGCTTGGTTGTCCAGACGTTGGTTAGCGCGAGCTGCATCGTCTTTAGCTGCTTGAACGTCAGAACGGATTGCGTTCACGTCGTTGCTCAGTTGGTCAACTTTAGAGTTCAGAGTAGAAACGTCTGAAGACAGTTGGTCGATTTTAGCATTGCTTGAACAACCAGCCAGCATAGTTGAAGCCAGGATTACAGCGCCCAGTACCAGTTTAGTGCGATTCATTATAAAACCCTCTAGATTAAGTTAATCTCCATGTAGCGTTACAAGTATTACACAAACTATTTTCTAATGAGAATAATTTTTTGCCGGTTAACGCTATATTTTGATCGTTCGCTCAAAGAAACATCTTTTTTTACGAAAAAGTTAAAAATTGCAGCGAAAACAGCCGTATTCCATGGGACTTATCCCAATTTTGCTGCTACTGCATTTAGCACTTTTTATGAAAGAAGATACTTTTTGAATAAATAAACGCCACATTTCGTGGCGTTTATTAATGCTCGTGGTCACGTTTTTAATTAAACAACATGCACCGATGAAGTATTGGTTGTGCCGCTCTGAACCAGGGCGCCAGAAACCATCACTACGATATCACCTTTCTGTGCCAGACCGCTTTCGATAGCCGCTTCTTTACCGATACGGTAGAAGTCGTCAGTGGAAGCAATCTCTTTGACCAGCTGAGTCACAACGCCTTTGGTCAGGATAAGCTGACGTGCAGTGATTTCGTTAGTGGTCAGGGCAAGGATAGTCGCATGCGGGAAGTATTTACGCACGGCTTTTGCTGATTTACCGCCGCTGGTGGCAACGACGATCAATGGCGCGTCCAGTTTCTCAGCAGTTTCAACAGCACCACGGCATACAGCTTCTGTGATACGCAGCTTACGGTTGTCATTCTGGCCATCAATGCGACTCTGCATCACGCGGTCAGTACGGTCACAGATGGTTGCCATGATAGTGACAGCTTCCAGCGGGTATTTACCTTTCGCACTTTCGCCAGACAGCATCACTGCATCGGTGCCGTCAATGATGGCGTTCGCTACGTCGCCAGCTTCTGCACGGGTAGGGCGTGGGTTTTTGATCATGGAATCGAGCATTTGCGTTGCGGTGATAACCACTTTGCGTGCACGGTTACATTTCTCAATCATCATCTTCTGCGCGAAGATCACTTCTTCAACCGGGATTTCAACGCCCAGGTCACCACGTGCAACCATGATGCCGTCTGAGGCTTCGAGAATTTCGTCGAAGTTGTTCAGACCTTCCTGGTTTTCGATTTTGGAGATGATCTGGATGTGTTCGCCACCGTGTGCTTTCAGGTGCTCACGAATCTCCAGAACGTCAGAACGTTTACGGATGAAAGAAGCCGCGACAAAGTCAACGCCTTGCTCACAGCCGAAGATCAGATCACGTTTATCTTTTTCAGCCAGCGCTGGCAGTGCGATAGAAACACCTGGCAGGTTGACACCTTTGTTCTCACCCAGATCGCCGTTGTTCAGTACCTTACAGGTCACTTCGGTTTCGGTGACATTTGTCACTTCCATACCAATCAGGCCGTCATCGACCAGAATGGTGTTACCGATTTTCAGGTCAGCAGCAAAGCCCTGATAAGTAACCGCTACGCGTTCGGTGTTACCGATAACGCTTTGATCGGTGGTGAAAGTATAAGTCTGACCCGCAACCAGGGAAGCATCTTTGCCGCCTTCCAGTTTCATGGTGCGGATTTCCGGACCTTTAGTGTCCAGCAAAATGGCCGCTTTGTGACCGGTCTTCACCATCACGTTGCGGATATTTTGAATGCGCTGGCCGTGCTCTTCATAATCACCGTGAGAGAAGTTCAGACGCATTACGTTCATGCCTGCATCAAGCAGTTTGGTCAGCATTTCTTCGGATTCGGTTTTCGGACCGATGGTACAAACAATTTTGGTCTTTTTCATGACGATTTTATCTACAAGTTGTGATGGATTGGAAAAGCGTTTGCCTGACAGCGGTGCTGCCCGCGCGGAATTGAGGTCTTGCCTGGTTGAATCAAATCATTACTAAGCGTAGAAGACTGTGAAAGGAATGGTGTAGTAAGTTCAGCCAAAGCATAGCGATTTGTGCGATTTATCATCGCTACCGGAGTGATCACGCTTTTGTAATTGCGATATCGACAGATCAAGGGGCTGAAACCATTCAATCGAAGAGACGATGCGTATTATAGAGGGGAACCGGGTGGGAAACCAAATAAAAAACGTGATGCGGCGCAAGCTTAGGGCAGATTTCGGAACGTTGTTTTGAAATTATCCAATGCGGGCAGGGTGGAAAGCGGAAGAGATAACGGTTTGTTCACGCTATTGCAAAAAAAGGAACAGACAGGAAATAATCTTAAATAATACAAACGGATGACTTAACATAAATTCACGCACGAATCTAAAGTGTTGTCAGAAGTGATTTCAGATTGTTCAGGGAGTTTACGGCAGAAGGGAAGGTTCAGAAGATTGCTTTGGTGCGTCCGAGTGGACTCGAACCACCGACCCCCACCATGTCAAGGTGGTGCTCTAACCAACTGAGCTACGGACGCACAATATGCAACGGTCTTGCTAAGAAAGATGGTGCGTCCGAGTGGACTCGAACCACCGACCCCCACCATGTCAAGGTGGTGCTCTAACCAACTGAGCTACGGACGCATCGTTTTTCTTTTTCGTCAGCCAGTGTTGGCGACGGGGACGAATATTAACGACCTCTCTGAGTACTGGCAAGGGAAAAAAGACATTTTCCTGTCATAATGTGTGTGACTGCCGACCTTATGTGCATTGCGTTGTTTTTTTAGACATAACAGCCAGCACAAAGGCTGAAAAATCCGTGCGCCGGTACACCTATGCACAGCGCACGGAAAAGCCACGGGATTAACGGCCCGCTTTTTGCAAAATAGTATAAGAGGGTTGTTTTTGTAACCAGCGCATCCGCAATGTCATCATCAGCGCGGCAAAAGTCAGCCCCAAAATAAACCCGCACCAGAAACCGCTTGGCCCCATTCGTGGAACCAGAATATCCGTCAGTCCGAGAGTGTACCCTACCGGCAGACCCAGCACCCAGTAAGCGACGAACGTAATGTAGAAGATCGAACGTGTATCTTTATAGCCCCGCAAAATGCCACTGCCGATAACCTGAATCGCATCTGAAATCTGAAACAACGCAGCAAAGATCAGCAGATGGGAAGCCAGCGTGACGACTTCCGGGCTGTCATTATAAAGTGAGGCGATATGCTCGCGAAAAATGATGGCCGTCACGCTTGTGCAGCAGGCCATCATTATCCCCGTTCCGATACTGGTATAGGCTGCAACCTTTGCGCCTTCAACCGAAGATTCACCTAAACGGGACCCTACGCGAATAGTGGCTGCAACACCTAAAGACAGCGGTATAACGAACATAAGCGAGCCGACGTTCAGCGCAATCTGGTGACTGGCCACGGCAACAATCCCCAACGGGGAGACCAGCAGGGCAACGATCGCAAACAGTGTCACTTCGAAAAATAATGCCAGTGCGATAGGCATACCCAGCTGGATAAGGCGACGTAGTGTCGGCCAGTCGGGTTTCGCAAACCGTGAATGTGGCTGAGTGTCACGCAGTGCACGATTGCGGCGGACATAAATCCGCATCATGAAGAACATGACCCAATACACTGTGCCCGTCGCGACACCACAACCGACACCCCCGAGTGCGGGGGCGCCGAACTTCCCATATATAAAAATGTAATTAACGGGAATATTGACCAGCAGGCCGATAAAGCCGAATACCATGCCTGGTTTGGTTTTTGACAAACCTTCACACTGGTCACGCAGCACCTGGAAAAATAAATAGCCCGGCGCGCCCCACATAATGGCATGCAGGTAGCCGACGGCTTTTGCTTTCAGCTCAGGATCAATGTTATGCATCAGGCTAAGAATATGGTCGCACTGATACAGCACCGCGATGATCAGCACCGAAACACCCGAAGCCAGCCAGAACCCTTGCTGAACCTGATGACCAATTTTATCGCGACGCCCGGCACCATTTAAATGCGCGACAGTGGGGGTCAGTGACAACAGTAAACCGTGTCCGAATAAAATCGCCGGCAACCAGATTGAGGTGCCGACAGCCACGGCAGCCATGTCCGTGGCACTGACCGAACCCGCCATTATTGTGTCCACTACGCCCATGGATGTCTGCGCAATTTGCGCAAGGATGACCGGGATGGCAAGCGCTAACAGAACCCGCGCTTCTGCAAGGTACTTCTGCACAGATACACCTTTTTATTTGATTATATTGAATAAAAAATGCCATGACAGATGGCATGGAACAGAGGGAAATAGTCCGAAGATTGTACATTGTCGGTATTTTTAAGCAAACAAAGCTGTTAATGGTCAGTTAAATAATGAAATTGAAGCAGACGGTGCTATTTCTTATCGCAGAGAATTGGCTTTCAATTAATTCTGCGGCAAACTGACCGGAGTGACGTTTTAATACAGCAGTTTTAAACATTGAGGAAAAGGCTATGTTTACCGGAATTGTACAGGGAACCGGCACGGTCGTATCGATCGACGAGAAACCTAACTTCCGTACCCATGTGGTTCGTTTACCTGAAAATATGCTGGATAACCTGCAGCTTGGCGCATCGGTGGCACACAATGGTTGCTGCCTGACCGTCACTGAGGTTAACGGTGATCTGGTCAGTTTTGATCTGATGAAAGAAACCTTGCGTCTGACGAATCTCGGTGAACTGAAAGAGGGTGATCCGGTTAATCTGGAACGTGCAGCGCGATTTAATGATGAAATTGGCGGGCATTTAATGTCTGGTCATATTATTTGCACGGCAGAAGTGGCAAAAATCCTGACCTCAGAAAATAACCGTCAGATCTGGTTTCGCATGCCGCATGAAGATTTGATGAAATATGTATTACATAAAGGTTATATCGGTATTGACGGTATTAGTCTCACTATCGGTGAAGTGACCCGCACCCGTTTTTGTGTGCATTTAATTCCGGAAACATTGCAGCGCACGACGTTGGGCACAAAACGTCTGGGTGACAAAATTAATATCGAAATCGACCCGCAAACCCAGGCGATTGTCGATACGGTAGAACGTGTATTAGCCAGCCGTGAAGCGGCTATCGCCACGGCGCAGGCGATGATCGATAAAGCGCAATAGCATCTCAGGCTTTTTATTCGAATAAAAAATGGCGTGCATAAAAAACCGGACGATAAATGTCCGGTTTTTTTATTGGCAAACCGAAGATCATCAGCGTGGTACGCGGATGCCCCCATCAACGCCTTCCGGGCTGAAGACAACCTGCCACAACTGAATATCCCTGGCGCGGAAAGCCCCGGCGCAGGCATTCAGGTAGTAGGTAAACATACGGTGGAAACGTTCACCGTATTTTTCCGCCAGTTCCGGCCAGTGTTTCTGAAAGCGTTCATTCCATGCCATCAGTGTGCGATCATAATCAGCGCCAATATTGTGCCAGTCTTCCATCACAAACAGTGACTCGCTGTTATGTGCAATTTGCTGAACAGAGGGCAGACAGCCGTTGGGAAAGATGTATTTATCAATCCACGGGTCGACATTAAGGTCTGTTTTGTTAGAACCAATGGTGTGCAGCAGGAAAATACCGTCAGGTTTAATATTGCGTTTGGCGACATTAAAATAGGTCTGATAATTTTTCGGACCCACATGTTCAAACATCCCGACAGAAACAATACGGTCAAACTGATCATTCAGGTCACGGTAATCCTGCAGCAGGATAGTGACATCCAGCCCTTCACAGCGTTTTTGAGCCAGTTTTTGTTGTTCAGCAGAAATCGTGACACCTACAACGCTTACGCCATAATTTTTGGCGGCGTACTCAGATAACCCACCCCAACCGCAACCGATATCCAGCAGGCGCTGTCCCGGTTTTAATTGCAGCTTGTCGCAGATCATTTTGAGTTTTGCTTCCTGCGCTTCTTCAAGCGTAGTGGCTTCTTTCCAGTAGCCGCAGGAATATTGCATGTAGGGGTCGAGCATCAGCGTAAATAAATCGTTGCCAAGATCATAATGCTCTTTGCCGACAATCCACGCCCGTTTGCGCGATTGCAAATTAGTCAGGCGTGCTGCGGCGACACGTAAAGTATCTTTGAAATGGTGGGGCAGTTTATTTTCCAAACCGGCACGGATAACACGCTGGAAAAAGATATCCAGACGGTCGCATTCCCACCAACCGTCCATGTAACTTTCACCGAGGCCCAGAGAACCTTCCTGTAAAACACGCTTAAAGAAGTCAGTGTTTTTTACTTTAAGGTCGAAAGGACGATTACCGTTTACCTGAATATCTGCCATCGCCAGCATCTCACTGGCGATCCGATACCATTGATTGTCCTGAATGCTTTGGTCTTCTATACACGATGAACTCATAGCTTCTCCATCACTTTCTCTTCTGACTTATTAACCTGCCGGGAAAAGCAAAGGCTATTTTTGCAGGTCTTTATGAGAACAGACGACTAGCGTCTCGCCCGATATTCGACACCAACAGAGGAAATTAAGAAGAACGCCTGCGCGCCGGAAGACGGGCAGGAAAATCATCCGTGAAAAGTATTCAAAAAATAAGTGTGACACCGTCCGCGCGTCTGGCTTAAGTATGTAATAAAAGTTTTGTAAAAATGCTATTTTATTTGGTTTTGTTGAGTATAGGCTCGCTGGCAGGCATTCTCAATAGTAAATCGTAATCAATGAAAATGCCCGCTAAGTGACTGTTACATTAGGGTATTATCACTGTTGATTTGCGTGCAGAGTCTGAGTTTCCTGCTCCGGTGGCTGCTCATCGTCTCGTACATTTTTATGCTGTAAAGAGAGCCAGCGGCCCAAAACTACCAACAATAGTGTAGACAGCATGATCGTGACTGTCGCCATGAGCGGGTGCACAATAAATGCGGAAACCAGCATGCTGGCAAGGAAGCAAAGCCCAAGCTGCAAGGTATTCTGCAACGCTGCCGCCTTACCTGTATTAGCAGGAAATGGCATTAATGCATTTGCGACAACAATTGGATAGGTTGCACCATTCACTAAAGCCATCAGACAGAAAGGGATCAGCAAACTTGTCAGCCCGGCATCTGTGAACATAGCCACACAGAACAAGGCCACCATACTGATGCCGTAACCAGTCAGTAACCATGGCAGAATTTTATTGCCGTCCAGCCTGTTGATCAGAACACGGCAACCAAAACCACCGAGCAGGAAAGCGATAGTCTGCGGAACATAGCTCAGCCCGATGGCACCGGGTGAATAGCCCATATCGCTCAGGATAAACGGTGAGCCCGTCAGCCACGCAAAGAAACCCGCTGAACAGGCGGCATAAATCATGACATTCCCGCTGTAAACAGGCGATTTCAATAAAGTCGTAAAGCCGGTTTTATCTGCCTTTGCGTCTTTTGCCGGTTTGTTTTCATGCAGAGTCAGCGTCGTCAGCACTAAAGCGATGGCAACGACGGTCAGCAGGGCAAAAATAGCTTCCCAGTCAAAATGATTGAGCACCCAGGCACCCAGCAACGGTGCAAGAGCCGGAGAAAGCGCCACTAACGGCATAATGCTGGCAAAAGTTTTTTTTGCCACATCGGCAGAAAAACGGTCAACAACGATAGCCTGCCAGGTGACTGCGGCAGCACACACGCCTATGGCCTGTAAGAAACGCAGGGCCAGAAGAGCGCGTACATTCTCAACCCAGATAACACCCAGACAGCCGAACGCAAAAAGTATCAGACCAAGAAGCAATACCGGTTTACGGCCGATTCTGTCCGACAGTGGCCCCCACAGCAACTGACCAACAGCAAATCCACCGAGAAAAATGCTCAGACTTGCGCTGATCATCCCGGGGCTGGTCATCAGACTGGTTTGCATGGCACTGAATGCAGGCAGATACATATCGGTGGCTAAAAAGCCCAGCATGCTCAGACCCGCAAGATAGAGCATAAATCCAAAGGAGGGTTTCATTATTGTCTCGTTAATTTATTTATTGCAGATGATGTGACGCAGATTTCATACCGGGGGCGGAGTTTAACGCTTTGATAACAGGCTTGTGAAACGTTAATATTTGCACTCTGCTATCAAAAAAATTGAAGGCTGGATTATGTGGTCAGAATACGCTCTCGAAGTGGTTGATGCTGTCGCAAGAACCGGCAGTTTTAGTGCAGCTGCGCAGGACTTACACCGTGTGCCTTCTGCCATCAGTTACACCGTCCGCCAGCTTGAACAATGGCTGGCCGTGCCGTTGTTTGAACGTCGACATCGTGACGTAGTGCTGACGCCAGCGGGAAAGGTTTTTGTCGATGAAGCACGGGTTATGACAAAAAAAATGATAGCCACCCGCCGGCAGTGTCAACAGGTGGCGAACGGCTGGCGCGGCGAATTACGTGTGGCGGTCGACCGGATTGTCAAACCCGCACGGACACGGCGTCTGGTGCTCGATTTTTATCGCCATTTTGCGGATACCGAACTCATTATTCACTCGGAAGTGTTTAACGGTGTCTGGGATGCGTTGGTCGACGGGCGTGCAGACGTGGCGATCGGCGCTACGCGCGCGATACCGGTTGGCGGGCGCTTCAGTTTTCGTGATATGGGATTTATGGACTGGCATTGTGTCGTCAGCCCGCAACATCCGCTGGCGCAGCTATCCGGTGCGCTGAACGATGATCAACTGCGACCTTATCCGGCATTGTGCCTGGAAGATACTTCCCGGACATTGCCTAAGCGTGATACCTGGACGCTCGATAACCAGCGGCGTCTGGTCGTGCCGGACTGGACCTGTGCGCTGGAATGCCTGACTGAGGGTTTATGCGTGGGTATGATGCCGGTTCACCGGGTCATGCCGTGGATTGAACAGGGAAAATTACAGGTGCTGGCACTGGAGAATATATTCCCTGACAGCCCGTGCTGCCTGACGTGGGATCAAAGCAATCCTTCACCTTCACTGAGCTGGCTGTTGGAATACATGGGCGATACAGACACCATGAATCAGGAATGGCTGCGCGATTAGAACAAACGCCTGCACAGGCAGGCGTTTGTTATTTGTTAACGACGGTAATCGCGGTACGGGCCGTCGGCGACTGAACGGCGCTCGACCAGTTTCGGATGCACTTCGATGGTCTGGGACTCTTCACGCTTACTGACAATTCTGTCCAGTAACATCGTAAAGGCCATTTCACCCAGACGTTCTTTCGGCTGATGCACGGTTGTCAGCGCCGGGGAGAAGTAACGGGCGTTACGCACATTGTCGTACCCGATCACGGAAATATCCTGAGGAACGCGAAGGCCGAGTTCGTCTGCGGCACAAATTGCACCCATTGCCATCACATCGCCGCCGCAAAATACGGCAGTCGGACGATGCTTCTGCATCAGAATCTTATGCATTGCCTGGTAGCCAGACTCTGGTTCGAAATCACCCTGAACTACCCATTCGTCACGAAGAGGAATATTGGCTTCAGTCAGTGCTTTCACAAAACCCTGGAAGCGGCCGCCGCCGGTATTACGCGCCAGTTGCCCGGGGATCACGCCAATATCACGATGACCGCGTTCAATCAGATAACGACCGGCCATGTAACCACCTTCGAAAGCGTTATCGATAATGCTGTCGGTAAAGTTCTTGCGTGCTTCACCCCAGTCCATGACCACCATGGGAATCGAGCGGTACTCTTCGAGCATATTGAGCAATTCATCAGGGTATTCCGCGCACATCACCAGCAAGCCGTCGACGCGTTTTTGCGCCAGCATTTGCAGGTAGGCCTGTTGTTTCTCCAGGTTATTATGCGAGTTACACAAAATCAGCGTATAGCCTTTGGAGAAGCAGCTGTTTTCCACGGCTTCAATCACTTCGGCAAAATAGGGCGCTTCGCTTGAGGTGGCCAGCAGGCCGATGGTTTTAGTGTTATTGACCTTCAGACTGCGGGCTACAGCACTCGGAGAGTAATGTAACTCTTTGATTGCAAGGAGAACCGCTTCTTTGGTTTCTTCGGCGACGAAACGTGTTTTATTGATGACGTGCGACACGGTTGTAGTGGAAACGCCAGCGCGCTTTGCGACATCTTTAATCGTTGCCATGTAAACAATGACTCCTGAACTCACGTGCTTCAGCACGTTAGCATTATGTTAATCGTTTGCCTGCGAGGATTTAACTGCTGGCTTCTCAAAGGGCAGTGAAATCATTGGGTGGATTCTTCAGAATGAGGCGCGAAATGCTCTCGGGTGAAATCGACCGGCACACAGACGTGTTAACCGACAATTTTCTCTTATAATGCAGGAAAGTGGAAGCAAAATTCTCAGGAACGCATTGTCATTCAACACAAGATTTTAAAGGTTAATTATGAGAAAATGCGTTGGCACACAATGAGTGTGGTATTAAGAAATGCCACAATTTGATCCGAAAGGGGGTTTGATGGACAGCAACCTGAAATTATCGTTGATCACCACGGTATGCGCTTTGCTTATGATTATCGCTTTCAGCTTCACTGCAATAATGAACTGATTCAATAAGTGATCCGCCATAAAAAAGGGCGACGCCTGTCACAGGCGTCGCCCTTTTCAATGTTACGCAGTGACCGTTACCGCCGATGTTCTTCCCTGCAGAAACGCTTCGTTAAATGCTATTCAATGGCTGATTAGCGAACCTTCAGACTTAACGAATTGTTTATTATCGGATCGTTTTAGGGGTCATTACCCGACGTGCGCCTACATAGTGGTCTTGCCAGTAATCATCGCCAAGAGAAGTAATTTTAATGTCTTCGCCCGTTCTTGGAGACTGAATAAACTTGCCGTTGCCAACGTAAACCCCAACATGGTCTGCCGCGCCGCGGTTATTGATTCTGAAGAACACCAGATCACCGCTTTCAAGTTCGCCGCGTTTGACCGGAGCGGCATCGCGCAGGTGATACATTTCATTCGCTGTACGTGGCATTTTTATACGGATCAAATCTTTGTAAGCATAATAAACTAAGCCGCTGCAATCAAAACCGGTATTCGGCGAGGTTCCGCCCCAGCGATACGGTTTTCCTACCTGGTGCATCAGTTTGGTCATGGCCGTTTGCTGAGCATGCTGATAGCGTTTTTTATGTGTTGCACTTAGCGTAATCGGTTTGCTGTCTTCTTCGAATTTCTTACCTTTACGGTGCCGGCCATAGGCTTCTTTTTTACCGGCCTTTTCCGTGCTGTTTTTCGCGAGGGCACGGGTTTTGCTATGTCTCTCTGTTTTGCTCTCGGCCCGCGTGGTCTTGAGTGTCTTTTCTTTTTTACTTTCGGCCCGCGTTTTGGCGCTTCTCTCCGTCGTGGTCTTTCGTTTAACCAGTTCGGTGCTTTTCACTTTCTTCTTCGAATTCTTATCCTGAGTTTTTTGTTCTGTGACGGGCGCGGTTTTCGTTTTTTTACTGTTTTTCGCAGCAACCGTTTTTCGCTTTCGTCGTTCTTCCGGCGCAGCCTGATTAACATGACTTTTACGCTGATCGGCAGAGACACGAGTCTGTGGCGACGCATGTGCCATATTTAAAAACAGCTGGGTAAAGAGCAGCACAAAAAGCGTGAACAGTAAGCGCATAGCTTCGTTACCATGAGTGGTAGGTTAAACATCAGGGATGTCAGAGTATTGCCTAAAAGAACCCGACAAAAAAGCACGAATTGCCTCGATTCTAGATCATATTGTGAGAAAAAGTTAATAGCTTTTTTTATGTCGAAATAACCGCCATTTTTAGTCAAAAAAATGACCGTTTTTCATGATGTTAATATTTGAGTTAATCAGTGGAATTCTGCAAATTTGATCGGATTGATGAACGCCGGAAATGTTATTCCCGATGAATGTTTAAATATGTGAGCCTGAGCGCACCCGCTAAAAATGGTTAAATAAATTGTCAGCACTGAGAAAGACCCCACAAAAAATGGCGTTTTTATCTGATGGCTGCCGTCGTTACAATAGAAGGTATTGTGATTGTACACCGTCTCTTTGTGCTGCGCGTGAAGAGCAATGATCGTGACAGCCTGTACCGGCTTGAGGAAGCAAGAAATGACTACTCCAACTATTGAAAAGATTCAGAAGCAAGTTTCTGAAAACCCGATTCTGCTGTACATGAAAGGTTCGCCAAAACTGCCAAGCTGCGGTTTCTCTGCTCAGGCTGTTCAGGCGCTTTCTGCCTGTGGCGAACGTTTTGCTTACGTGGATATCCTGCAGAACCCGGACATCCGTGCTGAGATGCCAAAGTTTGCTAACTGGCCAACGTTCCCACAATTGTGGGTGGACGGCGAACTGGTTGGCGGCTGCGACATCGTGGTTGAGATGTTCCAGCGCGGCGAGCTGCAGCAGTTGATCAAAGAAACTGCTGAGAAATACAAATCTTCTGAAGAGTAATACTACGGAAGATCACCGGCTTTTCGACCGGAAAATATGAAGAGCGACATGATGTCGCTCTTTTTTGTTTTCAGTCCGCCGGAAAGTCGTCATTACTGATTTTCTTCAGACGCCGTTTCGTCTTCGGCTTGTTCGTCTGAAAGCACCAGAGGCCAGCCGCCAAGGCGTTTCCATCGGTTTACCAGTTCGCAGAACAACTCGGCCGTGCGCTCGGTATCATACAACGCAGAATGTGCCTGGCTGCTGTCAAAATCGATACCCGCACTGATACAGGCTTTTGCCAGCACCGTTTGCCCGAGTACCAGCCCGCTTAGCGCGGCAGTATCAAACGTAGCAAAAGGGTGGAACGGATTACGTTTCAGCCCGGCACGTTCGGCCGCTGCCATGAGGAAACTGTGATCAAAATTCGCGTTGTGCGCCACAATGATCGCACGGTTACAGTTCTGCTCTTTCATTCCTTTGCGGATGACTTTGAAAATCTCATGCAGAGCTTCATATTCACTGACTGCGCCGCGTAACGGATTGGTCGGATCGATACCGTTAAATGCCAGCGCTTCCGGCACCAGTATCGCACCTTCAAAAGGCTCGACGTGGAAATGCACGGTCTCATCGCTTTGCAGCCAGCCGTCCTGATCCATCTTCAGCGTGATCGCTGCAATTTCCAGCAGCGCATCGGTTCTGGCATTAAATCCGGCGGTTTCTACATCGATAACCACGGGATAAAAACCACGAAAACGGCCTCTCAGGGCGTTAATGTCACTATTCTCGGCCATTAGTTTCTTATCTTCATCGAATTCAGCGCGCATTATGACAAATTTTGCCGCCGCTTGCAGGGTTGTGGCAAAAATTAGGCAATAAAAAAGGGCGCGATTGCGCCCCAGTCGGTGGTCGGGGAAATTTAATTACCCAGCCCCTGTCCTGCGTGTCTGGATTCGATCAGTTCGATTTTGTAACCGTCCGGATCTTCAACAAACGCGATAATAGTGGAGCCGCCTTTGACCGGGCCCGCTTCACGGGTCACTTTCCCACCCGCATTACGGATGTCATCACATGTTTGCGCAACGTTATCAACGCCCAATGCGATATGACCGTAAGCGGTGCCGATGTCGTAGCTGTCGACGCCCCAGTTATAGGTCAGTTCGATCACTGCACCTTCACTTTCTTCGGTGTAACCGACGAAAGCCAGAGAATATTTATATTCAGTGTTTTCGCTGGTACGCAGCAAACGCATACCTAAAACATCGGTATAGAAGCTGATAGCACGTTGCAGATCGCCAACGCGAAGCATGGTGTGGAGTAAACGCATAGGTTCCTCTTTATTTGCAGGATGAGAATTAACGGGTCAAGACTAACTGATAGCAGCCACTTTGTCTGTAAAAGGGCAACCGATTGTTGAATGACTGACCCCAAAAAAAACAGCAGAAGGAGGGCCACTTCTGCTGCAAGGAGTCAATGACTCTTTTTTAATTATTACAGTGTCGGATAATCGGTGTAACCCTGAGCACCGCCGCCATAAAAGGTTTCCGGTTTGGGTTCGTTAAGCGGCGCGTGAGATTTCAGTCGCTCAACCAGATCAGGGTTTGCAATATAGCTGCGGCCAAATGCCACGGCATCGATATAACCTTTTTCGATCAGCTCTTCGCCTTTCTCTGCGGTGTAAGCACCAGCACCGACAATCACGCCCTGATAATGCGCACGGATCACTGCACGGAATTCTGTGCTGTAAGGTTTGCCGCCCGCCCAGTCCGGTTCGGAAATATGCAGGTACGCCAGTTTGCGTTTGTTCAGTTCATCGAGCAGATAAATCGCAGCCTGTTCCTGGTCTTCGCCATTATCCAGCCCGTTGAAGGGTCCCATAGGTGAAATGCGTATGCCCACACGATCAGCGCCGATAGCGTCAATGGCAGCATCCACGACTTCCAGCGTCAGACGGGTACGGTTTTCAATGCTGCCGCCGTATTCATCTTCACGCAGGTTTGATGCCGGAGACATGAACTGGTGCAGCAGATAGCCGTGCGCGGCATGCAGTTCGATGTAATCGAAACCGGCTTCAGCGGAGCAGGCGGCGGCATGACGAAAATCGTTCACGATCCCCGGAATTTCGGTGAGCGCTAAGGCACGCGGTGTCGGACAATCGACACGGATGGCGTGCCCCTGTTCATCACGCAAGCTGGTGCGGGTGTTCGGATTGACGGCGGAAGGCGCAACGGGTGTCTGGTTGTCGGGCTGAACGCTGTTATGTGAAATGCGTCCGGTATGCCACAGCTGAACCGCAATGCGTCCGTCTTTATGATGAACGCCGTCCACGATTTTTTTCCATGCAGCAACTTGTTCCGGCGTGTGCAGGCCCGGTGCACCGGCATACCCTTTCGCCTGGAATGAAACCTGAGTGGCTTCAGTAATGATCAGGCCAGAACTGTGGCGCTGTGCATAATATTCGCCCATGAGCGGTGTCGGGATGTCACCGGGTTCGATGCTGCGCAGACGGGTAAGCGGAGCCATAAAAACACGGTTAGGTAGCGTGTTTTTACCGACAACAATAGGGGTGAAAAGCTTGGTCATTTAAGTAACTCCGAAGTTAATGGGCTGATCGGTAAGACGTTCAGGGATTATATTCACGTCAGACGACCTTTTCTTAATGCCACCTTTCTATCGCATCTGACCTGCCTGTGACTACGCGCACGGTGCTTTTTCGCGAAACACAGTCTGATTTCAGCTTTGCATCCATACTTAACGGACAGAAAAAATTGAAAAAGAGCCGGCGGGTGCCGGCTGAGGTGAGGGCAAACATCTGTTTTCTTGGTGAAGGCTTGCGAAACAGTAGGGCCATTTTCCGACAGGTGAAAATGGCGAAAGGAAGGGTAACAGGTCTGTGTTGCAGATATTTGAAGGATGAAACATTGAGGCGCAAATCAACTTGCGGGATAGCAGGAAAGCGTCTTGAATAAATATTCACCGTTATTTGCGGAGGGCATGTGGCTCAGCAACTCGAATTTTTTGACATCCCCAGTCCATGCCGTGGCATTTGTCAGGCGGATGAACGCGGATATTGCCGCGGCTGTCTGCGCAGCCGCGAGGAGCGTTTCGGCTGGATGAAAATGACTGACGCAGAAAAACGCCATGTGCTGCGGTTATGTCAGCAACGCCTGCTGCGCCAGCAACGCACAGGAAAACAACCGGACGAATCCTCACCGGAGCAACCAGAGTTGTTCTGATTTCACCTGTCTTTTACCGTTGTCGTGACGGCGGTCCGCTTCTTTACTATTCTTGCGCATCGCATCAATACAGCGCCACAGGCGTTGTGTATTCTGTGGGTCGAAAATCAAAAACATAAGGGATTTATAATGCAAGCACGTACCCCGATTTCTCCGCAAGGGCCGGTATTCTCCACGCTGATTTGTGGTTACTGGCGACTGATGGAATGGAACATGACGCCGCAGCAGGTTCTGGCGTTCATGGAACAGCACATTGAGATGGGCATTACAACGGCCGATCATGCAGACATTTATGGCGGCTATCAGTGCGAAGCGGCATTCGGTGAGGCATTGCGCCTTAAACCCTCTTTGCGGGAACAAATGCAACTGGTCAGTAAATGCGGTATCGCCACCACGGCAGACCCCGACAACAAAATTGGCCATTACATTACGGATACGCAGTACATCGTGGGGCAGGCGGAGAAATCATTGCGCAATCTGCGTACCGATTATCTGGATTTATTACTGATCCACCGTCCGGATCCGCTGATGGATGCGGATGAAGTCGCCGGAGCGTTTACGCAGTTGCACAAAAGCGGCAAAGTAAAACATTTCGGTGTGTCTAACTTCACCCCGGCGCAGTTCAGCCTGTTGCAGTCGCGTCTGCCCTTTTCGCTGGTGACTAATCAGATAGAAATTTCCCCAATCCATCAGCCGGCCATCCTTGACGGCACGTTGGATCTTTGCCAGCAGTTGCGTATCAGACCGATGGCCTGGTCCTGTCTGGGGGGCGGGCGTTTGTTTAGCGAGACGCAATTCCAGCCGCTGCGTGAGGAACTTCAGGCTGTTGCGAATGAAATGGGTGCAGACACCATTGAACAGGTGGTTTACGCCTGGGTCATGCGCCTGCCGTCTCAGCCGCTGCCGATCATCGGCTCGGGTAAAATTGAGCGTGTTCAGTCAGCGCTGAAGTCATTGTCTCTGGAAATGACCCGTCAGCAATGGTTCCGTATTCGTAAAGCAGCATTAGGATTTGATGTTCCTTAACGCCTTTACGCGGGTTTTGTGGTACTGACCGCCGGGCCGTCTTCTGTTGAGATGGCCTGTTGTAATTGTGAAAGCGAGCAGTATAAACGCCAGATCACGCCCGCCAGTTCACGCGCCGCAGGTTCCGGATGGTGCGCCAGTGAATTGCTCATCCGCATGAGTTCAGCCAGTGTGGCGTCAAGATTTTCATGGCTGACGCCGCGCTCTGTCATAACCCCTTTCAGACAATGAATACACACGTCCCGTACCGCAGACAGGGGATCTGAACGGGTTTCCCATTCGCGCAACTGCCAGACAATGTGGCTGCAATTGAGCAGCACCACACCCCAGCGTAATAACCAGGTTCGCGAGATGTGATCTTTACTTTGATTGAGCTGGTTCATCCGGTGATAAATCAGGGATTCGAACTGAAAATGGCTCAGCGAGGGTCTGCGGCTAAGCTGATCCATAAAATCACGACGCAGGGCGCGAATAATGCGGCGGCTTTTACGCTTATCAGAGCTTGGCCTTAACACCTGGAAGGCAATCCCTGCCAGCATGACACCGGCAATTTTTGCCACGCCGTCATTCATAAAGGACTGATAGTCATACTCCGGCGGGTTTGTAACCGCTAAAAATGATCCCATAAATACAATCATCTGCCCCCATAAACCTGCATATTGTTTGTATTGAAGTTTCATCATCTGCATCGTCACCAACATCGGCAGGAAGAAGGCGCAGAACACCCAAAAATTGTCGATTTGTACCATCAGCCCGAACTTCAGCAGGAAACAGCCAGCAAACAATAATCCCAGTGATTTTATTAACAGAGTGACGCTGCTGATCGGTGAGGCCGTAGAGGAATAAAGTACGCAGCTGACGGCAGTCAGCGCCACCGCACCGGCACCGGCATCCCATTGTGTCGTCATCCAGAATGCGCAACCGGTCACAATACACAAAAACGTCCGCAGCCCGTTATACGCAGCTTCGAGGGTATCGGTGTGTTGGGCAAGGCGGCTGATTTTCGGTGTCTGTAGTGTTTCGGCTTCTGCCACGTTGGCATGTTCCACCCGCTGTAACCAACGTTCGCTGCGAAGATACAACCAGCAAAAATCGCGTAAACGTAGCCAGAAAGCCTGATGGCGGAAGTCAGCAGTATCATACGGCTGAATATGCAGCAAAATTCTGGACAGCTGGTACTTATCCGTATCCGGTTTACGCAGTTCATTAAGCAAAACGGCCAGTACCTCCTGTAAGTTTTCAGGAGGATGGGGCCAGTTCAGCAGCATCCGGCGCAGGCTGGAAATGTAGCTGGTCATGCGTAATTGCTGATGCAGCAGATAATTGAGCACATTATTTTGGCGGCGCAGGCGGTAATGGCTCCAGAATGCCTGAATACGTAAAAGATTCATGGTCAGGATTTGTCCGATCACCCCTTCATGGGATGTTCTGATCTGATCAGAAATTTCTGTCCGCCACAGCAATTGCGCATGCTCAAGCAACTGAGTATGCATTTTGCGCAGCGAGGTGAGCAGGGCGTCGCCGTCGGAGGTGCTGGGCAGCACCATCATCATAAAACCACCGCACAAAATACCGGTGATAACTTCACCGACACGCGCCTGTGCGATATCAAAAATTTGTGTCGTATCGGTGACGTCTACGGTGGAGAACGCGATGATGGCTGCCGTGTAACCCGCCAGCGCAAAAGCATATGAGACATTGTTCTGATAATGATTGGAGACATACGTACAAATCCCCAGCCATGCGGCAATGGAAAACGTGAAGAGCCAGGGTTCATTCAGACAATGTCCGGCAATAAACACCGCGCCCGCCGCGCCCAGCAGGCTGCCAATGATCCGCCCGATACTTTTACTGATAACGCCACCCACGGTTGGGAAACTCACCACCGCCGCCGAGGTCAGGGCCCAGTAAGGCTCGTCCATCTGAAATTCAAAAGCGATATAAAGCGCAAGTATCATTGCGATGGAGTTACGCAGGGCGTAGCGCCATTGTCCCCATGTGGCTTTTCCCCACGGGGTATTTTTCCATTCCAGCCAGGAAAGATTCACTGCGCAGCCTTAATTGCGAATCGAAATGGTACAGGTCGTACCGGCAACCAGCACTTCATGTTCCGGCACATTTTCAAGTTTAATCCGAACGGGCACACGCTGTGCCAGACGTACCCATGGCACGTTCGGTTTCACATTCATCAGCAAATCTTCAGGGGTATCGAGACTCTGGTCATAAATAGCCCGCCCAATACTTTCGACCCGCCCCTGCAAAGGAATATTACCGTTAAATAACGTGATATCCGCCACGTTGCCTTCGCGAATATTTTTGAGTTTTGTTTCTTCGAAATATCCCAGAATGTAGAAAGAATGAATATCCACCAGCCCGACCAGAGGCGTTCCGGACGTGGCATAGTCTCCGCGGCGGGTTTGCAGATTGGTGATATAACCGTCGGCCGGTGCAACAAGAGTGGTTTTACTCAGGTTCCATTTGGCCTGTTCTAATGACGCCTGCGCCGCCTGATAAGCCGCCTGCATGGCTTTGGCGTTGATATTGGATTCATCAAGCGATTCGGCGGAAATAACATTGGTGCCAAGCCCTCTGCGACGCCGGGCTTCGTGACTGGCTTTGGCCAGGTCGGCCGCGGCTTTAGCTACCGCAGCTTCGGCATTATCTACCGCGATTTTAAAAGGCACAGGATCCAGACTGAACAGCGGATCTCCACTTTTAACAAACTGGTTATCATGGATATTTATTTCAATAATGCGCCCGGACACTTCCGGCGTGATATTGACAATCTCTGCACGGACTTTGCCGTCACGCGTCCAGGGTGATTGCATATAATAATTCCACATCCACCAGCCTGCGCAAATGGCGACCGCGAAAACCAGTACGGTAGAGAAGTATTTCAGTGTCTTAAATTTCATTTCAGAGGGTCACCATCAGCATCAGGGCGGCACAAATAGAGATCACAAAAAGAGATAAATCCATCAGAGTGGGATGCCAGACTTCACCGGAATAAATCCAGTCACGCAGCAGGCGATGTATCAAAAGCCAGAACACTAACCCCAGTAAAAATGCTTTGAACATCGGGGGGAAATAAAGTGAGGCACCCAGGACCAGATCCGGTAGCGGGAAGCCTGAGTGAAACATTTGCGCATTCACAATATTAATCTCTGCCGGTGATTGTGTTATAAACAAGCTTACCTTTGGAAGCAAAGACGCTGCTTCCGGATGCAATAGTACCTATCATTATATATAGAATTGTAATTTCTCGATTAATGTTCCTAAAACTAAGCTAAACTCTGGGGAGTTATCTTAGCATGCTAATTATAAGGAGGGGATAATTGGAATCGAATCTGGGATCAGATCTCGCACGATTAGTTCGTGCCTGGCGTGCGTTGATTGACGATCGGCTAAAACCGTTGGAACTCACGCAAACACATTGGGTAACACTTCATAATATCAATATGTTACCTCCGGAGCAGTCTCAGATTCAGCTGGCGAAAGCCATTGGAATTGAGCAACCGTCTCTGGTCCGTACACTCGATCAGCTGGAAGAAAAGAAGCTGATTACCCGTCAGACTTGTGCGAGTGATCGCCGTGCCAAGCGTATCAGGCTGACTGAAGAAGCCGCGCCGATCATCAATGAAATGGAATCCGTTATTGATTCCACACGTAAAGAAATTTTATCCGGCATGTCTTCTTCCGAAATCGAACTGCTGGGCGGAATGTTGTCCCGGCTGGAAAAAAATATTGCTTCCCTGCAAAGCAAATCATAAAAATCGATTTTTTATTACGTCACACAGCGTTGTTTTTGATCGGACTGAAAAGAATTACCCATAAAAAAACCGAAGCCAGTGGCTTCGGTTTTTGCATTGAGGCTGTAAAAATCAGGCGCCAGGGGACACCGTAATGGTGCTGCCGCTGCTGGCCATGCTCACACGCTGGCCGACGCTGAATTTGGTTGGACCGGCTTTCTGAACCACCTGAATGGTTGTACCGTCATCACGACGAATTTGCAGTTCTACACCGTTAGAACGGTTAAGCGAACTTTGCACCCCCTGACCTGCTACGCCACCGGCGACTGCTCCTGCCGCAGTTGCCAGACTACGGCCGGTACCACCACCGACGGTATTGCCCAGGAACCCGCCTAATACAGCCCCTCCGAGCGCACCAACGATATTTGAATCATCTCCTCCCTGGATTTGCACTGCACGGGTGGACACGATGGTACCGTAGGTCACTTGTTGAATTTGCTTCGCCTGGGATGCGGAGTAAACATCGCCGGACAGAGAGTTATCACTGACGCAGCCAGCAAGGGAAACGCCGGCAAGTCCGATGACGAGTAAACGCTTAATCATAAATAGCTCCTTTATTATGCTGCTGCACACGTTTCAGAGTAGCGGCACCAACAGAGAAAAAACAGTACACAAGTTCAACATCAGTGTCGAAGGTGTCATATAACATATTTGTTTCACTTTCACCTAGTATACAGAAGGCCTGTTCAACTAATAATAAACGCAGGTTTACGTTTTAGACAGCGAATGGCTCAATCAAAATACCGGCATGTCATGTTGTTATTGGTGGCTTTTAGTACACAGATATTTTCAGTGATAAAAAACGTAACAAGAAAAACACGAAGTCATCACACGCTGTAATAAAAATTCAGTTACACATGGCGCTGCCCTTCAAATACCGATTACTCTGTGGTGATTACTTTGTCTGACAATTTTCCCGGAGAGTTAAGGATGTTATCTATGAAGTCAGGTCGTTATATCGGTGTGATGTCCGGCACCAGTCTGGACGGTGTTGACGTGGTGCTGGCCGCCATAGATGAGCACATGGTCGCGCAGCAGGCCAGCTATTCACATCCTATTCCTCTTACGTTGAAAAACGCCATCCTTGGCATGTGTCAGGGGCAACAGGTCACGCTTGAGCAGGTCGGGACGCTGGATACCCAGTTGGGAATTTTGTTCGGTGAAGCGGTTTTAGGTCTGCTGAAAAGCGCCAAAGTCTCGCCGGAAGAAGTGACTGCCATTGGTTGCCATGGGCAAACGGTCTGGCATCAGCCAAAAGGGGAGGCGACCTTTTCCATGCAGCTGGGGGATAATAACCGTATTGCAGCCATGACCGGCATTACTACCGTGGGCGATTTTCGTCGCAGGGATATGGCATGGGGCGGGCAGGGTGCGCCTCTGGTGCCTGCTTTCCATCAGGCATTGCTGGCCGACCCGGCCGAGCGCCGTATGATCCTCAATATCGGTGGCATCGCCAACCTTTCAATGTTACTGCCGGGCCAGCCGGTGCGGGGTTATGACACCGGCCCCGGCAATATGCTGATGGACGCGTGGATCTGGCGCCATCTCGCCCAGCCCTATGATAAAGGGGCTGACTGGGCATATCAGGGGCGGGTGAACTTACGTTTGCTTCAGCAGATGCTGTCTGATCCTTACTTTGCCGAACCGGCACCGAAAAGTACCGGTCGTGAATACTTCAATATGGGATGGCTGGAAAAACAACTGGCGCGTGCTTGTGAAATCTCCCCGGCGGATGTGCAGGCGACGCTGGCCGAACTGACTGCGGTAAGTATCGCCGAGCAGGTGCAACTGGCCGGTGGATGCGACCGGCTGATGGTGTGCGGCGGTGGGGCGCGTAACCCGTTACTGATGGCGCGGCTCTCCGCCATGTTGCCGGGCACGGAAGTTTGCACCACCGATGCCTGTGGTATCAGCGGTGATGACATGGAAGCGCTGGCCTTTGCCTGGCTGGCATTCCGTACGTTATCGGGTCAGCCGGGGAATCTGCCATCGGTCACTGGCGCAAGTCGTGAAACCCTGCTTGGTGCGATTTATCCGGTTGTTTCAACCCGTCCCTGATGCGTTCTCGGTTTTATCTCAATGTGTTGCGTGCGCTGGCATGGTAAATAAAAGGGATAAATCAAGAGCACCCGGGAGCACCGAATGAAAAAGGCAATTATCGCGACGTTAGCAGGTCTGACCCTGGCAGGATGCAGCCAGTTCAGCCACCAGACCGAAAGTCCCACTGAAGAATTACACTACCAGTGCGGCACCTTACCGTTAACGGTTACGCTGGATAAACCGGCTAAGCAGGTCAATATGGTTCTCGATGGTGAACAGCTGAAACTGATACAGATTGACGCCGCTTCCGGCACGCAATACAGCGATGGCCGTTACACATTCTGGTCTAAAGGCGATCAGGCTTTTGTGCAGCGCGGTGAGAACGTCATCATCGACGATTGCGTTCAAAAATAAACCTATCCGTTATATTTCAGACTGCAGATGCGTTAGCCGCATTTCCTCACCCCGGTCACATAGTTATCTGTGCTCCCGGGGATCCCCACTTTGCCGCCTTGCTGCATTATCGTGGGCAGCGTCATTTTTGATAGCCTTCCTTTCTCTTCGCTGCATCAGGAACATTGAGATCCTGACGCGGCGGGTGCACAATGCGTTTACCTTCCTAAGATACGCAACTGAATCCATATGCCTGATAACAAAGAGTTTGATATTGCGGACTCGCGCCGCGAATACACCCGTGGCGGGCTGCGTCGTGCTGATTTAACCCCTGAACCCCTGCCTTTATTTGAACACTGGCTGAAACAGGCCTGCGATGCCCGTCTCGCTGACCCGACGGCGATGGTGGTAGCGACGGTTGATGAGCGCGGACAACCTTTCCAGCGCATTGTGCTGCTCAAGCACTACGACGAAAAAGGACTGGTATTTTACACCAATCTGGGCAGCCGTAAGGCGCAGCAACTGGCGAATAACTCGCGCATCAGCCTGTTATTCCCGTGGCACATGCTGGACCGTCAGGTCATTGTGCTCGGTCAGGCCGAACGTCTGTCGACGCTGGAAGTGATGAAGTATTTCACCAGCCGGCCGAAAGATAGCCAGATCGGCGCGTGGGTATCGCAGCAGTCCAGTCGTATTTCGGCGCGCGGTGTACTCGAAAGCAAATTCCTCGAACTGAAACAGAAATTCAGCAATGGGGAAGTGCCACTGCCAAGTTTCTGGGGTGGTTTTCGCGTCAAAGTGGATTCGATGGAGTTCTGGCAGGGCGGTGAACATCGTCTGCACGACCGGTTCATTTATCAGCGTGATGAAGCTGAGACAGAAACTGGCTGGAAAATAGACCGCCTCGCACCTTAACCACGAAAAAACACGCGATTCCCTAGCGCTCGGGCGACGAGCGCTTTATTCTATGTCGTTTCCCGTAAAGGTGAGAGAAAGGGCACATGCGCGGCATGATGTCAGACATGAATCTGCACACATTCAGTACCTATTTCTGAGTACAAACAAACGGAGTCTTTGATGGCGAGCAGCAACCTGATTAAACAATTGCAAGAGCGGGGCCTCATTGCCCAGGTGACGGATGAAGAAGCGTTAGCAGAGCGACTGGCGCAAGGGCCAATTGCACTCTATTGCGGTTTCGATCCTACCGCAGACAGCTTGCATTTGGGACATCTGGTGCCTTTGCTTTGCCTGAAACGCTTCCAGCTGAACGGCCACAAGCCTGTGGCGCTGGTGGGTGGCGCCACCGGTCTGATTGGCGACCCGAGCTTCAAAGCCACCGAGCGTAAGCTGAACACCAATGAAACCGTGAACGAGTGGGTGGAAAAAATCCGTCAGCAGGTTTCGCCGTTCCTGGATTTCAGCTGTGGCGATAACAGCGCTATCACTGCCAATAACTACGACTGGTTCGGCGGCATGAACGTGCTGACTTTCCTGCGTGATATCGGCAAACACTTCTCTGTTAACCAGATGATCAACAAAGAAGCGGTGAAACAGCGTCTGAACCGCGATGACAGCGGTATCTCCTTCACCGAATTCTCGTACAACCTGTTGCAGGGTTACGATTTTGCATCCCTTTACGATCTGCACAAAGTTGAGCTGCAAATCGGCGGTTCAGACCAGTGGGGCAACATCACGTCAGGTATCGATCTGACCCGTCGTCTGCACCAGAAACAAGTGTTCGGCCTGACCGTTCCGCTGATCACTAAATCTGATGGCACCAAATTCGGTAAGACCGAGGGCGGCGCAGTCTGGCTGGATCCGAAGAAAACCAGCCCGTACAAATTCTACCAGTTCTGGATCAACACCGCAGATGCCGACGTTTACCGCTTCCTGAAGTTCTTCACCTTCATGAGCATTGAAGACATCAATGCGCTGGAAGAAGAAGACAAAACCAGTGGCAAAGCGCCACGCGCGCAGTACGTTCTGGCCGAAGAAGTGACCGGTATGGTCCACGGTGCAGAAGGTCTGGCGGCTGCAAAACGCATCACGCAAAGCCTGTTCTCCGGCTCCCTGAGCGAAATGACAGAGGTCGACTTCGGCCAGCTGGCGCAGGATGGTCTGGAGCTGTTTGAAGTGCCACGCGATACGGATCTGCAACAGGCGCTGGTCATCGCCGGTATGGCACCGTCGAAAGGCCAGGCACGTACCCTGATTTCGTCTAACGCGGTTTCTGTAAACGGCGAAAAGCAGACGGATACAGAATACAGCTTCGCTGACAGTGACCGCCTGTTTGGTCGCTATACTTTGCTGCGTCGCGGTAAAAAGAACTACACACTGTTGCTCTGGGCATAAGCCTCCGGTCGGTAGAACGGGGGGCTGTGAGGCCTCCCGCTTTCGTTCACTGATATCAGTAATCCCGCCATCTCCCCGATGACGTTACAATCGGAAGTTCTTCATGAAAAGCATTCTTTCTATCCAGTCACATACGGTTTTCGGACACGCAGGTAACAGCGCGGCGGAGTTCCCTATGCGCCGTATGGGCGCAAACGTTTGGCCGCTGAATACTGTGCAGTTTTCTAATCATACGCAGTACGGACACTGGACCGGCTGCGTGATGCCGGCCGCCCATCTGACCGAAATCGCGCAGGGGATTGCAGAAATTGACCGTCTGAAGGATTGTGATGCGGTACTGAGCGGCTATATCGGTTCACCGGAGCAAGGACAAAGCATTCTTGAGATTGTCCGTCGGGTGAAGGCTGCGAATCCGGACGCCTGGTATTTTTGCGATCCGGTGATGGGACATCCTGAAAAGGGATGTATTGTGGCGCCGGGCGTTGCTGAGTTCCACTGCAACCAGGCGCTGGTTAACTGCGACATAATCGCCCCAAATCTGCTGGAACTTGAACTGCTGAGCGGCCACGCGGTGGCAAGCGTTGACGAAGCCGTCGCCACCGCGCGGGAGCTGATCAGCAAGGGCCCGAAAATTGTGCTGGTGAAACACCTGAGTCGTGCAGGCTATCACAGTGACCGATTTGAAATGCTGTTGGTGACTGCAGATGAAGCCTGGCATATTGACCGTCCGCTGGTTGATTTCGGTGTCCGTCAGCCGGTTGGCGTGGGCGATCTGACCAGTGGTTTATTGCTGGTGAATCTGCTCAAAGGTGAAGCACCAGATAAAGCGCTGGAGCATGTGACCGCTGCTGTTTATGAAGTCATGCTTGCCACGCATGCAATGGGTGAATACGAGCTGCAAATCGTGGCGGCGCAGGACAAAATGGTTAAACCTGAGCATCACTTCCCGGCGGTAAAACTGTAAGCACTGCCTGAACACCTCTTTTCCTGAATACACAAAAACGCCCCGTGCTGTTGCAGCCGGGGCGTTTTTTGTGATCACATCGCGAAAGCGATTATTTCAGGCCTTCAGCCGACAGCGCGGCATCAACAGCCGGACGTGCGGCAACGCGTTCGAGATAAGCATTCAGTTCAGTCAGTGCGCTCAGATCAAATTTCAGCGCTTTGGCCCAGCCCATCACGGTAAACAGGTAAGCATCTGCCACGCTGAAACGCGCACCCAGCAGGAAATGATTGTCTTTCAGGCAGGCATTCACGTAAGCAAATTTTTTGCTCAGTGCTTCGCGGGTTAATGTCTTGAACTCTTCCGGCGTTTTGGGATTAAACAATGGCGAGAAACCTTTATGCAGCTCAGTTGCAATGTAGTTCAGCCATTCCAGCGCGTGATAACGGGCCAGTGTACCGGCTTCCGGCATCAGCTGGCGGTCTGGTTTCTGGTCTGCCAGATACTGCACGATAGCCACACCTTCGGTCAGAATACTGCCATCATTGAGCAACAGAGTGGGGACCTGCCCCTTTGGATTCACTGCCAGAAAATCATCACCGGTTTCGGTTTTCCGGGTTGCCAGGTCCACTTTCTCAATGCTGAAGTCCAGACCCGCTTCACGCAAGACGATATGGGGGGAAAGGGAACACGCACCGGATTTATAATACAGTTTCATAAACACTCCATTGAATGGGCAACACATCTCACCCCGCAGTTTCATAGGGACGCAACAGGGCTATATAAAAACTGCTTCTATCCTAGAAC
This sequence comes from Rahnella sp. CFA14(1/10), assembly GCF_004195095.1. Lineage (NCBI taxonomy): Bacteria > Pseudomonadati > Pseudomonadota > Gammaproteobacteria > Enterobacterales > Yersiniaceae > Rahnella > Rahnella sp. CFA14(1/10). The sequence goes on along the minus strand of NZ_SEWS01000001.1, from coordinate 234,541 downwards.
CGGCGGGAGCAAAAGTCAGCGTTTTAATTGTGACAGTGCGTCCGGTGATTCATCTTCTGATGAACTCAACCGTCAGTTCTCAGCGCGAGTGCTGATTCAGAAAGTCCCGCACCGCCAGTTCAACATTTTCCGGTGCAGGCAGCATAGGAGAACGCAGTTCGTTATCCATTAACCCGTCCAGTGATAACGCGTATTTGATGGCCGCCGGATTGGGAGCAGAAAACATCAGCCGGATCATCGGCAGTAAGCTAAAGAAGGTTTTACGCGCCGCAGCCATATCCTGCTCTTTGAACTGCTTTATCAGCTGAACAAACTCCTCCGGGAAGATATGCGACGACGCGGCAATCGCCCCTTTACCGCCCAGGCTCAGGGTGGAAAATATCTGTACGTCTTCGCCACACAGCACGTCAAGTTCTCCGTCAGCAATCAGCGAAAGCGTCAGATCTATGCTCCCGCCGCAATCTTTGACGGCTGTAATACGGGGATGTTTGGCCAGCTGGCGGAATGTGTCCAGCTCCATCTGTACGCCGGTACGATAAGGAATATTGTAAAGCACCACCGGCACTGTGGCGTGATCTGCAATTTCCGTAAACCAGGCGACCAGCGCGGCCTGAGAGGGACGAATATAATAGGGCGCGGGGATCAGTAAACCGGCAACCGGACGGCGTAAAATCGCCTCCTGCATTTCACGGATAACGGGCATATGCGTGCCTGATAGTCCCATGATCACCTGACGGGCTGGCACTACCTCCAGCACCGCATCCAGGACCTGCAGTTGTTCTTCTTTGGTGAGCATAGGGGCCTCACCGGTTGTACCACACACCACGACGCCGTCAACGCCCCGTTTGAGCAGCCGGGTGCACAATGATTTCAGCGCAGTAAAATCAATCTCACCCTGATGAAAAGGCGTGACCAGCGGGACCCAGATACCTGAAAACGATGACATGATGTGATTCCTTAAACGGCGTGATTTATCAGCCTCGGATCATGTCAGTAAAACAGGGACGAGCGCCAATTGAATGAATTAATAAGGTGTTTTGAGTTATCTATGGTGCTTATAAATCGTTGAGCCAGATACGGGATAACATGTTCATTTCATCGCTCAGTAAAGTTTTTAACACATCAACCGGCACGGGGCGGGAGAACAGATAGCCCTGGAGATGTGAGCAACCTGCTGATACTAAAAAGGATTTCTGCAACTGATTTTCGACGCCTTCGGCAATGACGTTGAGATGCATTTTATTACCAAGCTGGGATACGGCAGAAACGATCGCGGCGGTATCATTCACTTCTGTGACATATTGCACAAATGAACGGTCAATTTTCACGCTGTCTACCGAAATATCTTTCAGCAAACTGAGGCTGGAATAACCCGTACCGAAATCATCCAGCGAAACCTTAACCCCAACCTTACGTAATTTAGCGAGATGGCTGAGGCTGGTCTCGTTGGCATTCATGACGGACGTTTCGGTCAGTTCAAGTTCGAGTCGAGAAGGCGGGAAATCTTCCTCAGCCAAAACCGCCAGAATACGCGGCCCGAAATCCTGTTCACCGAGCTGAACGGCTGAAACATTGATCGCCAGATTAAGCCGCTCAAAATTTCTGATATCGCGACATGCCTGACGCAAAACGATTTCACCGAGCTGAATCACCAGCCCGGTTTCTTCGGCCAGAGCGATAAACTGTACCGGCGAGACCTGTCCGAGCACGCCGTGGTTCCAGCGTGCCAGCGCCTCAACGCAAACGACCTTCTCATCACGGCTGCGCAAAATAGGCTGATAAACGCAGGTCAGATCGCCTTCTCTGGCCAGCGACTCCGCCAGCGCTTTCACCATAATGCGTTTACTGACGCTGCTGGCATCAAGTAATTCAGAATAAAACGAAAACATATTTTTGCCGCGCTGCTTGGCTTCCAGCAGCGCCGTATTGCCGCGGCGCATGATCTCGCCGGCGGTAATATTCTCTGCGCCAAACATCACAATGCCGAATGAAATTGTCATCATCGGATTGGCCCGCGTCAGCGTAAACGGCTGGCGCATCATCACCAGTATTTCCAGCGCCAGATTATTGGCCATTTCACTGGTCGGACTATTGCGCAGAATAATCGAGAATTCATCGCCACCAATGCGCGAAACCGTTCCGCTGTTGCCGACTTCATTACGCAGACGCTGGCCGAATTCACAGAGAATGGCATCACCTGCCTGATAGCCATATGTGTCGTTGATGTAATTGAAGTCGTTGAGATTAAGCAGGAAGAGGGCGTGAGGTTCAGGGCGATACATGCGCTGGGCGGCAATCTGGCTAAGCTCCTCACTGAGCGCCGTCCGGTTGGGCAGGCCGGTCAATACGTCATGACGGGCAAGGTAGCGGATCTGCGCTTCTGAATTGCGCAAAAGCGAAATATCCATAATGGAGGTCAGAATGAAATGCCGTGCCTCCAGCGTAACGCGCGATTTACGCACCAGCACATTGCGGCGGTTACCTGATGGGTCAACCAGCGTTTCTTCGTTGACCGTTTTTTCGCCGGTTTCCAGAACTTCGATATCGCGTTCACGCTGCCGTGCCGCTTGTTCAGGATCCGTAAAAAAAGAAACCTCCTGACCAATCAATTCTTCCCGTGAACGCCCATAAAATTCGCTGGCTTTCTGATTAAGGAATACCAGTTTACGCTCATTATCTTTAAGGACTGTTGCTTCGGGAAGCGCATCAAGAACTGCCTGGCATATCGCAATATCTGTAAGCATGAGTTAAATACCCCGGGCAGAAAATGAGTGTGATGTGGCACTGTATGTTAACCAGTAAACTCATAAGATTGTTTTTTCCAATTATTACTCACAATTGGATGAGAATATTACCGTTGTTTTTAAATTTTAAAATTCAATTGGTTATCACGCACTAAGTAAGGTATTCGATATATTATTCGGGTGAATAACGATCAACTTAGTTCAATGCGTTTTTTAGCGACGAATTTTAGCAGTTACAAAGCATGATCTGCCTGAATGAATAAGTGCGGGCTCGCATCCTGATCAGGTATCACCGGATGCCATACTGATACTGAGCGTTACCAGCATATTATGCTGCGAATTCAGGGCTAACCAACGCTGACAGAAGCAGGCGAAAATGTCGTCAGTTAAGATCCCGGAAAAATTCGCTGAGCAAGTGTGTCAGAAATAAGCGATGAAAGAATATTACAGGTATGCAGGCGGTTATTCTGAACAATCATGGGGACCGGACAGAGGCACTTTTATCCTATTGAGGAACGACTTTATAAACGGTGAAACGGAGAAATAAAAACAGCCTGGAATGAAGTATCAGAGATGCTTTTTAGTCCCAAATTTTTCATCCCATTCGCGTCGGTAACTGCGGGATTGTTTACGACCTTTCAGCCAGAGGAAAGTACACACTACACAGACGCCCGCTGAGAAAACAATGTTACGCATATCCTGATCATAAAAAATAACCAGCACACAGTCGAGAGCCGCCACAATCGCGAACCATTTATGCATGTGCGACTGCCTGCGGGTTTCTGCATTCATTCTTTTTAGCTGGCGTCCCTCATCCAGGACTTTTCTTTTTACCATCGCACGCCCCCGGTCTGAGTTGAGCCAATAATGTGACTGACAATTAATTAAGAATAGCAAACAGAAAACGGGTTTCTGCTGCGTAATATTAACTGATCCCGGAATTATTATCGCGAACAACATGTCAGTCTGATTCGTCAAATAGCACGGTTTACTGGCTGTTTTTGCACACTTTTAGAACGCCAGCACCCACTCAAAAATGGATTTTTTTTGGTGTAAAAGTATTACCAATTGCTGCTGAGGATTGATTTCACAGCCTGTAGTGGATTATCGTTTCGGAATTATCTTAATTTTCGGTGAGAAAATGGGCGATTCATCATCACGAAAGATCGTTGATAGTGCGAACATTTATCAGGATTTCGATACCCGTTTTTACGAATGGGAAGACGGAATGTCCAGCGCAGGTTTCAAACTTGAACTGCCCGATCGCCACCGGGAAGAGTTTGACTGGGGTGTCACCGGCTACAATTTCGGTCGGGTGATTGGCGGTGTGCTGACTGTCAGTGAGCATGATATCAACCGTCAGTACGGCAATCTGTTCTCAATGCCTGATCATATCGTCATTTTCATTGTGATCGTCGGCGGGATGGCGTGTCAGTGCTTCGGCGAGCGGTTCATGCTGAATCAGGGGGATATTCTGATCCAGGATATGTCCCAGCCGATTAAAATCCATGTGTATCCGGGCGAGCAGAAACCGCGTCTCGGTTCATATCAATACATTATTATGCCCAAGCACAGCCTGCATTTTAATGTTGATATCGCCTCGTTACACGGGAAGCGCATTCCTGCTGCCTCTCCGGTGAACATTATTCTGCGCAACCATTTTGCGACGATGGTGCAGGTTTTTGATCAGATGACCGAACAGGAAGTGCTGAGCACCGGTGAGGGCGCGGCGTCGGTATTCCTGCAAACCCTGCACCTGGTGGCGGGGAAAAAGGTGGAACATCCGTTTGAGCAAAGTGCACGTCTTGAGCGCATTTGTCTGTATATCGAAAAGCATCTCGGCAAACCGATCAGTATTGATATTCTGTGCAAAAATTTTGCTATTTCGCGCTCCGGGTTATATCGCCTGTTTGAACCGCTTGGTGGTATCGCGCAGTTTATTCGCAGCCGTCGGTTATTGCTGGCGAAGCGACTCCTGCGTACCTCTTCTATGTCTGATCAAAGTCTGGCTGCTATTGCGAGACAGTGTGGCCTGGAACTTAGCGCCTTACGTCGCTATTTCCATGAATTCTATGGCGCAACGCCTTCCGAAATGCGGGAGAAATTCCGCCGTGATGCTGAACAACTCGGGCAGATAGATGCCACCCATGTGAATTGGGTGGCTTCGCTTTAATGATCTGATTTGCCAATAATTGCTCAGAAAGTGTTAAATATTTACGTGTTTAGTGATCTGTCACTATTCTGATTTTTTCCTCCGCAGGGCGGAATCAGAGCCGTTTTTCCAGCCAAACGCGTAGACTCGGTGGAATAGTCATCAATAATCTTTGAGAGTGCATTATGTTATTCCCTCAACCGGCAGTTGATGAACCGGCTCGTCTTGCCATACTGGCTTCCCTGGGCATCCTGGATTCTCCCGGAATTGAGGAGATTGACCGTATTACCCGGATGGCTGCCCGGCAGTTTCAGGCTAAGGCTGTTGTAGTTTCATTGATTGACGCGGACCGGCAGTGGTTCCTTTCACACACCGGCGTTGACATTAAACAGTCTCACCGTGATATCTCATTTTGCGGTCATACCATTCTCGAATCCGGCCCGCTGATTGTCAGGGATGCCCGGCTCGATTTGCGCTTCCACGATAATCCGCTGGTCACCGGTAATCCCCATATCGTGTTTTATGCCGGTTGCGCCCTGCATTCGAAAGAAGGGGTGGCGCTGGGGGCATTATGTCTGGTTGATGACCGCCCCAGGGAATGGTGTGAGGAAGATCAGCAAACTTTGCTGGATATGACAGCGCTGGTTCAAAGTTATATTTTGCACCTCGAAAACCGGCAGTATACGGCGCGGGTAGAAGACAATCTGGCGAAAAGTGAAGCTTTGTTTGAACAGACATTTGCTCACGCTGCCGTTGGCTTCTCCTTAGTCGGACTCGACTGGCGCTGGCTGCGCATCAATCCGCAGGTATGCAATATGCTGGGATATGCCGAACATCAGTTGCGTGATTGTCTGTTGCAGGACGTGACCCATTGCGATGATCTTTATGCCGAAAACGTGCTGATTCCCCGTCTGCTTTCCGGTGAAATCAACAGCTTCAGCGTAGAAAAACTTTTACAGCGGGCGAACGGCAGTACGCTCTGGGTGACGCTGACGGCCTCACTGGTGCGTAATGTGACCGGCGAAGCCCATCACTACATTGTTGTTATCAGTGACATTACTGAGCGTAAACATATCGAACAGGCGCTGTATTCGCTGCAGGAGGATCTGGAACGCCGTGTGGCTGACCGCACGCATGAGTTACAGGTGACAATGGAACAGCTCCATCAGGAAATTGCGCGGCGTCTGACCCGTGAACAGGAGCTGACGGAAAGCAAAAAACGCCTCAGGGCCATCACTGATAATATCCCCGCGCTGATTTGCCATGTTGATGCGAATGAGCAATACACGTTTGTGAATCATTTCCACGCCAACTGGTATGGCGTCGAAGAGACACAGGTCTGCGGGAAGCAGGTCAGGGAGGTCGTGGGGGAGCACAGTTATGACAAGATTAAACCCTATATTCATCAGGTGTTGCAGGGCATGACGGTGAGTTACGAAATCGAATTGCCGGATTATTACCGCCATGGCAAAGGCGGCGTTTTGCATACCACGCTGATCCCTTGCGACGATATCCGTAATGGTTATTACGGCCTTTCAACCGATATCAGCGAAATAAAAGCGCTGCAGGCTCAGCTGGAATTTGAAGCAAATCACGACCCGCTGACCGGATTACCGAACCGGCGCGCCTTCCAGCAATCATTGAGTTATACCGCCGGACATCAGGAAAAAGCAGAAACCGACATCGCATTGCTCTTTTTGGATATTGATAATTTTAAAGTCTATAACGACACCTACGGGCACGAATTTGGTGATTTGATCCTGAAGTTTTTCGGTCATACCTTACGCGATAATCTGCGTTCGCAAGATATTGTGGCACGTCTGGCGGGAGATGAATTTACCGTTTTGCTGAGTCAGTTGAACAATACTGAAAATGACGTCAGCCGCATTTGCGTCAGTCTGATGAATGCATTGCACTCAATCGAGCATGTCGCAGGCGTCCCGGTGGCATTGTCTGCCAGTATCGGTGTGGCGATAGGCCGCGCACGCCAGCCTTTGCTGCCGGATACGCTGATGGCACGGGCCGATGCCGCGATGTACCGCGCAAAACAAAGTGGGAAAGGGCGATATTATTTAGGGTAAAAGTCTGTACAGATCGGCGTTTCTTAGGTTTGGATGATTATGTTGCAAAAACGCCTCCCGGAGGAGGCGTTGATAAACTATCGGCAGAGGCTTCTGTGTTTACTGAGCAGAAGCCAGTTCAGGTTGCTTCTCGTCAGTTTCGCGATCCAGCGTCATGCGGTGCAGTTTAGATGCAGTCACCAGCATCAGCACAGCAATCACAGCTGTCGCAATACCAATCTGCAGGAAGACGTGACTGTAAATGGCCAGTGAGGCATGGGCGTCATCAATGTCAGAAGGCACGGCTGTCAGGTTGGCAACATATCCTGCGATAATCGCCGCGGCTGCGGTGGTCAGGAACCAGGCACCCATGATGAAACCCATCAGACGCTGTGGAACCAGCTGAGCCACCATCGCCAGACCCAGGCCGGAAATCATCAGCTCGCCAATACTTTGCAGCGCGTAGCTCAGTACCAGCCAGTTTACTGACACGATGCCTTGCTCATTCGCCAGGCTCGCACCCCACGGCAGCACCAGGAACGCACCGGAACATAACACCATACCCATCGCAAACTTGTGTGGCATTGGCATGCGGTCGCCGACCTTGGTGTAGATAGCTGCGAGAACCGGGCTGGCCACCATGATCCAGAATGGATTCAGCGCCTGGAACTGCTCAGGCTGGAAGCTGATACCCAGCAGGTCGTGACCTACGTTGTGGATAGCGAAGAAGTTCAGCGACGTTGGCATCTGGCTGTACAGCACAAAGAACACCACCGCTTCCATCATCAGCAGGAACGCCACAATCATCTTCCGGCGTGCAATGCCTTGCATTGAGAAGGTTTCTTTTGCAAAGACAATAATGATACCCACGGAAACCACACCCAGAACCATACGTGCAATGGTTTGGTTATGCAGTAACCAGCTTGACAGGAATACCAGCGCCACGACCCCGGCCAGCACCATCAACAGTTTCTTGAATTGCAGCGGCGCGAAGTCTGGTTTCGAACCCTGACGTTTGACCCATTTGCGGCAGAACAGGAAGTTCACAATAGTGATCAACATACCCACCACGCTCAGGGAGAACGCGACGCTCCAGCCATACTTTGCAGCCAGCCACGGTGTTGCCAGCATGGAGAAGAATGAACCAATGTTCACCGACATGTAATACATGGTGAATGCGCCATCAAGACGCGGATCATCTTTTTCGTAGCAGGTAGAAAGCAATGAGGATGGATTTGCTTTAAACAAGCCACTGCCGACGGCGATAGTCGCCATACCCAGATAGACCCAGAAGATTTCGTGGCCGGAATAGGCAACGAATGAATAACCTAACGCCAGAACAATCGCTCCAAGCACGATCACGCGTTTTGAGCCCAGCACTTTATCACCCAGCCAGCCGCCGATAGCTACAAAGCCATACACAAGCGCACTGAATGAGGAGAACAGGGTGATGGAGTCGGCTTCACTCAGGCCAAGCATTTTGACCAGGTAAACCGCCATGATCCCTTGCAGGCCGTAGTAACCGAAACGTTCCCATAATTCGATGGAGAAGATCAGGTAAAACGCTTTTGGCTGTTTGAAGGCGTTAAGACTCACGCTTTCATTGTTTGGTGTTTTGTTTGCAGTTGACACTCGTACCTCTGTTTATTCCTTCCGGCCATAGAGGGCGGAAACGCATAAGTGGCGCGAAATAAGCACCCTTTGCATTGTTATAAGATGGGATGACGGCAAGTAATGTTCACTATCTTCGTAAATGTGGCAAGGAGTTTGACATATTCCGTTACATTTAACTTATCCGGCGTGATTAATCTGTGTTCGAAATGTTATGCAGAATTAATGTTTATGTTTTCTAAATAGGCAATATGAATATGTTGTATGAATTATAGTCTCTGTTTTTACATTGTCATTGTTTTACGATGAAATGATTAATCAGTTTTATCATCTGCCATGGAGTGAATAAATAGTGAATGTTTCTATGTTGACGGGGTTTATGAAGTGATTTGTGAATAAATAATTTACTGCTGGAGATCTACCCGCAACGCCGCACAGTGTAATGTGATCAGCTTCTCGTTTTAACACTAAATTTCCGATTGAAAATAAGATTAATACGACTTATGCCGGTTAGGTGGTGCAGGGGTTTACAATTGGCATCACCGGCAGGTGAATATCCTGCCGGAATGAGGGGGTACAAGGAGAGTAAAAAGGAGGACTATTGATTCAGGGTATCGCCCAGCGTCTGAATCAGCCGGTTTGACCAGCTGAACAGTGCCGTTGTCAGCAGAATATCCAGAGATTGTGTTGCTGAATACCCGGCATCAGACAAACCATGCAGCTGGCGCGCATCAAAACGTTCCGGCGTCCGTGTCAGGGTGACCACCGCCTCCAGCAAGGCAGTCTCTTTTTTGTCTTGCAGATTTTTCGACAGCGTATCGATGGCATCATCACGGTGATTTTCTGCGAATAAGTCATTAATCAGCCTCTCATTACCGCCCGCTTCGAGATACAAACGGCCGTGGATCCCGGCGCAATACAAACAACCGTTCAGCTGTGACGTGGTGACGGCAGCCAGCTCACGCCATGTAGCGACCGGATCCGCACCTGCCTGCATAATATTGTTAAATACTGCAGAAAATTCGCTCAGCGCGTCGGCATCATGTACCAGCAAAGTATAGAAAGACGAAGAGCGGGCATCAGGTGCGATTAAATCCAGCACATCCTGCTGATGCTGGCTGGCATCTTCCGGCACCACTTCAGGTAATCGTGACGTCCATTGCAACATTGCGAGTGAAAATCCTTTTTGCTCACATCCTTCCGGTGAAGGAAACCCCGGCAAGACGGCGGCAGCGCGTCCACGTAAACCATTAAGAACCGCCAGAACGCGCGCCTGATAGCTGACAAAGCCAATCAGCTGCGTAAAGGTCACGATATCGCGCGTGCTGAAACCGACATCATAAAGCTGATGCAACATCGGCACCGTAATCAGTGTTGGCTGGGTAGCTAGGAGTCGTGCGAACTGGGTAATGTGGGTCTGGCGGATGTTACTTTTACGGGAGGCATCAGGGCTGGGTAGCGGAGCGAGTCGGGCAGCGTAATGGCTACAGAGTATCTGTACGCCGGTAACCTGTGCCACTGTCAGAGCACTACTGAGACGGTCATACAATGATAGTGTTTCAGTACGCGAAACCTTCAGCGTGTCAGGAAACAGCACCTCATAACAGGTCCGGGATGCCCGAAGCAGTCGCTGGCGTTCATTAAGCAACTGGCGAAGCGTCGGGTCGAGCTGAGCATCAAGGCCCAGCAGAAAGCGATCCTGTACCAACGCAGCGTGGGGATCGAGCGGAAGATGACCATATTGGCTGGATTGTGTTTCATGATACCAGCCGCTGTGTGCGGCCTTGCGTTGTTGTTCCATGAACGGGTCCTTTCTTCAAGCCTGTTACTCAGGCAAATTATCAGACCCTATCGTTGCCGATACCGCTGTCGATATAAAATAATGTTAAGCGATAAATCATATCTAAAAGGAATAGAAGGGGGTGAATTTGCATAAAAAGAAAACGGTGACAGTTTCCTGACACCGTTTAGGGGGAGGATCTGCCCGTCTATTACCCTGCAGAGAGATTAATTACCGTCCCGACGCCAGGCATCAGCCGTCAGCGCTTCACCGAAGTGACTGGAAATCAACCGTTTGGTCAGGTCATGCAGCGGTGCTGCCAGCACTTCGGCCGTATTCCCACGCTCCACCACTTCGCCTTCGTGCATCACCAGTACCTGATCGCTGATGTGTTTCATCATGCCCAGATGCTGAGTCACATAGATATACGAGATGCCCTGTCTTTCCTGTAATTCGAGCATCATATTGATGATTTGCGAACGCATCGACATATCCAGAGACGCCAGTGCCTCATCGGCCACGATGACTTTGGGTTGCAGGATAAGCGCGCGCGCCAGTGCCACGCGTTGTTTCTGACCGGACGCCAGCATATGCGGATAATAATTAGCATGATCGGGCAGCATCCCGACCAGCCGCAACGTCTCGTTGATGCGTTGTTCGCGCTGTTGTGCATCCATTTCGCTGTTCAGACGCAGTGGCGCTTCAAGTAACTGCCCGATACGCTGACGCGGATTAAGTGAGGTGCTCGGATCCTGGAAAATCATACGGATTTGCTGGCTGCGAAAGCGATAATCACCAAACGCCAGCGGATGTTCATCAATGAGAATTTCGCCACCGCTTGGCTCGACCATGCCGGAAAGCATTTTAGCCAGCGTCGACTTGCCCGAACCATTCTCGCCGATGATCGCCAGCGTTTGTTTTTCGCGCAGTGTAAAACTGACCGGTTTCACTGCCTCGAGATTCATCTTGCGGAACAGTCCGGTGCGATAACGGAACGTTTTGCTCAGATTACGGACTTCGAGCAGAGTTTCGCCCATTACTGCTCCTCCATGTTCAGCGGGAAATGGCAGGCATACGCATGGGTTTTAGCCAGACGCAGACGCGGCGTTTCAATGCATTTTTTCTGCGCGTAAGGGCAACGTGGTCCCAGGCGGCAGCCAATCGGCAAATGTTCCAGCGAAGGAATGGCACCCGGCAAGGTATTCAGACGGCTTTTATGCGGTAATGAACGGCCGAAATCCGGCATCGCGCGGATCAGTGCCTGTGTATAAGGATGATGTGGCGAGGCCAGCAGTTCTTCACACACCGCACTTTCAACAGTTTGCCCGCAGTACAGCACATTGACGCGGTTCGCCCATTTGCTCATCATTTGCAGATCATGACTGATCAGCAAAATGGTGGTGTTATTGTTCTGATTGAGCCGCGCCAGCAGACGGAAAATCTGCGCCTGCGTAGTCGGCTCCATGGCATTCGTCGGCTCATCAGCAATCAGCAAGCGTGGCTGATTTGCCAGCGCGATGGCGATCATCACTTTCTGGCATTCGCCTTCAGTCAGCTCATACGGATAACTGGCCATAATATCTTTGTGATCTTTAATGCCGACGCGGTGCAGCAGTTCGATGGCGCGTTTTTTCCGCCACTTCCAGCGCTGATACCAGCGGCCTTTATAGGTCCAGCCGGGGATCGCCTGAATTAGCTGGCGGCCAATGCTTTCCGAAGGATCCAGACAGGACTGCGGCTCCTGGAAAATCATCGACACGTTTTGCCCGACCAGTTTGCGCCGCTCACGGGGCGTCAGTTGCAACAGGTCGATGTTATCAAAGCGCATACGGTCAGCCGTCACACGCCAGTTATCTTTGGTAACGCCACAAATCGCTTTGGCAATCAGGCTCTTACCCGAACCGGATTCCCCTACCAGCCCGCGAATTTCACCGGCGTTAAGCGTCATACTGACGCGGTCGACGGCTTTGACCGGGCCCTCGGCGGTCATAAATTCGATGGTCAGATTGCGGATATCGAGTAACGGCATTATTCCACCCCCGCGTTAATCGCCCGGCGCACACCGTCACCCAGCAGGTTGATCAGTAGCACGCTGATAAGAATGGCGGCACCCGGCAGCATGACTGTCCACGGCGCAACGTACACCAGTTCCAGCGAATCGCCGAGCATGGCACCCCATTCCGGTGAAGGCAGTTGCGCGCCCAGATCCAGAAAACCTAACGCGGCGATATCCAGAATCGCCATAGACAGGGCACGGGTAAATTCCGTGGCCAGCACCGCGACAATATTCGGCAAAACGGCAAAACGCAGGATTTGCCAGGTAGAGGCCCCATCGAGACGCACGGCAACCACATATTCTTTTTCCAGTTCATCATGCACGGCACTGTAAATGGTACGGGAAATACGCGGCAACAGGGCCAGCCAGACCGCCAGCATCGCATGTTCAAGCTTCGGGCCAATAAACGCGACCACGACAATTGCCAGCAGCAGGGAAGGGATCGACAGCAGTGTATCGAGAATATGGTTCAGAATGGCCGATTTCAGGCCACGGCTGATCCCTGCCAGCACACCGACAATGACGCCACATAATGATGCGGCCAGCGTGATCAGCAGCGCGCCGCCAATCGTCGGTGCCGCGCCGGTTAACATCCGGCTAAGTAAATCACGCCCCAGATCGTCTGTGCCAAGAAAGAACGACACATTGCCGTAGCGTGACCAGGATGGCGGCAACAGCTGATAGCCAAGAAATTGTTGATCGAGCGCGTAAGGGGCTAATAAATGGCCAAATATGCACAGCAATAACAAACCGAGCACACCGTAGAAACCAATCATCGACAGCGTGTCGCGATAGAAAATCCCCCAGGTGTGGCGCAGCGGGCTCGGAACCTGTTTTTCGCGGTATACATTATCGAAGGGCATACCATTCCTTATGTTTCAATGGATTCATCAGCGCACCCAGAATGTCTGAAAGCACATTGACCACAATGACCAGCGAGCCAACGACCATCACACCGGCTGAAATCGCCGCATAATCCTGCTGACGGATGGCGTTAATCAGCCAGCGTCCGATGCCCGGCCAGTTAAACACCACTTCGGTAATCATCGCCAGTGTCAGCATGGTCGAAAATTGCAGGCCGAGTTTTGGGATTATCGGTGGCAATGCATTGTGTAATACATGACGACGGATAATCGTAAAGCGTGATAAACCTCGGGTTGCGGCAGCTTTCACGTAGTTTTTTTCCAGCACATCATCGGTAGAAATGCGCATCAGGCGGATCACTTCAGTCGTCGGTGCAACGGCCAGTGCGGCGATCGGTAAAATCATATGGCGGATGGCGCTCATGATCATCTCATGGCGGTATGGCGAATCAGAAAGCCATGCATCAACCAACGTCAGGCCGGTGACGGTTTTCAACTGATAGAGTAAATCCAGCCGACCGGAGACCGGCAGCCAGCCCAGTTGCAGCGAGAAGAACAGCATCAGCAGCACCGCCAGCCAGAACACCGGGATGGAAAAACCGAGCAGGGCGATGCTGCTGATGGCCACATCCGTCCATTTTCCGCGCATCACTCCCGCCAGAATGCCAAGCGGGATGCCGACGACTAACGCCAGCGCAAAGGCCAGAACGCACAGTTCAATCGTGGCCGGGAAAACCGCTTTCAGCTGATAAGTGATGCCTTCGCCGTTGATGCTCGACACACCAAAATCAAACTGGCAAAGACCCGCAAAATAGAAGCGGTAGGCATCCCATAAAGAGGCACCGCGCAGTGGCGCATTCGGCGTGAAATAACTCAGGCTGAAGGCCACCAGGCTGAGAAAAAACAACGTGACCAGCAGGAGCAAAATACGGCGTAGCGTAAAGATGATCATGGGGCTTTCCTTCCTTCGTCATCACGGCTCTTTTCATCATCACGAAACACGCCGGCAAAAGAGGAGTTGCCAAACGGGCTCAATACCAGCCCTTTAATATCGTAACGGTAAGCCTGAAGGCGCAGGGAAGAGGCCAGTGGCAACACCGGCAGCTCCTGCTCAAGTATCTTTTGCGCCTGCTGATAAAACTCAATGCGCTGAGAAAGTTGTTGTGACAGCAACCCCTGACGCAGCAATTCATCAAATTCCGGGTGACACCAGTGAGCATAGTTGGTCTGCGAATGAATCGCTGCGCAACTGAGCATCGGACGGAAGAAACTGTCCGGGTCATTACTGTCTGTTGACCAGCCGGATAACGTCAGGTCGTGATTCATCTCCATCAGCTTTGCTTCCTGGAAACGTCCCTCGACCGGGACAATCGTCACTTTAATCCCCACCTGCGCCAAATCTGCCTGAATGAGTTCAGCGGTTTTCAGCGGGCTGGGGTTAAATGACTGTGACGCCGTCGGAACCCATAAATGCAGATTAAGGTTTTCCTGTCCGAGGTCTTTAAGGATTTGTTTCGCTTTATCCGGATTGTATTCCGTCACCTGCGCGTTGCTGTCATAAGCCCAGGACGCACGCGGCAGAATAGACGCAGCGGTTTCAGCAGTGCCGTAATATATGGACTGCATCAGGCGCTGATTGTTGATCGACAGCGCGACTGCCTGACGGATACGCGGATCATTGAGCGGGGCTTTGTTGGTATTAAAAGCCAGATACGCAACGTTCATCCCCGGACGCAGGGAGAGACGCAAACGCGGATCCTCACGTAATATGGACAGCTGACTGGCTGCCGGATAGGCCAGCACATCACATTCACCGGTCAGCAGTTTCGACAAACGTCCGGTGCCGCCAACGCCCATATCAATCACCACCTGCGACATGCGCGGCGTCCCTTTCCAGTACTGACCGTTGCGCGCCAGGCGTACATACTGGCCGGTGCGATATTCGCCTAACTGGAACGGGCCGGTGCCGACCGGCTGGCGATCAATCTCTTCTTCGTTGCCGGATTTTGTCAAATTCGCGGCATATTCAGCGGAAAGCACCGGTGCGTAGTGTGTCGCCAGATGCCACAGGAATGAGGCGTCAGGATTATTCAGACGAAACTCGACAGTGTAGTCGTCGAGTTTTTTGATGCTTTTCACCGCCCGGGCAAACTGCAGACTGTCAAAATACGGGTATTCCTCACCGTTTACAGCATGGTAATGATTATTCGGGTCGATAATGCGCTGGAAGCTGAACACCACGTCGTCAGCATTCATTTTACGCGATGGCGAAAACCAGCCGGTTTTCTGGAAAGGCACATCTTTGCGCAGATGAAAACGGTAGGTTGCGCCATCATCCAGCACTTCCCAGCTTTGCGCCAGTTCGGGGATCAGGCGATAGGTATAAGGATCAACATCCAGCAGGCGGTCGTATAACTGTGCGGCCAGCGTATCAATAATCAGCCCGCTGCTGGCTTTCTGCGGGTTAAAGGTATTGACCATGCCGTTAACACAATAGACAAAGCCGCTCTGGCGAATATCTTTCACCGGCGCACTGACCTCTGACGGGCTGGCGTGTGTTGGGGCAGTTTCAGCAAAGACTGCAGTGGACAAGCCGCTCAGTAAAAGCATCCACAAAGTTAGACGGCGCATAAAGGCTTCAAAGTTAAGGTGCAATACTGTCAGTGTATCGCACTCTGCCAGGTACCCCAATCCATTGAGCAAATCAGCGCATGATCCTGCGGCACTTCGCGCAAAAACTGGCCATCTGTAAATAAAACCCTTGAAATCGGCATGCTATTGTTATGTTATATTATAACAATAAACGCAGGCGAAAAATTCCTGCACTGTTCTAGCAATGAGGTTAATGATGTCCTTACTCCCCGTTACCGTGCTGTCCGGTTTTCTTGGCGCAGGCAAAACTACCGTTCTCAACCACATTCTGAACAACCGTCAGGGACTGCGTGTGGCGGTTATCGTCAATGATATGAGTGAGGTGAACATTGACGCCGCGCTGATCACTAACGAAATTACCCTTGACCGTCAGCAGGAAAAACTGGTGGAAATGAGCAACGGCTGCATCTGTTGTACGTTGCGGGAAGATTTGCTGATTTCAGTGCGCGGGCTGGCACAGGCCGGATGTTTTGATTATCTGCTGATTGAATCGAGTGGTATTTCAGAACCGCTGCCGGTGGCAGAAACGTTCACATTTGAAGATGAAAACGGTGAAAGTTTGTCGCAGTTTGCGCGGCTGGATACGCTGGTGACTGTTGTTGATGGCGTCAACTTTATGCAGCAATATCAGGAAGCACGGAGTGTGCAGGAGGCCGGTGAAAGTCTCGGTGAGGACGATGAGCGCAGCGTGACGGATCTGCTCATCGACCAGATAGAGTTCTGTAACGTGTTGCTGGTGAGTAAAACCGATCTTCTCGACAGCCGGCAGCAGCGCGAAGTGATTGCGTTGCTGAAAAGCCTCAATCCTGATGCGCACATTATTCCGATTTCCCCTGGCAGCCTGCCGCTGGACACCGTGCTGAATACACACCGGTTTGATTTCGCCAAAGCACAACAGGCGCCGGGCTGGCTGAAAGAGTTACGTGGTGAACATAAACCGGAGACTGAAGAGTACGGCATCAGCAGTTTTGTCTACACGGCGCGCAGGCCGTTTGATCCGGATAAATTTTACCGCGTGGTGCATGGTGACTGGGGCGGCGGCACTTTACTGCGCTCCAAAGGCTTTTTCTGGCTGGCGTCGCGTCCGCGTTTTGCCGGCCAATGGAGTCAGGCGGGGGGGATTGCGCGTTATGGCATGGCAGGTATTTTCTGGCGTTCTCTGCCGGAAAGCGACTGGCCGGAGGATGATGAAACCCGTGAACACATTTTGGAAAAATGGGTAGAGCCGTTTGGAGATATGCGACAGGAACTGGTCTTTATCGGTCAGCACATGAATAAAGAAGAGATTATCCGGCGGCTGGATGCGTGCCTGCTTAGCGAAGAACAGATGGCAGAAGGTATTGAACACTGGGTGAACATGGCTGATCCGTTCCCGGCATGGTAGTCCTTAGGGAGGGTAGGGTTGTTCAATAAGTAGCCATAATGTCATTGTGGTAATGAGAAATATTCTCAACAAAGTGCTTTACAGACGATACTGAGAACCATTATCATCTTTTCACCGGACGAGAAATGCCCCGCCAGGGACGTTAATCGCGAGGTACGACATTGCTCACATTGCTTCCAGTATGACTTAGCCAGCTCGGGTGCTGGCTTTTTTTTGCCTGTTATTCAGCCGCTTCCTGCGAGTTCACCTGTATCCCGTGTTTCTTCAACATCCCGCGTAACTGATGATACGTCACGTTCAGCAGCTCAGCGGCTTTACGCTGATTAAACCGCGCCTGCCGCAAAGCCTGTCCGATCAGATTTTTTTCCTGCCCGGTGAGCCATTGCTTAATATCCAGCGGCAGTGTCGGCAGGTTTTCGTGCTTACTGTCATCAGCCGGTTCCGCAGCGCCGGTGCGCGGTGTGAACGGGTTCAGAATGATATTATCAAGCGGAAAATCACTGGTGCCATGGCGGTACATCGAACGTTCCACCACATTTTTCAGCTCACGGATATTGCCCGGCCATTGATACGTCAGCAGCGTCTCCCGGGCGTACTCTGTAAATCCGGGAAATAAAGGCAGGGAAAGTTCACGACACATCTGGATGGCAAAATGTTCGGCCAGTAACATGATGTCCTGCTGACGTTCGCGCAGGGGCGGTAATTGCACCACATCAAACGCCAGCCGGTCCAGCAGGTCAGCGCGGAATTTCCCTTCAGCGGCCAGCTTCGGCAAATCATCATTCGTCGCACACACCAGACGGACATCCACCTGCAACGGCTGGCTGCCGCCGACGCGTTCCAGATGACCGTATTCGATCACGCGCAGCAGTTTTTCCTGTACCAGCATGGGGGCTGTCGCCAGTTCATCAAGAAATAACGTGCCGCCATCCGCACGTTCAAAGCGCCCGAGATGACGTTTCTGCGCACCGGTAAACGCGCCTGCTTCATGGCCGAACAGTTCAGAATCCAGCAGGTTTTCATTGAGTGCCGCACAGTTAAGTGAAATAAACGGCCCCTGCCAGCGGGGTGAAAGATAATGCAGACGATGCGCGATCAGTTCCTTACCGCTGCCGCGTTCGCCGGTGACCAGAACCGGCTTGTTCAGCTTCGCCAGTTGTGAAACCTGTTCCAGCACCTCAATGAAGGCGTTGGCTTCGCCAAGTAAATTGTCTGTGTTATCCGTCATTTGGCTTTCCTTGTGTGGTGAAAAACACTAACACTTAGTGAAAATCGTCATCCCGAAAAATAAGCATAGCAGAGGCAACGCTGAAAAATTCAATTTATTCATGCAGATAATAATTTAAAAAAGTTGGCACGGATCCTGATATAGGTTTATCACTGCAGTGAAAAAATCACCTGCGGCTTTAACCGGTAATCATTTGGCCGGAAACCAAACAGAAACAAAGAGGAATTTCGATTATGGGTATTTTTTCTCGCTTCGCTGACATCATTAACGCCAACATCAATACCTTGCTGGATAAAGCAGAAGATCCGCAAAAACTGGTTCGTCTGATGATTCAGGAAATGGAAGACACGCTGGTGGAGCTGCGTTCTACCTCGGCCCGTGCGCTGGCAGAAAAGAAACAATTGATCCGCCGTATCGATCAGGGTGAATCCCAGCAGATTGAATGGCAGGACAAAGCTGAACTGGCGCTGCGTAAAGATAAAGACGATCTGGCGCGTGCGGCGTTGATCGAAAAGCAAAAATTGTCCGAGTTAGTCACTACGCTGAAAAACGAAGTGGCCGTGGTAGAAGAAACCCTGGACCGGATGAAGTCAGAAATTGGCGAGCTGGAAAGCAAACTGACCGAAACCCGTGCCCGCCAGCAGGCGCTGACCTTACGTCATCAGGCTGCGGCGTCTTCCCGTGACGTTCGCCGTCAGCTTGACAGTGGTAAAATTGATGAAGCCATGGCGCGTTTTGAGCAGTTTGAACGCCGTATTGATCATATGGAAGCGGAAGCAGAAAGTGTCAGCATCGGTAAAAAGAAATCGCTGGATCAGCAATTCGCTGAACTCAAAGCCGACGATGAAATCAGCGCACAGATTGCTGCCCTGAAAGCGAAAATGAACAGCACTCCGGACGCGTAATATTTGCTGCCCAACCAGCCTGTTCACCGGCAGGTTGGGCAGGGTTAACAAATTAATAAGACTCATCAAAATCTAGGAGTGATGTAATGAGCTTCCTGTTCTTAGCCATCCCGCTGACCATTTTCGTCTTATTCGTGGCGCCCGTCTGGTTGTGGCTTCACTACAGCAATCGCCAGCAAAATGGCAGTCAGCTCAGTCAGCATGAGATGCAAAATCTCAGCAGTCTGACCCATGAGGCGCAGCGTATGCGTGAACGCATTCAGGCGCTGGAAGAAATACTCGATGCCGAACATCCGGGCTGGAGGCAATCATAATGGCGAATCGCCTGTCTGAGAAAAAGTTGTACCGTGTGCCGGAAGAGGGCGTGGTAAAAGGTGTGCTGGCGGGGTTGTCGCACTATCTGGGCGTGCCGGTAAAACTGCTGCGTATTATGGCTGTACTGTCGGTTTTCTTTGGGTTGTTCATGTTCACATTGGTGGCGTACATCATTCTCAGCTACGTGCTGGATCCTGTACCGGCCAGTGAATATGAGGAGGAAACTGCGCCATCGCCGAGAAATTTGCTGGAAGAGGCTGACCGTGAACTGAAAGCCAGCGAGCAACGTTTACGCCAGGTCGAACGCTATGTGACTTCGGAAACTTTCGGTGTACGTAGCCGGTTCCGCCAGCTTTAATCATTTTCACCGCCTTGCCTCTGGCCGCCGGACATGGCTCCGGCTGCCATTTTCCCTCTCACCTCCCGCTGAAGGAATCTTTATGACCCGTTCCCTGAATTCCTCGCTGCCGGGTAAGCGCAGCCTGTTTTCGAAAATTTTCAGCGTTATGATGACGCTGGCGCTGACTTTTGGCCCTGCCGGGCTGGCGGCGCGTGTGCTGGGCGTAGTGGGAAAAGGGCCACTACGGTATGTTTTAGCACTATTATTAGAACCGTTATTCAAACGTATTTTGACCGCGCTGTTTGGGCGCTACGCCAGGGAGAGCAATGAAAAGACTACAAAGCGACTTTAGTTCACTGATCAATCGCGGCATGGACAGGCATCTGCGGCTGGCTGTCACCGGCTTAAGCCGCAGTGGCAAAACCGCTTTTATTACCGCTTTCGTTAACCAGCTATTACACATGCACAGCGGCGCCCGCTTACCGCTGTTTTCGGCGGCCCGCGAAGAGCGGCTGCTCGGTGTGAAACGCGTCCCCCAACGTGATCTGGGCGTGTCGCGGTTTACCTATGACGAAGGTCTGGCATCACTTTATGGCACGCCACCTGCGTGGCCCACGCCCACACGCGGCGTCAGCGAAATCCGCCTGGCGCTGCGTTACCGCTCCAATGATTCCCTGCTGCGTCACTTTAAAGATACCTCCACGCTCTATCTGGAGATCGTCGATTATCCTGGCGAATGGCTGCTGGATCTGCCGATGCTGGAGCAAAATTATTCCGACTGGTCGCGCCAGATGGCGGGGCTGTTACAGGGCGATCGCGCAGAATGGGCAAAGCCGTGGCTGACGCTGTGCGAAAAATGCGATCCGCTGGCACCGGCGGATGAAAATTTGCTTGGCGCGATTGCCCAGGCTTACACCGGTTATCTGGTGCGTTGCAAAAACGAAGGTTTGCATTTTATCCAGCCGGGGCGTTTTGTTTTGCCGGGAGATATGGCCGGTGCGCCTGCGCTGCAATTTTTCCCGTGGCCCGAGCTGAATGGTTATTCGGATGCACAGCTGGCACAGGCGGATAAAAACAGCAATTTTGGTATGCTGCGCGCACGTTTCGATTATTACTGCCAGAACATTGTGAAGGGTTTTTATAAAGATCACTTCGTGAAGTTCGACCGCCAGATTGTGCTGGTCGATTGCCTGCAGCCGCTCAACAGCGGGCCGCAGGCGTTTAACGATATGCGCCTGGCACTGACTCAGCTGATGCAAAGTTTTCACTACGGTAAACGTACGCTGTTCCGCCGTCTGTTTAATCCGTGCATCGACAAACTGATGTTCGCCGCCACTAAAGCCGACCACATCACCGGCGATCAGCACGCTAATCTGGTATCACTGTTACAGCAACTGGTGCAGGAAGCCTGGCAGAATGCTGCGTTCGAAGGCATTAGCATGGATTGCGCCGGGCTGGCTTCGGTACAGGCGACGGAAACGGGCATGGTGGAATATCAGGGGCAAAGTTTGCCCGCGCTGAAAGGACACCGGTTACAGGATGGTGCGCCGCTGACCGTGTTCCCCGGCGAAGTGCCTGCGCGCCTGCCGGGGCATGCGTTCTGGCAAAAACAGGGTTTTCATTTTGACGAGTTTCGTCCGCGCGAAATGAGTGTGGACACCCCGTTGCCGCACATCCGTCTGGATGCGGTGATGGAGTTTTTACTGGGAGATAAAATGCGATGAGCGAACCGATAAAACCGCGTATCGATTTTGAAACGGAATTAACAGCGCCGGCGGAGCCGCTGATCAAACCGGCTGTGGCCTTTGACGCGCAGATTTCAGAGCGCTTTATTCCGGTTACCGCCGAGACAGATGAACATCAGGAGGAGGGCGAAGCCGAAGCGGTGCTTAACCGCGCGCTGAAACCCCGCCGCAGTTTATGGGGCAAAATTGTGCGCCTCGGCGTGGCGGTGCTGGGTATCAGCGTCGTGGCACAGGGCATGCAACGGGTTCATGAGGCCTGGATCCAACAGGACTGGGTGGCGCTCGGTGCCTGCACCGCAGGTGGGCTGATTATTGTCGCTGGCGTGGGGTCTGTTGCCACCGAATGGCGGCGTTTGTACCGCCTGCGTCAGCGGGCCAGTGAGCGCGATACGGCACGCGAATTAATGCACAGCCACGGGTTAGGGCAGGGGCGTGCATTCTGCGAAAAACTGGCAGCACAGGCTGGCCTGGATAACAGCCATCCGGCGTTGCAACGCTGGAAGGCCTCACTGCATGAAACCCAGAATGACCGCGAAGTGGTCGAACTGTATGCCCGTCTGGTTCAGCCGGTTCTCGACGTGCAGGCACGGCGTGAAATCAGTCATTCAGCCGCCGAATCCGCGCTGATGATTGCCGTCAGCCCGCTGGCTCTGGTGGATATGGCATTTATTGCCTGGCGTAACCTGCGACTGGTCAACCGCATCGCGGTACTTTATGGCATTGAACTCGGCTATTACAGCCGTATCCGGTTGTTCCGTCTGGTATTGCTCAATATGGCGTTCGCCGGCGCATCTGAGCTGGTGCGTGAGGTGGGTATGGACTGGATGTCACAGGATCTGGCCGCCCGGCTTTCTGCCCGTGCTGCACAAGGGATCGGGGCCGGTTTGCTGACCGCGCGTCTGGGCATCAAAACCATGGAGTTATGCCGTCCGCTGCCGTGGCTGGAAGGCGATAAACCGAAACTCGGTGATTTTCGCCGCGAGCTTATCGGCAGGCTGAAGAACAGCATGGTGAAAAGCGAGAAAACAAAAACAGGCGTGTGATATTACGTCAGTTTTGAGCGACAATAAAAAAGCCCCCAAATAAATGGGGGCTCGAATTACTCTGATTAACCTTTAAGACTGAAAACTAGGTTGTCAGATAGTTCTGTGCTTTAGCGAGACCATCGGAAATTTGTGAATACGCCTTGTTCACCGCATTACTGGTGTCACTTACCGCGTCCTGACCAAAGCTTGATAGGCGATCGGCAACTTTATTAACATCTTCCGACCAACCTGCACCATTAACCATTTCAATATCACGTTCTGTTAATTGTTTCATCTTAGGCCTTCCTTTTAATCTGTTAAAGCAAGTCCCCTTTAATACCGGGGGCGATGAAAACATTGAGTAAGTCTATGGAGATAATTTCTACGCAATGTCTTCACAGGGATTAAGCCTAGAGTACTGCGTGCTGAATTTGTCTAGGAATAATCTCCTAAGTGAGATTTTCTGTTCAACAATTTGTTTTTATTGATTATTTAAATATAACCTAACCGGAGTGATTTATTTAACGAACAAAAATTAATCAGATTTATGGTCGCCTGGTTATTTCAGAGAATGTTTGAAAATTAATATTTCTACATCATTGTTGCGGTGCGGAAATAAATTTGTCGTGTGTTTCAGAGTAATCGCGGTGGCAGCGTGATGACAGGCTGCTATCTTTCAAAGATTCTGTTTTTACAGCTGGTTATTCTGGAACACGTAAATATGCTCTTTCGTAAAGAGGTGAATGAACATCAGCAAAGCCACTGGGCGGGCAAGGCTTTATTACTCGCAGGGTGGCCTTTATGGATTGTGACGACACTTACCGCCCTTTTCCTGTTTGCTTTACTGATGTTCCTTATCTTTGCAAATTATACACGCCGCATTAACGTCAGCGGTGAAATCATCACTCAGCCGCACAGCATTAATTTATTCAGTCCTGAGCAGGGCGTGGTGACAAAATTATATGTCGACACCGGTAAACCCGTAAAAAAGGGCCAGCCACTCTATGAGATCGATGTCAGCCGCGTGACACAGGCGGGGAATGTCAGCACCACCACACTTGCCGCGATTAAAAAGCAGCGCGAACAGATAGATTCCATTATCGCTCAGCTGGAACACAATAAGCAGGAAACGCTGCAAAATTTGCAACAGCAACTCGATCAGTATCAGAAAGCACATGAAGTCTCACAAAGCATGGTGGATTCGGCTCAGGAAGGGCTGGATGCCATGAAAAAAAGTATGCAGAACTACGGGGCATATCAGAAGAAGGGCCTGATCAATACTGATCAGCTGAATAATCAGCGCTACCTGTTTTATCAGCAACAGACATCGTTTCAGAGCCTGAATACCCAGGCGATTCAGGAAGCGTTGCAGATTACCAATCTGCGCAGTGAGCTGGTCACGCGGGCAGCGGAGTTCGATAACCAGATTTCGCAATACGGCTACCAGCGCAATGACCTTGAGCGACAACTGGCACAGGCCGATGCCAAAGGTTCCTTGCTGATCACCGCGCCGACCTCCGGCAAAATCTCCTCACTGAGCGTCACGCCCGGCCAGATGGTTAACGCGGGCGACAGCCTTGCGCAACTGGTACCAGCCAGTAATTCCCCGTTCTTCCTCGTTGCCTGGCTGCCCAATGAAAGCGTGCCTTACGTGAAAGCGGGCGAGCACATTAATATTCGCTATGAAGCTTATCCGTTTGAAAAATATGGCCAGTTCCCGGGCACGGTGCAGTCGATTTCTTCGGCACCGGTTTCTGAACAGGAACTGAATTCCTACGCCAGCGCGCCGCGAACGCCTAACGGTACGGTCAGCGGGCCGTATTACAAAGTGATTGTTTCACTGGATAAAAAAGCCATGAACTGGCACGGCGAGACGCTGAATTTATCCAGCGGCATGAAAGCCGAATCGACATTATTCCTGGAGAAGAGGCCGTTGTATCAATGGATGCTGTCTCCGTATTACAGCATGAAGAAGAGCGTGGTGGGGCCAATCAATGAATCTCGATAACGTACGGGAGCTGGCTGACCGCCTGCACTTTAGCTGGCGTCACCGTGTGCCGCAGATTATTCAAACAGAGGCTGCCGAGTGCGGGCTGGCCAGTCTGGCGATGGTCTTTGGCTATCACGGCAAGCACGTTGATTTACAGAGTCTGCGACAGCGTTACGGCATTTCTTCACGCGGCGCGACGCTGCGTACGCTGATGGATATCGCCACGGCCAATGAGATGAAGTCCCGCGCACTAAAGCTGGATATCGATGAGCTGAATGCGCTGAAAACGCCGTGTATTTTGCACTGGGATCTCAATCACTTCGTGGTACTGGTTGGTGTGAAACAGGGCAAAGTGATTATTCACGATCCGGCCTTTGGCCGTCGTTCGCTTGGCATGCGTGAAGTGTCTGAACATTTTACCGGCGTGGCGCTGGAACTGTGGCCGGACAACGGTTTTACCTCGGAGAAACCACGCGTCAGACTGGATTTGCGCAAAATGATGGGCAACGTCAGCGGGCTTATTCCGGCGCTGACCAAAATCTTCTGCCTCTCGCTGATGATCGAATCGGTCAATCTGTTGCTGCCGGTCGGGATGCAACTGGTAATGGACCATGTGATCCCGGCCAAAGACCCGGATTTACTGACACTGATTTGCCTCGGCTTACTGTTTTTCATCATTTTCCGCACCGGCGTCAGTATGTTACGTGCCTGGACATCGCTGGTGATGAGTACGCTGATTGATGTGCAATGGAAAGCCCGGCTGTTTGACCATCTGATGAAACTGCCACTCGATTATTTCGAAAAACGCAAACTCGGTGACATTCAGTCGCGTTTTACTTCGCTCGACACACTGCGTACCACGCTGACCACCAATGTGGTGAACAGTATTATTGACGGCATTATGTCGGTCGGATTAATTGTCATGATGGTGCTGTACGGTGGCTGGCTGATCTGGGTGATCCTGGGTTTTACCGCGATTTATGTGGTTTTCCGCCTGACAACCTACAACGCATACCGGCAGGTTTCAGAAGAGCAGATTGTAAAAGGTGCGCGTGCCGGTTCGCACTTTATGGAAACCCTGTACGGCATCAGCACGCTGAAAGCGCTCGGTTTATCGAAATCCCGCGCCAATTTCTGGCTGAATCTGAACATTGATAACGCCAATGCGACGGTGCGCAAAACCAAGTTTGAAATGATGTTTACCGGCGGCAACACGCTGATCGCCACCCTCGATCAGGTCGCGTTGCTGTGGCTTGGGGCGACGCAGGTCATCGACGGCCATATGACGCTCGGGATGTTTGTTGCGTTCAATACGTATCGCGGTCAGTTTTCCGAACGTGCGGCCAATCTGCTGAACATGGTATTACAGTTGCGGATGCTTTCCCTGCACCGCGACCGTATCGCCGATATTGCGCTGACCGACACCGAAAAGTCGCTGCCGGAGCGCGAATTGTTGCGCGCGGGCGAGGCAGCTTCGCTGGAGGTGCGGGATCTGGTTTTCCAGTACGACAGCCTTTCCGCGCCGCTGATCAACGGACTGAACCTGTCAGTCGCGGCCGGTGAAAGCGTGGCCATTACCGGGCCGTCGGGGCAGGGTAAAACCACACTGATGAAAATTATGACCGGTTTGCTCACGCCGACCGAAGGGCGGATCCTGATCAACGGCATGGATATCACCACAGCCGGGCTGAACAATTACCGCAGCTGCATCGCCTGTGTATTACAGGATGATACGTTGTTCGCCGGATCTATCGCCGAGAATATTGCCAGCTTCGACGAACAGAAAGATGAGGCGCGTATTGTCGATTGTGCACGCCGTTGTAATATTCACGACGATATCGAACGGATGCCGATGGGCTATGAAACGCTGATCAGTGAACTGGGTGGCAGCCTGTCCGGCGGGCAGAAACAGCGTTTGCTGATTGCCCGCGCACTGTACCGTCGTCCGGCGATATTGTTTCTCGACGAGGCGACCAGCCATCTGGATCTGGATAACGAACTGCGGATTAATCAGGCGATCAGTGAACTGGATATTACGCGGATATTTATCGCGCACCGGCCTTCTACCATTGCCTCAGCCGATCGCGAGATAAAACTGGGGTAGGAATCCGTCATCCTCCGGGCCGCCCTGATGCGAACGGGAGGATTCAGTGAACCGGCCGATTGTTGAGGTAAAATTGCGGCCGGTGTTACATCTGCTCACGGAAAGTTCATCATTTGTTTAAAAGTTATTATAAAATACTGGCTCCATCGTCTGACGGCGCTGCATTGCCTCCTGCCGTCTGAACTGTCTGCGCTCCTGTTTCTCAAAAATATCAGTGCAACAGATTAATTTTTAGGAGTTTTCATGTCGAATCAGTTCCCGAGCTCACGCCTTCGTCGCCTGAGACAGTCCGAATCCCTGCGCACGCTTTTTCAGGAAACCGAATTTAGCGTCAATGATTTGGTACTGCCGATTTTCGTAGAAGAAGAAACCTCTGAATACGTACCCATCGAAGCCATGCCCGGCGTACTGCGCATCCCTGAATCCCGTCTGGCGTTTGAAATCGAACGCTACGCCCGTGCCGGTATCCGCTCGGTGATGACGTTTGGTATTTCGCATCACATGGATGCCACCGGCAGTGATACCTGGAATGAAAACGGTCTGGTCGCGCGTATGGCGCGTATCTGCAAAGACACCGTGCCTGAAATGATCGTCATGTCCGACACCTGTTTCTGCGAATACACTTCACATGGCCATTGCGGTGTGCTGCATGACCACGGTGTGGATAACGACGCAACCCTCATCAATCTTGGCAGGCAGGCGGTGGTAGCCGCCGCCGCCGGGGCAGATTTCATCGCGCCATCCGCCGCTCAGGACGGTCAGGTGCAGGCCATCCGCAGTGCGCTTGATGAAGCCGGATTTATCGATACCTCGATCATGGCCTATTCCACCAAGTTCGCGTCTTCGCTGTACGGACCTTTCCGTGAAGCGGGCGGCAGCGTGCTCAAAGGCAACCGCAAGCAATATCAGATGAACCCGATGAACCGCCGCGAAGCCGTGCGTGAATCGTTGCTGGATGAGCAGGAAGGTGCAGATGCACTGATGGTGAAACCTGCTGGCGCGTATCTGGATGTGATCCGTGATATCCGTGAAGCCTCCCGTCTGCCACTGGCGGCGTATCAGGTCAGCGGTGAATACGCGATGATCAAGTTCGCCGCACAAGCCGGTGCTATCGATGAGCGTGCCGTGGTGCGCGAAAGTCTTGGTGCGATCAAGCGTGCAGGCGCAGATATTATCCTGACCTATTTTGCCATGGATATTGCTGAAAACGGGCTGTAATTTCTTTTTATGCTTCAAACGAAAAACCGGGCTTCCGCCCGGTTTTTTGCATTACAAAAGCTTAACGGGAAGGGCATACGAATCTGCGGTTTTTGGTTGCCGGGTGGGACTCGAACCAGACCCGGCCACTGTGAAGGGTTGTCCCCGGCGCGGTGGTGGCCGGTGTTAAACCCAATACAAACAGCTGTGAATATTCGCCTGCCACTCTCTGTTCAGGATTACTGCTGGTTTCGAGATCAACATAAGTATAACCGGATGGATGATCACGGTTAAATGACCATATACCGATAAAACTCAACGGGTTAAGCTTAGCAAACCGTGTTAGGGTATTGACATCGTCCAGTTTGAACATGCTGGCATCATCGTTGAGACCAATCATGGGCGTAACGGCCACTTTGGCCAGGCGCCGGGCTTCGGAAAGATCAGGGTAAAGAAGCAGCAATTGTGTACTGATGCTCAGTGCCGCCTCTACAGCAGCTCTGCCCATATCCGTTTGTGTTGCCGGGTCATTATCCGGATCGCCATAATCCATCGCCATACCATTGACACTAAACTCCAGACCCGCATTTTTTGCCAGCCTGAGGATCTCCACACCGCTCAGATTCAGGCCGGTAGGCAGGGTCGGCAGGGTAAAACTGATGGCAACGTCAGGCCTGAGGCTGACAACTCTTTTCAGAGCCGCACATATTTTAGCGGCATCAAACAGCCCGTTTTCCAGATCGAAATCCAGCCCTTTGGCTCCGTACATGTCTATAGTGGCAATGTAGATCTCTTCAAGTTCCACGATACTGAAATGGGTGGAGATATCGGAATTGGCCGCCCCGCCAAATGAGATGATGACAGAAAGCCCGGCGCTGTTAAGCTCATCCGCCAGCGGCAGTGCCCACTCTAAAGGCATGGCAGAACTTGCCGCCCAGCACGGGGTATTGGTTTCCGTATCCAGTGTCAGAAACCCAAAAATTAACCCGTCAATTTTCCACCTGAGGGCCTGTTCGTAATAAATGGGATTAGGTCTGCCATTCGGATATTGTTGCCAGTCACTCCACAACGCATTAATAGTGACGTCAATAAAAGGTAAATAAGAATTTGACATGATATTTCCTTAATAAATTAATAGGGATTGAGGATTAACAGTCAGGGTTTATCTACTGCGGTTGTTCACGGATATAGCAAGGCGCTTCATTTGGAATGGTTAAAAAGGGCTTCCTCCGTTTGCTGATTGATATTCATAAAAATAACCACGGTTTGTGCGCTGCCTATTTTGACTACATTCCCCACCCGGTAAATCGAAACTCCCTGGATCACCAGTAAGCGTTCAATGGCAGCAGTGGTGACAAAGACATATTGTGAAATCTGGTTGCGTTGTGCATATAAAACTAAATTACGCAGGAGCCGGACTACCGGGCCAGAGAATCCGTATCCCCCGGCGTCATGACTCTTTTCAAAGGAAAAACGTGAAAGTTCGCAGACTGATGCAGAACAGGGAAGGGGAGCCTGACTTTGCCACAAATCAGGAAAAACTTCGCTGAGCATATAAGGGGCCGTGGTGGGCAAAAGGCGCACACAGCCTTTGACGTTATTGTTAATATCGGTAGTAATAATATAATCAGTGTCGATAGTGTCGAAACGATCTGTTTCCTGCTCATTGAAACTTTCTACATCCCATTTCAACCGTTGTTTAAATACACGATGCCGAAGTTGAAACATCGATAATAAGAGCGTCTGATTTCTTCTGCTTCCGGAAATACATCCGTGAAGTACGGCATGTGAAACAAGGCGTGGGTCTGTTATATCAATATCTGTATTGTCGGAATGAAAAATGCTCTCCGGCGTGATAATTTCGGCTTGGCTCATATTCAATACTCATTCGTTAATAATCAGTGCAGGCTAATCACCGCCTGCACTGATAGTCAGTGATAAATAGCGGGAAATCCGCTACATATTACGACCCGGATTACGCCCGCGTGGTGCGCAGCATCCCCCTCTCACGCCCGGGCAGTTTGGTTGACCTCCGACATTGCCGGAGCCTAATTTCAACCATGGATCCCCGCCGGCTTCATCCAACGTGCCTGGCTCTGTTCCCTGAGTCCACCATTTCGCTTCATAATTACTGCCCTCCCAGCTAACACGGTCGCCCTCATTATAAGTCTCCGTGGCGCTCCATTGCGGATACCCGGTTGCCGCCTGAACGGTAACATTGTAAGCCGCAGTGTCGCTCGCTCCGCTGATATCAGTCACGGTCAACTGGAACACCAGTGAATGATTAATCAGCACGGTTGGCGCGGTGTAAGTCAGCGTTTCACCGGTCACGGATGTGGCAGTGACATCTGCTGGTAAACTCCAGAAGTAGCTCAACACTTCGCCGTCAGGGTCATACGAGTTTGCCGCGCTGAGTGTACCCGTTGCGCCGCTGCTGACTGTTTTACTGCCGGAGACTGCCGCCACCGGAGGCTCATTCACGCCACCTGCGACCAGGAAGGTATAGGTATCAGTACCGGTTTTGCTGCCATCAGAGACGGTAAGTGAAACGGTATAACTGGCCTGATACCCTGCGGCAGGCACCCGCAGGTGAATAATCGGGTCTGTCAGGCTGCCGCTGACAATTAAGCCCGACGGGACATTCCACTGATAAGTGATCGGGTCACCGTCAGGATCGTAGGAATGACTGCCATCAAAGGTAAGTTGGGTAATCGGAGAGACCGGGCTTTTTGGCCCCACGATTTGCGCGACCGGTGCGCGATCGAGCGGATCAACGCTGGCATTAATACCTTTAAAGTAAAAAGGTGCCATATCAATGGCTTGTGTCACTATCGGGGCACCCAGCCCTTCACGCGCAGCATTGACCAGCAGACCGTTATCCTGATCGGCAGTCCAGGTAAATACGCCTCCCAGCCCTTTTGAGCGGGCATATTCAGCTTTCGCTTTTACGGTACGCGGCGTATCCAGAGAGATAAATAATTTAGAAGACGAGCTGTACAGATAGTCTGCGTCAGCCTTTTCATCGGTATAGAGTTCGAAGCCGTTTTTCCCTTTTTGCGCTTCCAGATCCAGATAGTTATAAATAATGTCATACCATTCTGAGCTTCCTGACTCAAAAGTCCCCGTTGTCGTTGCGGCACCTGGTTCATAGGTACCGACCAAAGGTGACAGTTGAGAGATCGCCGCATTACGCGCATTACGGGTATAACCTGCGTAGCCAATGTTGATATTACTCTGCGCCACACCTATTGAAATCAGATAGTCAACTGCGGCATCCACGCCATAGCTGGTTTGTTCTGTTTTATGCAGGTTCGTATGATGATTCAGTGCCGGAGCCCATGGCGTACCGAAGAAATCGTAGGTCATCACGTTAATTCCGTTCAGACCTGCAGCCAGCAGACCCGGGATGTCGGCTTTCGCCAGAACCGCCGGATCGGCTGAAGAGGCGATACTGATTCTGGTGTTTGGCAATCCGGCATTGTTGAAAGCTGCCCGCAACTCTCTCATTAAAATGACATAGTAAACACTGTCGTCATCGCCATAAGGGTTGTTATTGCCTGCTGCTCCCGGATATTCCCAGTCAATGTCGACTTCTGTGAACATCGGGAAACGTTTGAAGATATCCACAATGCTGGCACAGAAGCGAACACGCTGTTGGGCATCGCGTGACATGTTGTAAAAACCGTTACTCATGGTCCACCCACCCACGCTAAATGAGAGAACCAGATCATGACCGAGTGTTTTTGCTTTTTTCTGCAAATCCCGCAGACCGCCTAAAATCCCCTGAACTTTTTCCTGCTGGAAATCGTCAGGCATGGTGATGTCTTTATAACTCGGGAAGCCATTATTGACGTAGGTTTGGGTATCACCCCAGACATCGAGGAAAGTAACAGAGCCGTCCTGATCGTGAATACCAAATGCTGCTGCCCCGCTGGAGATGGCTGCAGATTTCTCACCCAAATCACCAAGAATGCCGACAAAACCCACAATTAATTTGTCGAATGCCGTTGGCGAAACAAGTGCCAGGTCAACGCCACGGCCGCGATCTGCGGGTTGCTGGCTGCCTTGCAGGCGGCCATCATATTGTGACCAGTCGGTGTAATAACCAAAGACTTTTGGGCGACCTGCAGTGTTGTATTTGTTATATACCGGTTTAGCTACGCGGGCTGCGGTATAACTGAATTTTTCGGTATCAACGGCGGGATCAAATCCGTCGATCAGATAAGATTCAGTTGTCGCGGCATCGGGTTTTGTAATTTTAGACATAAATTTTCCTTAACAGTTAGCATTCTGAATTATCAGCATGATATAAATCTGAAACAGCATTTCGTCTTGGAACGTGAATTATTTTGGCTGTAATTCTGTGTTGTGCAAATTGGCCTGTTAATTTTTTATTTTTTAATTTCAATAAGTTAAATTAAATAAACTAAAAAAAATCAAAAACCTGATACTTATTACAGGTATTGCAGGCAGTTTAATTGACAGGCAATCGAGCCTTCCTATAATCATTGCAACGCTGTGTTTGGATGAGCAGAGGGAAATGTTCCCTGGAGATTGCATTTGCACGAAATTCAGCGACTTAAATTATTGTATGGATGACCAGATAAAATTAACTTTGGATAAGTGGTTATACTCAATTCGATTCGACAGCTATGCTTATGTTATAACGCCGAGAAAAGGCTTCGATGATTTTTTTATTCTTGAAGGTTTTAACGCCAGCTGGCGCCGGCAATATATGGAAAATGGGTTTCATAAAATAGACCCTATTATTAATAAGGCTCAGAATTATCAGCAAGCTCATATATGGAGCAGTGTGTCGCTTTCGGGAAGTGATCGCTTTTTAAATTGTGCGAAGGCGCATGGTATCCGGTATGGATATTCCATGTCTTTACCGATAAATGACCAGTATATAGGCGTGCTCAGTGTGGCACGAAAAGAAGATATATTTGTTTCGCAAAAGGAATCCATGAATATTATTGGAATGATTACAGTGTATTTGCACAAACTTAATAATCAATTTTTAATGGATTTTAATAATAAACTTATTGATAAGATAGGTGATTTAACGCCGCCAGCAATACTGACTTCAAGAGAACGTGAATGTTTGGTCTGGCTTGCGGAAGGGAAAACCAGTTGGGAAATAAGCCGGATTCTGTCAATTTCAGAAAGAACAGCAGTATTTCACATTAACAATTGCATGACCAAACTTGGGGCTAAAAATAGAGTGCAGGTGATAATGAAAGCCATGAGAGCCAATATTATTAAATAAAACGGGCCTGTCACTGGCAGGCCACATTTTGCCTTCGTGTCAGATGACTGGCCCCGTCTTACCTACTTTTTCACAATACCCGCAATATCATTGGTGTTCATCAGGTGATAATCGCCGTTCATGTCGGTATAGCTGGTCATACCGGTATCGCGGTCACGATCCGGTTCACCGTGGGCGAAAAACTGGTCGCCGGATTTCGTATTAATCACATAATCGCTGGCACAGCCGGTTAATGCCAGGGCCAGAACCCCGGCCGTCAGGCAGAATAATTTCTTCATTGTTCAGCAGGTTCCTGTTGCAATCATTTGCCGGCATTACAAAACAAACTGCCGTAAGAAGCAAAGAATAAAAATGTCACTAAGCGTAATAGTGCGTGCAAAACCACGATTGTGCACCAGCACGGTGCGATGTGATCCCGTCGTTGTTTCTGTGACTTGTTCGTAACGCTCTTGCGCCGCTATCTATACTCACATAACCCGTAACATTCTCAAAGGTTCTGTAACACTGGCAGATATTTTGCTTATGTCTCTTACCTTTGATGTTTTCACCCCTGGTGATAAGCGGGGAATCCTCAGTCTCAAGATTAAGCATTAAATTTCACATTTTCAGATGACGACTTCGTGTTGGTGTTTTTGCTACATGCGTTTTCCTTCACCCGTTTTGCATTAACTCAGTCCTAAGGATCATGATGATGTCGATGAAATTTATTAAAAGTCCTCTTTCTTTGTTGCTGGCAGGCTGTCTGGTCACGGCGTTTTCTGCGCGTGCGGATATCGTGATTGGCGTCGCCGGCCCGTTCACCGGCCCGAATGCCACCTATGGCGATCAGTACTGGCATGGTGCCACACAGGCCGCTGATGACATTAATGCCGCAGGCGGAATTAACGGCGAGAAAATCAAACTAGTGCAGGGTGATGATGCCTGCGAACCGAAACAGGCCGTTGCGGTGGCGAACCGTCTTGTTGATCAGGATAAAGTGCAGGCGGTTGTCGGGCATTTTTGCTCATCTTCTACCATGCCAGCGTCCGAGGTTTATAACGATGCCGGAATTATCGCCATCACACCGGGTTCAACCAACCCGCAAATCACCGAACGTGGCATGAGCGATATGTTCCGCATGTGTGGACGTGACGACCAGCAGGGGCAGGTTGCCAGCGATTACATCATTGACAAGCTGAAAGCCAAAAAAGTGGTCATTATCCATGATAAAGATACCTACGGGCAGGGGCTGGCGGATGCCACCAAAGCGGCGCTCAACAAGCGTGGCGTGAAGGAAGTGATGTACGAAGGGCTGTCGCGAGGTGAAAAAGATTTTAACGCGCTGGTCACCAAAATCAGTGCGCAGAAACCGGATGTGGTGTTCTTCGGCGGTTGCCATCCGGAGGCCGGTCCGCTGGTGCGCCAGATGCGTGAGCAGGGCGTGCAGGCCACCTTCTTCTCCGGTGACTGCATCGTGAACGAAGAAATGGTCACCGCCGCAGGTGGCCCGCAATACACCAACGGCATCCTGATGACCTTTGGTAAAGACCCGCGCCTGATCCCGGAAGGTAAAGCGGTCATCGATAAATTCCGTGCCAGCAAGTTTGAGCCGGAAGGTTATACCCTTTATTCCTATGCCTCCGTTCAGGCCATTGCCGCAGCGTTCAAAGCCACCGGCGGCAGCGATTCCGCCAAAGCCAGCCAATGGCTGAAAGCCAACAGCGTGGATACTGTCATGGGCAAAAAAGCCTGGGACAGCAAAGGCGATCTGAAAGTTTCGGATTACGTGGTTTATAAGTGGGATGACAAAGGCAAATATCAGGAAGTGAAAGAATAAAGCACGCTTATTTGCCATTTGAACCCGGGCAGTGCTCAGTGACCTTACGTATTCTATGTACGCGACGGTTCTTGTGCGCTGACCGGGTCCGGACGGCTGTAGCGATAATGTTTTATTCGCTTTAATGAATGCGCCTTAGCCGGGCGCGGTCACAAAAAGAGACTGCGTATTTATGGATTCATTCTTTCTGCAACAGTTATTTAATGGCATCACGCTGGGTGCTGTTTACGGATTGATCGCCATCGGCTACACCATGGTTTACGGTATTATCGGCATGATTAACTTCGCACACGGCGAAGTGTATATGATTTCAGCTTACCTCTGCGCCATTGCGCTGGCACTGCTCTCTTTCTTCGGACTTCACTCTTTTCCGCTACTGATCCTGGGCACTCTGGTGTTCACCATCGTGGTCACCGGCGTTTACGGCTGGGCAATTGAGCGCATTGCCTATAAGCCGTTGCGTAATTCGACCCGCCTTGCACCGCTGATTTCTGCTATCGGCATGTCGCTTATCTTACAAAATTACGCCCAGATCAGTCAGGGGCCGCGGCAGCAAGGTATTCCGACCCTGCTGGATGGCGCGTTCCGTTTTCATATCGGCGAAAGTTTTGTCCAGATGACCTACACCAAAATTTTCATCCTGCTGGCATCACTGGTGGGCATGCTGGTTTTATCGTGGATTATCAGCCACACCAGACTCGGGCGGATGTGTCGCGCCGTGCAGCAGGACAGAAAAATGGCTTCGATACTGGGCATTAATACTGACCGTATCATTTCGCTGGTCTTCATGATGGGTGCCGCGATGGCCGGGCTGGCCGGGGTGCTGGTGACCATGAACTACGGCACGTTCGATTTCTATGCCGGATTCATCATCGGCATCAAAGCCTTCACCGCCGCGGTGCTTGGCGGGATCGGCTCATTACCGGGCGCGATGCTCGGCGGGCTGATCCTGGGGATCGCCGAAGCGCAGTTCTCAGGCATGGTGAATTCCGATTATAAAGACGTATTCTCCTTTGGATTGCTGGTGGTGATCCTCATTTTCCGCCCTCAGGGCCTGCTGGGCCGTCCGGTCGTGACGAAAGTGTGAGGAAAATAAAATGATGTCACAAACTGCTGTGAACAGTGGCTTTTCACTGAAACGCTGTCTGCTGGATGCCATTTTTGCCGGGCTGGTGGCGCTGATTATTTTCGGGCCGGTGGTTGGCGTGGTGCTCGATGGCTACAGTTTTAATTTCCATAGTCAGCGCCTGGTCTGGATGATTGTGGCGGTGATGTCCGGCCGCTTCCTGCTCAGTGTATTTTTAGAAACGAGGGCCGGACAGAAAATGCGTGCGCGTTTCGAATCTGACAGCGCGGGTGTGTATGTCCGCGCGCCGGATGACAAAAGCAATCTGCGCTGGATTATTCCACTGCTCCTCGTGCTGGCGATTTTCTTTCCGTTCGTCGCCACCAAATATATTCTGACGGTTGCCATTCTGGGGCTGATTTATGTCCTGCTCGGCCTGGGACTGAATATCGTGGTCGGTCTGGCTGGTTTGCTCGACTTAGGGTACGTGGCGTTTTACGCCATTGGTGCATACGGACTGGCGCTGGGATATCAGTACCTCGGGCTGGGGTTCTGGTCGATGCTGCCGCTGGCGGCGGTGATGGCCGCACTGGCAGGCGCTTTGCTGGGTTTCCCGGTGCTGCGTATGCACGGTGATTACCTGGCGATCGTGACGTTAGGTTTCGGTGAAATTATCCGGCTGGTGCTGACCAACTGGTTATCTTTCACCGGTGGCCCTAACGGGGTATCCGCCCCTCCACCCACTTTTTTCGGTCTGGAATTTGGCCGGCGGGCGAAGGAAGGCGGCGTGCCGTTCCACGAGTTTTTTCATCTGACTTATAACCCGAACATGAAATTTATCTTCATCTATGCCGTGCTGGTTCTGGTGGTGTTGCTGGTGTTGTTTATCAAACACCGGCTGACCCGCATGCCGATTGGCCGGGCGTGGGAAGCGTTGCGTGAGGATGAAATTGCCTGCCGTGCGATGGGGCTCAATCATGTGCTGGTCAAACTGTCTGCCTTTACGCTCGGCGCGTCCACTGCCGGTATTGCGGGGGTGTTTTTCGCCACGTATCAGGGTTTCGTTAACCCGACGTCTTTCACCTTTTTCGAATCTGCCCTGATCCTCGCGATTGTGGTGCTGGGCGGTATGGGTTCAACCATCGGCGTGGTACTGGCAGCATTTGTGCTGACCGTCGCGCCGGAACTGTTACGCAGCTTTGCTGAATATCGCGTATTGCTGTTTGGCGTATTAATGGTGGTGATGATGATCTGGCGGCCGCGCGGCTTAATCCGCATCAGCCGCAACGGGTTTGCCGTGCGCAAAGGAGTCGCACCATGAGCGAAGCGTTAGCCGATGACAATATCCTCAGTGTTGAACATTTGCGTATGCATTTCGGCGGTATTAAGGCGCTGAACGATGTGAATCTTGCGGTGAGACGCGGTTCGATTACCGCGCTGATCGGCCCGAACGGGGCAGGGAAAACCACGGTATTTAATTGCGTTACCGGTTTCTATAAAGCGTCCGGCGGCAATATTTTGCTCAATACATGCCGGCGCACCACCAATGTGATCCAGGTGCTCGGACAGAAATTTCAGCCGGATGACTGGATTAAACCGGCGCAGCTGGGCAAACGTATTTTCTACAAAATGTTCGGTGGTACGCACCTGGTCAACCGCGCCGGGCTGGCGCGAACTTTTCAGAACATCCGGCTGTTTCGTGAGATGTCGGTGGTTGAAAACCTGCTGGTGGCGCAGCACATGCAGACTAACCGCAACCTGATTGCGGGCGTGCTCAATACACCCGGTTATCGCCGGGCTGAAAATCAGGCGCTTGACCGCGCATTTTACTGGCTGGAGGTGGTGGAACTGGTCGATTGCGCCAACCGGCTGGCGGGGGAGATGTCTTACGGTCAGCAGCGGCGGCTGGAAATCGCCCGCGCAATGTGTACCGCGCCGGAAATGATTTGCCTGGACGAACCGGCTGCCGGTCTGAATCCGGTGGAAACACGTACGTTGAGTAAAATTATCCGCTTCCTGCGCGATCATCACGATATTACCGTCCTGTTGATAGAACATGATATGGGCATGGTAATGGAAATTTCCGACCACATTATCGTGCTCGACCACGGCGACGTGATTGCCGAAGGCATACCGCAGGTTATTCAGAATGATGAAAAGGTCATCGCCGCGTATCTGGGTGCTGATGAAGATGACGAGGTCAGCTTATGAGCGACGCGATGCTGGAATTTCGCGATGTGAATGTGTATTACGGGGCGATTCAGGCATTGCAGCAGGTGTCTCTGAAGGTGAATCAGGGAGAAACCGTGGCGCTGATCGGCGCCAATGGTGCCGGGAAATCAACGCTGCTGATGTCGATATTCGGTCAGCCACGCATACAGAGCGG
Source organism: Rahnella sp. CFA14(1/10) (assembly GCF_004195095.1). Lineage (NCBI taxonomy): Bacteria > Pseudomonadati > Pseudomonadota > Gammaproteobacteria > Enterobacterales > Yersiniaceae > Rahnella > Rahnella sp. CFA14(1/10). The sequence goes on along the minus strand of NZ_SEWS01000001.1, from coordinate 195,853 downwards.
GCAAATCCTGTTTCGCGGAGAAGATATCAGCCGCAAATCGACACACTTTGTGGCCTCGGCGGGAATTGCACAATCGCCGGAAGGGCGGCGCGTTTTTCCGGATATGACCGTGGAAGAAAATTTACTGATGGGCACCATTCCTGTCGGGAATCAGCATGCGGCAGAAGATCTGCAAACCATGTTTGCGTTATTCCCGCGCCTGAAGGAACGCCGTAAACAGCGGGCGATGACCATGTCCGGTGGCGAACAGCAAATGCTGGCGATTGCCCGTGCGCTGATGAGTCGTCCGAAGCTGTTACTGCTCGATGAACCGAGTCTCGGGCTGGCACCCATTATCGTGAAACAAATTTTCCAGACCCTGCGTGAACTGGCGAAAAGTGGCATGACGATCTTTCTGGTGGAGCAAAATGCGCATCATGCGCTCAGGCTGTCTGACCGGGGTTACGTTATTGTCAACGGGCAAATTCGCCTGAGTGGGACGGGAGAAGAACTTTTGCATAATCAGGAGGTGCGCAAAGCCTACTTAGGCGGGATCTGATCCCCGTCTCCCTGAAGCTGCAGCTGTATTGGCTGCACTTTCTTATCTGAATCACTCAATTGTGTCTGCGCATTGTGAGTTGCTCGCCGGGCTTAACGTCAGTGATTACGGGTATCTCAGCCAGTCACCTCTAATAAGGTTTATTCCGAATTTGCTAATTTTCAACCGCCCTCCACATTTCACTCACAGTATTCCGCTATCATAAGATTCTTACTGAAAAGTGACCATAAAGTTAAATTTCTGGGTTATCATGCGAAATCAGCCGTCAAAAATTTGTAAAATACCATTTTTTTAGGCGAAATCAGTGACCTGAAGCCGGGTGAAGGCGTTGACCCGTTCAGGCTCAACAGGCTATATAGCGCTATCCGTTTTTGGCATGAATTTTCCTGTCTCAGGGATGAAGTGAATGATCCAGGTCATTCGCTCGATGAGTTGAACCGTCGGCGCTGCTCGCAAAACAGCAGAAATGGGTCGTAGAGTTTATTGTTTAAATCAGGCAGGGTGCTGAAATGGCTTCTGAGATAATTTCATTTGTATTATTTCTTTCTTCTATTTTTCTCTACGTCACGCGGGCGTCGTCCAGCCGTGTCTGGTTTTCACTGGTGCTGTTTTTCCTCGGGCTTTACGTCATTCTGAATGTCATCCTGATCGGCAGCAATTATTTCACTGGCGAAGGCATCACGGACGCCGTGTTATATACCGTCACCAGCAGCCTGAAAGGGGCGGGGCTCAATAAATATATCCTGCCGTTTATCGGTTTACTGGCGGGGCTGATTGCCGTATTTGCTTTGCTGGCGTGGGGGCTGAAGCAGCGTCGTGCTAAAAACAGCAGTGCCGTCTACAGCGCACTGGCCGTGGTACTGGCGGTCTTTTCCGTGGGTTCCACTCAGGCATTCCAAAACATTTCCCGGCTGGTCAAAACGCAAATTTCCGGCAACGGCGCAGATTTTAATACCTATTACAAAGTGCCCGAAAAAGTCATCAAGGGCGCGAAAAAACCTAACCTGGTTTATATCTATGGCGAGAGTCTGGAACGCACTTATTTTGATGACAAGGTTTTCCCCGGCCTGACGACCGAATTAAATCGCCATAAAGCGCAGAGCACTGATTTCACTAATACCAAACAGTTGCCGGGCACGGGTTATACCATCGCCGGTATGGTGGCTTCCCAGTGCGGGATCCCGCTGTTTGCGCCGTTTGATGGCAATGCCTCCAGTGCACTGGCGACCTTCTACCCGGAAAACGTGTGTCTTGGCGACGTGCTCAAAGGTGCCGGCTATACCAACTATTTCTATCAGGGCGCAGAACTGGCTTTCGCAGGTAAAGGTACTTTCCTGAAATCCCATGGCTTCGACCATCTTTATGGCTACAACGAATTGCGTCCGACCGTGGCGGATCCGTCTTACAAAAACGACTGGGGTTGGTATGACGACACCTTGCTGGATGAAGTGTATAAAAAGTTCATCACGCTGAGTCAGGAAGGTAAGCCATTTTCACTGTTCACGCTGACCGTTGACACGCATCATCCTGATGGCTTTATTTCCCGGGGTTGTACCCGCAAGGAATATAAAGTGAACGGTAAAGCTAACCAGTCACTGAGTGCCGTGTCCTGTAGTCAGGAACTGATTGCCGCCTTTATCGATAAGATTAAAAAGTCCGGTTATTTTGATAACACCGTCATTGTGGTGTCTTCCGACCATCTGGCAATGAACAACACGGCATACAACATTCTGACTAAACAGAACCGTAAAGACCTGTTCTTCGTCCTTGACGGGCGTCATCCGGTGGGTGAGCTCAATGCGGCGAAACGCAGTACGCTGGATAATGGTGCGACCATACTGGATATGATGGGCGGCGATAACTATATCGGTCTCGGCCGCAGCGGTGTTTCTGCGACCTCTATGACCGCGCAGTTCCTGAATATTGATGACAAAGTGAATGCCTGGAAACCGGCGGTCATCAAACAATGGGGCTTCCCGAACAGCATCAAAAATTATGCGGTGAATACCAAAGACAGTACCTTTACTTTCTCCGGCATGACCATCAAAACGCCGTTTATTCTGAAGGTCACGGGAGACAAAATTGAACCGATGTTCGATGTCTATCTGTCAACGCCGTTGAAAAAACAGCTGGCCGGACTGGCGACCAGCGATAACTTTGTCTGGGTCGATAAATGCTACGAAATGGGCCGTGTGTGGGCACCGGAGTTGTCGCTCAATACCGGCCTGTGTGTTGCATCGGGCAACCTCGGGGCGAAGCCGACAATTGTGCAGGCCACCGGCGATACCTTCAAAGGTAAAGTAGACTTCGCGAAAGACACGTCGGGCAGTAACGCCATTTATCAGCAAACCCTGAATGCGTTGAACATTGACGATGCGGCCACTACCTACCAGTCGAAAGCCATTGCCTTTATGGTGCCGGGATTGCCGGAGCAGGTAAAAGCGATTACCGGTGTGTCTGCCGTTGAAAACTGGGGACGTTGGTCAGATGCCAATCTGGCACCGTCGGTGAAAATTGATTATGTCAAACCGCTGCCCGCTACTTTTGATGTGGTGATCCGCGCACGTGCTTACGGTAATAATATTGATAAGCCGGTTTCTGTCCGCGTCGGGGATCAGGAACAGTTTGTGACCTTTGGTGATACTGACGGCATCGTGAAAGTACAGTTCACCAACCCGGGGGCGGAGCAGAGTATCGTGATCACGCCGCCGGAGCCGACTGAGCCCACCGAAGGGACCAGCGGTGGCTTTCAGCCGCGTAAGCTGGGCATCGGTATGGTTTCGCTTGAAGTTCAGCCGGTGGATCCGCAGTCTTAATCTGCAGTTTGCCGCAAACATTAAAACCCGCCCCGGCGGGTTTTTTATTGGCAGCAATGACCCATGTTAAAAAGGCGATGTTGCCAGTCCCATAGCCAAACCTGCCTTTCTTCTCCAATGTGATCGGCCAAAATTAAGAACAGCTGGCTGCCCAACGAAATCCTTTGTGTAGGCAGTTTAGTGCCAGAGGCAAGCGCTACAACTAAACCTGTGTCAGCCCACCGTCCACACAGATTTCTGCTCCCGCGATATAACTGCTTTCATCGCTCGCCAGGAAGAGTACGGCGTTTGCGACTTCTTCAGGTTTGCCCATTCTTGCTAACGGTATTGCGCTGATTATCCCATTACGCAGTTCTTCGGAGGCTGCAAGCATCATTTCCGTATCGACAGGGCCAGGGGCGACCACATTAATTCGAATACCGCGGGCGGAGAGTTCATGTGTCCATGTGCGGGCAAAAGAACGAAGTGCCGCTTTACTGGCACCGTATACACCATATCCCGGCGTGCCAATCACATCGGCAATCGAACCTATCAAAACGACGCTCGCTCCCTTTTTCAACAGGGGAAGTGCTGCCTGCATAGCGAAAAGCGGTGAGCGCACATTCAGGCCGAAAATAGAATCAAAATGTGCCGGGGTGACGTCATTAATTGTCGAGTATTCTGCCATTCCGGCATTAATGACCAGCACATCTATCTGGCCGGACTCTGTCTCGATCAAATCAACGATCCGTGTCAGTTCGCTTATCTGGCTGACATCAGCACGTAGCGGTCTGGCGTTGCCCTTTATCGTGTGACCGGCGGCGTCTAACTCCTCATCCCGCCGGGATGTGAACCAGGTTGTCGCACCTTCACGGGCAAATCTCTGACTGATTGCAAGACCAATGCCTTTTGCTCCGCCCAGTATCAGGGCCACTTTGTTGTCTAATCTTCTCATCTGCTTACTCCTGTTCGAATGGAAAAGAGATGATATAATTTTTATACTTAATAACAATTACGCACTTTACGTAAACTAAGTATGCCGGAGTATATCGCTATGACACAGATCGATAGCAGTGACTTAAGAGATGTAGGAAAAACCCGTCCTGTTCTTGAGAACATCACTAACAAATGGTCGATTTTAATTCTCACGGTGCTTTGCACTAAACCATCCCGCTTTAATGAACTCCGTCGCCGGTTAGAGGGGATCACTCACAAAGCCTTGTCCGATGCGCTTAAGCGTCTCGAACGTAATGGGTTGGTATACCGCAAGGTACTTCCTACTTCGCCGGTGAGTGTGGAATACAGTCTTACCGCGTTGGCACGGACCCTACAGGAACCGTTTATTGCATTGTACGAATGGGCGCTGGAGCATGGAGCAGAAATGGAGCGGGCCCAGGAAATGTATGACGCTTCCCGGGTGAAAGAGATGAGTTAAAATAAGAGTTACTGTCGGCCGGGCAGGGGACCGACGGTAATCAGGCCTGCGTTCTGGCTGACGTCCGCTTCTTGCTGCTCATTGAAATCTCTTGCGGACGGTTTTGTGTCAGAAGCGGACATTGATGACAATCATTGTATTAATCAATTAAAAGCCTGTCAGTTCACTACCGCTGTTTATGCATCACCCTGGTCAGCATCTGGCAGAAGGCCTCGCTTGCGGGATTAAAGCGGTATTCGTTCACGCGCAACAGGCAATCTACCGACGGCAGCGGCATCATCATCTCAAACCCGGACACGTTACAAACCGCTTTATCAATGCTGTATTGATTGATTATGCCCACACCCAGGCCAGTCGTTATCGCTGCAAGCATACCCGCTACCGAGGGGCACTCCAGCATCACAGTAAACGGAATCTTTGACTGACGAAGTTTTTCCTCGGCCAGGCTACGGTAATAGCAATCCGGTCCCCACGTAATAAGCTTCAGGCACTTATCAGATTCATACCGCCACGCAGGCGTTGCGCACCAGTATAACTTTTCACTCCATAATACCTGGTCTTCCGGCGATGCCGTGCCCGTGAAATCCTGATGTAAGATGATTTCCAGACTTCCTTCAGAAAAATGCTGACGAAGGAGATGACTTTGCTCAACAACCAGCTGTATATCCACTTCAGGATGGTGGTGCGTGAAGGTTGAGATAACCCCACATATTTCGGTCATTGAGATGTGTTCCGTGACTCCAATTCGCAGCTTTCCACGGAGTGCAGAAGGAGAAAAATAGGCCACGGCATTATCGTGCTCCGTGAGTATATTTTCCGCATGGCGCAATAAAACGCTGCCTTTTTCCGTCGGAACGCTTTTACCGTCGATGCGCGTAAATAGCTGACATTGAAGATGATCTTCAAGCCGTCTGAGCTTCCAGCTTACGGCGGACTGGCTCAGATTGAGGAGTAATGCAGCCTTACTCATATTGCCCGTTTGCACCACAGTTCTGAAAACTCTGAGCGAATCAACGGAGAGTCGTTTATTCATTTTTTATGACAAAAGTTGGTTTACATCGGGAAAGAATGTCACTGGTGTCATATTCAGTCAACGGATAGCCTGACTGAAACGAGCACAACGGAGAAAGCTTATGCCCGCTAATAATGCATTACTGAATAGCGACGTTTTGATAAAGGGTTGCCGCATTGCGACCGGGATCCATGGTTCAGGTACACCTCTGGTGCTGGTGCATGGTACTCCCGCACATTCTGTAATCTGGCAGACACTGGTTCCGGTATTTGTCGATGCGGGGTTTCGCGTTCACCTTTATGACCTGCCTGGGTTTGGCGCATCCGAGCGCCCTTTGACGGCTGATACCTCGGTTGCCTCACAGGTGAGTTTTCTGCTGAAGCTGCTTGAACACTGGCAACTCGAAAAAACGCATCTTTTTGGTCACGATATCGGCGGGGCAATTTCGCTCCGGCTGGCGTTCGACAGGCCATCCCTTCTGCAGACACTTACACTTGCAGATATTCCGAGCTACGACTCCTGGCCTTCATCCACATGGAAAGATATGCGGGATAACTATGCGGATTATGCGCGAATACCTGCCACTGAGCATTACCGCGCAATGTCCCGCCAGTTGCAGATGGCCGTTTTTAATAAGCATCTTATGACAGAGGAGCGGCTGGAAAGTTATCTCGCGCCGCTTTGCGGTGTGGTGGGCCAGGCTTCATTCTATCAGCATCAGGTTGCGCACTATAATGCCTGTTACACCGCTGATTTTGCAGAAAAACTTCCGCAACTCCGGTTACCTGTGCAGATTTTATGGGGCGCGGAAGATGAATGGCAACCCGTTGAGTATGGAAAGCGTTTGCAGCGCGATATCGTCTCTTCCACGCTGCATATCTATCAACAGGCCGGACATTTTTTAATGGAAGATGTACCCTTACCTGTCGCCGCACAGTTAATTGATTTTGTTAATCAACATAATATGAGGTAGAGCCATGATCCTGATCGGAATGCTGGATTCACCCTATGTCAGACGGGTGGCTATTTATATGAAAGTAATGGGTATTGAATTTGAACATCGACCGCTTTCGGTATTCAGCGATTTTGATGCCTTCACAAAAATTAACCCGGCAGTCAAAGTTCCAACCCTTATCACAGATGATAATCAGGTACTGATCGACTCAACACTGATCATTCATTACCTCGGAAAATATTCCACTCATTCTGCTGCACCGGCATCATCGTCCGAAGCGGAAGAATTGCGGGATCTGCATCTTACGGGATTCGCCCTGGCAGCCTGCGAGAAAGCGGTACAGCTTGTTTACGAGCAGCGTCTCAGGCCAGAAGAAAAACAGCATCAGCCCTGGGTGACTCGGGTGACTCAACAGCTTCACGGCGCATGGCAGACACTGGAGAACGGCCTGCGGGAAGGTCATCCTGATATGCTGTCCGTGGCCGGTATCAGTATCGCAGTGGCCTGGAGTTTTACAGAATTGATGCTGCCGGATACCGTGAACTGTGCGCGATATCCGGAAGTGGCCAGGTTTAGATTGCTGGCCGAACAGCGACCGGAATTTTTGGCAACGCCGTTGATTTAAAGAGGGGGGCGTATTCCGGTGCTCATGATTCGGTACTTTATATAAAAGAAACACTGAACGCATTAGAATCAGGCGCTTGCAAAAGGTAGCTCCATCAACATTCATTGAATACAGTTCCATCAACCGCAGCGCCTTATTAACCGTATTTTCATTTATTGGTTTAGATGAATTACGGATGCATTCCAGATGCATTGCTGTTTCAGGGAAGCTTAATCCACGTTATACGTGGGATAATCTATATAACCTCCATCTTGCCCGGTGTAGAACGTATTCTTGTCAGGAACAGCAATAGGCCAACCGTTCTTCATGCGTTTCACGAGGTCCGGATTGGCGATGAAAGGACGCCCAAATGCGATTAAGTCGGCAATACCCTCCCTGAGTGCCAGCTCTGCACGCTCCTGTGTATAGCTGCCCGCGATGATGAGGGTTCCCTCGTAGGTTTCGCGAAACTTTGTCAGGAAACCGGCAGGAATGGCCTGCGCTCCCAGAGATTCCTGATCGCTCAAATGCACATAAGCAAGTTGGCGGCGACGCATTTCAATACCCAAAGCTAACCAGGTATCCTCCTCATCATCAAAGCCATGCATATCCTGCAGGCGGCCAAAAGGTGCAATACGGATACCTGTCCGGTGACTCCCGATGGCGGCAGAGACCGCATCCACAGTTTCCAGCGTAAATCGCAGGCGATTGGCAATATTACCGCCATAACGGTCTTTTCTGTCGTTAAGTCCACCGTTGATAAATTGCTCAAAGATGTAGCCGTTAGCAGCGTGGATCTCTATACCGTCAAATCCCGCCTCAATGGCATTTTTAGCCGCCTTGACAAAATCTTGCGTCACCCGAGGTATTTCATCCGTTGTTAATGCGCGGGGCTGGCTGTGAAATGCGCGCACAGACTGATAGTTATCCCCGGGAATGTGAGTTGTACAGCCTTCTGCAATACGCGAGACAGAACTGACCGGTGCCTGTCCATCAGGCTGGTGAGCAATGTGTGAGGAACGTCCTACGTGCCAAAGCTGAATGAATATTTTCCCGCCTTGCCCATGTACCGCCTCAGTAACCTTCTTCCACCCCTCTATCTGTTCGTCAGTATAAATTCCCGGTGTGTAAGCTTGTCCACGACCTTCCATTGAAACTGGTGAACCTTCGGAAACAATTAAACCTGCTGTGGCGCGCTGTCGATAGTAAGTGACCATACTGTCAGTGGGAACAAGGTTGTAAGCTCGCGATCGGGTCATTGGTGCCATAACGACACGATTATTAAGACTTATTTCATTCATTGTGTAGACATTCAATAATTCGCTCATTCTGTCTCCTGAAGACATTTCATGGTAAAAATGTATTGTCAGGGATCTTATCTTTATTTTAAGGCCGTGATTAGCCGGTCAAAAAGCCCCTCAGTGTTGATATAAAGGAACCAATATTTGTGACGGCACAACTCAATGGTGTACAAGAATTCACTGAAGTCGTCAGAAAAGGCAGTTTCGTCGCTGCAGCTGACGGTTTAGGCGTGACGCGTTCGGCACTCAGCAAAAGCATCAAACGTCTGGAAACACGTCTGGGGGTTCGCTTACTCAACCGCAGTACGCGCAGCCTGTCACTGACACCGGAGGGTGAGATCTATTTCAATAGCTGCAATGATGCGCTGGATATGATTTCAGATGCCGAAAACAGAATAGAGGCGGGGATAGTGGAACCTTCCGGACTGATGCGCCTGACAGTACCCGTGGCCTTTGGGCACCTTTTCATTATGCCCTTACTCAATATCATGGCCTTAAAATACCGGGCTTTGAATATCGAAGTGGATTTCAGCGATCGGGTTCGTGACCCGGTAACAGACGGCTTTGACCTGGCCCTGAGACTTGGCCCCCTGCCTGACTCAGGTGATTTGGTAGCCACCCGATTGGGCGAGCAAAGGTTTATTATTTGCGCCTCTCCGGGCTATCTGAAGCGGGCAGGCACCCCTGTTGACCTTCGTGGGCTTTCATCGCACAGCTGCATTTCAGGGTTGCCCTCAGAAGGGCAAACTTACTGGTTAATCCGGGGTAAAGAAGAGCTCGTTGTAAGGCATGTCGTTTCCTCAGCTTACCGTTTCAATAATGGCCAAGCCATGCTGGAGGCTGCTATTGCCGGATGTGGGGTGACGCAACTTCCTGACTGGTTGTGCGGTGATGCAATTAATAAGGGGCAGCTTCTTACAATTTTACCTTCATTTCAGGCACCGCCTACCCCCATTTCTGCAATATGGCCAAGGACTCATGTGGTGCTTCCTAAAGTGAGAGCCTTGATTGAAGAACTGAAAAAAGAGTTGCCGGCACTGCTAACGAGCGCGCAGCGTTCATCAACGGAGTGAATCAAAGCAGGCAATATGCTAAAAACAAAAAGCCCGCTTAAGGAAACTTAAGCGGGCTTCTCTAAATTTGGCTCCTCTGACTGGGATCGCCTTTGCCAGTAACTGGCTAATAAGTAAGCTAAACCTTAATTACGATGCTGTATAAACTACCAAAATGACCACCAATGGTTGCGGGTTACATAAATCTTGTTTGAGCAATCCTCGGCATATGATGATCGTCATTATGGTGTTCCCTGAAAGGAAGAGCAGATAGAGAGGGCAACGACGAGACTATCATAATGGAACTTAGTCTAAAGAGGTCTAACTGTCTGCTCATTCCAAAAGTAACAATACGGTGATCAACGGCGACCTCGTCAACGGTGCCACACGTAGTGTCTAGAACTGTGGCGTTCGACTTAGTAGGGTGGTGGTCAAATTAATTTTCAATAATTTATTGATTTCTAATGGTAAGGTTATATTCTAGAGATGTGGTTCATTTGATGTGGTTTGCAATTCTAACTAGAGGATATATGGAATGCCAGTCTTCTATGCTTCATTTTATAAAATGATATGTATTATATTTTGTTGGGGCAATATAAATGGCTTCATCTAAAAGTGTATCTTTCAGGACCCACCTACTTTCTAATACATTAGATCTTATGGCTGAAATTGATCTTGAATGTAGCTTAACTTCTAAATTAATTTCAGGGATCGTATCTCAACTAGCCGCTTATACAGAAGAAGGGGTACCATTAAAACCCGCTGTTTTTATATGTAACTCAATTTCGGCTTTATTGCAAAGAGCTGGTGTGGGCGAGTATATCCCTCTTTCTGGTGATATTGCAAGTGATACCGCTGGCCCTAAAATACTAAAGGCTGCGGCACCTCTTTGCCGCGATAATTGGAGAATATATATCGAACGCTCTAGCACAGGACAAACGTGCAAGTTCGGTGTTTTTTGTGGAAGTAGTGATCCTTCATCTTTAACTGTTGATGAGGTTGTATTAGATAGTTTCTCGCATGGTTTCCCTGTAATAAAAATTGCACAAAGCGCAGTCAACAAAGTTGAAGTCAGAACGAATTCAGGTAGTAAAATAGAGTTTCGCTTTAATAATGATAATGACACCTCAGAATTAAATTCTGAAGCTCATATACATGGACTTGCAAATGCCATATCGGCTAATTTGGGCGATGATTCTGAAATCTTCTCAAGCTTCGTTGAAAGATTGCTAAGTTCTGCTGTGAACAACAGCCATGGGACATTAATTGCAGTTATTTCTTCTGATACAGATATATTGCCAGTATCACTGCAAGATGCTGTTCTTCTGAGGCCTTCAATAAATCTCTTTGATAAGGTCAAATTACATACTGACGAAGGGAAAACAGCGATCTCCGTAAGCAGATTACAAGCAGCAGCGGAATTAGTATCGGGATTTATTAACAGTGATGGCATAACTATATTTAACAAATCGGGATGTGTTTTAGGATATCGAGCTTTTATTCGTAATGATGAAATGTCTAATATTTCTGGTGGGGCGAGAAGTCGCGCATATGAATCGATGAAGCAACTTATTGGGTCAGAACTATCAGCGGCCTTTTTTCGTTCTCAAGATGGGCGTACTGATCTTCATACTATATATTGAGGCTAGTGAAAATGAGTAATTCAGTTGTTATTTGGCGTGAACCTGTCGGAGCAATAGTCCCCAAAGCTGCCTCTACAGCTATTGATATAACTAGGGTTGCCCAGAATTTAAGTACCCGAGATCAAAAACAAATTGTAACTGCATTTAATTCTGATGCTTATGAGATGATGGCTGGATTTGTACTTAATAAGGCATTATCACAGCTCAAAAGAGCCCTTGCTTCTCTTGGTATGGCATTTGTGGGGGAAATGCTTGGACGAGCAGATCTTACTGAAGATTCTGTACCGACCGTAAGCATCTCAAACTATGAAGCAATTACTCTTGCCCGAGAGTTAGGACTAATAAACTCTACTGACGCAACACGTTTAACTCAACATCTAGAGTTGCTGGCTCATTTCGATAGTCTAAATATAGAAGACTCAGAAGCAGAAGAAATGTCTAGGGAAGAGGCTCTCTCTTTTTTGAGAACATGCGTCAATGCTGTGCTAGGAAGAAATGGAAATATCGCTCCCGCAGAATTTATGGATTTTCGTGCAGAACTTGAAGGTCGTACGTTTAAAATATCTGATGCAGAAGTCGCTACGTTACAAGCAGCTCCTTATTTTTTTAAAAAAACCACACTAAGCATTCTGCTTTCTGGAGTCAAATCTAAGGCTGGGGCTCAGTTTGAACATACCTTAGGTAATATAGTAGTACTTGTGCCTTTTCTTTGGGAAAGTTTAAGAGATGCAGAGAAATGGTCGATTGGTCAATCTTATGCTGAAGCAGTGAATTCTGGTCATTCACCGGCAGTTACTGCACTCAAGAAGGCATTAACGGCTACTCAAGGTTTTGATTTCGTACCTGAATCATTACGTTCTCAGACATTTGCAGCAGCGGCATCAAATGTTATTAGTGTTCATACCGATATGAATAATTTTTATAATGAACCAGCGGCAATAACTGCACTTGCAAAATTAGGAACAACTATACCATGGCCTGCTTTTCCAATTAGTATGTCTGCAATTTTAGCTGTTCGGTTAGGCAACAATTATGGGGTATCAACAGCAGCTCAGACTGATGCTATTAACTTGTTAGAACGTTTAACTGCCAATCAGTGGGAGTATTATCTGAAGGAGTGTTTGCCAGGGGATGAGCTAATTCTCCAAAAATTGGCATGGTATGGTAAACCTCAATCTAGGTGGGCTAAACTTGTAAAAGATTTTGACCTTGCATCAAAGAGTTTTAAAAATAGAAACCTAACTAAGTTACTAGATGCAAGTAACAAAGGTGATAGTGACGGGATAAGAGTATCCGCTGAAAAATTACTTTTGGATATGCGAAAATGAACTTAGAATTATTTATCAATTCAAAAGTGTTATTATGGTGTTTTATTAAATATTAACCTTGAACCACGCCTTATAGGTGTGGTTGTAATATGTTTTTAGTTTCATTTCATTTAAAATTAATACTCAAGATTGCTTTGTTCAAGTTCGTTTTTATCATTTTTTTGATTTTATCAAAATATATATAACTAAGCATCCTGGTGCAATCCTATATAACTCGAATGGTTAAATGTAATTTAATTTAGGGCGCTATTTATGAAGAACAATATAAGGTTTGATTTGTCAGATTATTTAATTCATTTTTACCGTGATGTTAATTTAGATAGCGGTAGTCACATATTATTACCAGAGCATTGCGGATTTAACTGTAATCATCATAATACATTAATTGATGCTAGGTATTTACTTCGTTTGGCATTGCGTAACAATAAATTATTGGCCTCGTGGTCTTATAGAAATAATATAAGAACTATCTATGGTTGCTCTCCCGCAATTTGTTATACGGACATGCCGATTTCTGCTTATCTGGAGTCGGGTTTTAATCGCATGAATAATAGAGAAAATATTGGTTTATATGCTCTTGTTTTTCCAAAAGATAAAATGTTTCAGGTTGGGGCAAGGCCAGTTATTTATGCTCTCGATTCCGATAATTCAATTTGTTTCGATTCTGATATTGGCGATGAAAGGATAATAAACGCTGATGTTCTTCCTTTAATTGAGCAATATAGATATGTTACGTATGTTCCTAACCGCATTGATTGGACTCATGAAAGAGAATGGCGTTGGCCGTACCGTGGTGATACGGAATATTTAGATAAAATGATAAAGGAATTCGGTATTATAGATGATATTTCTAATATACCTGGGTTGGACTTTAGTAAAGTTGATGTGGGAGGTGCGGGCGTAATTGTTCCTTATACAAATGATGTCGCTATTATTTCCCATGATATTTTAACGCTTATTGATAGAGGGGTAATACATAAAGATTTCTCTAAATTTATAATAGCAATTGAAAATATAAGTTCGTTTTCACAGATTCTAGAACCGTTAGAGTTGTCAAATCATATTAATAATTGTGCTTTTGATTTTGATGGATATTTTAATTTTTCATCTGATGAAGTTCATCTTCATGTCAAACCACTATTAGATTATGTAGATGAACTATATAAAGACAAAGATTTTCTAAGCAGTTCTTATCCCTACGAATATGGGAATTCATGGATCTGGGTTCAAGATAATCAATCTGTATTTGTTAGGGTATTACTTCAATCAGGTATAATCTCTGTTAATAAGGAAGGGCGTTACTTGATAGATATTAAATTAAATGAAAAAAACTGGCCACTTCGCAAAAAGGAAGATTTTGCTAACCATGTTGCAGAATGGATAAAAAATAGGTTTGGGCTTCTTGCAACGTCATTTTCTGTTGCTGGTTCTCATGATTTCGATGAACTACCTTATTATGTTGATTCGTTAGACGAAGAACACCCATTCTATAATGAAACAATTTCTGTCGATTGGTAATTAGAGGCTTAAGTGGTAAGTATAAATTTCCGATTTTCACTTTTACTAGTGATATAAATTAAATTGATATTCTAAATAATTAATGTCTTAGGGGATTTATAGAATAGTAACCAAGATACGAGTAGTGAAATAAGTTCTGGCAGGGTTAAATATTGGGGAACGATGCTAATTTAAAGATAGGTGAAAAAATCAACTCAAAGATTTTCTATTAATAAGCCTATGAAAGTATTCATAAAATTAATATTTATAGAATTTTTTCGTGGTTTTCATAAGCAAGGTAAACATGAGTTGTAATTAAAAGGTAGTATTCAGGTTTCATTTACTATCGATCGGAGAGGTTTTGATATGAGTAAGTCTCATTTGAGATTTCAGGTTGATTCTCGTATTGCTACTTTATTAAGTCAGGAATACCCGTCCTCTGAACGTGCATTGAAGGAGCTCGTAGACAATGCATGGGATGCTGATGCGGAAGGTGTCACTATCATGCTCCCTAAGCCACTTAGTGGTGATCCCATTGTCATTAAAGATAATGGTACTGGCATGACTGAACAGGAATTAAGACGACATTATTTATTCATTGCAACTGACCGACGTTCATATCGCGGCGAACGAACCGCCTTAAAAAATCGATTGGTTAAAGGGCGAAAGGGTATAGGTAAGTTTGCGGGTTTGATGGCTGCATCAGTCATGACTCTTGAAACCCGAGCTCGTGGACGTATGTGCCGCTTTATGTTGCGTTTGGACGAGCTTTCGCAGGTAGATGATATTGAGAGGTTAAATATCGGCCTGCACAGTGATTCATGTGATATCAACCAGCATGGAACAACGATTACTCTGAGTGAACTGCATCAGGGCCTAAGTTTTCCCGATGCTAATAAACTACGTCAAATCCTACTACAGGATTACGGACGTCAAGACGATTTTTCCATCAAAGTTAATGATAAATGCCTAGATGTTGATGATGTATCGGGTAATTACGCAGAATTTGAGAGCGAACTTGCAAATGTTGGTAGTGTTAAACTTCGCTTCACTATTAGTGATGCTAAAGCTGGATTACGTCAGCCGGGTGTGACACTACGTGTCGATGGAAAGTCTGTTGGACGACCAAGATTCTTTGGTCTGGATCAGTCAGAGGATTTCCCATCGAAACTACTGCGCAAACTTTATGGTGAAATTGAAGCTGATGGGCTGCGAGATCATATCACTGCAGGGTGGGATGCAACGGTTGAAAATAGCGAGCTTTTACAAGCTGTTGAAAGCTATGTTCAACCAATTTTGCGAACGGCCTTTGAGCAGCAGTATCGCCGTGAAATACAATTAGCACAAGCACGTTTAAAAAGAACACTACTTACCAGATTATCTTCTCTTCCTGA
The DNA here is from genome assembly GCF_004195095.1 of Rahnella sp. CFA14(1/10). Classification (NCBI taxonomy): domain Bacteria; kingdom Pseudomonadati; phylum Pseudomonadota; class Gammaproteobacteria; order Enterobacterales; family Yersiniaceae; genus Rahnella; species Rahnella sp. CFA14(1/10). The sequence goes on along the minus strand of NZ_SEWS01000001.1, from coordinate 180,299 downwards.
ATATAAGCGTGCCTTTGCAGATCGGGCAATCAAAAAGATCCTTGACAAATATTATGGAGAACCGGAAAGCAAAGTTGAGTTAGTTGTAAATGTGTTGCTTGAAGCAATGGAGAGTTCTGACTATCGTATATTGTTGGAGCATATTGGAGAAGCTATGCCCTCGGATGTTGCGGGTATAGCTGAGCTTTTAAACGATTTTGGTCTTGCTGACATGGCCTTTCTTGTTCAACAAGCAGAAGGTCGTAGAATTTTTCTTGATCAGTTAGATTCGATTGTACGGGATAAATCAACTACTGAATCAATAATGCATAAAGCTCTAGAGAAGAATCTTTGGATATTTGGTGCTGAATATTCTCTTTTTAGCTCAAATATTACTTTGCGCCGTCAAATAGAGGATCTAGTAGGCAAATCATATATCGGAGATAAAGCCAACAAACGTCCAGATTTGCTCTTGAATGAAAGTTTGAATGGTCAATACTTGCTTATTGAATTCAAGCGCCCAGATCATGCACTCAACCACGGAGACTATGTTCAAGCTATAGCTTATAGACATGAACTGTTAAAATATGTGGATTTGCCTATAAAGGTTTTGCTTGTAGGTGGGAGTCGTTCTCCTGATTTCCCTATTAGTAATCGAGAACCTGAGGTGAGCGTTATGTTATTCAATCAAATTATTTCAACCGCTCGAAAGCAAATCGAATGGCAACTGCGAGTTTAACAATACGATCAATCTTATGAAATTAATCAATGTGGCATATGAATTCTTCACTTTAATGCTGCTGTTATAAACGGTGTAACATAACTAAAATACTCAGATTGAGCGGTCCTGTGAACATCCCAACGTTTAGCGTTAGCAGGACGTTGTCGCTCGTCTGCATGAGTTAATATCAATCGTCTTTTCGCTCGTGAGACACCAACGAAAAATGCGCATCGATTCTCATCTTGGTTACCAAAGAAAATTTCGTTTTCAACTGCCATTATAATTACAGAATCGAACTCTAGCCCTTTGCTTTTGTGAATGGTCAGAATCCGGACCGCTTGGTCATCCGTAAACCGCCCAAGCGCTTGCGGCAAATTTGATTCAATTTTAAGCAACTCTTCAATCCGTGCTTTGGTATCACGAAAAACTTCCTGTAGGCGTTTGTGGGATTCATAATCAGGTGATAGGGCTACGATCGTATCAGAGTCAATATGCTTTAAAAACGCTTTCACAAACTTCCACCAACAAGAAAAAGGTGAATCAAGCTGTTCACCACTAGCTGCTTCTTTGCGCTGTTTTTTTAACAAACGATCAAGGTCCTTTCGCGCACTGGACTGTACTTCTTCATCGGCAAAAGGAATCAACTGATTCATCAAACGGATCCAAGCCTTAGGTTCACGCTTTCCGTAGAGGCATGAAAGATAATCTACGATTAAACGTGCAGCTGGCTCGACAGTAATATCCTGCATTTGCTGTTCATTTCGATATGGAATACCACGTAATTCTGTAAGCATACCGGTAAACCGGACCATCCACTTTTTGAGCCATTTTAAATGACTCAAATGTATCTAACAAACCAATTGAGGTTCAGTCTTGGTTATGGTCATCGGCCAACGATTTCAGATGGTGATTCTCTTTCTCTACCCATGTGTAAGTTTAGAGCAATTACTGTCCGTACGTTTTTCGGAGTGACGCATCTATTCTATATCGGATGACCTATTTGTTATGAAAATCATTGACCGAAAGCCTTGCTTTACTTCTGGGATTCAACAAAGGAAAAGAGCACCAGTTCGTTACATATCTTAACTCCCTCTCACCGCTGCGGAGAAATGGGCGCTACGTCAGGCTATACATCGACTGTTTTATCTCCTAGGTGATTTCCACTCCAGTCTCTGCTTCCGGTTAATCGTTTCCCAACACAACCCGTCCTGCAAGGGTAAATGGCACGCATGCTGCGCCCTTGCATGCAGGAACGATGCCGGGAAAGCGAACCGTCAGGCGATACGAAGACGAAAATCATACCACTGACGGAGAAAAAACCATGACTATTTCCTTGCATACCCAGACTAGCACCCCTAACACCGCAGCGGCGACCAGCGTATCCCCGCTGGAGCAGTCAGGCTCCTCAAAAACGAAATTTTCTAATGCCAAAACCGATATTTATCAGACTGTCACCGACAACATGATTGCAGCGCTTGAAGCTGGTGTAAAACCGTGGTCTTGCCCGTGGCAATGAGTGCCGGGCATGTCTGGGTTGCCTTCTAACTTCGCAACCGGTATCGCGTATAGCGGAATGAATATCATGCTGTTGTGGTGCAGTGCATCAGAACAGGGCTTCTGTAATTCACGCTGGATGACCTACAAACAAGCACAGGCAGTAGGTGGACAGGTTCGCAAAGGTGAGCACGGCACGACAGCCATTTTTTATACAACCTTAGAGAAGGAAAACGAAGACGGCGAAATCGACCATATCCCGATGCTGAAAACCTTCAACGTGTTCAATATTGAACAAATTGATGGGCTTCCACTGACAACTGAAACAGTTAACCCAGAAGCAACCTTTGACCCGTTGCCGGAGGCTGAAAATCTGTTCCGAAAGAGCGGCGCAAACATCATCGAGAAAGGGCAAAATGCCTTTTTCCAACCATCAACTGATGAAGTCTGGCTACCGGAGCGCCATCTGTTTTCAGATGCGGCTAATTTCTACGCTACCGGCCTGCATGAGCTGGTTCACTGGAGCGGTGGTAAAGGTCGCCTGAATCGTGAAATGAAAGGGAAGTTTGGTTTTGGTAGTGAGGGATATGCGTTTGAAGAGATGATCGACGAGCTGGGAAGCGCGTTCCTGATGGCGGACTTGTGGATTGTCGGAGAGGTTCAGCATGAAAGCTATATCGCTTCATGGCCGAAAGCACTGAAGAACGACAAACGCTTTATTTTCATGGCCGCCAGCGCGGCATCCAAAGCGCATCGTTATTTGATGGATAAAATCTGAGCCTGACAGAGATTCACTATCCACACAAACAGCAAAAAGCCCGCTTAAGTTTCCTTAAGCGGGCTTTTCTAATATGGCTCCTCTGACTGGACTCGAACCAGTGACATACGGATTAACAGTCCGCCGTTCTACCGACTGAACTACAGAGGAATCGTGTGAACGGGGCGAATAATAACGACTGCCCCGTGGCATGTCAAAGGGTTAACGAAAAAAGTTGTCTGACTGTTCTCTTAATGTTCAACCTGTTGACTATTAAGACAAAGTGGTTAAAGCCTCTGCAGTTTTTCCTCATGCTTTCGCCTTGTCATGGCTGTATTGCACTAAAAGCACTCACAAGTTGCCTGATTGTTGTGCAAGCGTTATCGATAAGTTTGGTTCCGGCCGTTCTTCAGCAAGTTTTTTGCCAGTTGCCTGCCATCACATCATCATAAATTCAGATCTTCCGCACAAATTTCATTCATTTCCCGAAACTGGCACATCCCGTGCATTGTTATTTTACTAACAACGTCTAGCTTTTTGACAATGAAGCAACAGAGGATGCACTGATGCAGCCAGCGCAGGATGTGATTGAACAAATCGAAGCCTCGTTTGCCGGACAGACGCCGACGGGCAAACGCATTGCCAGCTACCTGCTGGCAAATCTTGCACAGATCCCGTTTGAAACGGCGGACAGCATTGCGCGTAGCGCGGCGACCAGCGGCATTTCTGTCGGGCGCTATCTGCGCAGCCTGGGCTATCGTAATCTCGATCATTTCAAGCAAATGCTGCGTCTGCAAAGCGGCACATCCTATCAGCCGTGGGTGGTTACCGATCGTCTGGGTGCTTACCGCGAACGCAGCAAACAGCCGCAGCAGGAAAAGTTGCAGCAGTCGCTGACGCTCGAGCTTGGCGCCATTAATCACGTCTATCAGCTGGCGCAAACTGACAGTTTTGCGCAGATCAGCCGTCGCCTGGCTGAGGCTGAGGCGGTGTTTATTCTCGGTATTCAGTCGGTGCGCGGCATTGCCAATAACTTCGCCAGTTATCTCGAATACTTACGTCCGAAAGTTTATTTCGCCGACGGGCTTTCCGGCACCTATGTTGAATCCCTGAATTCGGAATTCACGCAGCCCTATCTGGTGGTCACCGATACCCGTGCATATTCGAAGATGGCGCAAACCTATTGCGAAGCTGCGTGTGAACGCGGCCTGAACGTGGCACTGATTACTGACATTTATTGCCCGTGGGCGCGCGATTATCCGGTAGATCTGTTGCAGGTGAAAACCGACACCGGCCAGTTCTGGGACTCGATGGCACCGCTCAGTTGCCTGTTCAACTTGCTGTGCTCGGCAGTACTCGAACTGCGCGGTAACGATGTTGAACAACGGCTGGCAAATAACCGGATTTTGCAAAAACAGCTCGGACAATTTGAATCGTAAATTCATTGCAACGACAGGAACGGAAAGACATTAACCATGACCACCAATAATAAAACACCTGACATCGCACTGACTGATCTGGCCGAAGTTTTGCCCGATGCCGTGATTGACCTGAAGTATGCCACCGCAGATAACCTGACCGGTCAGCCGATTTATTGTGAATCGCGTTGCCTGCTGCACCCCGATGCCGCCTCGGCTTTAGTTCGCTGCAATGAAGTGGCGAAACTGGCAGGTTTTACCCTGAAAATTTATGACGCTTACCGGCCGCAGGCGGCGCAGGCCTGTTTATGGGCGGCGTTTCCGAATCCGGATTATGTGGTGGATATCAGGCTCGGCTCGCATCACAGCCGCGGGGTGGCCGTCGATCTCACCTTGCTGGATGAGCAGGGGGAAGTCGTGGATATGGGCGCGGGTTTCGATGAAATGACGGAAGTATCGCATCCGTTTTATCCCGATTTACCGCCACACATCCAGCGTAACCGCTTGTTGCTCAACGCCGTGATGGCAGCGGGTGGCTTTAAAGGTATCGCCAGCGAGTGGTGGCACTTTGAATTACCGGATGCCAATACGTATCCGTTGTTGGAAGAGCGGTTCGGCTGCTATCCGCCGGTTAATGCCGCGTAATCATTGCACGTCTCTTATCACTTTTTGACAGAGCCAGGAGTTCCCCGATGAGCAACACAGCAATCAAAACGTTCCGCAAAAATACGAAAACACAGGTCGCCGGTGCCATTTTTCTCGCCTTGTCAGGCTTAAGTTTTGCCACGCAGGCCGCCGTGCCGAAAGACATGCTGGTGATTGGTAAAGCAGCCGATCCGCAAACGTTGGATCCGGCGGTGACTATCGACAACAACGACTGGACGGTCACGTATCCGGCGTATCAGCGTCTGGTGCAGTATAAAACCGAAGGCGGTAAAGGCTCGACGCAGGTCGAAGGGGATCTGGCGGCAAGCTGGACGGCTTCACCGGATCAACTCGTCTGGACCTTCAAACTCAAGCCGGGCGCCAAATTTGATGACGGCACTGAAGTTAATGCCGATGCCGTGAAATGGTCATTCGATCGTCTGATGAAAATCGGCCAGGGCCCGTCGGAAGCCTTCCCGAAAGACATGACGGTCTCGGTGGTGGATCCGCTGACGGTCACGTTCACACTCAAAACGCCGTTCGCGCCATTCCTCTACACGCTGGCGAATGACGGTGCGGGGATCGTCAATCCGGCGATTGCTAAAGCCAATCCTGCTGATGAAGGCAAGGCATGGCTGGCCGGTCATACCGCCGGTTCCGGCCCTTATAAGCTCGATCGCTGGCAGAAAGGTCAGCAACTGGTGCTGGTGCCGAACCCGTATTACAGCGGCGCAAAGCCAGCCTTCAAACGCGTGACCGTGAAAATTATCGGTGAAAGCGCTACCCGCCGTCTGCAACTTTCACGTGGGGATCTGGATATCGCTGATTCCCTGCCGGTGGACCAGTTGGCTGCGCTGAAGAAAGAAGACAACGTCGCCGTTGAGGAATTTCCGTCGTTGCGCGTGACGTATCTGTATCTCAACAACGGCAAAGCACCGTTCAGTCAGGTGGATTTACGCCGCGCGATTTCCTCTGCCGTGGATTATCAGGGCATGGTGAAAGGTATTCTTGGCGGTAACGCTAAACAGATGCGCGGGCCCATCCCTGACGGTATGTGGGGCTTCGACCCGACGGCAAAACAATACAGTCTGGATCTGACGCAGGCCAAAGCCGACCTCGGGAAAGTCAAAGACAAGTCGCAGACGCTGGACTTCCTGTATTCCGATAACGATCCGAACTGGGAAGCTATCGCACTTTCCGTGCAGGCCAGCCTGGGTCAGGCCGGGATTAACGTGAAACTGGAAAAGCTGGCTAACGCTACCATGCGCGACCGTATCGGGCAGGGCGATTACGACATCTCAATCGGTAACTGGAGCCCGGATTTTGCCGACCCGTACATGTTTATGAACTACTGGTTTGAGTCCGACAAGAAAGGCCTGCCGGGTAACCGTTCCTTCTATTCCAATCCGCAGGTTGATGCGTTGCTGAAAAAAGCCGTGTCGGTGACCGACCAGAAACAGCGCACCGAGTACTACCAGCAGGCGCAGAAAATTGTTATCGACGAAGCGGCGTATGTGTATTTGTTCCAGAAAAACTACCAGGTGGCGATGAACAAAGACGTGAAGGGCTTTGTTTTCAACCCGATGCTCGAACAAGTGTTCAACGTTGGTCAAATGCATAAACAGTAACCGCAATATCATTCACGAAAACCCTTTCACGACCTGAAAGGGTTTTACGGGGAAAAACTATGACTTTTTGGACTCTGATCCGCCAGCGCTGCTGGGGGCTGATACTGGTGATGGCGGGGGTTTGCGTCATTACTTTTATCATCTCGCATATGATCCCTGGTGATCCGGCTCGGTTGCTGGCGGGCGATCGCGCAAGCAATGAAATGGTTGAACATATCCGTGAGCAACTGGGGCTGAATCAGCCGCTGTATGTGCAGTTTTTCCGTTACGTCAGCGACCTGCTGCACGGCGATTTGGGCACTTCAATCCGCACCGGTCGTCCGGTGCTGGAAGACCTGAAAGCCTTCTTCCCGGCGACGTTAGAACTGGCGGTCAGTGCGCTGTTTCTGGCGATTGTGCTCGGTATTCCGCTGGGTGTGCTGTCGGCAGTTTACCGTAATAAACTCCCCGATCATCTGGTGCGTTTGCTTTCGGTGCTGGGTATCTCCACGCCTGCGTTCTGGCTGGGGCTGGGTGTCATCATCCTGTTCTACGGCCATCTTAACCTGCTGCCGGGCGGTGGAAGGCTGGATGACTGGATGGATCCGCCTGCCAATATCACCGGTTTTTATGTGCTCGATTCTTTGCTGACCGGCAACCGGGAGGCTTTCTGGAACAGTCTGCAACATCTGGCGATGCCTGCGCTGACGCTGGCGTTTGTGCATATGGGGATTGTGGCGCGTCAGATCCGCTCGGCGATGCTGGAGCAACTGAATGAAGACTACATCCGTACGGCGCGTGCCAACGGGCTTTCCCGCTGGCGGGTGATCCTCAGCCACGCCTTGCCGAATGCACTGATCCCGTCCGTGACCGTGCTCGGGCTGGCGATGGGGGATTTACTCTACGGTGCGGTGCTGACGGAAACCGTTTTTGCCTGGCCGGGCATGGGGGCGTATGTCGTGAATTCGATTCAGGCGCTGGACTTCCCGGCAGTGATGGGCTTTGCGGTAGTGGTGTCGTTCGCATACGTGATCGTCAATTTGTGTGTGGATTTGCTGTATGTGTGGATCGATCCGCGCATCGGACGTGAGGGGTGAGCCAATGTCAGTGATTGAACCGGGCGTCAATAATCGTCGGGCCGATATTGTGGCACCGGATGTCAAACCGCGTTTCGCCAGCTGGCGGCGCACATTCCATTTACTGAGCCGCAGCCCGCTGACGATGTTAGGGCTGGCGATCATGCTGGTCGTGCTTTTCATCATGATTTTTTCGCCGTGGCTGGTACCGTACGACCCGAATGCCATCAGCCTGACCGACAGATTGCAGGCACCTTCCGCGTTGCACTGGTTTGGTACCGATGAAGTCGGGCGGGATCTGTTCAGTCGGGTGCTGACTGGCAGCCAGCAATCCGTCGCCGCCGGGCTGGCGGTGGTCATCATTGCCGGTACGACCGGCTCGCTGCTTGGCTGTTTTTCCGGCGTGGTCGGCGGTGTGGTGGATGCGCTGATTATGCGCTGCATGGATATTATGCTGTCGGTGCCGTCGCTGGTATTAACCATGGCGCTGGCGGCCGCGCTCGGACCGAGTTTATTTAACGCTATGCTGGCGATTGCCGTCGTGCGCATTCCGTTTTACGTGCGGCTTGCACGCGGGCAAACGCTGATGCTGCGCCATCAGGCTTATATGCAAGCTACGCGGACGTTCGGCGCGTCGCGCTGGCATCTCATTACCTGGCACGTGCTGCGCAATGTGATGCCGCCGCTGATAGTGCAGGCTTCGCTGGATATCGGCACCTCAATTCTGATGGCAGCGACATTAGGTTTTATCGGCCTTGGGGCACAGCAACCGACCGCAGAATGGGGTGCGATGGTGTCCAATGGCCGCAATTATATTCTCGATCAATGGTGGTATTCAGCTTTTCCCGGCGTGGCTATTCTGATCACGGCCACCGGTTTTAATCTGTTCGGCGACGGTCTGCGCGACCTGCTGGATCCGAAAAGCAGAGGGCGCTGAGATGACTGAACAATCCCGGACGCCGGTACTGGAAATCGACAATCTGCAACTGGTCTTTCCGGTGTACGGCGGTGAGGTGAAAGCGCTGAATCAGGTATCACTGTCGGTCAGTGCCGGAGAAATCGTCGGCGTGGTGGGTGAATCCGGCTCAGGTAAATCCGTCACGGCAATGATGGCGATGCGTCTGCTGCCGCCCGACGGCTTTACTGTCACCGGCGGCACGTTACGCATGCTCGGTACTGATGTGGTTCAGGCCACGGAAGAACAGATGCGTACCTTACGCGGCGCGCGGGTGGCGATGATCTTTCAGGAGCCGATGAATGCGCTAAATCCGACGCGTAAAATCGGCCGTCAGATGTGTGAAGTCATCTGTCTGCATCAGAAAATCAGCAAGACACAGGCATGGCAAAAAGCCGTCGGCCTGTTACAGGATATGCAGATTGCCGATGCGGAGCAGATAATGTCACGCTACCCGTTTGAGCTTTCAGGAGGGATGCGCCAGCGTGTGTTGATCGCTATGGCCTTTTCCTGCGAACCGGAGCTGATTATCGCCGACGAACCGACTACTGCGCTGGATGTCACCGTGCAGCGGCAGGTATTGCGTTTACTCCAGCGCAAAGCCCGCGCCAGCGGCACGGCGGTCTTATTTATCACGCACGATATGGCCGTCGTGTCACAGCTTTGTGACCGGGTTTATGTGATGTACGCCGGGCATGTGATCGAAAGCGGCACGACAGCGGATGTGATCGACACGCCGTCGCACCCGTATTCCATCGGTTTATTGCAGGCCGCACCTGAAAACGGTGAGCCACGCAGTCTGCTTAAAGCCATTCCCGGCACCGTGCCGAATCTGGCAAAACTGCCGCAGGGCTGCGCGTTTCGCGGGCGCTGCGATCATGCCGATGAGCATTGCATCGAGACACCGGCGCTGGCTTCACTGCCGCACTTCCCGCAGCAATCCGTGGCCTGCTGGCATCCGCAACGCCGTGCCGGTGACATCTACATCCAACGTATTGAGGAGCATTCCTGATGATTGCTGAGGCACTGGTTGAACTGCAGGACGTGCGTGTACGGTTTCCCGCAAGCTATAACTGGCGCGGTAAACCGACCGGTTATGTGCACGCGCTGAACGGGCTGGATCTCAATATTATCCGCGGCGAAACCTTAGGTATTGTCGGTGAATCCGGTTGCGGGAAAAGCACGCTGGCGCAGTTGCTGATGGGGCTGCAAAAGCCCAGCAGCGGTGAAGTGCATCGCGCACGCCATGACAATTCCTGGTTCGGCTCCGGTATGCAAATGGTGTTTCAGGATCCGCAATCGTCGCTGGACCCGCGCCTGCCGGTCTGGCGGATCATTACCGAACCGGTGTTTGTGCAAAAACACAACAGCAGCCGGGAACGCCGTGAACTGGCCGCTACGCTGGCGGAGCAGGTGGGTATCCGCAGGGAATACCTCGACCGTCTGCCGCATGCGTTTTCCGGCGGCCAGCGTCAGCGTATCTCCATTGCCCGTGCGCTGTCCTCAGAGCCGGACATCATCGTGCTGGATGAACCGACCTCGGCGCTGGATATTTCGGTGCAGGCACAAATCCTCAATTTGCTGGTGGAACTGCAACGCCAGCGTAATCTCACCTATGTGCTGATTTCTCATAACGTTTCCGTTATCCGCCATATGAGTGACCGTGTCGCCGTGATGTATCTCGGGCAAATCGTTGAACTGGGGACGGCGGAAAACGTCCTGTCAGAGCCACAACATCCCTACACCCGTTTGTTGCTCGATTCGGTTCCCCGTGCCGGACGTCAGCTTGATGAAGGGATAGTCGATAGAAAAGGGGAATTACCGGGCAACCGCAACCTGCCAATGGGATGTTATTTCCGCGAACGTTGCCCGCTGGCCGGAGACGGTTGTCAGATGCCGCAGGATTTGGTGTGCGGTCCAAACGGCGTGGTGGCGAGGTGTCACCGGGTGATGCCCGGGCAGTAAGACCGGGAAGTTCAGCTGGTCAAAACGCTACCCCGGCATATCCCGGAAACAGTCACTATCAAGAGTCACAGTGGCGATTTTCTGCACCGGCCCGCGCATGTTGACCTGAAAATCGCCGCTGAAACGGATGGCGAGTTCACCGCCGGGCATCTGCACGGTAACCGTGTCGTCCACCAGCCCGAGCTTGCGCATTGCGCTGGCCGCCGCACAACTGCTGCTGCCGGAAGCCAGCGTATACCCCGCGCCCCGTTCCCAGATGCCGATGCGGATAGTATTGCGATCAATGACTTGCACGAACTGCACGTTGGTACGTTTCGGAAAAATCGCCAGCGTTTCAATTTCAGCACCGAGCTGCCTGACCAAATCCAGATCCAGCTTTTCCACCCGGATCACACAGTGCGGATTGCCCATCGACACCAGCGTTGCGCTGAGATTGTGCCCGCCAGCCACCAGCGGTAACGCGAGAGCTTCATCGCCTTCAACCGTTGCGGGTAACGCGGCTGGCGAGAATTTTGCCTGCCCCATATCCACAATCACCTGATGTGCGTATGCGGTGACTTCACAGCGCACCTGTCCGCCTGAGGTATTCACCAGAAACGGTTCATGCCCCGTGCGACCAATATCAAACAGATAGCGGGCGTAAATACGCAGGCCGTTACCGCTTTTTTCGGCTTCAGAACCGTCGGGATTAATAATGCGCAGGAAGGGAATGTCAGCACCGTCGTTGTCGATCAGCAAACCGTCAGAACCTATCCCGTAATGGCGGTCGCAGATGCGCCGGATTTGCTGATGGCTGAGCAGGGCGGCGACGCTGTGATGGCAGACCAGATAATCATTACCCAGTCCGTGATAGCGGTGAAAAATCATAATGATATTCCCTGCATATTTAAAATTGATGTGAACAGCTTTAATAGGAAACATTACCAAATATAGCGTGTAAGGTGAGTCCGATGTAAGTTTCGGTTTCTCAATAACGGTTATCACACGGCCTTTCGCGCCGAAACCGACCAGAGGGGAAAGGCTTTTCCCCTCTGAACTCCCCTCGCTTTTTCAAACACGTGATCCACGGGTTGGCTATGTTTCAGGTATCACTGTGACAGGCTGGAAATCTTGTCGCTGCGCGATGCCTTCACTCGGTCCTGAAGCCATAGGTCTTCAGGCCGCTCCGTTCAGCAAGATTTCTGAATCGCCTTTGGCTTTTTTAAAAGACAAAATCACAAGCAGTGAGGTTACGTCCTATAAGGTTGAGGCCGGTTCCAAAATAACGCCGGAGGGAGAGGTGTAAAGCCGCGCGTCTTTTTGCGCGGGTTGTAACCCGACGGGAGGGCACCGCGCAGCGGCGGGATTTTGCGGCAATCACCACGCTCGCTGAAACATAGCCTCCAGCGAAGCGCGCAGTAAAAGAGCCCGGGATTCTCAAGGGTGGTGGCGATAAGCCACCCTTGAGGCCGGTGTGGGTGGCAACCCATGACCTTGATTTTGATTTTGAATTTAAAAGAGGCCGGAAGGGCTCATCATTCCATCCTCCCCAGCACCGATGCCCCCACCAGGCCGCCGTCGGTCAGGAATTTACCCGGTATCAGCAGCGGTTCGGCGTAGTTGTGCAGTACACCGCCACGTACTTTTACATCCAGCGCGGCGATAAGTTCAGTGGCAGACGCCAGCCCGCCACCCGCGACGATCCGCGCAGGGCCGAGGATATTGACCAGCAAGGCCAGCGGTTCGGCAACCAGTTCCAGCCAGGCGTTAACGGTCAGCGAACTGCCAGGATCCCCGTTCAGCCAGCCAGTCATAATGTCCAGACTGGTATTTTCCTGATGGTGAAAATGTTGATGCAAACGTTCCATACCGCGCGCACCGCCGAGCATATCGAGGCAGCCGGTCTGGCCGCAGCCACATTTCAGGCGCGGAATGGGGTAATTTTTGCCGTCAATCGTCAACTCCGTGCGGGTAATCGCACCGTGGCCCCATTCGCCGGTAACGCCACCGTGGCCGCGTACCAGCTGGCCGTTGATCACCAGACCCCCGCCGACGCCGGTACCTAAAATAATCGCCGCCACGACGGGTTGATTTTGTGCGTTTCCTGCATGGGCTTCGGCAAGGGCAAAACAGTCGGCATCGTTGGCGGCAGTGACCGGACGGTCAAGCGCCGCGCTCAGATCTTTCGCCAGTGAATGACCGGTAAAGGCCGGAATATTGGTTGCGAGCATTTCGCCGGTTTGTGGCGAAACTAATCCTGCGGTGGAAATAGCCAGCGGCGTGCATGCCGGCAAATCAGCGCCATATCTGTCGATCAGTTGTTGTATCGCGTCGGCGAAATCCTGCCATGAGGCGACGGGTGTGGGCACTTTGCCGCATTCTTCTACTTTGCCTGAATAACGTGAAACACCAAATTTAATAAACGAACCGCCGATATCGGCGCAAAAAACGGCAGAACTCATGAGCGTGTGTCCAGTAAATCTCGCAGCCCGTCGCCAAGTACGTTAAAACCAAGCACGGTCAGCATAATGGCCAGACCCGGGAACAGCGAAAGGTAAATATTTATGCCGAGGAAGTTCCGGCCATCGCTCATCATGGTACCCCATTCCGGCATCGGCGGCTGTACGCCAAGCCCCAGAAATGACAGGCTGGCCGCTGCGAGGATCACCGTACCTGCGGTCAGCGTCGATTGCACGATAATCGGCCCGATAGCGTTGCGCAGAATATAATGCACGATGATGCGGTAATTCGACAAGCCCAGCGCCTGCGCGGCTTCCACGTATTCCATCTGCTTTAAACCCAGCGTCAGGTTACGGCTCAGACGGGCATACACCGGTATGGCAAACAGTGAAATGGCGATCAGTAAATTCACCAGTCCGCCGCCGAGAATACTGACCACCAGAATGGCCAGCACGATGCCCGGAAAGGCAAACAGCATGTCCATAAACCACATAATAATCATGTCAGTATATCGCCCCGCCATGCCGGCAATAATCCCCAGCGGAATGCCGATGATCATCGCCAGACCGACGCTCAGCACCACTTCGATAATCGAAATCCTCGCACCATAAATCACCCGCGCGAAGATATCGCGGCCGTAATCATCGGTACCGAACCAGTGATCGGCACTGGGTGAAAGCAGGGTATCAATCAGGTCTTGTGCGTACGGGTCATGACGGACAATCAAGGGGGCGAACAGTCCCATCAGCACGATCAGGCTGACAATAAATCCGCCGAGAGCCACGGCAGGATGTCGCCATAACCAGCGGAAAAACCGCAGCGTACGCGGTTTGCGACGGGGTAATTGCGTGATAAAGGCAGACATCAATCAAACCTTATTTTTGGATTCAGGAAAGCGATCAGCAATTCACCGAGCAGGTTCATGACCACCACGCCGCAGACGGCGACCAGTGCCACGCCCTGAATAACCGGGTAATCACGGTAGCGTACGGAATCCACCAGCAGGCGGCCGATACCCGGCCAGTTAAAGACGGATTCGGTGACAACTGCCCCGCCAATCAGGCTGCCGAAATTGAGCGCCACGATAGTGACAATCGGGATCAATGCATTGCGGAATGCATGGCTGCAATACACAGTGGTGGCGGACAACCCTTTGGCGCGCGCGGTACGGATATAATCCTCCGACAAGACATCCAGCATGCTCGAACGCGTCATACGCGCCATGACCGCCATCGGTAAAACGGCCAGCGTGACTGAGGGAAGAATATAGCTTTTCCATGAAGTGGCACCGAGCAACGGCAGCCAGCCAAGCGTGACCGAGAAAGTGTTCATCGCCATCAGCCCCAGCCAGAAGTTGGCGACAGAGGCACCGGCAATGGCCAGTAACATTACGCCAAAATCAGGCCAGCGGTTGCGGTAAACTGCACCTATCATGCCCGCAGGAACGCCCACCGCCACTGCCAGAAAATACGCCAGCACGGCCAGCATCAGCGTATACGGCATCCGCTCAGCGATTTCCTGTGTGACCTGCTGTTGCGACTGCAACGAGACGCCGAGATTGCCTTGCAACACTTCCCCGGCAAAATGCACATATTGCGTCACCAGCGGCTGATCCAGCCCGAGGCGCACACGCATGGCATCCACCGCTTCCTGCGTCGCTTCAGGCCCGGCCATCAGACGCGCCGGATCGCCCGGCAGCGCGCGGATAGACACAAAAATCAGCATCGATACCCCGATCAGAATGATCGGGAAAGCGATGAGTTTTTTGGCAAGATAGGCTTTCATGGCGCTTTTCCACTGTAAATGCCGCGGTTATTTTTTCTGTGCATCTTTCACCACAATTTGACCACCGGGTATCATTGTGACGCCTGAAATATGCGTACCGGTAGCGTACAAATCATTCTGGTAATACAACAGAACCTGCGGTGCCTGCTGATTAATTTCTTTCTGAGCGTCAACGTAAATCGCGTTACGGGTATTTTCATCCAGCGTAGAAGCCGCTTTGTCTAACATGTCGTCCAGTTTTGCATCACTGAAGAAGCCCAGATTCGCGCCGCCCGGTGCGAAGCTTTTGCTGTAGTAAAGCGGACGAAGTTGCAGATCTGCGCCGTTCGCGCCGGAAGACCATGACGCCAGCACCGCGCCGGTGTTATCGGCCTTTTTACCCGCCTGATCGGCAAACGCGGCTTTGGTCCACACGCCGCTTTCCATAATCCGCACATCAAGTTTCACGCCGATTTTTGCCCACATGCTTTGCAGCACCTGACCGATACGGGCGTCCTGCCCTTGTACGGCAATCGACATCGTGAAACCGTCGGGTACACCGGCTTCTTTGAGTAATGCTTTGGCTTTTGCCAGATCCAACGGATACGGATCCAGCGTTTTGTCATAACCGGCGGTCACCGGTGCCAGCGGGGAATTCGCCGGTTGTGCGAAGCCCGACATAATGGCGCGCACCAGTCCGTCGCGGTCCGTGGCGTAGTTCAGTGCCTGACGCACGCGGACATCGCTCAGCGGTTTGAGGTCGGTATTCAGCGCGACCCAGAACACGGCCGCTCCCGGGCTTTCATGCAAACTGAATTTCGGATTGTTTTTCAGTACACGGGCAAATTGCGGAGGCACCGGGTTGATGACGTCGGCTTCACCGGCCTGCAACGCCATGTTCATCACCGAAGGCTCTGCGCTCCAGGTCCATTTGATGTCGTCCGGCCCGGCGGCTTTATCGCCCCAGTAGCCCGGATATTTTTCTTCCAGCACGAATTCGCCGGTTTTGTATTGCACCATTTTGTACGGACCGGTGCCGACTGCTTTGCTGTCCAGCGTGCCGGTTTTATCTGCCGCCGGACTGACCATCAGACAGGCGCCGGTGGTCAGTAAATTGAGGAAAGCCGGATAGGGTTTTTTAAGTCTGAACACCACCGTGGAGTCATCGGTTTTGGTCACGCTGTCAAGGAAGGTACGCAGACGTCCGCTGGCGGCCAGCCCGCGTTTGGTATCGAGATGACGGGCAAAGTTGGCGACGACGGCGTCGGCGTTAAACGGTGTGCCGTCGTGGAATGTGACACCGCTGCGCAGTTTGAATGTCCACACCAGGCCGCTTTCATCGCTGCTCCATGACGTTGCCAGAGCCGCTTCCGGTTTGAGTTGTGGCGACATGCGCAACAGACCTTCGTACATCGGGTCGAGTACCGTGCCGGTAAACGTCGCGGTCTGGTTGCCCGGATCCATGCTACGCGGTGCTTCGTTCTGCATCACGTTCAGCGTGGCGGCAAAAACCGGCAGCGAAAGCGCGGCGAGAAGTGCGCTGCTCAGCAGCGATAACTGCACGGGACGCCGGATGTAATGGGTAATCTTCATGTTCTGCCCTCTGCGTGAAAAAGCGGATTAAATGGCTCTGATTTATTCTGCCGGTTCGGTAAAACGCCGGTTTTAATGACAGTTTGTTTTAACAAACAGATTTAACAAATAGTTCATATGAAATACTTATATCCAAACATTTAGTTTAATTTGTGAACTAATTAGCATTGATATATCCATTTCTACCGTTTAATGTCAATGCAGATGAGCGAAAACTGAGAGCGCCAAAACGAATATGCTAACAACTTTGCAACGTCAGATTTTGGGTGCAGTGAATGCCGCAGGCGGTTTAAGCCGTACCGAACTGGCGCAGTTCTCAGGGATGAGTAAAGCGGCCATCGGTGGCGTGGTACGCGAGATGATTGAGGCCGGTTTCCTGCATGAGGCGGAAACGGTGCCGGGCAGCGGGCAGGGGAGACCTTCCGTGCGTCTGGTCGTCCATCCTGACGGCGCGTGGTTTGCCGGGGTATCTTTGCTGCAAAATCCGGCGCAGATGGCGCTGATTAATCTGCATGGCGAAATACTGTCACGTGTGTCGTTCGCGGCCGGTACGGATCCTCAACAACTGGCGGCGAATATCGCCAGCGCATTACCGGTATTGCTCGGGCCACATCCCGAAGCGGCGAAAAAGCTGGTCGGGCTCGGTGTGACACTATCCGGACTGATTGATGAACATCAGTCAACCTGCGTGCAGTCGGCATTGCTGGGCTGGCGGGATGTGCCGCTGGCGAAGCTGATTTCACAGGCGACCGGCATGGACGTGGCGATTGAAAATGATGCCAAAGCGCTGGCGGTGAGCGAAAAAAGCTTCGGTCAGGCGCGGGATCTGAGCAGCTTTACGCTGGTCAGTCACGGCGCGGGGATTGGCAGCGCACATTTCATCGCCGGGCAGTTGCATCGGGGGTTACACGGCGGAGCAGGGGAAATCGCGCACTGCACGCTGGAGCTGAACGGTTCGCCGTGTCGCTGTGGCAAGCGGGGTTGCCTTGATACGTTAGCCTCACTCAATGCCATTGCCGACATGGCTAAAGCCGAAGGGCTGGAGGTCACCACCATCGGCGGGCTTGAACAACTGGCGATGCAGGGTCAGAGTGCGGCGATCCGCATTTTGCACCGTGCGGGTTCTGCGCTCGGCTTAGCGATATCGCACCTGATTCAAATCAATGATCCGGATTTGATCCTGATTGCACATCAGGACGCCGATTTTTCCGGGCTGTTTGGCACGGTTATGCATCAGTCCGTTGAAGCCAACGTCTTGCCGGGCAATGCCGGTAAAACGCCCGTCCGCACTTTTACCCTAAACGACGACACCTGGGCGCGCGCGGCAGCAAGCATTGCTGCCCACCGCTTTCTGGTCGGTCTGAAGCCTGTCTGAGGAATGAGCAATATGCGTATAGCTGTCAGCGGTATCCACATTGAATGCAGTACTTACAATCCGGTGCTTAACGAGGAAAAGGATTTCACTGTCGTGCGGGATGCGCAGTTGCTGGCGTCACCGCGCTTTCGTTTTTTACAGGACTATCCGGCCACCTTTTTACCGACCATTCACGCCCGTGCTATCGCCGGCGGACCGGTAGCCCGTGCCACTTACGATAAATTCAAAGCGGAAATGCTGGCAGGGCTGGAAGCGCAAAAACCGTTTGACGGCGTGTATCTGGCGATGCACGGCGCGATGTATGTTGAAGGATTAGAAGATGCTGAAGGTGACTGGATTGCTGCGGCGCGCAAAGCAGTCGGGCCTGATTGCCCGATCAGTGTCAGTTACGATCTGCACGGGAATGTCTCACAGCGCATTATTGACGCCATTGATATGTTTTCGACCTACCGCACCGCGCCGCATATTGATGTGGAAGAAACCATGCGCCGTTCTGTCGCCATGCTGGTGAAGCATCTGCAAAGTGGCGTGAAACCAACATTGCTGTGGGTGCCGGTACCGGTAGTGTTGCCAGGTGAGCGGACCAGCACGGAAGATGAACCGGCGAAAAGTTTATACGCCCGCCTGCCGGAAATGGATGAAGTGGAAGGCGTCTGGGACAGTTCGCTGATGGTCGGTTACGTGTGGGCGGATGAGCCGCGTGCGACCGCCGCCGTAATCATGACCGGGACCGACCGCACCGTGCTGGAACAGCAGGCCACGCAACTGGCACAGGCTTACTGGGACGCCCGTGAAGATTTTGTGTTTGGCTGTGAAACCGACACCGTGGAAGCCTGTGTGAAAAAGGCCATTGCCAGTGAAACGCGGCCGGTGGTGCTGGCGGATTCCGGCGATAATCCGACCGGCGGTGGCGTTGGCGATCGCGCCGATGTGTTGCAGGAGCTGATCAAACAGTATGCGCAGAATACGATTGTGGCCGGTATTGCCGATGCCCCGGCCACCGACGCGGCATTCAATGCCGGTGTCGGATCAACACTGATGCTGACACTCGGCGCGTCACTCGATCATTCCAGCCCGCAGGTGAAAGGCGAATTCGACGTTATCTTCCTGCTCGATGCACTGACTCCGGCTGACCGTCAGGCGGTACTTCGTATCGGCGGGATTGACGTGGTCGTTTCGGCGCGTCGTCGCCCCTATCACAACATCAGCGATTTCACCGTGCTGGGACTGGATCCGTATACCGCAGATATTGTTGTTGTTAAATCCGGCTATCTGTCGCCGGAACTGGCCCCGCTTGCCAGCCCGAATCTGATGGCGCTGTCTAACGGCGTGGTCGATCAGTTTGTCGAACGCCTGCCGCGCCTGCGCAAACCGCGTAAAACCTTCCCGTTTGACCGTAACTTCAGCTACGCGCCGCAGGTGCAGCTTTCTTCCAGGAGCAAATGAAATGAACCCGACCCGCGGACAACCGGAAAACCGTCAGCCCGTGCTGAGCGTGAAACATCTCACTACCTCATTTCGCGGCGAAGACGACTGGTTGCCGGTGGTACGTGATTTGTCGTTTGATGTCTATCCCGGCGAGACGCTGGCGATCGTCGGCGAATCCGGCTCGGGGAAAAGCGTGACATCGCTGTCGGTGATGCGTTTGCTTAAAGCGCAGGGCAGTAAAATTGAAGGTGAAGTCTGGCTGAATCAGCGCAGTTTGCTGGCGCTTTCTGATAAGCAGATGCGCGATATCCGGGGCAACGACATGGCGATGATTTTTCAGGAGCCGATGACGTCGCTGAATCCGACATTCAGTATCGGCAGACAAATCGCGGAAAGCCTCAAACGGCACCGGGGCATGTCATCCGCTCAGGCGCGGGCGGAAACCCTGCGTTTGCTGGAGAAAGTCAGGATCCCGAATGCCAACGCGCGTTTCGACGAGTATCCGCATCAGTTTTCCGGCGGTATGCGTCAGCGCGTGATGATTGCGATGGCACTGGCGCTGAAACCTAAGCTACTGATCGCCGATGAACCCACGACGGCGCTGGATGTGACGATTCAGGGGCAAATTCTGGATCTGATTAAAACGTTGCAGGAAGAAGAAGGGATGGCGGTGTTGTTTATCACGCATGATATGGGCGTGGTGGCTGAAATCGCAGACCGCACGCTGGTGATGTATCGCGGTGAGGCGGTGGAAAGCGGGGTCACGGAGGAGATTTTTCATCGCCCGCAGCATCCTTATACCCGCGCTTTGCTGGCCGCCGTACCGAAACTCGGGTCGATGCAGGGGCGTGCCTGGCCGTTGCGTTTCCCGCAAATTAATTTGCAAACCGGTGAAACACGCGAGCCAACGGAAGTGGCAGAAACGGTCGGTTCGGGGCTGACGCCATTGCTCTCGGTGAAAAATCTCAGTGCACGTTTTCCGGTGTATGGCGGCATATTTAGCCGTCAGGTTGGGGCGGTTCACGCGGTAGAAAATATCAGCTTTGATTTATATCCGGGTGAAACGCTGTCGCTGGTCGGGGAATCCGGTTGCGGAAAATCGACGACCGGACGTGCGGTAACACGGCTGCTGAAACCACACAGCGGTGCAATTGATTTCGACGGTTTTGATGTAATGAATCTGGGCCGGCGCGATATTTTACAGATGCGGCAGCGCATTCAGATGATATTTCAGGATCCGTTTGCCAGCCTGAATCCGCGTATGCGCATTGGTGACGCGCTGATCGAACCTATGTTGCAACATAAACTGCATAACCGCAGCGATGCAAAAGAGAAAGCCGCGTCGTTGCTGCAAAAAGTCGGATTGTCGCCGGATATGTTGCGTCGTTTTCCGCATGAGTTTTCCGGTGGTCAGCGCCAGCGAATTTGTATTGCGCGCGCACTGACGCTCGATCCAAAAGTGATTGTCGCCGATGAATCGGTATCCGCGCTGGATGTGTCGGTGAAAGCGCAGGTGGTGAATTTGTTGCTCGATTTGCAGGAAAGCATGCATCTTTCCTACCTGTTTATTTCGCACGATATGGCAGTGGTCGAGCGGGTGAGCCATCGCGTGGCGGTGATGTATCTGGGTGAGATTGTAGAGATCGGCCCGCGCGCAGCGATATTTGATAATCCGCAGCATGCGTATACACGAAAATTAATGGCGTCAGTGCCGGTACCTGATCCGTCGCGCAGAATGCTGAAACGGCAAATGCAGGTCGATGAGCTGAAAAGCCCGGTGCGTGATAACGGCTACATTCCGCCACAACGGCAATATCAGGAAGTGTCAGCAGGACATTTTGTTCAGGTTTGACGGGTAATGCTCAGCCTGGTGGGAAACGAAGGGGACTTTTGAAGATGGTGGTGGGGGAAGGATGACTCGGCCTGTGGCCTCGCCCTGCGGGTCGTTGCTGCGCAACGCTGTCTCGCTTCGCTCGGCTCAAACCTTCGGGTCGAAGATTCTCTATCCTTCCCGATTTGTATTTTTATTTTAGTTTGGAATTTTCGGAAGAAGCGGGAATATCTTGAAGATGGTGGTGGGGGAAGGATTCGAACCTTCGAAGTCGATGACGGCAGATTTACAGTCTGCTCCCTTTGGCCGCTCGGGAACCCCACCACAATTTTTGTGGCATTTACTACATACTTTCTGGCCAAAACCATCATGTGCTACATGGATGATTTTTGTCGCTGCAGCGGTTAGCTGCGAACGGGGCGCATAATACCAAATGGTTCGGGGCTGTAAAGCGCTGAAAGCGATAATAAAGTTTGTTTGCGGGTTTTTTGTTCTTAACGGTGCTTCTCTGAACGAAAAGCACCGTCACAAGGCGGATTACAGAATGACAGTGCGGTTGCCGTAAACGAAGACACGTTGCGCCAGTACGCGGTATAACGCGCGGCTAAGCACATTTTTCTCCACATCGCGCCCGGCACGCATCATATCTTCTGCGGTATAAGTATGATCGACGTTAATCACGTCCTGCATGATGATCGGACCCTCATCCAGGTTATCATTCACGTAATGCGCGGTGGCACCAATCAGTTTCACGCCGCGCTCGTACGCCTGATGATACGGGCGGGCACCAATAAATGCCGGCAGGAATGAGTGGTGTATGTTGATCACCTGATGCGGATAATGTTGCACAAAGCCCGGCGTCAGCACACGCATGTATTTAGCCAGCACCACATAATCCGGCTGATACTGATCAATTTGCGCAATCATCGCGCTGTCATGCTGTTCGCGGCTCAGGCCGTCATGGCTGACCAGATGGAACGGAATATCGAAGCGCTCAACCAGCGTTTGCAGGGTATCGTGGTTACCGATCACAGCGGCGATTTCGACATCCAGACCACCGTAAGCGGCTTTCATCAGCAGATCGCCCAGACAATGGGCTTCTTTGGTCACCAGGATCACGATACGGCGGCGGCCGGTGCTGTTCAGTTCACGCACGGAGCCCGCTGGCAGCGCACTGTCGAGATCAGCCAGCAATGTGGTGTCATTGAAAATCCCTTCCAGCTCGGTACGCATAAAGAAGCGCCCGGTGCGGTGATCGACGAATTCATTGTTCTGCACGATATTAAGTTCGTGCTTGTAGCAAATGTTGGTGATTTTGGCGATCAGACCTTTTGCGTCAGGGCAAATGGTGCGTAATACCTTGGTTTGTACGTTCTGTTGCGGCATGAGGGTGTGGATCCTGTCCAAGACTTAAAATAATACGGTTGAATTATTTACCGCAGCACTTCTTATATTTTTTACCCGATCCGCACGGGCAGGCGTCATTGCGGCCTGTCTGCGGTTTAATTCCGTCGATATAGTACCAGCGTTCGTTCAAACGAAGAAATCGCGAACGCTCGTGGATCAGATGAATATGTTCATCGCCGGTTTCGGTAAACCGCGCGGCAAACTCAACAAAACCTTCATCTGCATGACGCCCGTCTGACTGGCCGATGACCTGCAAACCGCGCCAGTGGGTAGTGGTGAAGCCTTCCTGTAAACTGTTGCGCCATTGCTCTGCTTGACAATCCGGGTGCCAGGTGGCGATCAGATAACTCGCATTTTTCAGGACATAGGCGGTGTAACGCGAGCGCATCAGCGCAGACGGTGTCGGCGCCACTTTACGCTCAGCGATGTATGGCTGGCAGCACTCTTCGAAGGAAAGGCTGCTGCAACATGGGCAAAGTTCTGACACGGAAACTCCTGCATCTCAGGGCTAATACATTTAACAACGCAGGTTGCGCTATTGAATGCACCAAACTGATATGTTACCTAACAAACTCGCCGGGTGACAATGCGCTTGCCCGCTGATTCTAACGCGATGTGCAATATAAGGTCATCAGATGAGCAGAAAAGTCACCATTGGTCTTGCCCTCGGCTCAGGAGCCGCGAAAGGGTGGGCGCACATCGGTGTGATTAATGCCCTGAAAGAAATGGATATCGACGTCGATGTCGTGGCGGGTTGTTCGGTCGGTGCACTGGTCGGCGCAGCCTATGTCAGTGACAGATTGCCGGCAATAGAAAACTGGGTTCGTTCGTTCAGTTACTGGGATGTGCTGCGGCTGATGGATTTTTCCTGGAAGCGCGGAGGATTATTGCGCGGAGAGCGTGTATTCAATGCCGTGGGGCAGTTAATCCGCATTGATGAGTTTGAAAAGTGCTCGAAGAAGTTTGGCGCAGTGGCCACCAATCTGAGCACCGGCCGCGAACTGTGGCTGACAAAAGGGGATTTGCATGAGGCTATCCGCGCCTCATGCAGTATGCCCGGGCTGCTGGCACCGGTCTGGCATAACGGTTACTGGCTGGTTGACGGGGCGGTAGTGAATCCTGTGCCGGTTTCGCTGACCCGCGCGCTTGGCGCGGATATCGTTATCGCCGTCGATCTTCAGCACGACGCGCATCTGATGCAGCAAGATTTGCTGACGGTACAACCGACAGGCGAAGCACTGGATACTGAGACAGAAGTAAGCTGGCGTGACAGAATACGCCAGCGTTTAACCCGGCCAAATGCCCGAAAACCTAACGTCAGCCCCTCGGCTATGGAAATAATGTCTACGTCCATTCAGGTGCTGGAAAACCGGCTCAAGCGTAACCGCATGGCAGGCGACCCGCCGGATGTGCTGATCCAGCCTTATTGTCCGCAAATCTCAACGCTGGATTTTCATCGGGCGGAAGAAGCGATCGAGGCCGGGCGTCTTGCCGTTGAAAAACAGAGAGATCAGTTGCTGCCCCTGATTAAAAATAGACAGTTCTGAATGGCTTAAAATGTGTTTGGCCTAATCTGACAATTCTGCCAAGCAAAAACAGGCTTTATGAGCCACTATTAGAATAAGAAATACTGGGGGACCCTGATGGACAAGCCACTTACAAGCAAGCATATTCTCATCGTTGAAGACGAAGCCGTTTTCCGATCTATACTTGCCGGCTATGTAAGTTCCCTGGGTGCGACATTCACGGAAGCCGAAAATGGCCTTGAGGCTTTGTCTCTGGTCGAAGATTACCCGCCTGACCTGATCCTCTGCGATTTAGCGATGCCTGAGATGGGAGGGATGGAGTTCGTCGAAAACCTGCGATTACAGGGGAGTAAAATCCCTGTTCTGGTGATTTCCGCCACTGATAAAATGACAGATGTTGCATCAATGCTGCGACTCGGTGTGGAAGATGTCCTCCTCAAACCCATAAACGATCTTAACCGGTTACGCGAGGCGTTACTTTCTTCTTTATACCCGAAGCTTTTTTCATCACAGGCGATGGAGGAAAGCTCACTGGTTCAGGACTGGGAAGCGCTGTGCCGGAATCCCAACGAAGCACAGCGCTTGTTGCAGGAATTACAGCCACCCGTTCAGCAGAAGCTGGCGCATTGCCGCATCAATTACCGGCAACTGACGTCAGCAGAAAGTCCGGGGCTGGTGCTGGATATCGCCGCGCTTTCTTCCAAAGATCTCGGTTTCTATTGTCTGGATGTGACCCGGGCCAACGAGAATGGGGTACTGGCTGCACTCTTGCTGCGGGCTATTTTTAACAGCTTATTACGTGAGCACTTAAGTGATCAGCATCAGCGGTTACCGCAAATGTCGACGCTGCTTAAACAGGTCAATCATTTATTCAAGCAGGCAAATCTCGACGGACAATTCCCATTATTGCTGGGCTATTATCATGCCGAGTATAAGAATCTCATTCTGGTTTCAGCGGGATTACATGCCACAGTCAATACCGGCACCAATATGATCCAGCTTAGCAATGGTGTGCCGCTCGGCACCACCGGCGCCACATACTCCAATCAAATCAGTCAGAAATGTGATGCCTGGCAATGTCAGGTCTGGGGTTCGGGTGGGCGTCTGAGATTAATGCTGTCTGCTGATTGAGCAAATCTATTACTATTGATAATAATTTATTAATAATCCTGAGCATTTTCCCCGCACGATGTTTTACCTTCATACATTATTTCAATCTTCTAAGACGTATCTCAATGCAAAATATGCCTTTCCAGGCGCACTTGTGCCTGAAACTGTTATAATCCGTTCCGGAAAATTTGGCTGTCTATTTTACATTGTTTAAAATAACAAATAGGAATTCGCTGATGAAAGTAACAGTTTTTGGTATCGGTTACGTCGGACTTGTTCAGGCGGCGGTTCTTGCTGAAGTTGGGCATGAAGTTTTGTGTATCGATGTAGATGCAAAGAAAGTAGAAAACCTGAAAAACGGGCTGATCCCAATTTTTGAACCGGGCCTGACACCGCTGGTTCAGAGCAACTATGAAGCAGGGCGTTTGCTGTTCAGCACCAATGCGGCTGAAGGTGTAGCGCATGCAACGGTACAATTCATCGCGGTGGGTACTCCACCTGATGAAGATGGTTCCGCTGATCTGAAATATGTGACTGCCGTTGCGCGTACGATTGCTGAGCATATGACCGGACCAAAAGTGGTTATCGATAAATCCACCGTTCCGGTGGGTACTGCGGATAAAGTCCGTGCAGTGATGACAGAGAAACTCAAAGAACGCGGCGTGGACATCAGCTTCGATGTTGTCTCTAACCCTGAATTCCTCAAAGAAGGGGCGGCAGTCGCAGACTGTATGCGACCTGAACGTATTGTTATCGGTACGGATAATCCTGACGCTATTGATCCGATCCGTGAACTTTACGAACCTTTTAATCGTAATCACGATCGCATGATCCTGATGGATATCCGCAGTGCAGAGCTGACTAAATACGCTGCCAACTGTATGCTGGCAACCAAAATCAGTTTCATGAATGAAATGTCTAATCTGGCAGAAATGCTGGGTGCGGATATCGAGAAAGTCCGTCAGGGCATCGGTTCTGATTCACGCATTGGTTATCACTTTATCTATCCTGGCTGCGGCTACGGTGGTTCCTGTTTCCCTAAGGACGTCCAGGCGTTAATCCGCACTGCTGAACACATTGGCTATCAGCCGAAATTGTTGCAGGCTGTGGAACAAGTCAATTACCAGCAAAAATATAAATTGCCTGCTTTCATTCAGCGCCACTTCGGCGATGACCTTAAAGGGAAAACCTTTGCACTGTGGGGGCTGTCATTTAAGCCAAATACCGATGACATGCGTGAAGCATCGAGTCGCGTATTAATGGAACAACTCTGGGCAGCGGGCGCGAAAATCAAAGCCTATGATCCGGAAGCCATGAACGAAACGCAGCGGATCTACGGTCACCGTGATGATCTGGAATTGATGGGAACCAAAGAATCTGCATTGCATAATGCCGATGCGCTGATTATTTGTACGGAATGGCAGAACTTCCGTGCTCCGGATTTTGATGTGATCAAAAAAGCGTTAAAAGAGCCGGTTATCTTTGATGGTCGTAATTTATTCGATCCTGAACGTTTGGAGAAACGCGGATTTACTTACTACGGCATAGGTCGTGGCGCATCAATCAATCCGGTTCTGTAAGGAGTTTGCATGAAATATCTGGTCACTGGCGCAGCGGGCTTTATTGGCTTCTTTGTGTCACAACGTTTGCTGGCAGCAGGTCATTGCGTTATCGGCATTGATAATCTGAATGACTACTATGACGTCAATCTGAAACTGGCCCGTCTCGCTCAGCTGGAAAATAAAGATGGCTTTGAGTTTATTAAGCTGGATTTAGCCGATCGTGAGGGCATGGCCGCATTGTTTGCGGAACAGAGGTTTGAACGTGTTATCCATTTAGCTGCGCAGGCCGGTGTCCGATATTCTATCGAAAACCCTCTGGCTTATGCCGATTCCAACCTCATAGGATTTGTTAACGTCCTGGAAGGATGTCGTCATAATAACGTCGGGCATTTGCTTTATGCTTCTTCCAGTTCAGTATACGGTCTGAACAAAAAACAGCCTTTTTCAACGGATGATTCTGTCGATCATCCTGTTTCGCTGTATGCGGCTACGAAAAAAGCCAATGAATTAATGGCTCATACCTATTCACATCTTTATAAAATTCCCACCACCGGGTTACGTTTCTTTACTGTATATGGTCCGTGGGGGCGCCCGGACATGGCATTGTTCAAGTTCACCAAAGCAATACTTGGCGGGCAAAACATAGATGTTTATAACCATGGCGAAATGCGTCGTGACTTTACTTATATCGATGATATCGCCGAAGCCATTGTTCGTTTACAAGACGTTATTCCGCAAGCGGATCCAGACTGGACGGTAGAAGGCGGCTCGCCAGCCAGCAGTTCCGCGCCTTATTGCGTTTATAATATAGGCAACAGTAACCCGGTGAAGCTGATGACGTATATCAGTGCGCTGGAAAAGGCGTTGGGAATAGTTGCAGGTAAGAATATGCTGCCAATGCAGCCAGGCGATGTACACGAGACCAGCGCAGACACGTTGCCTCTGGCTAAGGCTATTGACTTCAAGCCTGAAACACCTGTAGAGCAGGGCGTACAGCGCTTTGTGGACTGGTATCGCGACTTTTATCAGATTTAATATTGTATTGTTTTCCCAAAGGTCGCAAATGCGGCCTTTTTTAATGGAATCAGTTAAATCTTATGGATGTTTATGCAACAGGCTGTGTCAGTTTTGTATTTGCCGGATCAATGTTACAGCGTAATAAAACAAAAAGCCCATCAGAGCGATAGGCTTTTTAGCATTAACAGTGACGTTAATGTTGGCAATTACAGCAGGAAATCGTCCAGTGACTTGCCTTGCTCTTCGATTGCTTTCTTGATTACAGCTGGAGTACGACCCTGGCCTGTCCAGGTTTTGTTTTCGCCGTTCTCATCAACGTATTTGTATTTAGCCGGACGTGCTGCACGTTTTGTTTTACCGGTCGCTTTAGTCGCAGCCATCGTTTGCAGCAATTCGTTAGGATCGATACCGTCAGCAATCAGCATTTCGCGGTATTGTTGCAGTTTACGGGTGCGCTCTTCAATCTCTGCAGCTGCCTGAGAATCTTCTTCACGACGCTCGTTCACAACAACTTCTAATTTTTCCAGCATCTCTTCCAGAGTTTCCAGAGTGCATTCTCTCGCTTGTGCACGCAGAGTACGGATGTTGTTCAGAATCTTTAATGCTTCGCTCATTATACTAGTCTCGAATTATATTGGTGGGGGGCGTTTGGATAATAATAGAATGCTCTTCTGTATTCTGCAATAGCGAATTTGTTTGCCTGACCTTAATTTACGCATTTAAAGCAAATAATGTTTAGTCACTACGAAATATAGCCAGGCTGCTTAGCGCTATTTATCTGGGGGTGATAACCCTAATTTCAATAGCCTGTTGA
This sequence comes from Rahnella sp. CFA14(1/10), assembly GCF_004195095.1. Classification (NCBI taxonomy): domain Bacteria; kingdom Pseudomonadati; phylum Pseudomonadota; class Gammaproteobacteria; order Enterobacterales; family Yersiniaceae; genus Rahnella; species Rahnella sp. CFA14(1/10). The sequence goes on along the minus strand of NZ_SEWS01000001.1, from coordinate 151,816 downwards.
GGATTGTTGACGGTTTGTGTAAGTAGTTTTTTAAGGCAGTTATTGTTCATAAAATTAAAGCATCCGTGAAGCCATGTAATGTAAGGATATGAAAAAAGAGCGGGCGGACGAAGTACGAACTCAGAAAAATGATTCTTTGTGGGTAGCATTTCCATCGACTTCTTTAATGTATAGACAAATCCTTACTCGCCAATGAAGACATATTAACTCCCCTTTTATTGCGGGTATTCTGGCTTGACCGCAGGGAATAATTATCTCATACCGTTATAATTTTTCATTGTAAGTTTCTGTGATTTTACCCGGAGTGAATGTCTTGCGGGGGCAGGCCATGAGCGCTATCCGGCCGTTGTTATAGTCTGGCAGGCATGTGATACAATACATGCCGAAAATTTATGCCATCCATTACATTATGGGGTCACTCTTTTATGGCTCAGCTTTATTTCTATTACTCGGCGATGAATGCCGGTAAGTCTACCTCGTTACTGCAATCTTCATATAATTATCAAGAACGTGGAATGCGCACGCTGGTGCTAACGGCAGAACTCGACAACCGGTATGGTTTGGGTAAAGTCAGCTCACGAATCGGTTTGTCTTCGCCTGCGGAGCTTTACAACAGGGAGACCGAACTCTTTAATCTGGTGGCACAGGAGAACCGCACACAGCGTTTAAGCTGCGTTCTGATTGATGAGTGCCAGTTTCTCACTAAAGCACAGGTATCGCAGCTTACGGACGTTGTAGACGATCTGGATGTGCCGGTACTTTGTTATGGTCTGAGAACGGATTTTCGTGGAGAACTTTTCGAAGGCAGCGAATATTTGCTGGCCTGGGCAGATAAGCTGGTTGAACTTAAAACCATTTGCCATTGTGGCCGCAAGGCTAACCGCAATCTCAGACTGGATGAGAACGGTAACGCCTTGCATGATGGCGCACAGGTCGTTATTGGTGGTGATGAACGCTATGTTTCGGTGTGCCGTAAGCATTACAAAGAAGCGATGGCTGCGTGTGATGTCATAGACGAAAGTAAGCCTCTCTGAGCCCCGGGCGTTGACTAAGGCCTGCGAGTGATTGTTGAACGATAAATCGCAAATTCGGACCATAAAAAAACCCGCCTTTCAGCGGGTTTTTTACTATCAGCATCTCAGCAAGTTATTTTTTGCTGGTTTTCTTTTCAGCTTTTGGTGCCGGAGCAGCAACTTCTTCTGCTGCGTCCTCACTGAATTCACGGCCGTAGTAAGTATCCATCAGAATCTGCTTCAGTTCGGCGATCAGCGGGTAACGTGGGTTAGCACCGGTACACTGGTCATCAAACGCATCTTCAGACAGTTTGTCTACTTTAGCCAGGAAGTCAGCTTCCTGAACGCCTGCTTCACGGATAGAAGTTGGGATACCCAGCTCCGCTTTGATTTCATCCAACCAGGTCAGCAGTTTCTGGATTTTTTGCGCAGTACGGTCACCCGGCGCGCCCAGACCTAAATGGTCAGCGACTTCTGCGTAGCGACGACGCGCTTGCGGGCGGTCATACTGACTGAAAGCAGTCTGTTTAGTTGGGTTGTCGTTAGCGTTATAACGGATAACGTTTGAAATCAGCATGGCGTTAGCCAGACCATGTGGAATGTGGAACTCTGAACCCAGTTTATGGGCCATTGAGTGACAAACCCCAAGGAAGGCGTTCGCAAACGCGATACCCGCAATAGTTGCCGCATTGTGAACACGTTCACGGGCAACCGGATTTTTTGCGCCTTCTTTATAGCTGGCTGGCAGGTTTTCTTTCAGCAGTTTCAGTGCCTGCAGAGCCTGGCCATCGGAATATTCGTTCGCCAGTACAGAAACATACGCTTCCAGTGCATGAGTCACTGCATCCAGACCACCAAAGGCACACAGTGATTTCGGCATATTCATGACAAGGTTGGCGTCTACAATAGCCATGTCAGGTGTCAGTGCATAATCTGCCAGTGGATATTTCTGGCCAGTTGCATCGTCAGTCACCACAGCGAATGGCGTCACTTCTGAACCGGTACCGGAAGTGGTAGTGACGGCGATCATTTTCGCTTTCACGCCCATTTTCGGGAATTTGTAGATACGTTTACGGATATCCATGAAACGCAGTGCCAAATCTTCGAACTGAGTATCCGGGTGCTCATACAGAACCCACATAATCTTCGCGGCATCCATTGGTGAACCACCGCCCAGTGCGATGATAACGTCTGGTTTGAAGGAGTTCATCTGCTCAGCGCCTTTACGTACAATGCTCAGCGTTGGGTCAGCTTCAACTTCGAAGAACACTTCAGTTTCAATACCATGACCTTTCAGAACGCTGGTGATCTGGTCAGCATAGCCATTATTGAACAGGAAGCGGTCAGTTACGATGAAGGCGCGTTTTGCTCCATCGGTCGCCACTTCTTCCAGTGCGATTGGCAGTGAGCCACGACGGAAGTAGATAGATTTCGGAAGTTTATGCCACAACATGTTTTCTGCTCGCTTCGCTACAGTTTTCTTGTTGATCAAGTGTTTAGGACCGACGTTTTCGGAGATGGAGTTACCACCCCAGGAACCGCAACCCAGCGTCAGAGACGGAGCAAGTTTGAAGTTGTAGAGGTCACCGATACCACCCTGTGAAGCCGGGGTGTTGATCAGAATACGTGCGGTTTTCATTTTGTTGCCAAAATAATTCACACGTTCTGGTTGGTTGTCCTGATCGGTATACAGGCAAGAGGTATGGCCGATACCGCCCATTTCTACCAGTTTCTCTGCTTTAGTGACGGCGTCTTCGAAATTCTTCGCGCGATACATAGCAAGGGTAGGGGACAGTTTTTCATGCGCAAAAGGTTCGGACTCGTCAACGACGGTGACTTCACCGATGAGCACTTTTGTATTTGCAGGGACTTTGATACCAGCCATTTCAGCAATTTTCACCGCTGGCTGACCGACGATAGCGGCGTTGAGGCCACCATTTTTCAGAATGATATCTGAAACGGCTTTCAGCTCTTTACCTTGCAGCATGTAGCCACCGTGAGAAGCAAAACGTTCACGGACTGCGTTATAAGCTGAATCAACGACAATGATGGACTGTTCAGAAGCACAGATGACACCGTTATCAAAGGTTTTAGACATCAGAACGGAAGCCACCACACGTTTGATATCTGCGGTTTCATCGACTACAACTGGAGTATTACCCGCGCCTACACCAATGGCTGGTTTGCCGGAGCTGTAAGCTGCTTTCACCATACCAGGACCGCCGGTGGCGAGAATCAGGTTCAGGTCCGGGTGGTGCATCAGTTGGTTGGAAAGCTCTACGCTTGGTTCATCAATCCAGCCAATGATATCTTTTGGCGCACCGGCAGCAATGGCGGCTTGCAGAACGATATCCGCAGCCTTGTTGGTTGCATTTTTGGCACGTGGGTGTGGGGAGAAGATAATACCGTTACGTGTTTTCAGGCTGATAAGTGCCTTGAAAATTGCAGTAGAAGTTGGGTTGGTAGTCGGGACGATACCGCAAATCAGGCCAATTGGCTCAGCGATAGTAATGGTACCGAAGGTGTCATCCTGGCCCAGGATGCCACAGGTTTTTTCATCTTTGTAAGCATTGTAAATGTATTCAGAAGCGAAGTGGTTTTTGATCACTTTGTCTTCAACAATACCCATTCCGGATTCTTCAACAGCCAGTTTAGCCAGCAGAATTCGAGAATCGGCAGCAGCCAGAGCGGCGGCAGCGAAAATCTTATCTACCTGCTCTTGACTGAAGTTGGCATATTCGCGCTGTGCCTTCTTGACTCGAGCTACGAGTGCGTTTAGTTCAGCGACATTTGTTACAGCCATAATGCTCTCCTGATAAAGTTAAACTCTTTTAGTAAATAACCTGCCAAAGACTAGTATAGACCTGCTATCAGTCACCGTGAGAAACTAATTAACTCTAAGATTCTCAATAAGTTGTCTTTGTCTCTTTATTTGCTCAAAGAGCTTTCAGTTGTGAAGCACCGGATAAAGCAGATAACGTTTAAACCACATTCATCACCCGATGTTTATATGTTTCAAGTAACGTTGAGTGACTATGCACAGAGATTACCTATTTGTAGGCAGTATTCATTTGATCTAGATCATTAAATACTGATGCTGACACCTTTCAGCAACTTGATCCTGAGAATGATTATCAAATTTGCTCTTGGATAATACAGTTTTGTATCTAAAGTTATCAATTAAAAAGATGATTTTTAACAAAAGTGGTATTCACTGCTTTTATTTGAAAATCTGGTGATAAAAACCATCAAACGGCGTGGCGCCTTTACGGGGATTCCAGTACATTAGCGCCCATCAAAACCTTCATCTGCTGGCATAGTTGTGCGGAGTTCTGCGTGAGCCAATCGTTATTAGATTTTTCAGGGTATATCAAATTCTTCGTCGGGCTGTTTGCACTGGTCAACCCTGTGGGGATCTTACCTGTCTTTATCAGCATGACCAGCTATCAGGCGGCAGCCGGACGTAATAAAACCAATATGACGGCGAATTTGTCGGTTGCCATTATATTGTCGACCGCACTTTTCCTCGGCGATGCCATTTTACATCTTTTTGGTATCTCCATTGACTCGTTCCGGATCGCGGGGGGCATTCTGGTCGTCACCATTGCCATGTCGATGATCAGCGGGAAACTGGGCGAAGATAAACAGAACAAGCAGGAAAAATCAGAAACAGCAATACGTGAAAATGTCGGGGTTGTTCCGCTTGCATTGCCTCTGATGGCAGGACCCGGCGCCATCAGTTCGACTATTGTATGGAGCTCACGCTATCACAGCTGGCCAAATCTGCTGGGGCTGACGCTCGCTATCATTTTCTTTGCATTCTGTTGCTGGTTACTGTTCAGGGCGGCACCTTTACTGGTGCGTTTACTGGGACAAACCGGCATTAACGTGATTACACGTATCATGGGACTTTTGCTGATGTCGCTGGGTATCGAATTCATTGTGACAGGGATTAAGGCCATTTTCCCCGGCCTGCTTTGATTCTTAACCATCGGTTATCACGGAAACTGCGATGAGTTTCCGTGATAATTATTACCTGCACTTATAATGTAATGCATTAATATAGTGCAGCTAATGACTTCATTAAGCGCAATTGCACCCTAATGTGGCATAAAGCGTCGTCTCATTATTCTTTTCACCCCAAGTCTTCATTTCTTCTAATAAACTTAGCGATTTTTTAGCTAAATACCCTTCTTTACTGCCCGTTTTGACGCTAATTTGCCCACATCATTCTGTAAGGCTTGTGCATGCTGTATCGAGATGTTATTAGTGTTAACAACGCAGTTAACAGGCGTTTATCCTTGAAAACATCTTAATGTTAACGGATTGTGTCAGGCGAGTTCTTAAGCAACGCGTAGCGTAAATTTCGCAGCGAAAATTATTATAAAAACCCTTAAAAACAATAAGTTGAACTATATGTTAGCCTGTTTTCAGGCCACTGCCTCAGTGTGCTTGTAACCTGTAAAAGAGAATTGCGTAACAAATTTGCAAAATTTATTGGCGCCTGTATCTGGCTTCTGATAATTTTCAAATCGCCTTCAAAAATGGAATTTTGTTAAGCGGAATGCTCTGAGTGAGAACGAATCTTGCTAGAGACAGAAAGATTGAAGCCATTTTATTTGTTTTTGGAGAGTGTCGTGTCGCCATGCGGAACACAAAATTATCATCAGGCGCTTTTTGCCAAAAGAAAGCCGGACATTCGGCGGGCAGGATTACACGGCCTTTTGTTGAACCTGCCGCTTCAGCGAAACAAATCTTCAGATCTTCTTCTCATTAATTGAATTCTCACGCTTAACAGTGAAGGACTTTCTATCGCTGTCAGTCAGGTGAATAAGAAAATAATATTGTTAAGGTTAGGAATAACAGTATGTGATTACCCGGTGTGACGCAGAACCTTTTTTTGTTGTACACGGGGTAAATCAAATGGGGTGGGATCAACCTTAAGGATCCCGGAAACCAAACGGCGAACAACAGCCTGACGTTTCCAGCGTTATCGAGTAATACATGCAGTAATAGGGGACAGCCATCTGCGGATGGCCACTACATGGGGACCTTTCTTGAGCAATTCGTTCCTGCTTTTGAAATCCGTTGGCCCAGCAAGGGTTTATCTTGCACCCGAGCGTGCAAGTTCATAATAAAAACTGGAGTTGAATAAAAATGACCAACATCACAAAAAAAAATCTGCTGGCTGCCTGCATTATGGCTGCGGTCGGCGCGGTGTCAGTAAATAATGCATTTGCAGCTAATGTACCTGCAGGTGTAACCCTGGCAGCCAAACAAGAACTGGTTCGTAACAATGGCTCAGAAGTGCAGTCTCTCGACCCGCATAAAGTCGAAGGCGTACCAGAATCGAACGTTATCCGTGACTTGCTTGAGGGGCTGGTGAATACCGACAGCAAAGACGGCAGCGTTATTCCTGGTGTAGCAACCAGCTGGGAAAATAAAGATTTTAAAGTCTGGACCTTCCACCTGCGTCCGGAAGCAAAATGGTCAAATGGCGATCCTGTAACAGCTGAAGATTTCGTGTACAGCTGGCAGCGTCTGGCTGACCCTAAAACCGCCTCTCCTTACGAAAGCTATCTGCAATATGGTCATATCGAAAACATCGATGACATCATCACCGGTAAGAAAAGCCCGGATACTCTGGGTGTAAAAGCGCTCGATGATCATACCCTGCAAGTGACGCTGACCGAACCGGTTCCGTATTTCGTTAAAATGCTGTCTCACACCGCAATGAAGCCGGTAAACAAAAAAACAGTTGAGAAATTTGGCGACAAATGGACCCAACCTGAAAACTATGTGAGCAACGGCGCGTATAAACTGAAAACCTGGACCGTTAACGAACGTATTGTGCTTGAGCGCAGCCCGACCTATTGGGATAACGCCAGGACAGTGATCAATCAGGTGACTTACCTGCCTATTTCTTCTGAAGTTACTGATGTTAACCGCTACCGCAGCGGCGAAATCGACATGACTTATAACAACATGCCGATTGAACTGTTCCAGAAATTGAAAAAAGAAATTCCTACCGAAGTCCACGTTGACCCGTATCTGTGTACTTATTACTACGAAATCAATAATCAGAAAGCACCATTTACTGATTCACGCGTCCGTGAAGCCCTGAAACTGGGTCTGGATCGCGACATCATCGTGAATAAAGTGAAGGCGCAGGGCGATCTGCCGGCTTATGGCTATACTCCTCCTTACACTGATGGTGCAAAACTGACGCCTCCGGCCTGGTTCAAAGAGACTCAGGTGCAGCGTAACGAGCAGGCTAAAAAATTGCTGGCTGAAGCAGGTTATACCCCGGCTAAGCCGCTGACCTTTGAATTGCTGTATAACACCTCTGATCTGCACAAAAAACTGGCTATCGCCGCTGCCGCTATCTGGAAGAAAAATCTGGGTGTTGACGTGAAACTCGTTAACCAGGAATGGAAAACCTTCCTGGACAGCCGTCATCAGGGCAACTTTGATATCGCACGTGCCGGCTGGTGTTCTGATTACAACGAACCTTCTTCCTTCCTGAATACCATGTTGTCTGACAGCAGCAACAATACCGCTCACTATAAGAGCCCTGCCTTTGATAAAGACATCGCGGACACTCTGACCGTGAAAACTGACGAAGAACGTGCAGCGCTGTATCAGAAAGCGGAAACCCAGCTGGATAAAGACTCTGCCATTGTTCCTGTTTATTACTACGTGAACGCGCGTCTGGTGAAACCATACGTTGGCGGTTACACCGGTAAAGATCCGCAGGATAACGTCTACGTTAAAGACTTATACATCATCAAACACTAATTAATCAGTGTCAGGGCAAGGCAACCCCGAGCTGCCTTGCGCCTTATTTATTGATGAAGGTAATGTTTTTAGTGCCGGTTTTCGGTGCTGAAACAAAGAGCCACCACGGCGGCCATCACCCGATAGCCGCCGTGAGCAAGCCAAAACTATCAAGCTGTAGTGACAGGCTTAGAAACAGGTACGGGCAATGTTAAAGTTTATTTTACGCCGCTGTCTGGAAGCGATTCCGACGCTATTCATTCTGATCACCATTTCATTTTTTATGATGCGTCTCGCACCCGGCAGCCCTTTTACGGGGGAGCGTAATCTTCCGCCAGAAGTGATGGCGAACATTGAGGCGAAATATCACCTCAATGACCCAATGTATAAGCAATATTTCCATTATTTAGAACAACTGGCGAAAGGCGATTTTGGCCCGTCGTTCAAATATAAGGATTACACCGTTAATGATCTGGTTGCGGCCTCTTTCCCGGTTTCTGCGAAACTCGGTCTGGCGGCATTTATCATGGCGATTGTGTTTGGAGTGAGTGCGGGCGTTATCGCAGCACTGAACCAGAACACCAAATGGGATTACACGGTAATGGGTGTGGCGATGACCGGGGTAGTTATACCCAGTTTCGTGGTTGCGCCGTTACTGGTACTGATATTTGCCATCACGCTTAAATGGTTGCCTGGCGGCGGCTGGAATGGTGGTGGTGCCAAATATATGATCTTGCCGATGGTGGCGTTGTCACTGGCTTATATTGCCAGTATTGCGCGTATTACCCGTGGCTCAATGATCGAAATCCTGCATTCCAACTTCATCCGTACCGCACGTGCGAAAGGGTTGCCACTGCGTCGCATCATTTTGCGCCATGCGCTGAAACCCGCGCTGCTGCCGGTATTGTCATACATGGGACCGGCCTTCGTTGGGATCATAACCGGTTCGATGGTCATCGAAAGCATTTTCGGATTGCCAGGCATTGGCCAGCTGTTTGTTAACGGGGCATTAAACCGTGACTATTCACTGGTCCTGAGCCTGACCATTTTAGTGGGCGCACTGACCATTCTGTTCAATGCGATCGTCGACGTGCTTTACGCCGTCATCGACCCGAAAATCCGTTATTAATGCCGGAGTACGTCAATGATGTTAAGTAAGAAAAATAGCGACGTCGTGGAAAACTTCAGCGAAAAACTTGAAGTTGAAGGCCGCAGTCTGTGGCAGGATGCACGACGCCGTTTTATGCACAACCGTGCGGCGGTCACCAGTCTGATCGTGCTGGCATTTATTGCCTTATTCGTGGCATTTGCGCCGATGTTATCCCAGTTTTCCTATGATGATACCGACTGGAATATGATGTCAGCCGCGCCTGACTTTGCTTCTCACCATTATTTCGGGACTGACTCTTCAGGCCGTGATTTGCTGGTGCGTGTGGCGATCGGCGGACGTATTTCCCTGATGGTCGGTGTGGCGGCAGCGTTAGTGGCCGTGATTCTCGGCACGCTTTACGGATCATTGTCCGGTTATCTGGGCGGTAAAATAGACTCCGCAATGATGCGTTTGCTGGAAATTCTCAACTCCTTCCCGTTTATGTTCTTCGTTATCCTGTTGGTGACCTTCTTCGGGCAAAACATCCTGCTGATATTCGTGGCAATCGGGATGGTATCCTGGCTGGATATGGCGCGTATCGTGCGTGGACAAACACTCAGTCTCAAGCGTAAAGAGTTCATCGAGGCGGCGCTGGTGAGTGGTGTGAGCACGCGCAATATCGTCCTGCGCCACATTGTTCCCAATGTGCTGGGCGTTGTCGTGGTCTATGCATCGCTGCTGGTGCCGAGCATGATTTTGTTTGAATCCTTCCTGAGCTTCCTGGGACTGGGTACGCAGGAGCCACTGAGCAGTTGGGGCGCGTTGTTAAGTGATGGCGCCAACTCGATGGAAGTTTCACCGTGGTTACTGCTGTTCCCGGCAGGCTTCCTGGTGGTAACTCTGTTTTGTTTCAATTTTATCGGCGATGGCTTGCGTGATGCCCTCGACCCGAAAGATCGTTAAGGAGTGCCACCATGAGCACCATTGAACATTCCACTTTTGCGGCACCCGCTGCGGTTGACGGTAAAGTCCCGCCAATCTTGCTTGACGTTCAGGATCTGCGCGTCACCTTCGAAACACCAGACGGTGATGTGACTGCGGTCAATGACCTGAATTTCGATCTGCGTGCCGGTGAGACGCTGGGCATTGTGGGTGAGTCCGGTTCAGGTAAATCACAGACCGCTTTTGCCCTGATGGGGTTGCTGGCCAGTAATGGCCGCATCGGCGGTTCGGCGAAATTTAACGGACGCGAAATCCTCAATCTGCCGCAACAACAGCTTAATAAGTTGCGCGCAGAACAGATTTCAATGATTTTTCAGGATCCGATGACCTCTCTCAACCCGTACATGCGTGTGGGCGAACAGTTGATGGAAGTCCTTATCCTGCATAAAAAAATGAGCAAGCGTGAAGCGTTTGAAGAATCCGTACGCATGCTGGACGCGGTGAAAATGCCCGAAGCCCGCAAACGTATGAAAATGTTCCCGCATGAATTCTCCGGTGGCATGCGCCAGCGTGTGATGATCGCAATGGCGTTGCTGTGCCGCCCTAAATTGCTGATTGCCGATGAGCCAACCACAGCGCTGGACGTGACCGTGCAGGCGCAAATCATGACATTACTGAATGAACTGAAATCTGAGTTCAACACAGCAATCATTATGATTACCCATGACCTTGGCGTGGTGGCCGGTATCTGCGACAAAGTACTGGTGATGTATGCCGGGCGCACCATGGAATATGGCCGTGCACGGGATGTGTTTTATGAACCTTGTCATCCTTATTCCATCGGTCTGCTCAATGCGGTTCCCCGCCTTGATGCCGAAGGTGGCGCGATGCTGACTATTCCGGGCAATCCGCCAAACTTGCTGCGTCTGCCTAAAGGCTGTCCGTTCCAGCCCCGCTGTCCGCATGCGATGGATATCTGCTCTTCGGCACCGCCGCTTGAGCGTTTCGGCGATGGCCGTTTGCGTGCATGCTATAAGCCGCTGGAGGAACTGGTATGACAGACAACACAATCATGAACAGTGCGGCAATAAATACCCATGCGCCTGAGAAAAAAGTTCTGCTCGAAGTGGCAGATCTTAAAGTCCATTTCGACATCAAAGACGGTAAACAATGGTTCTGGCAGCCTTCGAAGACCCTGAAAGCCGTTGACGGTGTGACCCTGCGCCTTTATGAAGGGGAAACGCTGGGCGTGGTGGGGGAGTCAGGTTGCGGTAAATCGACCTTTGCCCGTGCACTGATTGGTCTGGTGAAAGCCACTGACGGCCGTGTTGCCTGGCTGGGTAAAGATCTGCTGAATATGTCGGACAGCGAGTGGCGTCATACGCGCAGCGATATCCAGATGATTTTCCAGGATCCGCTGGCTTCCCTGAACCCGCGGATGACCATCGGCGAAATCATCGCTGAACCCCTGAAAACGTATAATCCGAAAATGCCTCGCCTTGAAGTGAAGGAAAAAGTGAAGGCAATGATGTTAAAGGTCGGGCTGTTGCCTAACCTGATTAACCGTTATCCCCATGAATTCTCCGGGGGGCAATGTCAGCGTATTGGCATTGCGCGTGCACTGATTCTTGAGCCGAAACTGATTATCTGTGATGAACCTGTCTCGGCACTGGATGTGTCTATTCAGGCGCAGGTGGTTAACCTGCTTCAGCAGTTGCAGCGTGAAATGGGGTTGTCACTGATTTTCATCGCACACGATCTGGCCGTGGTGAAGCACATCTCTGACCGTGTTCTGGTGATGTACCTCGGGCACGCTGTTGAACTGGGCACCTATGATGAGGTCTATAACAATCCTCAGCACCCGTATACCCGTGCACTGATGTCTGCAGTGCCGGTGCCGGACCCGGACAAAGAGCGCAACAAAGTGATTCAGTTGCTTGAAGGGGAATTACCTTCACCCATCAATCCACCCTCAGGCTGTGTGTTCCGCACCCGCTGTCCGATTGCCGGACCTGAATGTGCAATCACCCGTCCGTTGCTGGAAGGCAGCTTCCGCCATGCGGTATCCTGCCTGAAAGTGGATCCGCTCTGATGATTTGATCTGAACGGAAAGCATAAAAAAACCTGCCACTGGCAGGTTTTTTTTCATCTTCGTATTCTTCTGCTAAGTCATTCAGATTGGGTCAAGGCGGCAACTGAATGACAAATCGGTCAGGAAACGATTTTAAAAGCGCTAGCGCTGGCCCGCAGGGTGAGCCTCAGGGGGGAATGAAAGCAGCCACACAGAACCAGTCTGAAGGTCGACGGAGAAGATTACTCTTTCCACAAAATGTGGCAAAGTTTATGGTCTTTCTCGCGACACAGCAGAACACGGGCAAAGATATCATTGATAGGCTGGTCTTCCGCATCAGCCAGACCAATCACTACTTCAGCAAAGAAGTCCGGATTTAAGTCAAAATCCACATGCTCAACCCAGTCTTCAGCCGGATCATATAATTCAGCGCCACCACGTTCTTCAAATTGCAGATTGAAGATCAAAATATCTGCAGGATCAAGGTTATCTCCGGCCAGTTCCAGAAAGATGTCGTAGGCTTGTTCAAGCGTTTCGTCTTCGGTCAGGCGATTATTCAGGTCCATATCATTCTCGTTTACAGATGAGTGTATTCAGGCTGGTTCAAGCCGGTACTGCGTATATTACATCATGCCCGCCGCGGCTTTTACAGCAGCGGACTGAAAAAGTAGAACAAACGTTCGACGATGCGGTGCCAGAAAGGACGTTTAAGCCAGGCTTCCACATCCAGCAAATGTGAGCGGGCGATATAATCTTCCTGCACATGGCCTAAATCATCACCAAATCCGGCGTCATCAATGACCAGCGTTATCTCAAAATTGAGCCACAGGCTGCGCATATCCAGATTCACGGTACCGACCAGACTGAGCTGACCATCGACCAGGATACTTTTGGTATGCAGCAGACCGTCTTCGAACTGATAAATTTTGACACCGGCTTCCAGCAATTCGCCAAAAAAAGCCTTACTTGCCCAGTCCACCATCATTGAGTCGTTCTTCATCGGCAGAATGATACTGACATCCACCCCGCGCTGCGCTGCGGTACAAATTGCGTGCAGCAAATCATCACTTGGCACGAGATACGGCGTCGTCATAACCAGCTGTTCGCGTGCAGAATAGGTGGCGGTCAGCAGCGCCTGGTGGATCATATCTTCCGGGAAGCCCGGACCGGAAGCGATCACCTGAATAGTATGGCCGCTCTCCTGCTCGAACGGCATCTGGTTGAGATCCGGTTCCGGCGGCAGAATACGTTTACCGGTTTCAATCTCCCAGTCGCACGAATATACAATGCCCATCGTGGTCGCGACAGGGCCTTCCATACGGGCCATCAAATCAACCCACTGGCCAACGCCAGCATCTTGTTTAAAGTAACGCGGGTCAACCATATTCATGCTGCCGGTATAGGCGACATAGTTGTCGATAAGTACCACTTTACGGTGCTGGCGCAGATCCATACGACGCAGGAACACACGGAAAAGATTCACCTGTAACGCTTCAACGACTTCGATACCGGCGTTGCGCATCATTGCCGGATAGGGGCTGCGGAAAAAGGCAACGCTGCCCGCAGAATCCAGCATCAGACGGCAATGAATACCACGGCGTGAAGCCGCCATCAGAGATTCCGCGACCTGATCAACCAGACCGCCCGGCTGCCAGATATAGAACACCATTTCGATGTTGCTGCGCGCCAGCCCGATATCTCGCATCATTGCGTGAAGCACGTCATCGCTGGTGGTCAGCAATTGCAACTGATTGCCTTTTACGCCGGCAATACCCTGACGGCGCTCGCAGAGCTGGAAAAGTGAGGCGGCAATTTCACTGTTCTCAGTGGCAAAAATACGCTTACAGTCTTTGAGATCATTGAGCCAGCGGGCAGTGGAAGGCCACATGGCTTTTGCCCGTTCAGCACGGCGTTTGCCTAAGTGCAATTCCCCAAATGAGAGATAGGCAATAATACCGACCAGCGGAATGATGTAGATGATCAACAGCCATGCCATGGCTGACGGAACTGCGCGGCGCTTCATCAGAATGCGTAAGGTGACGCCGGCAATCAGTAACCAGTAACCGAAAACCAGAAGGCCACTGATTACCGTATAAAATGTTGTCATAAAGGCGAAAAGTCCTGTTCGCAAGCCATCGGCATGAGTGTACGTGAAAGGAGAAACCTTTTAACTAACTTTATCCTGCTAATCAATCAGCTACCTCTGTAATGTGTTTCCGGTTAATAAAAGGGTCATCGTCCTGATATCAATGTTAGCTGATAACGTGGAAGCAGGAGGAAAACAAGACTTGGATCACAACGTCATCGGCCTATAATGTTCCGCAGTTTTTCCGCTTAAGACACTTTCTGTAAAAGAAGCGCTTTCGTTAAAGAAGCAGCCACGGGCATTACGGGACACAAGTGAATGAAACGCAGTAAAAATGAAGTCGGCCGGTGGCGGATGTTGCGCCAGTCTCAACGCAGGAGAAGTCGCTGGCTGGAAGGGCAGTCAAGGCGCTATCGCCACATTTATCGTATCCGTCAAATCCATCATCAGCAGCACCAGCGTCTTGCGCTGTATGCCGTGAACTACGAATGGAATGCCTGATTAGCGGGATTTAGGCTGAAAAAGCGCACCACATTTTTTGCAGACCAGAGTGGAGTTTTTGCGCACCTTCGCGCTTATCTGTTCCGAAACATAACCGCATTCCGGGCAGGTGACCTTCGTGGTCGTGCTGGTTAGAAACTTCAGTCCGTCGAAGAATGACATAATGCTTACCTCATGGGCAGGGGTAAACATTCTAACACAGAAGCGATGAATGCAATGTGACGGCATGCGGGGAATCACGCCATGAGGTGTGATGTCATGGCGTGGGATGACAGAAATCAGTCGAAAAGCTCTGAAAGGAAGCTCTTCTTTTTATAGGGCTTTTGAGACGAGTAATGCCCGCGGTTGTCGTAATTGCCTTGCGGCCGATGATCATCCCGACGGTCACGTTCTTCGTAGCGTGCCGTTGCAGGCCGTTCTGTGGGCTGTGACGCAGCAGATTTCTCGATGATTTTATCCAGCTCACCGCGATCCAGCCATACACCGCGACAGTCAGGACAATAATCGATTTCAATGCCCTGACGTTCGGACATCACTAACTGACTTTCTTTACATACCGGACATTGCATATCGGATTCTCCGCTCTGTTGTTAAAGGAAAAGGCCGCAGGTAACTGTTTGAGTAACCGGATATTTAGACAATCAACTGACGTAAGCAAAAGTAAAGTTGATTAAAGAGAGGGCAGGAAGGCGCGGAGAACCACGGGCAGCCCGTTAAACTGCCCGTAAAACATCAAAATACGCGTTTGAATGGTTTGACGGTCACGGCTTTATATACACCCGCTTTAACGTACGGGTCGGCATCCGCCCACACTTTGGCATCTTCCAGCGTCTCGAATTCGACAATCAGTACGGAACCGGTCATTCCGGCCGCACCTGGATCTTCGCTGTCTATGGACGGCGTCGGGCCCGCAATCAGCACGCGGCCTTGTTCATGTAATTTTTTCAGGCGTTCGATATGAGCAGGGCGTGCCGCAGCGCGTTTTTCCAGCGAGTCAGAAACATCTTCAGAATAAATAACGTAAAGCATGAGTCACCTTTAAAGGGGGGTTATTGAGCAATTTTAGGCAACAAGATGCTGCCTGACCATTTTGCAGAATTAACATAGCTAAACCTGAAGTCCGGGGAAAGCGCTTTGCGTAGGATCAAACCAGAGGTTATTTGAGAATAGTTGTCATCTCGGTGTTGAATATGATTGCTATTTACATTTAAACTTGCGGCTTCACGGGGAAAATGAATCATTATGCCGCTAAAAAAGTTTAGATTTATCCGCAAGGTGACAGTACCGGTGGTCCTTGCCGTCAGTTTACATGTCGCAGTCATTGCCGGTGTGTTGTATATGACGGTGGGCAAGTCCATCAAATTGCCCAACCAGGATCAAAAGGTGATGAGCGTAACGATGGTCAATCCGGCCGACTTTGCACCGCCGCCGCCGCCACAACCTGAACCGACACCACCGGCGCCGGAACCGCAACCTGAAGTCGTGCCAGAACCACCGCCGCCGCCTGAGGCTGTTGTCATTCCGCAACCCCCTAAGCCGAAGCCAAAACCGGTGAAGAAGCCGGTTGTTAAACCGAAGGTGAAGCCTGTTGAACGGCCGGTCGAAAAGCCGACGCAAACAGTAAAAACTGCGCCCGTCACCAGCAACCAGCCGTTCACGAAACCTGTTAGCCAGCCACCGGCATCTGCCAATGCGCAGAGCGATACCGGCCCGCGGCCATTGCAACGAGGCGAACCGGCTTATCCGGCGCGTGCACTGGCTTTACGTATCGAAGGGCGTGTCCGCGTGCAGTTTGATGTGGACAGTGATGGCCGCGTGCAGAACATACGTGTTCTTTCCGCTGAGCCGCGCAATATGTTTGAGCGCGAAGTGAAACAGGCGATGAGCAAATGGCGCTATGAACCGAAGGCTGCCAGTAATCTTGTTGTGAACCTGGTGTTCAGAATTAAAGGCGGTTCTGCTGTCGAATAAGCCGCAAGCTGGCATTACCTGTGATTTATATGCAAAAAAGGTCGCCCCGGGAGGCGACCTTTTTACTTAACGGTAGTGTAAAACCGTCTTAATCCTGAGAAACACCCTCGGAATCGACACTGAAATTGCTGCGACCATCAGGCAACTGGCGCGATTTTCCTTCGTCATCCACAGCGACATAAGTAAATACCGCTTCAGTGGCTCTGTAACGCTGACCGATAGGCTCAGAAGAGACCTTCTTCACCCATACTTCCACATTGATGGTGATCGAGCTGTTACCGGTACGGATGCAGCGTGCATAACAGCACACCACATCACCGACAGCCACCGGTTTAAGAAACGTCATGCCGTCAACGCGTACGGTCACTACGCGACCCTTGGCAATTTCCTTCGCCTGAATCGCACCGCCCATATCCATCTGTGACATCAGCCATCCGCCAAAGATATCACCATTCGCATTGGTGTCTGCTGGCATAGCCAGCGTACGCAACACCATTTCACCATTGGGTAAGCTATGTTTTTCGTTCATAAAGTGGCTTCACACAAAGCCCGCCATATTTCAGGCCGCAGACGTGTTGGCTGCATTCAGTCACCCGAATCATGTGGGGCTTAATAATAAGTAAGGCCTTTCAAAGAAAGGCCCGTGCAGAAGAATGCTTATTTTTTTTCATCGTCCGGCATATGCCGGTAAATGTAAACACCGCTTAACAGCGTAAAGACCAATGTCAGCACGGTCAGGCCGAAGACCTTGAAGTTAACCCAGATATTTTGCGGTAACCAGAATGCCACGTAAATATTAGCCAGCCCGCACAGCAGGAAAAAGATGGCCCAGCTGACGTTCAGTTTATTCCATACGTGATCCGGCAAAGTCAGTTCTTTGCCCAACATGCGCTGGATTAAAGGCTTTTTCAGCACCAGCTGGCTAATCAGTAGTGCGCCGGAGAACAGAACATAGATAACCGTCACTTTCCATTTGATAAATTCATCATTATGGAAAACCAGTGTCAGGGTGCCGAAAACAGCGACCATCGCGAAGGTGATTAACGTCATCTTCTCGATTTTGCGATACAGGATCCAGGTAATGACTAACGCTAACGCAGTGGCAGCAATTAATGCGCCAGAAGCGACAAAAATGTCGTAAAGCTTATAAACCACAAAAAAAACAATCAGGGGAAGAAAATCGAGGAGCTGCTTCATACTTCATTCCATGTTTTACGTATGGTATGACTATACCGGAATCATTTCGCGGACAAAAGAAAAGGGCGCCGGAGCGCCCCTGAAAAAGTGATGTCTCTGTTAAGCATGTAATTTCATGTAAAGACGGAACAGATAAATCAGCATGAAGGCACTGATAATATTACTCAGTGCGCCGAGTATCACTGCCCCAATCATTGGATTCAACGCGCTCAGCACGCCAACAAACAACATCAGTACGACCTGGGCAACGATCCACAGCATCACGGCCGGGGCAACCAGGCGGACATGGCTGAAGGCCAGACGGGTGCTCAGACGCATCGCTTTGAACACGCCCGCATTCTCTTTACAGGAAATAACCGGTGCCATTGACCATGCAATCGCAATCAGGAAGGCCGGAACAAACAGCAGCGCCAGGCCGATACGGAACATGATGCTGTAAATAAACAACAAAATGGCCAGACGTGGCAAGACAGGCAGCGACGCGGTCATAATTTGCGTGATACTGGCGCGAATGCCCTGGGAAACCAGCTGGATCAACGTCAGGACACCGCCAACCAGAATAACGTTTCCGGCAAGCGTTGACAGCAAAGCGGCCAGGCTGTAACGGAAAATCGCGCTTTGCTGCTCCGGAGTTACCTGCTGTTCAATGTATCCCATCATATCGCCGACGTTCATGCCGGTGATGTTGCTCATCAGTTGCCCGATAGCCTCGATCTGTTCAGCTGAGGGACTTAACACCCAGCTTAATATGACGGTGATTAGTGCGGCCAGAACCGAAAGCGCCAAAACGCTACTCATCTGATTACGCAAAAAATTATAACTGTCACGGTACAATGTACTGGCCGTGATAGACATGGACGCTCCTTGGCAAAAAGCAAAAATCAATAAGGCGGGGATTGTACCCTTTAAATGCCTCCCGCCGATAGTTTTGCGCTGTTTTCCTATCAGACCTGTCGATGAATCTCTGCCGGAACGCAACTGAGGTGGGTGAGATCAATGGTCGGCAAATCGACATTCAGAGGAGGTAAACCATATTGAGCCCGGGCACGATCGCAGGCGGCATTGGTGACACCATTCAACCCTGACTGATCGAATTCGCGACACGGTGTGGGCCGGTTGAGGTAAACAGAACAGGAAACCGCGTGTCCCACTTCTCCCTCCAGGGCAACACAGCGCGGCGTTTTACTGTTTGTGCCTTGCATGCAGCTCAGGAAAGGAGTGACCTGTTCTGTCAATGCCTGCGGAACACATCCGCCAGCCTCTTCAGACTCAGCCCAGTAAAATGAAACGCGAAAATAAGCGCAGCATGCGCCACAGGTCATACAAGGATTGTTAATTTCGCCCATCCTGGAAGCTACCGACTCCTTACGGCACCCAACCAAAACCAACAGTGAGTAAGCAAATTACTCAGCGCTATTTTTTTTAGCAACTGAAATATCACGTGTTAACAAAACATCAAAATCTCCTCATTTTTGATTCAGATCAATTCCTTTGTTTTTATAGATTTAGATCGCTTTGCGGAAGATGCATTTTCTTACTTTTTGTTTTAAAGATGTGATCCCGCATTGATCAAACCATACCAAAGAGTAGGTATCATGCGCGCCGTTGATAAATAATCCACACAAAGGGAAGGGACAATGAAAGCAGCATATTGGGCATTAGTCGCAGCAGCGGCATTTCCGGCAGTCTCAAACGCACATCAGGCAGGGGATGTGATTTTTCGCGTAGGGACAGCCACGGTTCGTCCGACCGAAGGTTCGGACAATGTACTGGGCCTGGGTTCTTTTAATATCAATAACAACACGCAGATGGGGTTAACCCTTGGCTACATGTTTACGGACAATCTCGGCATGGAGTTGCTGGCAGCGACACCGTTCCAACACAAAGTCGGTCTGCAAAGTACCGGAACGATTGCAGAAGTGAAACAGTTACCCCCGTCTCTGATGGCACAGTATTACTTTGGTGACCGGCAGGATAAATTGCGTCCGTACCTCGGTGTGGGTATCAACTACACCACCTTTTATGACACGGATTTCAACCAGACGGGTCGTGATGCCGGGCTTTCAGATTTAAGTGTCAAAGATTCCTGGGGGGTGGCCACACAAGCCGGTCTCGATTACAACCTGGACGATAACTGGTTGATTAACATGTCTGTCTGGTGGATGGATATTGATACGGAAGTTAAATTCAAAGCCGGTGGCGAGCAGCAAAACATCAACACCCGGATCGACCCATGGGTCTTTATGTTTGGCGTCGGCTATCGTTTCTGATCTTTAAAAAGACGGCACAAAAAAGAGGCGCTTCGGCGCCTCTTCGATTTTCTGTTTAGAGACTTACTGACTATTTCAGCCGCATGTCATTCTCAATAGAACGCACACCGGCCACGCCGCGAGTGACTTCAACTGCACGGTTTGCATCCGCTGTTGATGTCACAAAACCACTCAACTGCACACGGCCTTTAAAGGTCTCTACGCTGATCTCAGTGGATTTAATGCTCTTATCTGCCAGCAGTGCAGATTTAACTTTGGTTGTCACGACGGTGTCATCGATATAACCCCCTGTTCCTTCTGATTTTTTAGTCGGCGCACAAGCGGCAACAGCCATGACCACAACCGCTGCCATGCAGAACGCGGACAATGTTTTGAATAGCTTCATAAATAACTCTCCATGATTTGTTATAAAACCAAAAGAAACAAACTCTTACGGAATCAGCGATATTCACATCGTGCAAAATATCATTGATGTACAGAGTAATTTTAGTGTGGATTATTAAAAGGAGTAATACAAATTAAGCGGGGTTAAAAATAGTAAGAAATTAAAAGAAACAGAACCTTAGTCACTCTGTGGCTGAGGTTCTGTCAGAGAATATTTACTGAGGACGTGTGGCCGCTTTCATTTCACTGACGAAACGGGAAAGCTGAGCCAACATTTCGGAAGGCTGATGCTGATTGTTTTCGATAATGCGCACCGTCGCTGAACCGGAAATAGCCCCGGCAGCTCCCGCAGCCAGCGTTTCTTTCACCTGCGCAGGTTCGGAGATACCGAAACCCTGTAAAGGCGGCGCTGCATGGTATTCACGAAGCTTATCCACTAAGTGATTCAACGGCGTCAGTGCACGTTTTTCCGTCCCCGTCACACCTGCGCGTGACAGCAGATAAGTATATCCGCGGCCATGGGACGAAATTTCACGCAGCAAATCATCAGAAGCATTTGGCGGGCAGATAAAGATAGGGGCGATGCCGTGGCGCAACGCGGCAGCACGGAATGGCGCAGACTCTTCAAATGGCACATCGGCAACCAACACCGAATCAACACCCACTTCAGCGCAACGCTGATAGAAGGTTTCAATGCCGTTGTGGAACACAAGATTGGCATACATGAGCAGCCCAATCGGGATATCCGGATGTTTTTCACGGATGCGTGCCAGCATATTGAAGCATTGTGTCGGCGTCACACCCGCAGCAAACGCGCGCAGGTTTGCATTCTGAATGGTCGGGCCATCAGCCAGAGGATCGGAGAACGGGACACCCAGTTCCAGTGCGTCGGCACCGGCTTCAATCAGCGTATCGATAATTGACAGTGACAGCTCAACGCCCGGATCGCCCAGCGTGACGAAAGGAACAAACGCCCCTTCTTTTTTGCTTTCCAGACGCTTGAATAATTGCTGATAACGTTCCATTAAATTTCTCCCCGGGCAGTCAGGATGTCGTGTACGGTGAAAATGTCTTTGTCGCCGCGTCCGGACAGGTTAACCACCAGAATCTGTTCTTTTTCTGGCGTTTCCTTGATCAGTTTCAGCGCGTAAGCCAGCGCATGAGAGGATTCCAGGGCCGGAATAATCCCTTCATGGCGGGACAATTCTTTAAACGCGTCCAGCGCCTCATCATCGGTGATTGAGACATATTCTGCACGGCCAATGCTGTTGAGGAAGGCGTGTTGCGGACCAACAGACGGAAAATCCAGACCGGCAGAAATAGAGTAAGACTCTTCAATCTGGCCTTCTGAAGTTTGCATCATTGGCGCTTTCATGCCGAAGTAAATGCCCACGTGGCCATGTTTCAGCGGGGCACCATGTTGGCCGGTTTCAATGCCCAGACCGCCGGGTTCGACGCCAATCAGCTTCACACTGGTATCGTCGATAAAATCGGCAAACATACCGATCGCATTAGACCCCCCGCCGACGCAGGCAATGACGGCATCCGGCAGACAGCCTTCTCGTTCCTGCATTTGTGACTTGGTTTCTTCGCCGATCATGCGCTGGAATTCACGTACGATGGTCGGATACGGATGGGGACCTGCTGCCGTCCCGAGCATGTAGTGCGATTTCTCATAGCTGCCGGACCAGTCACGCAGCGCCTCATTACAGGCATCTTTCAACGTGGAAGAACCGCTGTGCACCGGGATGACTTCAGCCCCCATCAGACGCATACGGAATACGTTTGGCGACTGACGCTCAATGTCTTTTGCGCCCATATAAATGCGGCATTTCAGGCCGAGCAGTGCACAGGCCAGTGCCGATGCCACGCCATGCTGACCTGCACCGGTTTCGGCGATGATTTCCGTTTTGCCCATGCGTTTGGCCAGCAATGCCTGACCCAACACCTGGTTAGTTTTATGTGCGCCGCCATGCAGCAAATCTTCACGCTTAAGATAAAGCTTGGTTTTGGTTCCTGCTGTCAGGTTCTTACACAGGGTCAGCGCCGTCGGACGGCCTGCGTAGTTTTTCAGTAAATCAATGAATTCAGCCTGAAACTCAGGGTCGCGTTGCGCACTGACAAAAGCTTCTTCCAGCTGAGCCAGCGCAGGCATCAGAATTTGCGGGACGTACTGGCCGCCAAATTCGCCGAAGTAGGGATTAAGTAAAGTCATGTTATTGCGTCCTGTCTGTCAATTTTTGCGTCATTGCGTGCGGCTTAATACGCCCGCAATGTCTGGAATACGGCGGTAATTTTTTCAGCATCTTTGATGCCAGGTTCGCTTTCAACACCGGAGTTGAAATCCAGCCCTGCGCAACCGAGCTGCGCGGCCTGGACGCAATTATCAGCGCTTAGTCCGCCAGCCAGCAGCACATTGCTCAAATCCTGCCCGGCCAGCGTGCTCCAGTCGAAACGATAACCGGTGCCACCTTTACCGTTGTCCAGCACGTAGCGGTCAACGTGATTCAGGTTGCGTGCCGGAACGGTGTCTTTGACACTCAGCGCCTTCCAGATCTGAACCGTTTGCGGCAATGCTGTGCGCAGTGCGTCGATATACGCCTGGCTTTCATCTCCATGAAGTTGCACGGCGGTCAGACTCAGGGTCTGCGCGGTTTCTGCCACCTTACTGACTGGCTCATCACGGAATACGCCGACATATTTAAGCGGCGCACCGTTCTGTACTTCTTTCGCCAGCGTTTGGGTTACGAAGCGCGGTGACGCTTGTACAAAGATCAATCCGCCATAAATAGCGCCAGCCTGGTGCGCGGCTTTGGCATCCTGAGGGCGGGTCAGGCCACAGACCTTGTTTTCACCCAGCAGCACGCGACGCACGGCGCTGCTCAGGTCTTGTTCTGACATCAGGGCGCTGCCGATCAGGAAGCCATTGGCGAAGCGGCTGAGTTCACGGATTTGTCCGTAGGTATTAATACCTGATTCACTGATGACCGTGACACCATGCGGTACACGCGGTGCCAGCTCACGGGTGCGGTTAAGGTCGATGGATAAATCGCGCAGGTCACGGTTATTGATACCGACGACTTTGGCTTTCAGTTTAACAGCGCGATCCAGTTCTTCTTCATTACTGGCTTCCGTCAAAATACCCATGTTCAGGCTGTGTGCCACGGCCGCCAGCTGAACGTACTGAGCATCATCGAGCACGGAGAGCATCAGCAAAATGGCATCGGCCTGATAGAAACGGGCCAGATGGATCTGATACGGGTCGATAATAAAATCTTTGCACAGCACCGGCTGTGTGACGGTTTTACTCACCAGCGGCAGGAAATCAAAACTGCCCTGGAAGTATTTCTCGTCCGTTAAAACGGAGATGGCGGAAGCGTAGTCTTTATACACGCTGGCGATTTCTATCGGATCGAAATTCTCGCGGATCTTACCTTTCGACGGAGAAGCTTGTTTACATTCCAGAATGAAGGCCGTTCTTGCCCCTTGCAGGGCATGGTAGAAACTGCGCTGGCTCTGTGTAATGTCATTCTGAAAGCTGGCCAGTGGTTGCTGTTCTTTGCGTGCCGCGACCCAAATTTCTTTATCGCGAACAATTTTGTGGAGCACCGTTTCCTGCTGCATCACTTATCCTCTTGCTGCCAGTGCCACCACGCGCTGGTAGGGTTCACCGCTGCGCATGACGGCCAAAGCCTGTTGTGCGTTTTGCTTTAAATCTTCCTGACCGAACAGACGCAGTAACATCGCCACATTGACGGCTACCGCAGCTTCATGGGCCGGATCTCCTTTACCTTGTAATAAGCGTGCCAGAATGTCACGGTTTTCTTCCGGCTCACCGCCCAGCAGGGATTCAATCGGATAATTATCCAGACCGAAGTCCTGTGGTGTCAGTTCGTAAGTGGTTATCTGACCGTCTTTCAGCTCCGCAACCAGCGTTGCTGCGTGGATCGCCACTTCATCCATCCCACCACCGTGAACCACTGCCGCACGTTCATAACCCAGCGCCCGCAATGTTTCTGCAATCGGCAGCACCAGTTCAGGGCTGTATACGCCAATCAGTGCCAGCGGCGGACGCGCCGGGTTAATCAGCGGACCCAGCACGTTAAACAGGGTGCGGGTTTTGAGTGATTTACGTACCGGCATCGCATGACGGAAACCGGTGTGGTATTGCGGCGCAAACAGGAAACACACGCCCAGATCATCCAGCGCGGCCCGTGATTCTTGCGCAGGCATATCCAGACGGATGCCAAACGCGGCCAGTAAATCGGAAGAACCCGAACGGCTGGATACACTGCGGTTGCCGTGTTTGGCGACCCGGGCTCCGCAGGCCGCCGCGACAAATGCGCTGGCGGTGGAAATATTGATGCTGTTGGTGCCGTCGCCACCGGTGCCGACAATGTCCGCGAACGCATAATCAGGACGCGGGAACGGCTCGGCGTGCGACAGTAACGCTTTGGCGGCTCCGGCGATTTCAGCCGGTTGTTCGCCGCGCACTTTCATGCTGATTAATGCCCCGGCCAGTTGCGCCGGTTCGAGTTCGCCCTTCACGATGGCGGTAAATAGCTGCTGGCTTTCTTCCTGCGTCATCGTCTGAGCGCGAAACAGGTTTTCGAGAATGCCGGGAATAGTTTGCGTTTGCATGACAGTTCTCCTTACGCCAAAGCCCAGGCCAGTGTCTGCTCAAGCAAACGGGCGCCCTGTGAAGTTAAAATAGATTCCGGGTGGAACTGGAATCCACAAACCCGATCTTCTTCGTGACGTACTGCCATCACCATATCGCCGTAACGGGCGTTGACGGTCAGCCCGTCGGGGATCTGGCTGCCCACCAGCGAGTGATAACGCGCGACCGGCAGCGGGTTGTGCATGCCGGCAAACATCGCTTCATTGTCATGCGTAATTGCCGAGGCTTTACCGTGCAGGATTTCCCCGGCCTGCCCGACGAAACCACCGTAGGTTTCCACAATCGCCTGATGGCCGAGACAGATACCGATAATCGGCAACTGACCGCGCAGACGTTTGAGCAACTCTGGCATGCAACCGGCTTCGGAAGGTGTACCCGGTCCCGGCGAAAGCACCAGCACCGGTTTTTCCAGCTGACTGAGTTTTTCGATAATGACGTCAGCCGGGATCTGATTGCGGTAAATCACCACGTTGTGGCCGCTTGAACGCAACTGATCGACAAGGTTGTAAGTAAAGGAATCGACGTTATCGATGAGTAAGATATCGGCCATCTTAAAATACCTCTTTCGCATTATGGGCGGTGGCGATGGCACGCAGCACAGCACGGGCTTTATTACGGGTTTCGTCGGCTTCGGCTTGCGGAACGGAATCAAGTACCACGCCGCCGCCAGCCTGTACGGTGGCGATGCCGTCTTCGACATAGGCCGAGCGGATTACGATGCAGGTGTCTAAATCACCGTGAGCGGTGAAATAACCGACTGCGCCGCCGTAACTGCCGCGGCGGGTTTGCTCGGAGGCTGAAATCAACTGCATGGCGCGAACTTTCGGTGCGCCGGTCAGCGTGCCCATGTTCATTACTGCCTGATAGGCGTGCAGGACGTCCAGGTCATGACGCAGTGTGCCGACGACGCGGGACACCAGATGCATCACGAAAGAGTAACGGTCAACTTTGGTCAGGTCGGCGACATAACGGCTGCCCGGCTCACAGATACGCGCCAGATCATTACGTGCTAAATCCACCAGCATCAGATGTTCGGCCAGTTCTTTATGGTCAGTACGCATTTCCAGTTCAATACGGCTGTCGAGATCCAAATCCAGTGAACCGTCAGCACGACGGCCACGCGGACGTGTCCCGGCAATCGGATAAATTTCAATCTGACGGTTTGTCGCATCGTATTTCAGTGCGCTTTCCGGAGAGGCACCGAACAAGGTGAAATCGTTGTCCTGCATGAAGAACATGTACGGGCTTGGGTTGTTGTTTTTGAGTGTTTCATACGCTGCCAGTGGGGCAGGGCACGGCAGTGAGAAGCGACGGGAAGGGACTACCTGGAAAATCTCACCGGCGCGGATCGCCACTTTCATCTTCTCCACCACAGCACCAAACTCTTCATCACTCTGATTTACGCTCAGTTGCATCTCCGGCACGCTCTGGTGCGGAATGGCATGAGGGGGTAATTGTAACTGGTGTTGCAGTTGTTCAAGGCGAGTATGCAGACGCTGTTTCTCTTCCGGTGACGGCGTAAACAGGCTGGCCTGCAAGCGGCATGAACGGTTCTGGTGGTCCAGCACCAGCAGTGTTTCTGCCAGGTAGAAGCAAAAATCCGGGCACCGCTGGTCGGATTCTAATACCGGTAAATCTTCAAAACCGGCGACCAGATCGTAAGCAAACAGACCGCCGAGGAACATCGCTTCGCGCTCATCAGCGGGCGTTTCCACCGAGGTCAGGATACTGCGCAATGCATCAAACACGGAGCGTGAACGCAGACGGGCGTCTTCGTCCTGCATCTGGTCAATGGACGGGAAGCGCAGTTCGCGTCCGTTCGGACGCACATCGTTGCGAATTTCAGCCGGTAACGCGGCGTCAATCAGTGAGAGTAATGACGCGCCGTTTGGCGTCAGTGCCTGAATTAAAACCCGGGAACCGAGTGCAGTGATACGCAGTGCGCTGTCAACAATCAGCAGGCTCTGAAGATTTTCTTTGCTGGTCACTTCGGAGGACTCCAGTAGCAGGGTCGCCGGACGGGCACCACACAACTGGTGAAAAATGGCCGTCGGGTCGCCGCGGTAACATCCTTCTGCGGTCAGCAATTCTAAACGTGGTTTCTGAATAGTCATTTTGCTTCCTGAAATTTTTTCAACGTTTGTGTGAAACGGATTTCTGATAGGCGGCCACAAAAAAGCCCGCATTATGCGGGCTTCGGGAATCTTGCAGCGTCTGATGACAGCTATGCGTGATTACTCCGCCCGCCAAGGGGAAGTACGCCACCAGCTGAGAACCGCCATCATGTGAGTTTTCATCATCAGACACTCTTGTTTGTTTATAGAAGCTATCGTCTTTAAAACGTAAACTTTCTGAATCGGTTTGTCACGCCGTTCATTGCTGAACTGCCCCGTGAACTTGCGTACTAGTAAACTAGTTCAACGGTATAAAGTCAACCCTCTTTTTCCACCATTCCCAACATCAGTGCGCCTGTAGGGTGCAAAAAGTGTTAAAGCACCGTAACAGTGCGTAATGGCCGGGTGAAATCATCCCTAACGTGTAAAGTCCTAACGCGTTATGATATGCACTGCATTCAGAAACAGGTTAAATCCGCACGTGACGATGACTTTGCCAACAAACACTTTGCCTTCAGCAGACGACCAGACAACCCGCTCCGCCTTTACTCTTTACGATCTCCACAGCCATACCACCGCCTCTGACGGCTATTTAACACCGCAAGCGCTGGTGGCGCGTGCTGTAGAAATGCGTGTCGGCGTACTGGCGATCACCGATCACGACAGCACGGAAGGGCTGGCGCGCGCGGCGCAGGCGATAGCTGATAATCATCTGCCGTTGCAACTGGTAAACGGTGTCGAGATTTCTACGCTGTGGGAAAATCATGAGATTCATATTGTCGGGCTGGGCATCGACCCGGCCCATCAGGCGATGGTGGATTTACTGAAAGCACAGGCGGAATTACGCCAGCAGCGCGCCCGGGAAATGGGGCGACGCCTGGCGAAAGCGCGCATCGAGGGGGCATGGGAGGGGGCATTACGTCTGGCCGATGGCGGCGCCGTCACCCGTGCACATTTTGCCCGCTATCTGGTGGAAACTGGCGTTGCTGACAACATTGCGCAGGTGTTCAAAAAATACCTCGCCAAGGGCAAGACCGGCTACGTTCCGCCACAGTGGTGTACAATAGAACAAGCGATTGATGCGATTCATCAGTCTGGCGGACAGGCGGTGGTCGCCCACCCGGGACGTTATGACCTGTCCACAAAATGGCTGAAACGCTTACTGGCGTTCTTTGCCGAACAAGGCGGCGATGCCATGGAAGTCGCACAATGTCAGCAGGCACCGAATGAGCGTGCTCAACTTGCGGCTTATGCCCGTGATTACCAGTTGCTCGCCTCGCAGGGGTCTGATTTCCATCAGCCTTGCTCGTGGATTGAACTGGGGCGAAAACTTTGGCTTCCTGCAGGCGCAGAGCCGGTCTGGCAACACTGGCCGTCCCCGGGAGAACAGCCTGAAATTGAACCGGTCTGAAGCACGACCGCAGAAGAAGAATTAAGAGGGAACAATGAGTCAATATTTTTATATCCATCCGGAAAACCCGCAGCCCCGCCTGATTAATCAGGCCGTAGAATTGCTGCGCAAAGGGCAGGTTATCGTCTATCCGACAGATTCCGGTTATGCGCTCGGTTGCCGTCTGGAAGAGAAAAACGCCATGGAGCGTATTTGTCGTATCCGTCAGTTAGACAGTAACCATAACTTCACGCTGGTATGCCGGGATTTGTCTGAGCTATCGACTTACGCGCATGTTGATAACGCGGCTTTCCGGCTGATGAAAAACAACACGCCGGGTAATTACACTTTTATCCTGAAAGCCACCAAAGAAGTACCGCGCCGCCTGATGAGCGAAAAACGTAAGACGATTGGCCTGCGGGTGCCCTCCAATCCGATTGCGATTGCCTTACTGGAAGCGCTGGGCGAGCCGCTGATGTCTACCACACTGATGCTGCCGGGCAATGATTTTGCAGAATCTGATCCTGAAGATATCAGAGATCATTTGGGTAAAGTTGTGGATCTGGTGATCGATGGCGGTTCTATCGGCCAGCAGCCTACCACAGTGATTGATCTGACCGAAGCGGCGCCGGAAGTGGTGCGTGAAGGTGCGGGTGATCCCGCGCCTTTCCGGTAACGATTGTTGGAAAAATAAACAGCCCGTACAAACCATTGCAGGATACAAATTGCGGATAACTGTGTATAATGGCGGGCTGGCTTTTTTATAAATCATTGTAATAATACGTAATAACTGAATTTTGGCGGGCAGACGAGGGTCAACGTCGTGCTGCCGGCTCCCCCCGACGCCTGTGAAGGCGACAAATGAGGCTGCTCAATGAGCGAGAAGTATAATTCCCAGAAACACACCAGCGACAAAGCCAAAGGGTCACGTCCATCTGGTGACAAGCCCAAAAGTGGCAGAAATTCCGGCGCAGCAAAAAGCCGTCCGGAGCCGTCACGGGCTGAAAAACGCGGCGAAAAGCCACGTACTGATAAACCACGCAGCGACAAGCCGCGTTCAGACAAACCACGTTCTGACGCAGGCCGCGGCGATTCACGTATCGAAAATTCCCGTATTGAAAAACCACGTACAGGCAAGCCCGGCCGTCCGGAAAATGCCCGTGGTGAAAAGCCTCGCGCGCCGCTGAAACCGCGCGGGACAAAACCCAAAGCTGAAGCACTGTTTGATGAAAACGGTGACGAAGAAGAAGTGAAATACCAGAAGCCGAAGAACGCGCTGGACAGCACCGAAGGGCAAAGCGAAAAACTGCAAAAAGTTCTCGCTCGTGCGGGCCACGGTTCACGTCGTGAAGTCGAAGCGATGATTCAGGCTGGCCGCGTCAGCGTCGACGGTAAAATTTCTACGCTGGGCGACCGCGTGGAAGTCACCGGCGGCACCAAAATTCGTCTCGATGGCCACGTTCTGTCAGTGATGGAATCACAGGACACCGTTTGCCGCGTGCTGGCGTATTACAAGCCGGAAGGCGAGTTATGTACACGCAGTGATCCGGAAGGGCGCCCGACCGTTTTTGACCGTCTGCCAAAAATGCGCGGTTCCCGCTGGATCGCAGTAGGCCGTTTGGACGTTAACACCTCGGGTCTGCTGTTATTCACTACCGACGGTGAACTGGCTAACCGCCTGATGCACCCGAGTCGTGAAGTTGAGCGCGAATATGCCGTGCGCGTTTTCGGTCAGGTTGATGATGAAAAAATCAAACAACTGAGCCGTGGTGTGCAGCTGGAAGACGGCCCTGCGGCATTCCGCTCGATCAAATTCCAGGGCGGTGAAGGTCTGAACCAGTGGTACAATGTGACCCTGACAGAAGGGCGCAACCGCGAAGTTCGTCGTCTGTGGGAAGCCGTTGGCGTACAGGTAAGCCGTCTGATCCGCGTACGTTATGGGGATCTGAACCTGCCTAAAGGCCTGCCTCGCGGCGGCTACAAAGAGCTGGATCTGCCGGATATTAACTATCTTCGTACACTGGTCGACATGACCGAAGAAACCGTCAGTAAGTTGCCGGTTGAGCGTGACCGTCGCCGTGTAAAAGCCAACCAGATCCGTCGTGCTGTTAAGCGCCACACTCAGGTTGCACCGGCCCGTCGAACTACCGGTCCGGCAAAACGGGGTTAATCGCTGACAAGCGAGGCACTTGTGTCTATGCTCATAAACCGCAGTCTGTGACTGCGGTTTTTTTTGCTCAAAATTCAGGGCGTAGCCATCTTCTGTTACACACCCTGTTTATGAATACAATGCAAGGAGCCGATTATGATGTTGATTACCGGAGGTGCCCGCAGCGGCAAGAGCCGTTTTGCCGAGCAGGTGGCAGAGAAACGCGGGGGCGAAGTATTGTATATCGCCACGTCGGTCGTAACCGATGCGGAAATGGCGGAGCGTATCCGTTATCACCAGCAACAACGCCCGGCTCACTGGCATACGTTTGAAAGTTACCGGGATCTGGGAAACATCATCCTCGAGCATCAGGTACAGTTTCCGACCATTATTATCGAGTGCATCACGACGCTGATGACCAATCTTTTGTTTGATATTGCCGGTGAAACATCGGTGGAAGATATGGATTTTGAAGCGATAGAGCAGCATATTTTTGCGCAAACCACGCAACTGACGAAAGTTGCGCAACAGGCTGACTCCGAAGTGATTATCGTCACCAATGAAGTCGGAATGGGCATTGTGCCGGATAACCTGCTGGCGCGACGTTTTCGTGATATCGCCGGGCGGGTGAATCAGCAACTGGCGGCTGCGGCGGACGATGTATACCTGATTGTATCCGGCATCCCGGTTCCGGTGAAAACCTCGGAATAAAACGATGAAGGAAAGGGAATTTATTATGGCCTTATGGCGACTGTTTCTCGCAATGTTGCAGTTTCTCACCCGTATCCCGGTCAGGGAACGCTGGTGTGACGGCATCGGACTGAAAGCGTATGCGCGCGGTATTGTGTGCTTTCCGCTGGTCGGGCTGGTCATCGGGTTACTGACCGCGCTGGTGTGGCTGTTTCTGCTGCCGCACGTCGGGGCGCTACCGGCGGCGATTGCCGTTGTCATCGTACATATCATGCTGACCGGCGGTTTACATCTCGACGGGCTGGCTGACAGTTGCGACGGCTTATTCTCCGTGCGCAGCCGGGAGCGGATCCTGGAAATTATGCGCGACAGCCGCATTGGCACCTACGGCGCACTGGCACTGATTGTGGCTGTTCTGCTTCGTACGGCGTTGATTTATCAGCTTAGCGCCGACGGACTGCCAGTGCTGACATGTCTTATCCTCACGCCGGTGGTCGGGCGTGGCATGATGGCGGTGATGATGTACCGTCAGGCCTATGCCCGCGAGTCGGGAATGGGCAATTTATTTATCGGTAAAATCAGCGAGGGGCATTTTTATATCACCTTGTTGCTGATGGCCTTTCTGACGCTGATTGTCGGCGGATTCACGACACTGCCGGCACTGCTTATTACACTGACAGGTGTGCTGGGCTTACGGTATTTTATCGCCCGGCGTATCGGTGGCCAGACCGGCGATACGTTGGGCGCAGCGTGCGAGTTGAGCGAACTGCTCTTCCTGTTTTTCCTGTTATGGCACTGAGAAAAGGGACTCAATAATGAAACTGTATCTGATACGGCACGGACAAACTCAGGCTAATGTTAACGGGGTATTTTGTGGCAGCAGCGACATTGTGCTGACTGCGGAGGGGGAGCGACAGGCGCAGCATGTGGCGCGTCAGCTGGCTGCTACGCCGCTGGATGCCCTGATCCATACCGATATGCGCCGCAGCCGTGATATGGCCGGTATCATTGCCCACGGGCGCGAACTGACGATAGAGACTCAGCCATTGTTGCAGGAGATGGCGTTTGGCGAGTGGGAAATGCGTCATCACAATGAACTCGAAGCCTCACAGGCAGAAGGCTATCAGGCCTGGTGTCAGGACTGGCAAAAGGCCGAGGTGCCACAGGGGGAATCCTTTACGGCGTTCACCTCGCGTATCCGTCAGGCCTTGCAGCAGTTGCATTTGCGTCCGCAGGAAAGCAGGCTCGCGATAGTGGCACATCAGGGTTCACTCAGCCTGTTGCTGGCGATGATGCTTAAGCTGGCACCTGCGGATATGTGGCGTTTCCCGTTTAAACAAGGCTGTTTGTGTGAAATTGATCTCAGCCCCGGCACTTGTGTGATTCAGCGCTTTAACGACAGCGGTATTTAACTTTTCAAACACGTAAGGACGACACCATGGCTTCGCTGGCAAACATTCTCCGTCAGATAGCGGTTCCCGATGCACCGGCCGCTCAGAGGGCGGCGGCACGACTCGACAGTCTGGTGAAACCGCCGGGCAGCCTGGGTCGTCTGGAACAACTGGCGATTCAGCTGGCTTCAATTCGCGGTAACCACCCCCTGCATTTCCCGAGCAAAGAAGTGTTGGTGATGGCAGCCGATCATGGTGTATGGCAGGAAGGCGTCACGCCGTCCCCACAGGCGGTAACGGCGATCCAGGCGGTCAATATTGTGCAGGGGAAAGCCGGGGTTTCGGTGCTGGCACGGGTGGCCGGTGCGCAGGTAACGCTGATTGACTGCGGTATCATTGGCGCGGATATTCCCGGAACGCTCAATCATAAGGTCGCGCAGGGAACGGGCAATATTGCCACCGGCCCGGCCATGACGCGCGAAGAGGCGGAATCTTTACTGATCTGGAGTGCGGAACGGGTGATCGCGAAAGCCGAAAGCGGGTTATCCCTGCTGGCTGTGGGTGAGCTCGGAATGGCAAACACCACGGCTGCGGCTGCGATGGTGGCTGTACTGACCGGCGCTGCGCCAGCACAAACCGTCGGGCTGGGTGCAAATCTGCCACCTGACAGACTGGCGCATAAAATCAGCGTGGTCGAAAAAGCCATTGCGGTAAATCAGCCTGATCCTTCAGATGCGCTGGATGTGATGGCGAAAGTCGGGGGCTTTGAACTGGTCGCCATGGCAGGGGCCATGATCGGAGCCGCGGCGTCTGGTATTCCGCTGGTACTGGATGGTTATCTTTCTTACGCCTCAGCGCTGGCGGCATGCCAGATAGCCCCCGGGCTGAAACCCTACCTTATTCCTTCACATATATCAGCCGAGCAGGGCGCGACGCTGGCACTGGAAGCACTGGGGTTGCAACCGTATTTTGATCTGAACTTGCGACTTGGCGAGGGCAGCGGCGCGGCGCTGGCGTTACCGCTGATTGATGCCGCCTGTGCCGTTCATAACGAAATGGCGACACTGGCGGAGTGTCAGATAGTGCTTTGAAAGTGAAAACAGGGTATCACCAGTCGATGCCCTGTTGCGCCATAATGCCGGCGTCAAAGGCATGCTTCACCGGACGGAGTTCGCTGACCGTATCAGCCATTTCCAGCAAATCACGGTGGCAGCCGCGCCCGGTGATAATCACCGTCTGATGCGCCGGACGCGTGTTCAGGGCCTCGATCACTTCCTGCAAATCCAGATAACCGAAACTGACCATATACGTCAGCTCATCAAGCACCACGAGATCTAATGATGTATCGGCCAGCATCCGTTTGCCGTGTTGCCAGACGGCCTGACAGGCTTCGGTATCGGTTTCTTTATTCTGCGTTTCCCAGGTAAAACCGGTCGCCATCACCTGAAATTCCACGCCGTGAGGTTCGAGCAGGTTTTTCTCGCCGTTAGGCCATTCCCCTTTAATAAACTGGATCACTGCTGCGCGCATACCGTGCCCGACGGCGCGGGTTACCGTACCAAAGGCCGCCGTGGTTTTTCCCTTACCGTTACCGGTAAACACAATCAGGATCCCGCGTTGTTCTTTTGCGGCGTCAATGCGCGCATCAACCTGTTCTTTCAGCTTTTGCTGGCGCTGTTTATGGCGATCTTCGGTCATCAGAGGCTCCGTGGTTATTCTGCCGGACCGGCTTTGCGCCCCGGCTGGGCATCAAAACTGATACCGGTTTTACGGCGGCTGTCATCGCCCATCAGATACAAATACAGCGGCATGATATCGGCCGGTGTTTTGAGTTTATCTTTGTTCTCATCAGGAAAAGCGGAGGCGCGCATGCCGGTTCGTGTGCCGCCAGGATTGATGCAATTGACACGCAGGCCGGTGTGTTTATGCTCTTCGGCCAGCACCTGCATCATGCCTTCGGTGGCAAATTTTGACACGGCGTAAGCGCCCCAGCCGCTGCGGCCTTCGCGTCCGACGCTGGACGTCGTGAACACCAGCGAGGAGCTGGCAGATTTCAACATCAGCGGCAGTAACGCCTGGGTCAGCATAAACGTGGCGTTAACATTGACCTGCATGACGTCCATCCAGTCCTGCAATTTAATTTCAGCCATCGGCGTGATATCAGTCAGCAAACCGGCGTTATGCAAAACGCCGTCGAGATGCGGCACCCATGCAGCGATTTGCTCTGCGACGCGCTGGCAATCCTGCTGACTGGCAGTCAGTAAATCCAGTGCATAAATGAAAGCCGGCCGCAAATGACGAGCCGCAATTTCCTGCTGTACACTGGCGAGTTTACTTTCGGTACGGCCCAGCAAAATGACCTGCGCGCCGAAACGGGCATACGTCAGTGCGGCTTCACGGCCGATGCCGTCGCCAGCGCCGGTAACCAGAATGATACGATGATTGAGCAAATCGGATTTAGGATGATAATGCACGGTCAGTCCTCTTAATGGGGCGGTTATGTGGCGGCAAACGGCCGTCATCACATCAGGCGCTCTTCATATCACAATGGCGAAAACGGGAGTTGTTGCGCTCAACCAGAATTCGCCATTTTGATGAGAATTTTAGGTTTTTCGCGAGTGATCACCGCTTATATGCCTCAAATGGGCATCAGTTTCAATGATTAACCGAAAAACGGGCAGCTCTTTTGTAACAAAATTGGAACACAGACGCACTCTGTTTTACGCCTGAGTCAGGATGTCATCTTCGAACAAGACGTCAGTGCGGCGATTGTTTAGAATGTTTAACAACTTTCTCACCACGGTTTTATTACCACATTGAAAAGGCGGTATGTGTGGATTTACTTTCTCTTTACGGGCTGTTTTTGGCCAAAGTTGTGACTGTAGTTATTGCCATCGGGGCACTGGTCGTTTTACTTGTTGGTCTTCGTCAACGTAAGTCTCACGGTAAAGGTGAGTTGCAGCTAATCGATTTAGGCGAACAGTACCGCGAAATGCAACGTGAAATGCGCCATGCGCGCATGAACCCTGCCGAGCTAAAAATTCATAGCAAACAGCTGAAAAAAAAGAACAAAGCGGAGGAAAAACAGAAAAAACTGCAGGCCAAAACCGGGAGTCCGAAAAGCAAACCCTGCCTGTATGTACTCGATTTCAAAGGCAGTATGGATGCCCACGAAGTGACATCGCTGCGGGAAGAAATTTCAGCCGTGCTGGCCGTGGCCACGCCGGAAGATGAAGTATTGCTACGCCTGGAAAGTCCGGGCGGTGTGGTACACGGTTACGGTCTGGCGGCTTCTCAGCTGGTGCGTCTGCGTCAGAGCGGTATTCGTCTGACGGTTGCGGTGGATAAAGTTGCAGCCAGCGGCGGTTATATGATGGCCTGTGTAGCGGACAGGATTGTCGCCGCGCCGTTTGCCATCATAGGTTCAATCGGCGTCGTTGCCCAGATCCCTAACTTTAACCGTCTGCTGAAACGAAATGACATTGATATTGAGTTGCACACTGCGGGCGAGTTTAAACGTACCCTGACTTTATTGGGTGAAAATACCGAAGAAGGCCGGGAAAAATTCCGTGAAGATCTGAACGAAACCCACGTGCTATTTAAAGAATTTGTACATCAGAACCGGCCGTCGCTGGATATTGATGCGGTCGCCACTGGTGAACATTGGTTCGGTACCCAGGCGCGTGAGAACGGTCTGATTGATGCTATTGGCACCAGTGATGATTTACTGATTGCGGAAATGAAAAATCATGAAGTGATTGCGGTGCGTTACAGCCGCCGTAAACGTATGATGGACCGCTTCACCGGCAGCGCGGCACAAAGCGTGGATCGCCTGTTCCTGCGCTGGTTACAACGCAGTCAGAAACCTCTGTTGTAATTTTTTCCCGGAACATATAAAAGAAAAAGGGACATCCGTCCCTTTTTAATCCGAAAGAGTGAGTCTCGCCGTTTATCGGTTACCTATACCTTTATTAGCGATTCTTTTATCTCAATCTTCGAGATGGTATTTTTCTGAAAAAAGATGGGCCAGATGTTTAAACATATTAAATACTGCGGTGGTTTTTCTGGTCGGTAAGCCGTCTTCATCCATGAAAAACTCCCCGCGGAAAACCAGCACATTACCTTTCTGCTCAACCTCTGTCGCCAGCATTCCGTGGATGTAATCTTCGTGCTCACGGATAACCTTATTCGCTTCGATCAGTAAAGCTTCGCGGCTAATTGCCGATGTATTTTCGTGCATGATATTTACTCCCCACTATAATTGCTGACGTTATTGTAATCCTGACGTTGATAAAACCGCAAATCTGCTGGGGGTAATCCGCTTAAGCAGGCTGGTTATATTTTGAGCAATCTATAAAAGGCGGATGCGATTTGGCGAAAAAGGCCTTTCCGTGTTAATTAGTTTGCGTGGCGATTTTTATCAGGTAGAGTGTGGGATTTTGTGGCTTCAGGTGGAATGTTTTGTTTACGCTTGGTTGTTATTTGACTTAAAAACGGGCGCGTTCTGCTGAGCCCTGTCTGGTTAATCCCTCGCAGAATCAGTGATTTGAACCTCTGGAAGTCAGTGCGTTCCTTCTTTTAAAGAAATCAGTTGACGTTCTGACTCACTGCCGCAATATAAAAAAAGACGTGTAATTGTGCCGCGGCATAACTAGGCAAAATCTTCTTCAGATGATGAAGAATCATTCAGGTAAAGGTAATTATGGGCAAAGCTCTCGTAATAGTTGAGTCCCCGGCAAAAGCCAAAACGATTAATAAATATTTAGGAAATGACTACGTGGTTAAGTCCAGCGTCGGTCATATCCGTGATTTACCCACCAGTGGATCCGCTGCTAAAAAGACCGCCGACTCAACCGAAGAAAAAACAAAGAAAAAAGTAAAAAAGGATGAGAAGACCGCGCTGGTTAATCGCATGGGCGTCGACCCGTATCACGGTTGGGAAGCACAATACGAAATACTTCCGGGTAAAGAAAAAGTTGTTGCTGAGTTAAAAGCGTTAGCGGAAAAAGCTGACCACATCTATCTCGCAACCGACCTTGACCGCGAAGGAGAGGCGATTGCCTGGCATTTGCGGGAAGTGATTGGCGGTGATGACAAACGTTTCAGCCGCGTTGTATTTAATGAAATTACCAAAAACGCGATCCAGAACGCCTTTAAAGAACCGGGCGAACTGAATATTGATCGTGTGAACGCTCAGCAGGCGCGTCGTTTCATGGACCGCGTGGTGGGTTACATGGTATCTCCGCTGTTGTGGAAGAAAATTGCCCGTGGTTTATCCGCAGGTCGCGTTCAGTCCGTGGCGGTGCGTCTGGTTGTCGAGCGTGAGAAAGAAATCAAAGCGTTCGTGCCGGAAGAATACTGGGAGTTGCATGCGGATTTGCTGGCGAAGAAAGAAACCGCGCTGCAAATGGAAGTGACGCATCATCTCGACAAACCGTTCAAACCGGTGAATAAAGAACAAACTCATGCGGCCGTTTCGCTGCTTGAAAAAGCGCGCTATACCGTGGTTGATCGTGAAGACAAACCAACCAGCAGTAAGCCGGGTGCGCCTTTCATTACTTCCACGTTGCAACAGGCGGCCAGTACGCGTCTGAGCTTTGGTGTGAAGAAAACCATGATGATGGCACAGCGTCTTTACGAAGCCGGTCACATCACCTATATGCGTACTGATTCCACTAACCTGAGTCAGGATGCCGTGGAAATGGTGCGCGGCTATATCGGCGAAAATTTCGGTAATAAATATCTGCCGAAAGCTCCGCTGCAATACAGCAACAAAGAGAATTCTCAGGAAGCGCACGAAGCGATTCGTCCTTCTGACGTAGCCGTGACGTCTGAACAATTGAAAGATATGGAAGCGGATGCGCAACGTCTGTATCAGCTGATATGGCGTCAGTTTGTGGCCTGTCAGATGACACCGGCTCAGTACGATTCCACTACGCTGACGGTGAAAGCCGGGGATTATTCTTTGCGCGCCAAAGGCCGTACGCTGCGTTTTGATGGCTGGACCAAAGTGATGCCGGCGTTGCGTAAAGGCGACGAAGACAGAACCCTGCCCGCCATCGAAGTGGGGACGGATCTGGAACTGCAACAACTGCTACCGACTCAGCATTTCACCAAGCCGCCTGCGCGTTTCAGCGAAGCGTCATTGGTTAAAGAACTGGAAAAACGGGGTATTGGCCGCCCGTCTACTTATGCGTCGATCATTTCGACCATTCAGGACAGGGGCTACGTTCACGTTGAAAACCGTCGCTTCTATGCAGAAAAAATGGGCGAAATCGTTACCGATCGTCTGGAAGATAACTTCCGTGAACTGATGAACTACGATTTCACCGCACGTATGGAAGACGGGCTGGATCAGGTCGCCAATAACAAGGCGGAATGGAAAGCCGTTCTGGATGAATTCTTCACTGAATTCAGCAAGCAGCTGGAAACGGCTGAGAAAGACCCTGAAGAAGGCGGTATGCGTCCGAATCAGATGGTGCTGACCAGCATTGAATGTCCGACCTGCGGACGTCCGATGGGGATACGTACCGCCAGCACCGGTGTGTTCCTGGGATGTTCCGGTTATGCCTTGCCGCCGAAAGAACGCTGCAAAACCACCATCAACCTGATTGCTGATGCCGAAGTGCTGAACATTCTGGAAGGTGATGAAGCCGAAGCTAATGCGCTACGCGCCAAACGCCGTTGTGCCAAATGCGGTACGGCGATGGACAGCTATCTCATCGATAATCAGCGTAAATTGCATGTCTGTGGTAACAACCCGGAATGTGATGGTTATGAAATCGAAGAAGGCGAGTTCCGTATCAAGGGTTACGACGGCCCGATCGTTGAGTGCGAGAAATGTGGCTCTGAAATGCACCTGAAAATGGGGCGTTTCGGTAAATACATGGGCTGTACCAACGACGAGTGCAAAAACACCCGTAAGATTTTGCGAAACGGTGATGTGGCGCCGCCGAAAGAAGATCCGGTTCCGCTGCCGGAATTGCCGTGTGAGAAATCAGACGCGTATTTCGTGCTGCGTGACGGTGCGGCAGGGGTATTCCTGGCTGCCAACACATTCCCTAAATCGCGCGAAACCCGTGCGCCGCTGGTGGAGGAACTGAAGCGTTTCAAAGATCGCTTACCGGAAAAACTCAGCTATCTGGCCGATGCGCCGGTGGCAGATCCGGAAGGGAATAAATCCATGGTGCGTTTCAGCCGTAAAACTAAGCAGCAGTACGTGTCTTCAGAAAAAGACGGCAAAGCCACGGGCTGGACCGCTTTCTTTGTGGACGGCAAATGGGTTGAAGGCAAAAAATAATTATCGCCTTCATCCTTCAAGTTGCCGGTGCGTTGGCTGCACTCAGTCGGCCCAGTCACAGGGTCAGCCATGCTCCCGGGGATGCCAGAGTTTGTCGCATTCCTGCAACTCGAATTATTTAGGCGATAACAGATTTATTTCACTCTGTTAAGCAGGTGTAAAAAACCAGTCCTCCGGGCTGGTTTTTTTATTGCATTCAGATCTATCATCGACCCTGATTTGCTGTTTTTCTTATCAGGGCAGCGCTGCCCGCAATTGTCATTATGTTCTCTGGCTATACAACGCGTTAATTATTGATATAATTGTTATATAAAATTTATTCTTATGCATTCAGGTAATAAGTTAATGCATCTGGGGCATAAATAACGTTCGTTAACAGACTACCGGCATTCATTATAAAATTATTTCAGTCTGTTCAGCCCCCGGGTGAACAGGGATGACGGCAGGGTGCGAAAACTAGGATGGTATGAGATATGAAATTGCAGCAACTGCGCTATATCGTAGAGGTTGTTAATCACAATCTGAACGTCAGTTCGACGGCAGAAGGCCTGTACACGTCGCAGCCCGGGATCAGCAAACAGGTGCGGATGCTGGAAGATGAACTGGGGATCCAGATTTTTTCCCGCAGTGGAAAACATCTGACGCAAGTCACACCGGCAGGGCAGGAAATCATCCGTATTGCCCGTGAAGTGTTGTCTAAAGTGGATGCGATCAAAGCCGTTGCCGGTGAGCATACCTATCCGGACAAAGGTTCGTTGTATGTGGCGACGACACACACGCAGGCACGTTATGCTTTACCGAATGTAATTAAAGGTTTTATCGAGCGTTACCCCCGTGTTTCATTGCATATGCATCAGGGATCGCCGACGCAGATTGCTGAAGCGGTTTCGAAAGGCAATGCGGATTTCGCGATCGCTACCGAAGCGCTCCATTTATATGACGATCTGATCATGCTGCCTTGCTATCACTGGAACCGTGCCGTGGTGGTTCAGCCTGATCATCCGCTGGCGGGTAAAGAGAAGGTCACCATTGAAGAACTGGCAGCCTATCCGATTGTGACTTATACCTTCGGCTTCACCGGCCGTTCAGAACTCGATACTGCATTTAACCGCGCCGGCCTGACGCCACGCATTGTATTCACCGCCACAGATGCTGACGTGATTAAGACTTACGTTCGTCTGGGACTGGGCGTGGGTGTCATTGCCAGCATGGCGGTTGATCCGATCCAGGATCCGGATCTGGTGACTGTGGATGCGAGTGATATTTTCACCTACAGCACCACCAAAATCGGCTTCCGCCGCAGTACATTCCTGCGCAGCTACATGTATGATTTCATCCAGCGCTTTGCGCCACATCTGACGCGTGACGTGGTGGATACGGCTATTTCCCTGCGCTCCAACGAAGATATTGAAGAGATGTTCAAGGACATTAAGCTGCCGACAAAATAAGTCGTCACAAACGTAGCGCCTCTCTGATCCCGTTGCATCCTTACCCGATGCGGCGGGATTTTTTTTGCCTGATGATCAGTTTGAGCTGTTATAAAAATGTTAACGATAAATTGTGTTATCTTTAAGTATGCACTTATAAGCCAGCGGGTTATTACGCATGGCCACGCTGAGCGCTAAAGGAGAAGCTATGTCGTCTATTCGCAAGAACAGTCTGGATAAGCTGGCAGTCCGGGAGAAAGAATTCTACTACTACAGCCTGCCACTCGCGGCCAAAACGCTGGGTGATATTCAGCGTCTGCCAAAATCCCTCAAGGTATTACTCGAAAATTTACTGCGCCACGTCGATGGTGACACTGTCACCGAAAATGATCTGCAGGGGCTGGTCGAATGGCAAAAAACCGGTCATGCCGACCGCGAAATTGCTTATCGTCCGGCGCGGGTGCTGATGCAGGATTTTACGGGTGTACCCGCTATCGTCGATCTGGCCGCGATGCGTCAGGCGGTAAAACGCCTTGGCGGGAATGTCGATCAGGTCAATCCTCTGTCACCTGTTGATCTGGTTATCGACCACTCGGTAACTGTCGATGAATTCGGTGATGATGAGGCATTCAGTGAGAATGTGCGTCTCGAAATGGAGCGCAACAACGAGCGCTACCAGTTCCTGCGCTGGGGGCAAAAAGCCTTTAACCGTTTCCGCGTTGTGCCGCCGGGTACGGGGATTTGTCATCAGGTCAATCTTGAATATCTCGGACAAACCGTCTGGTATGAAGAACAGGAGGGTAAAACGGTCGCTTATCCTGACACCCTGGTCGGGACGGATTCCCATACCACGATGATTAACGGTCTGGGGATTCTGGGCTGGGGTTGCGGCGGTATCGAAGCCGAAGCCGCGATGCTCGGGCAGCCGGTTTCCATGTTGATCCCGGACGTTGTGGGTTTCAAACTGACCGGTAAATTACGTGAAGGCATTACCGCGACTGACCTGGTGTTGACGGTCACCCAGATGCTGCGTAAACACGGCGTGGTGGGGAAATTTGTCGAATTCTACGGTGATGGCCTGGCGGACTTACCTCTGGCTGATCGCGCGACCATTGCCAATATGTCGCCGGAATTCGGTGCAACCTGCGGCTTCTTCCCGGTAGATGATGTGACGCTGAGTTACATGAAGCTCAGTGGCCGCAGTGACGAACAAATCGAACTGGTCAAAGCCTATTCTCAGGCTCAGGGTTTATGGCGCCATCCCGGTGACGAGCCGGTATTCACCAGTACCCTGGCGCTGGACATGGGCGACGTAGAGCCGAGTCTGGCCGGGCCGAAACGTCCTCAGGATCGTGTCGCGCTGCCCAATGTACCGAAAGCATTCAAAGCGGCGACTGAACTGGAGTTGGGTAACAGTAAGCCGGGGCGTAGCGATAAAGAAAGTTTCACGCTGGAAGGCCAGCATTATTCGCTGACCACCGGTGCGGTAGTGATTGCGGCAATCACCTCTTGTACCAATACTTCAAACCCGAGCGTGCTGATGGCGGCCGGTCTGCTGGCGAAGAATGCCGCTGAAAAAGGCCTGGCCAGCAAGCCGTGGGTAAAAACATCGCTGGCACCAGGTTCCAAAGTAGTGACCGATTATCTTAATGCGGCAGGTCTGATGACACACCTGGAGAAACTGGGTTTTAATCTGGTGGGCTACGGCTGTACGACCTGTATTGGTAACTCCGGGCCGCTGCCGGAACCCGTTGAGTCAGCGATCAAAGCGGGTGATTTAACCGTCGGAGCCGTGCTTTCCGGCAACCGAAACTTTGAAGGGCGTATTCATCCGCTGATTAAAACCAACTGGCTTGCCTCGCCGCCGCTGGTGGTGGCGTATGCGCTTGCCGGTAATATGAATGTCGACCTGACGCAGGATCCTCTGGGGGATGGGGCTGATGGCAAGCCTGTTTACCTGAGAGATATCTGGCCGTCGGCCAACGATATCGCCAATGCAGTCGCACAGGTGACGACAGACATGTTTCATAAAGAGTACGCCGAGGTGTTTAACGGCGATGCGAGCTGGCAGTCGATCCAGGTTGAAGGTACGCCAACTTACACCTGGCAGGAAGATTCTACCTACATCCGCCATCCGCCGTTCTTCAGTGATATGAAGGCTGAGCCAGATGCACTGGAAGATATCAAGGATGCGCGAATACTGGCGATTCTGGCGGATTCAGTGACCACCGACCACATTTCGC
This sequence comes from Rahnella sp. CFA14(1/10), assembly GCF_004195095.1. Lineage (NCBI taxonomy): Bacteria > Pseudomonadati > Pseudomonadota > Gammaproteobacteria > Enterobacterales > Yersiniaceae > Rahnella > Rahnella sp. CFA14(1/10). The sequence goes on along the minus strand of NZ_SEWS01000001.1, from coordinate 108,129 downwards.
CTGCCGGGAATATCAAGGCTGACAGTCCGGCTGGTTTGTACCTGACCCAGCATGGGGTTGAGCCGAAAGCCTTTAACTCCTATGGTTCACGGCGTGGTAACCACGAAGTGATGATGCGCGGAACGTTCGCCAATATTCGCATCAAAAATGAAATGGTGCCGGGTGTGGAGGGCGGTTATACACGTCATATTCCGTCGCAGGATCAGCTGGCGATTTACGATGCGGCGATGCGCTATCAGCATGAAAATGTGCCGACCGCTGTGATTGCCGGTAAAGAGTACGGTTCAGGTTCAAGCCGTGACTGGGCGGCCAAAGGCCCGCGACTGCTGGGCGTTCGTGTGGTTATCGCCGAATCATTCGAGCGTATTCACCGTTCGAATCTGATCGGAATGGGGATTTTACCGCTTGAGTTCCCGCAGGGTGTGACGCGCAAAACGCTGAAACTCACCGGCGATGAGCAGATCAGCATCAGCGGATTGCAAACCCTGACGCCGGGGCAGGATGTCGCGGTACATATCACTTTCGCCGATGGTCATACTGAAACGATCGATGCACATTGTCGGATCGATACCGGCAATGAGCTGACGTATTTCCAGAACGGCGGTATTTTGCATTATGTGATCCGTAAAATGCTGTAATACCTGTTCTTCTGCCGATCAAAAAGGGCACCTTCTTAAGGTGCCCTTAATATTTTCATCGCACTATAACAGCCTTATTTATCGAGCAGGTGGCCCATTTTGGCGGCTTTAGTCGACAGGTAACGTTCGTTTTCCGGATTACGACCAACGATCAGCGGAACGCGTTCGGTGATGTTAATGCCAGCTTCGGTCAGAATTTCAACTTTTTTCGGATTGTTGGTCAGCAGGCGCACTGAATCCACGCCCAGCAGCTTGAACATGTCGGCGCACAGCGTGAAGTCACGCTCATCTGCGGCGAACCCGAGCTGATGATTAGCCTCGACCGTGTCGTAGCCTTTGTCCTGTAAAGCGTATGCGCGGATTTTATTCAGCAAACCGATGTTACGGCCTTCCTGACGGTGATACATCAGGATGCCCCGGCCTTCTTCAGCGATATGATTCAGTGCAGCTTCGAGCTGAAAGCCGCAGTCACAGCGCAGGCTGAATAAGGCATCACCAGTCAGACACTCGGAGTGAACGCGCGCGAGAACCGGCGTATCGCCAGTGATATCGCCAAAAACTAACGCCAGATGGTCGTGTCCGGTGGCCAATTCTTCAAAACCCACCATCAGGAAATCGCCCCAAGGTGTTGGCAGATTGGCTTCTGCCACCCGTTTCAGCTGCATTTTACGCTCCAAAAAAACCACAAATAGTCTTTATTTACAGTAAATATTTTACTTGTTGATGCGCATCCTACTTTCCGATGCGGCCTCTGGATAGGGAATCGGTGCCTTTCCATCATGACAGGCATCATTTTGCCACAGTTTGGGTCACAGTTTAGCGGGAATATTTGAACGATTAGTTCATAACTTATGAATTATAACCGCTTCTTCAACAACTCACGTCAAAGGAATGTTAAGCAATAATAACGTTGCTACACTCCAACTCTTTTTCGCATGACTGAAGGGACGATTATGTTTGATATCGCCAGACGCACCGCGCTGGGAGCTGTTCTTTTATTACTGATGCCCGCTGCGGTGTGGATAAGCGGCTGGATGTGGACACCGGGTGGTGACCCCGCCGTGCTACGTCCGCTTTATTGGGTCACGGAAACGGTGAGTGAGCCATGGGGAATTTTGACTACTGTGATCCTCTGCGGCTGGGTTCTGTGGTGCCTGAGATTCAGGCTTAAACCGGCAGCCGTGCTGGTGGTGATCATCGTCTTATCATTGCTGGCCGGTCAGTATGTTAAAGATTTTATCAAAGGTGAAGTCCGCGAGCCCCGGCCGTATGTCGCATGGCTGGGGGCGGACCATCAAATGAACATCGGTGAGTTTTACGCCCTGAAAAATAAAGCACGTGCACGACAGGTGAAAGACATCCTGGGCGATAATGTGCAAATCCCGCACTGGCTGAACAAAAGCTGGCAGAACGACACAGGGTACGCGTTCCCTTCAGGCCACACGATGTTTGCCGCGACCTGGGCTTTACTGGGTATCGGTCTTTTATGGCAGCGTAAACACTATAAAACGGTCACCGTGCTGATGGTGTGGGCGGTAGTGGTGATGGGCAGCAGACTGATGCTTGGCATGCACTGGCCGCGTGACCTGATGGCATCTGTAGGCATCAGCTGGCTTCTGGTCATGCTGGCCTGCTGGCTGACAGAGCGTTATGTCGGACCGCTGACACCGCCACCGGCAGAAAAGCGGGAAATCAGCGAGCGAGAATAGTCACGGCTTCTGATCCCATACGGTCCGAAACCTCAGGGGGCTTGTTCTGCCCCCCTTTAATTCATCGTTTTCATCCCCATATATTTTTCATAGTCCAGATTGCGGTGGTGTTCACGGCACCACAAAAATGTCGAATAAAGTCTCTACAGACTGCATTTAAAGCCTTCGCAATGTTTCCCTGCTTTGTGCGGAAATGCTAACTTATTAGGTCGGAACGAGAGTTTTTGGCATAATTCATCCGGTACATCCGGCATTACAGGAATGAATGTGAAATATCTGCTGATTTTTTTATTTTTGCTGGTCATCGTTGTGATTTCTATCACCCTGGGTGCCCATAACGATCAGACTGTGACCTTCAATTATTTGCTGGCGCAGGGGGACTACCGTGTTTCCACACTGCTTGCCGTACTGTTCGCGACCGGTTTTATTCTTGGCTGGATAATCTGTGGTTTGTTCTATCTGCGCGTACGTCTGTCACTGGGTCGTGCCCAGCGTAAAATCAAACGCCTTGAGCAACAAATCGAACCCGCGGCTGCCGTTACGCCGCCCACAGCATCTTACGATGTCAGCAAGGAATAATCCTCTATGTTAGAACTGCTGTTTCTGTTGTTGCCCGTTGCGGCCGCTTATGGCTGGTATATGGGGCGCAGAAGTTCTCAGCAGGACAAACAGGAAAATGCTAACCGCCTGTCACGTGAATACGTCGCGGGCGTTAACTTCCTGCTTTCCAATCAGCAGGATAAAGCGGTCGACCTGTTCCTCGAAATGTTGAAAGAGGACAGCAGTACGGTCGAAGCGCACCTGACTCTGGGTAACCTGTTCCGCTCCCGCGGTGAAGTTGATCGCGCGATCCGTATTCACCAGTCACTGATGGAAAGCGCTTCGCTGACTTTCGAACAGCGGCTGCTCGCCATACAGCAACTGGGACGCGATTATATGGCTGCCGGTTTCTATGACCGTGCGGAAGACATGTTCAACCAGCTGGTGAAAGAGCAGGATTTCCAGCTGTTTGCGCTGGAACAGCTGTTGATTATTCATCAGGCCACCAGCGACTGGCAGAACGCCATCGACGTGGCAGAACGTCTGGTTAAGCTCGGTAAAGAAAATCGGCGCAAAGAAATTGCGCATTTCTGGTGTGAGCTGGCATTGCAGGCGATGGTTTCGGAAGACTTCGATAAGGCGACCGGCTTACTGAAGAAAGCTGCAGCAGCAGACAAACTTTGTGCACGTGTTTCAATTATGCAGGGGCGAATCTTTCTGGCGCAGGGTGAATACCGCAAAGCGACGGAAGCCTTACAACGTGTGCTGGAACAGGATAAAGAGCTGGTCAGCGAAGCGTTGCCAATGCTGCAGGAGTGTTACCAGAATCTTGACGATACGCTGGCATGGGCGGAGTTTCTCAAACGTTGCGTGGACGAAAATACCGGCGCTACGGCAGAGCTGTTGCTGGCTGAAATCATCCATGAGGAAGAAGGGCGTGAGACCGCGCAAAGCTATATCAACCGCCAGTTGCAACGCCATCCGACCATGCGGGTGTTCCATCATCTGATGGATTACCATCTGGCAGATGCGGAAGAAGGGCGTGCGAAAGAGAGTCTGGTATTGCTGCGGGATATGGTGGGTGAACAGATCCGTACCAAGCCACGCTATCGTTGCCATAAATGCGGTTTTACCGCGCATTCGCTGTACTGGCATTGCCCGTCATGCCGTGGCTGGGCGACGATAAAGCCAATCCGGGGCCTGGACGGCCAATAATTTCCTCTGTCCTGTTCGCATTGCTGAGGTGTCAGCGACATTTTCCCACCCGAATCACTGACATGACGCAGTGATTCGGGTTTCGTCCATGTGCCGGGTAACGCGAATTATTAAGGGGAGCGGGATGACTTTTACTTTTTCTTGCTGCTTGTTTTACGTGCACTGAGTAAGGTGCGTAATTTCTTGATTTCTTTGGTGGTCAGTGCCGGTTCCGTCTCTTCTGCAAGATGCTGATTATCAATTTCGTGTTCAGTGGCTTTTGCGGCTTTTTTACCTTTCGGCGCAGCAGGGTTAAAACTCTCTTCCAGGCGTGCCGCGACTTCTGCACTTAATGAATGTTCCGCGTCGGCAGCGGCGTTTTTGATCAGTTCTTTTAATTCAACCGGGATTTTAACGGTCAGGGTAGTTATCTCACTCATTTTTCAGCCTTTCCTTAGAGTAAAATGAACAAGCTATGCCAGCCTTGTTGCGTCGTCTAGTGCATCACAAAAATTTAATAAAACTGTCACATTAGGTGTAGCTGTGAATTCAGTGACTTGCCATGTAAAATGCGGGCGGCAAAAATGATATTTTTCCTTCCTGATTTAAAAACTGACAAGAGGCTGACGAAATGAAGTCCATAAATAACAGCAACAACAAAGACTTAAATACATCGCCGATTGTTGTCGCTCTCGATTACGCAGATAAATCTTCGGCACTGGCCTTCGCCGACAAAATAGATCCACGTGATTGCCGTCTGAAAATTGGCAAAGAGATGTTTACCCATTTTGGTCCGCAGATGATCAAAGATCTGCAAAACCGTGGTTTCGACGTCTTTCTGGATCTGAAATTCCACGATATTCCTAACACCACCGCGCGCGCTGTGGCTGCAGCGGCAGAACTGGGGGTCTGGATGGTGAACGTGCATGCCAGCGGGGGGGCTCGCATGATGACGGCGGCCAAAGAAGCGCTGGCACCTTTTGGTAAAGAAGCGCCGTTACTGATTGCCGTTACCGTGCTGACCAGTATGGAAGACAGCGATCTGGCGGATTTAGGTATCGAACTTTCTCCGGCTGATTATGCTGAACGTCTGGCGCGCCTGACTCGCGACTGCGGCCTTGACGGTGTTGTGTGTTCCGCGCAGGAAGCGACGCGCTTTAAATCCGCACTCGGGCAGACGTTCAAACTGGTAACGCCAGGTATCCGTCCGGCTGGCAGCAAAGCGGATGATCAGCGTCGTATCATGACCCCTCAGCAAGCACTGGCGGCGGGCGTGGACTATATGGTGATTGGTCGTCCAATCACGCAGGCTGCCGATCCGGCGCAGGCCTTAGGTGAAATTCTTGCCTCATTGAGCTGAGACTGAGAAGGAAATACGATGAGCAATGACAGTAACAGCCGTTTAGTTTATTCAACCGACAGCGGCAGAATTGAAGAGCCTAAACCCGTGACGGAACGTCCGAAAGGTGACGGTATAGTGCGTATTCAGCGCCAGACAAGCGGGCGCAAAGGGAAGGGGGTGAGCCTCATTACCGGTATCGATCTTGATGATATTGCACTTGAAAAACTTGCGGGTGAACTGAAAAAGAAATGCGGTTGTGGCGGTGCTGTGAAAGACGGCGTGATTGAGATCCAGGGCGATAAACGTGACCTGCTCAAACAGTTGCTGGAAGCGAAAGGAATGAAAGTGAAACTGGCGGGTGGCTGATTGACCGGTAAATGATCGACTGTTCATAATAAGATGCTGCATCCGCAAAGGTGCAGCATCTTGCTTTAGGTTTTAGAGATATCACAACGCGAAAACACATTGTTTGTCATCTGTGTGATGACAATAAAGTTGACCTGAAAAACAACCCAATCCTATTTTTAGCTTTATTCGTTGCTTAACGCTTACGTTTTTTGATGCCAGTTAAATAGAATTCATCTCCCGGTTGTTTTATTTACTGACCTGGTGTCCGACGATACCACCGACTGCCGCACCACCTAACGTCCCTAAGGTACTGCCGTCAGTCAGCACTGCACCACCCAGCGCACCCGCACCCGCACCGATTGCGGTGTTACGGTCACGCTTAGACCAGTTACCACAAGCGCTGACAGACATCGCCAGAGTCAGAACCAGTGCAATACTGGCAACACGTTTATTTACGAGCATCATAATTTTTCTCCTATCCAGACGCAATTGTGCATCCGTGAGTTAAAAATAATAAAAGTGATATCTATTCACTAGGTGAATAATCTTAATTCACTAAAGATGCTCTTCCTCACCACACAAAAAACTAAAGAGCTGGACAGATCTTCAACGGTTTATAGAACAAACGGGCACTTTTACGTTTGCAGCAGAACTGTACGTACTCTTTAGCGATTTCCCCCATACCTGCATCCACCGGCCACCCAGACAATAAAGCATCGCAATAAGAGGAAACCACGATGCTAAGACAACTGAAAGAGCAGGTATTAGAGGCTAACCTGGCACTGCCTCGCCATAATCTGGTGACCTTTACCTGGGGAAATGTCAGCGCCGTTGACCGCAAACTTGGGCTGGTCGTGATTAAACCCTCAGGCGTGGAATATGACCACATGGGTGTGGACGACATGGTGGTGGTAGAACTGGAGACAGGAAAAATCGTCGAGGGCAGTAAAAAGCCGTCTTCGGATACTGATACCCACCGGGTGCTGTATCTGAATTTCCCCGAAGCAGGGGGTATTGTCCATACACATTCGCGCCACGCCACCATCTGGGCGCAGGCCGGTTTGGACATCCCCGCCTGGGGCACCACCCATGCAGATTACTTCTACGGTAATATCCCCTGCACGCGGCTGATGACCGAGGAGGAAATCGCCGGGCGTTATGAATGGGAAACCGGAGAAGTGATCGTCAAAACTTTTGCAGAAAGAAATTTGTCACCGGCAGATATTCCGGCCGTACTGGTGCATTCGCACGGGCCGTTTGCCTGGGGGAAAGATGCCGATAATGCCGTGCATAACGCTGTAGTGCTGGAGGAAGTCGCCTACATGGGCATCTTCTCCCGCCAGTTAACGCCGCAGTTACCCGATATGCAGCCGCAATTACTGGATAAACATTACCTGCGTAAACACGGCAAAAACGCTTACTATGGTCAATGATCGTCGTCATACCCAAGGTCAGCCGACCAGGCTGACCTTAATTCCAGCGGCGGAAAGTTGCTGCTGGTAGTCCGGTAATAATTTGTCGTCAGTGATGACCTGGCTGAAGGCGCTGACCGGTCCGAGCGGGTTGAGATTTATTTGACCGAATTTCGATGAATCCGTCAAAACGATATTTTCCGCCCCTTTTGCCACCACTGCATTCACCACATCTGCACGTAACATGTCACGGCCGGTAAAACCGGTGGTGTCAGTGAAGCCGTCGATGCCCATGAACGCTTTGCTGAAATTCATCTGTTGCAGGCACAGTCTGGTCAGCGGGCCGACTACGGTCTGGCTGGTTTTCTGATACATCCCGCCAAGCAGAACCACGTCACAGGGCATACTTTTCAGCAGAGAAGCGACATAACTACTGACGGTAATCACCGTCAGATTTTTTTTGTCGGTAAGATATTGGGCCAGCAGGGCGATGCTGCTGCCGCTTTCGAAAAATACGGTTTCACCGTCATGGATCAGTGACGCTGCAAATTTCGCCAGTTTTTGTTTCTGCGCGAAGTTCGACATCATGCGGGTATCCACGTCATCTGTCTGGATCGCGACAGCGAAACCGTGGGCACGTCGCAGGTAATGTCGCTGTTCCAGCAATGTAAGATCGTGACGGATCGTCACTTCCGACACCTGACAAATCTGTGACAACTCACTGACGCTGATGCGTTGCTTATCATTGACCCATTGCAAAATAACTTGCTGTCTGTCGTTCATAACCGCCCAAAATAAGGGCGACCTGCGCCGCCCGGAGAAAGTAAAATTCAGATGCGAACTTTACAGTGAATGTTCAGTACGGGCGATAATATCATCCTGCGCCTCCGGGGATAAGGCCGTAAAGAATGCCGAGTACCCCGCAACACGTACCACAAGGTCGCGATAATTCTGCGGTTCCTCACGGGCTTTCAGCAATGTCTCGCGGGAAACAATGTTGTACTGAACATGCCAGCCACGATGTTCCTCAAAGAATGTCCGCAACATCAACATTAACGTCTCGCGATCGCTTTCATTTTCAAGTGATGCCGGATTCAGTTTCTGATTGAGCAGTACGCCGCCGAGAATAGCTGCTGTTGGCAATTTACCCAGAGAATTAAATACGGCCGTCGGCCCGAGATGATCGGTGCCGGATGCCGGGCTGGCCCCTTCCGCCAGCGGTGTGAAGGCCTTACGTCCGTCCGGTGTGGCCGTGGTGGCGGCACCAAACGGCACATTGGCAGAAATAGACGATGTACCCGCATAATACGTGCCACCGACCGGGCCGCGTCCGAAACGGGTATTGTGATAATTCGACAGTTCATCGATGTAGCACTGATACGCACGCACCAGCAGATTATCGACCTCATCATGATCGTTGCCATATTTCTCTGCACCGTTAATCAGCCGCTGACGCAGTCGTTCACCGTCCAGCCCCGCATAATCCGATGCCAGTGCGTGAGCCAGTTCCTGCTGGCCGATCACACCCTGATCGAATACCAGTTTTTTCACCGCCACCAGACTGTTACCCAGATTGGCGATCCCGACCTGCAAACCGGAAACCCAGTCGTATTTTGCGCCGCCTTGCTTGATGGTCTTCCCGCGTTCGATACAGTCATCGACCAGTGCCGAACACAGAATATCCTGCGCATTTTCTTCCAGAATGGTATCTACCACACACTCAATTTCGATGGATTTGCGGGTGTAATAGCGGATCTGCTGGTCCCATTGTGCAAACACCTGTTCGAAATTATCAAAATTCCCTTGTGACAAACCACGCTCCTGCGGCAGGAAACGGGTATGGCTCCTGGCATCGTACCCCTGTTCCAGTGCGGCAAGCATGACGCGGGCAAAATTGATAAAACTCATGCCGGTACAGCGATAGCCCCATTTGCCACCGACCGCCGTTTCGATACAGCCGATGGCAGCATAGTCATAGGCATCCTGTTTTTCGACCCCCAGTTTGATGAATTCAGGAATAACAATTTCGTCGTTATTAAAGGCAGGCATGCCGAAACCACAGCGGATCACCTGCACGCAGGCATCAAGGAAATCACTGCTCATTCCGGCGTGATAGCGCACGCTGAGATTGGGCTGAGTGGACCGCAATTGTCCGCAGGATTCTAAAATGGCATATGACAGCGGATTTACAGCATCGCAGGCGACATCATTATGTAAAGTCTGTCCGCCGATGGTGACGTTCTGGTACAGCGGACTGCCCGCCGAGGCTTTGGAATGAGTACCGGAGCGGATCTTGTTGACTTCCAGCAATTTCAGCCAGCAGCTTTGCAGCAGCTCAATGCCCTGGTCATGCGCCAGCGTTTGTTCCAGTTCGACATCACGACGCCAGAACGGATAAAGATACTGATCCATACGACCGAATGACACTGAGTGGCCGTTGGATTCGATTTGTAAAATCAACTGGATGAAATAGCACAGTTGTAATGCCTGCCAGAAGTTTTGCGGTGGCTGGTGGGCAATGACGTCGCAGTTAGCCGCGATCGTCAGCAACTCGTTGCGGCGCGGCTCGCGGGTTTGTGTCGCAGCCATATCACGCGCCAGCCGGGCGAAACGCACGACGTGATCGCTGACAGCTGCCAGCGTGATATCAATGGCTTTCAGCAGTTGTTCTTTATGCAGGTCTTCCCAGTCAGTCAGTTTAATGCGGCTGCGACGCTCATCCACCTTACTGCGCAACCCGTCCAGACCCAGCTGCAGCAACAGCGGAAAATTCACCGCCAGGTGGGCATCGCCGGAGGTCATATTGCCTTCAGCTTTCACGATACCACTGTCGAGCAGGGCTTTCTGTTCATCAGTGAACATACCGTAGCAGCGGTCCTGTACGGTCTGGCCGCGCCACCACGGGTAGATTTCATGCAGGATTTTCTTATTGGCTTCACTGACTGCAAAACCCGCACCCGGCCGGTCAGCAAGCGCATCAATTTCACTTTCGATCCAGCCCACCGTGTATTCCGGGAAAATCGGCGCAGCGCGCACTTCGCTGGCCTGATTACCGACGATCAGCTCATCGTGTTTGATCCAGATAGTACGTTGACGCAAATGTTCGGCCAGTGCCAGTGCCCGGCGAATGGCAAGCGGTTTGTCAGCATGCTGTTGATAAACCTGCGTGTAGTGCTGTGCGCGCTCGGTACACACCGGTGGCTTCACGATGTGGATCAGCGCTTCTTTGTGAGAAAGAATACGGGCCGAAAGGGTGTTCAGATTCAGTTGGGTCATTTTTCTTATCCTCTTAACTGTGCACAAAGTCCTTTTTCTGTGGCGTATTCTTCGGCAAACGTCAGCAGGTCAGGGTCATTTAACGGCTGGCGCGGGGCCAGATAGGGTTGTCCCAGCAGGGCATATTTATTGATGCCCAGCGTGTGGTACGGCAAAAAATGGATAGCTTCGCAGCCGGTTTCATTGGCGGCAAAATCAACAATCTGGCGGATGGAAGCGCGATCAGCATTAAACTCAGGAATTAACGGTACGCGGACGATAAGCTTTTGCCCGGCGGCGGCCAGACGACGGAAATTATCTTTCACCCTTTTGGCGGAACCCCCGGTCAGGCGCCGGAAAGGTTCATCGGCAACATGCTTGAGATCGGCCAGCATTAAATCCAGCGCGCCCAGCGAGGGTTGAATGTAGTGCCACGGCACATGCAGACAGCTTTCCACGGCGGTATGCAGGCCTTCATGACGGCAACGTTGCAGCAGGTTCAGTGCAGTGTGTGGCTGCATAAACGGTTCGCCGCCGGAAAGCGTTACACCGCCGCCGGTGCGGGTATAAAAAGGCTTATCCCGCAGGATTTGCTGCATCAGGGCGTCAATATTCGCGTTATCTCCGCACACACTCAGCGCGCCGGAAGGGCAAACCTGTTCAATCTGACAGAGATCTTCTGCCTGGAATTGCGCCCTGCGAACCGTAATCCTGCCATTTACCACGCTGACCGCATGGGGAAAAGTCTTTGCGCAGTGCTGACAATCCGCACTGCACAAACGCGCGTCGTACAGCACGTCAGCCGTGGCGGAGCGGCTTTCCGGATTCTGGCACCAGGTACATTTCAGGGAACAACCTTTCAGAAAAACCACCGTGCGGATCCCTGGCCCATCGTGTGTGGAATAACGCTGTACATTGAAAATCATGTCGACGCTCCTTGGCGTTTAATGCTTCTTTCGTAATTTACTATCTTTCATTCGAAAGTGATTTTGACGATGATCAACAAACCGTCTGCTTCCAGGCGTACACTCACTGAACTTTGCATTCACTCACACGTTCAGGAAGGAAGTTATGGAGCTCTATCTCGATACTGCCAATGTCATCGCTGTAAAACGCTTATCGCGCATCCTGCCATTACAGGGTGTTACCACCAATCCGAGCATTGTGGCAAAAGAAGGAAAATCGCTGTGGGAAGTGCTGCCTGCACTGCGTGATGCCCTGGGCGGTAACGGTAAATTATTCGCGCAGGTGATGGCTGCTGATGCCGAACAAATGGTGGCAGAAGCGTTGTTACTGACACAACGGGTGTCCGGCTTAGTGGTGAAGGTGCCGGTGACCGGTGAAGGTCTGGCAGCTATCAAAAAGCTCAAGGGCATGAACGTTCCGACGTTGGGTACCGCGGTGTACGGGGCAGGTCAGGGGTTACTCTCGGCACTGGCCGGGGCGGAATACGTCGCGCCTTACGTGAACAGGCTTGATGCCCAGGGGGGTGACGGCATTGCCATGGTGAAAGATTTACAGACCTTACTGAGCCTGCACGCGCCGCAATCAAAAGTACTGGCCGCGAGTTTCAAAACGCCGCGTCAGGCCATAGAGTGTCTGCTGGCGGGCTGTCAGTCCATCACGTTGCCGGTTGATGTGGCTGAACAGCTATTCAGCACGCCAGCGGTGCAGGCTGCGGTGGAAAAGTTTGATGCTGACTGGCAGCAGGCTTTCGGCACTTCCTCGCTGAGCTGATATCTTGCGTGACACCCGGCCCGCACAGACCACTGCTGCGGGCTTTTTTGTTTTTGTGCGTTAAGAATTTTTGTACAAATAGTTCGAAAATGTGATTTCCCTCCGAAATCAAATATTGACGAAATAAATTTATAAAACTAGCGATCTAAAAAATAGAAACATCGTTTCAATTTATGAAGTGAATCACTTTTATCAGCCTGATAAATGGATAACGTAGCGGCATTCGGAGTCTGTTACTTTTTAAATCAGGTGAAAATTATGCACATTAAACGAGCGATAGAAAAAATCCCTGGCGGGATGATGTTGGTCCCTCTCTTTATCGGTGCCTTGTGTCATACCTTCGCGCCTGATTCCGGTAAATATTTTGGTTCCTTCACCAACGGACTGATGACCGGTACTGTACCGATTCTGGCGGTGTGGTTTTTCTGCATGGGTGCCTCCATCAAACTCAGCGCAACCGGTACGGTATTGCGTAAATCCGGCACACTGGTTGTCACTAAGATAGCGGTCGCCTGGATTGTTGCGGCAGTGGCATCACGGTTCATGCCGGAGAACGGTGTGGAATTTGGCTTCTTCGCCGGGCTTTCGGTGCTGGCGCTGGTTGCATCAATGGATATGACCAACGGTGGCCTGTATGCCTCGGTGATGCAACAATACGGCACAAAAGAAGAGGCGGGCGCGTTTGTGCTGATGTCTCTTGAATCCGGCCCGCTGATGACCATGGTGATCCTCGGCACTGCCGGTATCGCCTCTTTTGAACCGCACGTCTTCGTCGGCGCCGTGTTGCCATTTCTGGTCGGTTTCGGCTTAGGCAATCTCGACCCTGAACTGCGTGAATTCTTCAGCAAAGCAGTACAAACGCTGATCCCATTCTTCGCCTTCGCATTGGGTAATACCATCAACCTGACCGTTATCGCGCAAACCGGTCTGTTAGGCGTATTACTGGGCGTAGCCGTCATTGTCATTACGGGTATTCCGCTGATCCTCGCCGATAAATTCATCGGAGGCGGTGACGGAACAGCCGGTATTGCGGCCTCCAGTTCAGCCGGTGCCGCCGTGGCAACACCGGTGCTGATTGCCGAAATGGTGCCGCAGTTTAAACCGATTGCGCCGGCCGCCACTGCGCTGGTTGCCACATCAGTGATTGTCACTTCAGTTCTCGTGCCGATACTGACCGCGATGTGGTCGAGAAGAGTGAAAAACAAAGCCGTGAAAGGCAAAGTGGCGATGGATCCGCCGATGGCGAGTGTTAAATAACGCCAGATTTGGATTACTCCTCCCCTTCGCAGGGGAGGAAGCATTCCGAAACTATCTTTAAAGTCCTGGCGCTTTCCACATCGACGTCGTCAGTTGCCTGTCCACCAGTCCCAGTTGATCCGCATACACTTCCTGCCAGTTCGCTTTCTGCACCAGATATTTTGCATGATTGGCGACATCCGGTTGATATTCTCGCTCCCAGCGCACCAGTGATTCGCCGGTTTCAGCGAGGGACGAGTAGAGACCTGCTGCAACGCCTGCGGCAATTGCACAACCCAGTGCGGTGGCTTCTTTCACCACGGGCACATGGACCGGAACACCGGTAACATCACTTAAAATCTGACACCATAATTTTCCTTTTGAACCCCCGCCGGAAAACACCAGCGATCGGGCACGTACACCGGAAAACCGGGCGATCATATCCAGATTACAGGCCGAGACGATGGCGGCATTTTCTTCTAATGCACGGAAGAGTACCGGTTTATTGCACTTTTCCGGATCGATAGACAGATTGATGAATGACGGTGCCGCGTGATACCAGTTTTTGAAATGCATGGCATCGGAGAACACTGGCGTGACGCCCCAGGCACCGACAGGTACGCGGGCGGCCATGTCTTCCAGCAAGCTGTAAGCGTCTACGCCAAGACGGTGCGCCATGGTTTTCTCTTCGGTACAGAATGCGTCGCGGAACCAGCGCATGGTCAGGCCGGTGAAGAAACTGATGGATTCCGCCTGTGCCATGCCGGGAATGACGTGCGGATTAACGCGGATATTCATTTCGGGATCGGTGACCGCCTGAGGCAGGTTGACGATTTGCTGCCAGAACGTGCCGCCGAGAACGGCGGTCTGGCCGGGGTGCACCAGCCCGAGTCCCAGTGTGCCCAGTTGTGCGTCTCCGCCGCCCATGCCGACCGGCGTTCCGGTTGTCAGACCACAAGCGTCGGCCGCGCGGGCGGTGACATAACCAAGGCGCGTACCGGTTTCAGCCACCGGAGAAAGCATATCGGCGCGCAGACCGGCCATATCCAGCAGCTCAGGCCGCCAGTTGCGGGTGGCTAAATCCAGCATCCCGGTCGTGCCGGCATTTGACGGATCAACCGCCAGTTCGCCGCTGAGCATGTACGCCAGCCAGTCGCTGATCATGGTGATGGTGGCGGCCTGACGGTAAATGTCCGGGCGGTGATGTGCCAGCCACAGCAGACGCGGCATGGCGCTCAGCGCCAGAGTCTGACCGGAGCATTCATAGACTTCGCGTTCAAATTCGAAATCATGGATCTCTTTTAATTCGGAAACTTCACGGCTGGCGCGGGCATCCACATTGGCACAGGCCCAGAGGGGCTCACCGGATTTGTCGTACAGTACGATGCCTTCGCGCATGGAGCAGGCCGCCACGGCACGGATCGCAGAGGCAGGAAGATGCGCCTCCTGCAACGCCTGACGGATACACTGGCAGGCCAGTTGCCAGTTTTTTTGCAGATCAAACTCCATCGAACCGGGTACATCCGGCACCGCCAGATGGATCCATTCAGCCTGTCCGGCAGCAATCTGTTGGCCTTCGGAATTGAAAATCACCGCGCGGATGCTGCCGGTGCCCGCATCCAGCGCCATCAGGTAGCTGCGATCGTGATCAGAGTTTAGGGTAGAGGTCATCAGAATGTTCTCTCGTGCCAGTTTATCGGGCACCGTTTACCTGACCGCCACGCCCCTCACTCCCTGCGGGTCAGTCGAGCAGCGCCAGCATGGCTCTTGCTGTGCTCTCTTCAGTTACCAGTGCGTTAATTCGTTTGCCTTTCAGCGCCGCAACGATGGCTTCGGCTTTCTCGACACCACCTGCGACGCCTAACACCGTCGGAATGCTGGCCAGTTCGTCCGGCGCGACGGCAATCAGCTCATCGTGGATCGCCATGTTTTCTGCCAGCTCACCGTTGCGCTGCATGAAGAAACCGAGAATGTCGCCGACCGCGCCTTTTCGGCCAAATAATAGCTGCTCACCTTCGCTGATATAACCGGAGCGTAAAATGGTCGCCTCCTGTTTCTGGTTCAGCGAACCAATGCCGACGACCGCAATATCTGCCGCGCAGGCAGCCAGCATGACATCGTGGACATTACGTTCCTGACGAAAAATGGCCGCCACGCTGGCTGATGATGCGCGCAGCGGCGCAGGAATAATGCTCACACCGCACGCCGCGTCAAGCTGACCAATTCCGGTCATATAAGGCCCGACGCCGCCGGAAAGCGTCACCATGCGAATTTGCTGCGAGGAGATGAACCCGCTCAGATGTTGCAGCGTGCTCATCGCCGTTTCACCAAAACCCACCGCCAGCAATTGCCCCGGCCTGAGCAATGCCATCAGCATGTGCGCTGCGCCAATCCCCAGCCTTGCACTCAACGCACCGTCGGCCAACTGGGGCAGCACACGGATCTGCTGTAAACCAAAGCGTTTGAGCAGTGTGTTTTCCAGCGATAAACACCCCTCAAAACGCGAGTTAATTTGTACGCGGATCACCCCTGACTGTCGGCCTTTTTCCAGCAGGCGTGACACTTTCAGCCGCGTCAAACCAAGCCGTTCACCAATTTCATTCTGGGTCAGGCCGTCGTGGTAATAAAACCACGCGGTGCGCGCCAGCAGTTCCTCTTCACCCATGCTGAATTCCGGATGGTTAGTCAAATCGGAAAGCGTTGTCTTATCATTCATAGTGAACACTTATCAAAATGTAGATCAATTGTTCGTTAACGAAATGTTGTTAACTGTGATGTGTTTGGCAAAATTCAAATGATTACCGCCTGAATCATAACGCAGAGTATATGAGTTGAACAAACTGTGATCAGTACAAAAGTTTTCCCTGTCGCCTCGGTCTAGCTTTATGAACAATGTTAAATAACAAATACATTTGTTCACTAAATGTATCAAGCCAGAGGCCGGTGTATGCAGAGCAGCAAACAGTTATCAGCAGACCTGCAAACCACGGACCTGCTGTTGCAGGTCAGCGGTGTCAGTAAAAGCTTCTCCGGTGTGGCGGTGCTGAAAGACATCGATTTCAGCCTACTGTACGGAGAAGTCCACGCGCTGCTGGGCGGCAACGGGGCAGGTAAATCGACACTGATGAAAATTATTGCCGGTGTAGAAATGGCCGATTGCGGCACGTTACTGCTTGGCGGCGAACCTTTACTGGCGCTGTCACCGGCAAAAGCACATCAGGCAGGGATTTATCTGGTTCCGCAAGAGCCGATGCTGTTCCCCAGCCTGACCGTGCGCGAAAACATTCTTTTCCGTCTGCCTGCACATCAGGCAAGCGAAAAAAAATTGCAGCAGACGCTCACTGGGCTGGGCTGCAATTTACCGCTGGGTGCGCTGGCCGGAACCCTTGAAGTGGCCGATCAGCAACTGGTGGAAATTCTGCGCGGGCTGATGCGTGACGCGCGACTGTTGATCCTTGATGAACCGACCGCCTCGCTGACACCGGCAGAATCCGCCCGTTTATTCACCCAGGTCCGGCATCTCACCGGACAGGGTGTCGGCGTGGTGTTTATCTCGCACAAACTGCCTGAAATTCGTGCCATTGCGGACCGGGTCAGTGTGATGCGTGATGGCAAAATTGCGCTCAGCGGCAGGCTTGCCGAACTGGATAACGATGCGCTGATTCGTGCCATTACCCCGCATTCACAGGACACCGCGCTGCCGGCAGAACAAAAGCTGTGGCTGGATTTACCCGGCTCCCGGCGTGATAGGGCCGGCAGTGAGCCCGTCTTACAGGTACTAAACCTGACCGGCGAAGGGTTTATCAATATTTCATTCAGCGCCCGCGCAGGAGAAATCGTCGGGCTGGCAGGTGTGGTGGGCGCAGGACGTACGGAACTGGCCGAAACCCTGTATGGCCTGCGCGGGGCGCAAAGTGGTCAGGTTGTACTGATGCAACAAGACATCAGCGGAATGAACACATTACAGCGGCTGAAAAAGGGGCTGGTGTATCTGCCGGAAGACCGCCAGGCGTCCGGCCTCTATCTCGATGCACCATTAAGCTGGAACACCACCTCACTGACCTTCAACCGTCAGAGCTGGTGGCTGAATATCAAACGTGAAGCCGCCGTGCTGGAACGTTATCACCGTGCGCTGGGTATTAAATACCGCGACGGTGCACAAACCGCCCGCACACTTTCCGGCGGAAATCAGCAAAAACTGCTTATTGCTAAATGCCTGGAAGCACAACCTGCGGTGCTGATTGTCGATGAACCAACGCGCGGCGTGGATGTGTCAGCACGTGCTGACATTTACCAGCTGTTGCGCAGCGTGGTGCAACAGAACGTTGCAGTGATCCTGATTTCTTCTGATCTGGATGAAATCGAAGGGCTGGCGGATCGGGTATTCGTCATGCATCAGGGCGAAATGAGCGGCGAGTTGCAGGGCAGCGACATCAACGTCAGCAACATCATGCACATTGCGTTTGGTAATCATGCCAACACTCCCGCTACCGGAGGAACCTCATGCTGAAGCGGATACAAAACAACCGTGAACTGACGGCGCTGATAGCGATTATTGCGCTGTTTGCCTTGCTCGGTACGATGGACAGCCAGTCATTCAGCTTCCAGACGCTGGGCATGATTTTCGGCAGTGCGCAGATCCTGATGTTGCTGGCAATGGGGGCAACCGTCGTCATGCTGACCCGCAATATCGACGTTTCGGTCGGCTCCGTTACGGGGTTGTGCGCCGTAACGCTGGGCGTCCTGCTTAACGGCGGTATGAACCTGTCGCTGGCCTGTCTGCTCACACTCGGCACCGGTTTACTGGCCGGATTATTCAATGGTGTGCTGGTCGCGTGGCTGCGTATTCCGGCAATCGTTGCCACTCTCGGTACGCTGGGCTTATACCGCGGTCTGATGCTGCTGATGACCGGCGGTAAATGGATTGAAGGCTTACCCGCCGGGCTGAAATCTTTATCTGAACCGGTTTTCCTGAGTGTGTCTTCGCTCGGCTGGCTGGTCATTGTATTGCTGGCGGTGATGTTCTGGATACTCGGACGCACGACATTCGGGCGCAGCTTCTACGCTGTCGGTGACAATTTACAGGGTGCACGGCAGCTCGGCGTGGCGGTTAACCGTGTACGCATTCTTGCATTCGGCATTAACGGCATGATGGCTGCCATTGCCGGGATCGTATTCGCCTCGCAAATTGGTTTCGTGCCCAATCAGACCGGCAGCGGGCTGGAGATGAAAGCTATCGCAGCCTGTGTCCTTGGCGGCATCAGCCTGCTCGGTGGTACAGGTTCAATACTGGGTGCCGTACTCGGGGCGTATTTCCTCACACAAATCGACAGTGTGCTGGTGCTGTTACGTTTTCCGGCCTGGTGGAACGATTTCATCGCCGGTCTGGTGTTGCTGGCCGTACTGGTGTTCGACGGCAGATTGCGTCAGGCCTTGCAGAAAAACCTGCGCCGCCAGAAATACGCCCGTTTTCTTTCTGCCACTCAGCCGCCACCAAAGAAACCTTCTGAACGTAAATCACAGCCGCAAAAAAATCTCACGCGGCGGTTAAGTACCGGCAAAAAGAGCGGGGTGGTGTAATGAACAAACTGCAACAATATGGCTGGGAAGCGGCGCTGCTGGCGCTGTTGATCGTGGAAATTTTACTGTTCGGTGTCGCCAATCCGCGCATGCTGGATGCCAGTACGCTGCTGTTCAGCACCAGCGATTTCATCACCATCGGCATCGTGGCGTTGCCGCTGACGCTGGTGATTGTCAGCGGCGGCATAGACATTTCGTTCGGTTCAACCATCGGTCTGTGCGCCATCGCGCTCGGCGTATTATTTCAGGCACACGTACCGCTGGTACTGGCGATACCCCTTACGCTGGCGCTCGGCGCTGCCTGCGGTTTACTGAATGCAGCACTGATCCTTTATACCGGCGTTAATCCGCTGGTTATTACGCTCGGCACACTTTATCTGTTCGGCGGCAGCGCCTTGCTGCTTTCCGGACTGGCGGGCGCAACGGGTTTTGAAGGCATCGGTAATTTTCCGGATACCTTTACCAATTTCGCCAATCTGGTGGTCATCGGCGTGCCGGTGCCACTGCTGATTTTCCTGGCCGCCACACTTTTATTCTGGCTATTGATGCACCGCAGTCGCACCGGCCGCAACGTGTTTCTTATCGGTCAGAATTCGCGTGTGGCGCGTTATGGCGCGCTGCCGGTCAGTCGCACAGTTTTCGCGTTATACGGCATGACCGGGCTGGCATCTGCTGTGGCCGCCATTCTGATGACTTCATACTTCGGCTCAGCCCGTTCTGATCTCGGCAATGCTTTGCTGATGCCGGCGATTACCGCTGTGGTGCTCGGCGGCGCCAATATCTACGGCGGTTCAGGTTCTATTCTCGGCACGGCGCTGGCGACGCTGCTGATCGGCTATCTCCAGCAGGGGTTGCAGATGGTTGGCGTATCGAGCCAGGTCTCAAGCGCACTTTCGGGGGCACTGCTGATCCTGGTGGTTATTGGCCGTTCTGCCAGTCTCAATCGTGATCTTATCCGCAGTGTATTCCAGCGTTATCGCCAGCGCGGGTCTGCGTCTTCTTCTTCCTTGACGTCGAAACCATCTATTTCTCAATAAGCCGGGGTGAATAATGAAATCCAATTGTTTGAAAACCTTATTAATTGCCAGTGCTGTAAGCCTGGCCTGCCTCAATGCGCAGGCGGCTGAACGCATCGCGTTTATTCCAAAACTGGTGGGCGTCGGTTATTTCACCAGTGGGGGTAACGGCGCAATGGCCGCCGGTAAAGCGTTGGGGGCAGACGTGACCTATGACGGGCCCACGGAACCGAGCGTGTCCGGTCAGGTGCAGATGATCAACAACTTCGTCAATCAGGGATATAACGCGATTGTGGTTGCTGCAGTGTCACCCGATGGTCTGTGCCCGGCGCTCAAACGTGCCATGCAACGTGGTGTGAAAGTGCTGACCTGGGATTCTGATACCAAACCGGAATGCCGCTCGATTTACATCAATCAGGGCACGCCGCAGCAACTTGGCTCGATGCTGGTGGATATGACCTCCAGTCAGGTGAAAAAAGAAAAGGCCAAGGTGGCATTTTTTTATTCCAGCCCGACGGTTACCGACCAGAACCAGTGGGTGAAAGAGGCAAAAACCAAAATCGCCAAAGAGCATCCGGGTTGGGAAATCGTCACCACACAATACGGCTATAACGACGCCACCAAATCGCTACAAACCGCCGAAGGTATCCTTAAATCCTACGGGGACCTTGACGCAATCATTGCGCCTGATGCCAACGCATTACCGGCAGCCGCGCAGGCGGCGGAAAATCTTAAACGGACGAACGTGACTATCGTCGGCTTCAGCACACCAAACGTTATGCGGCCGTATGTTGAACGCGGCACGGTGAAACAGTTTGGCCTGTGGGATGTGGTCAGTCAGGGCAAGATTTCGGTTTACGTTGCTGATCAGTTACTGAAAAAAGGCGAGCTTAACGTGGGCGACAAACTGGATGTGCCGGATGTCGGAGCGGTGGAAGTGGTACCGAACAGTGTGCAGGGCTACCAGTATGAGGCCAAAGGTAACGGCATCGTTTTACTGCCCGAACGCGTGGTCTTCACCAAAGACAACATTGGCAAATATGACTTCTGACGAGTAAGGAGAAAATGAAATGGCAGATCTGGACGATATCAGAGACGGTAAAAATTTCGGCATTGGCACGCCGCAGGACAATCACGCATTTTTCCTCAAAGGCAGCGGTCAGCTTGACTGGGGAATGCAATCGCGGCTGGCGCGGATTTTCAATCCTCATTCAGGCCGGACGGTTATGCTGGCATTTGATCATGGCTATTTTCAGGGGCCGACGACGGGTCTTGAACGTATCGACATTAATATTGCGCCTTTGTTTGCGCACACTGACGTACTGATGTGTACCCGTGGCGTGCTGCGCAGCGTGGTGCCTGCTGCGGTGAACAAACCCGTAGTGATGCGGGCTTCCGGCGGTAACTCTATCCTGACTGAACTCTCAAATGAAGCGGTGGCGGTAGCGATAGAAGATGCGCTGCGCCTGAATGTCGCAGCAATGGCGGCACAGGTATATATCGGCAGTGAATATGAACATCAGTCGATTAAAAACATCATCCAGCTGGTTGATCAGGGGATGCGTTATGGCATGCCGACCATGGCGGTGACCGGTGTGGGTAAAGATATGGCGCGTGATCAGCGTTACTTCTCGCTGGCAACCCGAATTGCTGCTGAAATGGGCGCGAACATTATCAAAACCTATTACGTCGATGAAGGTTTTGAGCGTGTGGCAGCGGGATGTCCGGTACCCATCGTGATTGCAGGCGGTAAAAAACTGCCGGAACGTGAGGCGCTGGAAATGTGTTATCAGGCTATTGATCAGGGCGCTTCCGGAGTGGATATGGGGCGCAACATCTTCCAGTCTGAATCGCCGGTCGCGATGCTAAAAGCGGTGAAGGCGGTGGTACATGAAAACGCCAGCGTGGTCCATGCCTACGAACTGTTCCTGAGCGAAAAGGGGTGAATCATGGAAGTGACACTGGTCGAAATTAACATTCACCCGGAAAAGGTGGATGAGTTCCTGGCGGTATTTCACGCTAATCATTTGGGCGCGGTGAAGGAACCGGGAAATCTCAGGTTTGATGTGCTGCAGGATGAGTCGGTACCGACACGATTCTTTATCTATGAAGCCTATCAGGATAACGAGGCTGTACTGGCGCACAAAAAAACAGCGCATTATCTGAAATGTGTCGAAGCGCTGGAGGGGATTATGTCGGAGCCGAGGAAGAAGACAACCTTCAAGGGGATTTACCCTTGAACTGTCATTTTTAACTGCAACTGCAAAACCGTGGGCGTCGGCCCACACCGACCAGAGACCCGGTAACGCGCGGGCCTCTGGACTCCGCGCTTTTTTCACTGCGCGCTATCGCTGGTATGAAGGACATATTCTGGTGCATCAGTGTGTGGCGCAAAATGTCATCGCTGCGCGATTCCCGAATTTCAGGCTTCGAGCCATAGGTCTCGAACCATTCATTCGGTGCCATTTTTGAGCACGCCAATCAACCTTTTAAAGGATGAAAAACAGTCTGCCGTTGATTTAAAGATCGTGCGGGCGATTCAGGAATCTTGCTGAACGGAGCGGCCTGGAGACCAGAGGCTCCAGGACCGAGAGAAGGCACCGCGCAGCGGCAAGATTTCCAGCCTGTCGCTGCGATACCTGAAACATAGCCGGCGCGCGGATCACGTGTTTGAAAAAGCGAGGGGAGTTCAGAGGGGAAAAGCTTTTCCCCTCTGGTCGGTTTCGGCACTGTGCTTCAGGTGACCGCTGCACTTGAGAAACCGAAATCTTCCCGATCAGGCCTTCATTGACATTGCCCTGATGGCCAATCCGCCATTACATCAATCCCTCAAGTCTCACATACAACTCCCTGAACACTTTCCTCCGTTCCGCATACGCAGTGTGCTTATCAGCATCCGGCTGATGCACTTGCTCAAGTGGCAGTTCCGGCAGGAACTGCTCCGGCGGTTTTCCTGGATTCATGGCGATTTGCGCTAAACGCGCTGCGCCAAGTGCGGGGCCGACGTCGCCACCCGTACGGTATTCCAGCGTTTTGCCGCTGATGTCTGCCAGCATCTGACGCCAGTACGGGCTGCGGGCACCGCCGCCAATGAGGGTGACGCTGTGCGGTACCAGGCCGGTTGCATGCAGCACATCCATGCCGTCAGCCAGCGCGAAACCGACACCTTCGAGAACAGCACGGGCGATATCCGCAGGGCCATGCTGATGTGTCAGACCGAACAAAACACCTTTGGCATTCGGGTTATTATATGGAGTCCGCTCGCCGGAGAGATACGGCAAAAACCATACAGGTGCATTTGCGCCCGAAGCCTTTTCAGCCAGATTGATCAGTTCGCCAACGGATGCGGAGCCAGTCAGTTTTGCGGCCCAATCCAGACATGAGGCGGCGCTAAGTATGACGGACATCAAATGCCAGGTATCCGGCAGCGCATGACAGAAACTGTGTACTGCCTGCTGCGGATTACTCAGGAAACCGTCGCTGACGGCGAAATATACACCGGATGTGCCGAGGGAAAGCATAGCTTGTCCGGTTTTGTATAATCCGACACCAACGGCACCCGCCGCATTATCACCACCACCGGCAATCACGGGCACGGAATCCATATTCCAGCGTGAGGCGATTTCAGGCAGCAGATGCCCGGTAATCTGGTTGCCTTCGAAAAGAGCGGGCATCTGTTCGCGGGTCAGGCCGGTTGCAGTAAGTAATGCGTCGCTCCAGTCGCGCCTGGCAACATCCAGCCACATCGTGCCAGCGGCATCTGACATATCGCTGGCGAAAACGCCGGTTATCAGCCAGCGCAGATAATCTTTTGGCAGCAAGACCTTGTTTATTTTAGCAAATACAGCCGGTTCGTTTTTACGCAACCAGAGCAGCTTAGGGGCAGTAAAACCAGGCATCATCAGGTTACCGGTGATCTGGCGGGACGTAGGGACTTCCGCCTCCAGTTGCTGACACTGGCTGAAACTGCGACCGTCGTTCCATAAAATGGCCGGACGTAAGACTTTTTGCTGTGCGTCCAGCAGAGTTGCGCCATGCATCTGACCGGTCAGGCCAATCGCTTTTACACCCCGCAGAGAGTGTTGTTGTGACAGTGCAGATACTGCGCGGTCCGTTGCATCCCACCAGTCGGCAGGATTTTGCTCAGACCACAACGGATGCGGGCGGGAAAGGGTTAACGCCTCACTGTGGCTGGCGACCACCCCACCTTCTTCGCTAAGCAAAATGACTTTGACGCCAGAGGTGCCCAGATCTAATCCGAGATACATAATTTTCCCTTATCTGTTGATCCGAACCTGTAACGTTTAACGCCCTGCAATTCCGCCTATAGCGGGCAGGGCGCCAACTTATTTTAACCGGTTAACCAAACAGGTAGCGGTTAACCAGATTTTCCAGACGCTCCTGCTGACCGCTCTGGTGCTGAGGAGCCAGCGCATTTTGTTGCGCATAGCTGCTCAGGGTTTCCAGTGACATTTTGCCTTGCAGGATCTGCTGACCTAATTCTGTGTTCCAGCCAGCGTAACGCTGGGCAACGTGCTTATCGAGTTCACGGCTTTCAATCATACGGGCTGCCACTTTCAGCGCCAGCGCCATGGTGTCCATTCCGCCGATATGGCCGTAGAACAGGTCATATTTATCGGTGCTTTGGCGACGAACTTTCGAGTCAAAATTCAGACCACCGGTAGTGAAACCGCCTGCTTTGATGATTTCATACATTACCAGTGCATTTTCTTCCACGCTGTTCGGGAACTGATCGGTATCCCAGCCACATTGCGGGTCGCCACGGTTAGCATCGACGGAACCGAAGATACCGAGAGCAATTGCGTTAGCAATTTCATGGTGGAATGAGTGACCGGCCAGCGTGGCATGATTGGCCTCGATATTCACTTTAATCTCTTTTTCCAGACCGAACTGTTTCAGGAAGCCATACACGGAAGCGACATCATAATCGTACTGATGTTTGGTCGGTTCCTGCGGTTTGGGTTCGATCAACAGCGTGCCCTGGAAACCAATTTTATGTTTATGCTCAACCACCATCTGCATGAAGCGACCCAGTTGTTCGCGTTCCTGACGAAGATCAGTGTTGAGCAGGGTTTCGTACCCTTCACGGCCACCCCACAGCACGTAATTTTCGCCGCCCAGTTGTTTGGTGGCGTTCATAGCGTGCACAACCTGTGCGGCGGCCCAGGTATAAATTTCTGGATTAGGATTGGTTGCTGCGCCTGCGCCGTAACGTGGATGGGTGAAGCAGTTAGCTGTACCCCACAATAATTTTACCCCGCTGGCTTCCTGTTTTTGCGCCAGTACATCGGTCATGATGGCAAAATTATTCACGTATTCTTTAATTGATGCGCCTTCCGGCGAGACGTCAACGTCATGGAAGCAATAATAAGGGACGTTCAGTTTCTGGAAAAATTCAAATGCAACATCCGCCTTGCGTTTAGCCAGTTCCAGCGCATCGCCCGCTTGCTGCCACGGGCGATCAAAGGCACCCACACCGAACATATCGTTGCCGTTCCAGCAGAATGTATGCCAGTAACAGGCGGCGAAACGCAGATGCTCAGCCATCGTTTTGCCGAGGATCACTTCTTCAGGGTTGTAATGACGGAATGCCAACGGGTTAGTGCTGTTAGCACCTTCGTAGCGGACTGCGTCGAGTTTGTCGAAATATGCGTGCATTGATAACTCCTTGAAAACGGGCCCAGCGGGACTGGGAGGCTGAGGCTCTATCTTCGGAGTTGACGTTTAATCTCACAATTACGTTATTTCACACTCAATTTAATAGAATTATTAAGTGTGCGGCAGATCGCATAAATAACCCTTTTTCTTGTCATTTTTTACCCGTTTTCCATGACGTCACGATAATAAAAGTACCTGGCTTGTGCGTATTACAATCAAACCATGATCACCATCATAGTTCCTAAAATAAACAAAAAATCGTAATGCAGTGATTAAAATCTGCAATTGCCGATTAATTACCCAGCGACAACAATCCTTGTGTCATTGCTGTACATACTTCTCTGTATCTGCCTCTACTTATTCTTATAAAAGGTCTGACATGATGAAAATGAATAAAGTAATTCTTTCTGCCTGTGCCGCATTAGTGCTTTTTAGCCAGTCAGGGTTAGCGAAAGAAATTAAAATTGGCATGGCTATTGATGACTTACGTTTAGAACGCTGGCAAAAAGACCGTGATATTTTTGTGGCTAAAGCCAAAACGCTGGGAGCGGATGTTTTTGTGCAATCCGCCAACGGCAATGAAGAAACACAAATGGCGCAGATTGAAAATATGATCAATCGCGGCGTTGATGTGCTGGTCATCATTCCGTACAACGGCGAAGTGCTCAGTAACGTGATTGCCGAAGCTAAACAGGAAGGCATCAAAGTGCTGGCGTATGACCGCATGATCAACAACGCGGATATTGATTTTTATATCTCTTTTGACAATGAAAAAGTCGGCGAACTCCAGGCACAAAGCCTGGTTCAGCGTGTACCGCAGGGAAATTATTTCCTGATGGGGGGCTCACCGGTGGATAACAATGCCAAGCTGTTCCGCGCTGGCCAGATGAAGGTGCTGAATCCGCTCATCAAAGACGGAAAGATTAAAATCGTGGGCGATCAGTGGGCTGACGGGTGGTTGCCGGAAAACGCCTTAAAAATTATGGAAAATGCCCTGACCGCTAACAACAATAAAATTGATGCGGTGGTGGCATCTAACGATGCAACAGCCGGGGGCGCAGTGCAGGCACTGTCAGCACAAGGGCTGGCAGGGAAAGTGGCTATTTCGGGGCAGGATGCCGACCTTGCTGCAATTAAACGAATCGAAGCCGGCACTCAAACCATGACCGTTTACAAGCCAATTACTAAACTGGCCAATGATGCTGCAGAAATTGCAGTGCAGTTAGGTAAAGGAGAAACCCCGAAATCAAATGCCACATTAAATAATGGTAAAAAAGAGGTGCCATCTTATTTATTGACACCGATTCAGGTGGATAAAAGTAATATTGAAAGCACCGTAGTGGCTGATGGATTCCACAAAAAGTCAGACCTTTAATTTTTCAATATTTTCTATGGAAACAACACCTCCTTGTGGAGGTGTTGTTTCTGCCGGGGGTGAAAATGCCAGAACAATATGAAAAATTACCGTTGCTGGATATGCGCAATATCACTAAGAGGTTTGGTGTGGTAAAAGCCGTTGATAATATTAGCCTGACGTTATCTGCGGGAGAAGTGTTATCACTGTGCGGTGAAAATGGGTCAGGTAAATCCACATTAATGAAAGTGTTGTGCGGTATTTATCCGCAAGGCACATTTGAAGGTGAAATTTATTTTTCAGGAGAACGGCTTACAGCGAAGGGTATCCGGGATACCGAGCAAAAAGGGATTGCGATTATTCATCAGGAACTCGCGCTGGTAAAACAACTGAGCGTACTGGAAAACATGTTTCTGGGAAATGAGTGGGGCAGTTACGGGATGCTCGATACCGATAAAATGTATTTGCGCTGCCAGCGCATGCTGGCGCAGGTCAAACTCAATATTGACCCGCATACACGGGTTGGTGAACTGGGCCTTGGGCAGCGGCAACTGGTTGAAATTGCCAAAGCGCTGAACAAGCAGGTCCGGTTGCTGGTGCTGGACGAACCGACGGCGTCTCTGACCGAAAGTGAAACGGCGATTTTGCTCGATATCATTCGTGACCTGCGTCATCACGATATCGCCTGCATTTACATTTCTCACAAACTCAACGAAGTCAAAGCCATTTCCGACAAACTGTGTGTGATCCGTGATGGGAGACATATCGCCACCTGCAATGCCGCAGGGACATCTGAGAAAGAAATTATCGCCATGATGGTGGGGCGCGAACTGACTGAACTCTTTCCGTCCCGTGAACGCCAGATCGGTGAAGAAATTTTACGGGTGGAAAATCTCACTGCCTGGCATCCGGTTAACCGGCATATCAAACGGGTGGATAACGCCGGTTTTACCCTGCGGCAGGGCGAGGTGCTGGGTGTCGCCGGGCTGGTGGGCGCCGGAAGAACAGAAATGATGGAATGTTTGTACGGTGTTTATCCCGGGCGCTGGTCGGGAGATATCTGGTTGCAAGGTTCAAAAGTGCAGATCACCGATTGCCGTGATGCGATGCGCCGCGGGCTGGCGATGGTGCCTGAAGACCGTAAACGTGACGGCATCGTGCCGGTGATGGCGGTTGGCAGCAACATTACGCTGGCGGCGTTAAGTCAGTTCAGCGGCGGCGGTGTTCTGCGCGAAGCCCAGGAACAGCACACTATCAGTGAGTCAGTGAAGCAACTCAAAATCAAAACATCTTCTCCCGAACTGGCGATCGGGCGGCTCAGTGGTGGCAATCAGCAAAAAGCCATTCTGGCGAGGTGTCTGCTGCTCAAACCTAAAATCCTCATTCTTGATGAACCGACGCGCGGGATCGACGTCGGGGCAAAACATGAAATTTACAAATTGATCGGCCAGCTCGCGGCGCAGGGAATGGCGATTATCGTCATTTCATCAGAGTTACCCGAAGTGCTGGGGCTCAGCGATCGGGTAGTAGTGATGCATCTCGGGCAGGTCAAAGCCTGTCTGGATAACAATAATTTAAGTCAGGAACAGGTCATGGAAGCCGCACTGAGGAGTGAATCTTATGTCTAAATTTCCACAGCCGGGAACCCCGTCTGCGTCAGCCCGTCCCGATGAGGCTGACGTGTTATTTTCGATACAGAAACTAAAAAGCATTAACCTGCAGGTATTCGTCATGCTGGCGGCCATTGCGGTGATTATTGTCTTTTTTAGCGTGACCACCGATGGCGCGTATATCAGTGCCCGTAACGTGTCTAACCTGCTGCGCCAGACGGCAATCACCGGCATTCTGGCTGTCGGTATGGTATTTGTCATTATCTCGGCGGAAATCGACCTGTCAGTCGGCTCCATGATGGGATTACTCGGTGGCGCGGCGGCAATTTTCGATGTCTGGCTCGGCTGGCCGTTGCCGCTCACTATTGTGGTGACACTGGCGCTCGGATTGTTACTGGGTGCCTGGAATGGCTGGTGGGTCGCGTATCGCAAGGTCCCCTCATTTATCGTAACCCTGGCCGGAATGCTGGCGTTTCGCGGCATTTTGATTGGTATCACCAGCGGCACCACGGTATCGCCGACAACCCCTGCCATGTCATTAATTGGTCAGAGTTATCTGCCTGATTCTTTCGGTTTTGGTATTGGCGCCATTGCGCTGGCCCTGTTCATTGGCTGGCAATGGCGCAGGCGCAAACAGCGGGCGGCACTGGGTTTGCCGCTGACAGCAGCAAAAAGTGATGTGACCCGTCAGGCTCTCACTGCGATTATTGCGCTGGGGGCTATTTACCTGCTCAATGATTATCGCGGTGTGCCGACGCCCGTGCTGATTCTGGTGGCGCTGATGCTGGGCGGCATGTTCATGGCCTCCCGTACTGCATTTGGTCGCCGTATTTATGCGATTGGCGGCAACATAGAAGCGGCACGGTTATCCGGCGTTAACGTGGAGCGCAGCAAACTGGCGGTGTTTGCGATCAACGGGCTGATGGTAGCGATTGCCGGTCTGATCCTCAGTTCGCGGTTGGGGGCTGGTTCGCCTTCGGCGGGCAATATCGCGGAACTGGATGCCATCGCGGCTTGTGTTATTGGCGGAACCAGCCTTGCAGGCGGTGTTGGCAGCGTGGCCGGTGCCGTTATGGGGGCTTTCATTATGGCCTCGCTGGATAACGGCATGAGCATGCTGGATGTGCCGACGTTCTGGCAATACATCGTCAAAGGCGCGATTTTACTGCTGGCGGTCTGGATGGATTCTGCGACCAAACGGCGCGCATAAAGTCAGCGAAGATCACCGTGATGGCGGACTGTCATTCAGGAAAACCTGAGGAGCCTCACAAATTCGCTATGCCAAATCTACGTAAGCCCTTGTGTTGTGCTATTGACCAACCCAATCAGCCTCATTCATTAGTGCAAATGAATGAGGCTTTAGTCTATTAGATCATCGGTGAGAAACAGGTATGTTTGAAAAACGTTATCGGATCACGTTGTTATTTAACGCCAATAAAGTCTATGACCGTCAGGTCGTCGAAGGCGTAGGTGAATACCTTCAGGCCTCACAAAGTGACTGGGATATCTTTATTGAGGAAGATTTCCGCTGTCGCATCGACAACATTAAAGACTGGCTAGGTGATGGCGTGATCGCCGATTTTGACGACCGTGAAATTGAAACGTTGCTCGAAGGTCTCAACGTGCCGATTGTCGGCGTGGGCGGTTCCTATCATCAGGAAGAAGATTATCCGCCGGTACATTATATCGCTACCGACAACTACGCACTGGTTGAAGCGGCCTTTATGCACCTGAAAGAAAAGGGGATTAACCGTTTTGCATTTTACGGTCTGCCTGATGCAGGGGGAAAGCGCTGGGCGCAGGAACGCGAGCATGCGTTCAGAAAGCTGGTGTCTGCCGAGCAGTATCAGGGCGTAGTCTATCAGGGCATGGAAACCGCACCGGAAAATTGGCAGCACGCCCAGAACCGGCTGGCGGATTGGATCCAGACACTGCCACAGCAAACCGGCATTATTGCTGTCACCGACGCCCGGGCGCGGCATCTGTTACAGGTATGCGAGCATCTGAATATTCCTGTGCCAGAAAAGCTTTGCGTCATTGGTATCGATAATGAGGAACTGACGCGCTACCTGTCGCGTGTCGCGTTGTCATCCGTAGTACAGGGCACGCGTCAGATGGGCTATCGCGCCGCGAAACTTTTGCATCAGTTGTTGGATCAGCGCGAATTGCCGTTACAGCGTATTCTGGTGCCGCCGGTGAAGGTAGTAGAGCGTCGTTCAACGGATTTCCGATCACTGCGTGACCCTGCCGTCATTCAGGCTATGCATTACATCCGTTATCACGCCTGCAAAGGGATTAAAGTTGAGCAGGTGCTGGATGCCATTGGCATGTCGCGATCTAACCTTGAGAAACGTTTTAAAGATGAAACCGGGCAAACGATTCACGGAGTGATCCACGAAGAAAAACTCGATCGTGCCCGCAATCTGCTGGCCGCCACCTCGATTTCCATCAATGAGATCTCGCAAATGTGCGGTTATCCCTCGCTGCAATATTTCTATTCAGTATTTAAAAAAGGCTATGAAATGACGCCTAAAGAATACCGTAGCATTCATGGCGAAAGTGTTTATCAGGACGTTTAGGCACCGCATAAAAAAGCCCCGCAGCCCGGAAAGGCGGCGAGGCCGGTTATTGATGAATTTTATAACGTAATCACGAACTCTTTACAGCCCGCTTCGGGTGTCAGGACGATGCCCGATGCCTGAATTGCTGATGTGCCCTGACTAAAACCGGCTATCTGCTGAATATTACGCAGACAGAGCGTCCAGCCTGGCGCGTCGCCTTTACTGGTCAGAATGATGGTGTTGCCATTGCGCACCGCGCTGAGAGTGAAGACGGTTTTCCCGCTCAGATCCGTGATCGCGCTTTCCGCGACCGCGCCTTCTTCCAGTTCGAACAAATGGAATTGAGGCTGCTGGTTGTAAACATAATCCGGCTTCTGATCATTGCTGCCAAGCGCCAGCAAGGTATTCGGACGGACATACAACGGCAAACTGTCGAAGCCATGCTGCTGACGATGCCAGCGTGAGCCTTCAGCCACGTCGTTGCTCAGAAGATGCGTCCAGCGGCCTTGCGGCAGATAGAAATCGACGTCGCCTTCTTCGCTGAAAACGGGGGCCACCAGCAGGTCGTCACCGAGCATATATTGGCGATCGAGATAATCGCATGCCGGATCTTCAGGGAACTCCAGCATCATGGCGCGCATCACCGGCGTTCCATGACTGGCGGCCTGTGCAGATGCCGGGTAGAGATACGGCATCAGGCGGCATTTAAGCTGCGTGAACTGGCGTACCACGTCGCAGGCTTCATCGTCATATACCCACGGCACACGATAGGATTTACTGCCATGCAGGCGGCTGTGACTGGAGAGCAGGCCGAATGCGCACCAGCGTTTGTAGATATGTGCCGGTGCGGTGTTTTCGAAGCCGCCAATGTCATGGCTCCAGAAACCAAAGCCGGACAACCCGATGGATAATCCGCCGCGCAGGCTTTCAGCCATGGACTCGTAAGTGGCATAACAGTCACCACCCCAGTGAACCGGGAATTGTTGTGCGCCCACCGAGGCTGAGCGGGCAAACAGGACTGCTTCATCGGCACCAAGCTTATCCTGCAATGTTTCGTACACCAGTTTGTTGTACACAAACGCATAATGGTTATGCATCTTCTGCGGATCACTGCCGTCGTGCCAGATAACATCGGTAGGAATACGTTCACCGAAATCGGTTTTGAAGCAATCTACGCCCATATCCACCAGACGTTTCAGGTGTCCGGCGTACCATTCGCAGGCCTGTGGATTGGTGAAATCGACAATCCCCATGCCTGCCTGCCATTTATCCCACTGCCAGACACGACCGTCAGGGCGTTTGAGCAGATAGCCTTTTACTTTGCCCTCATGGAACAGCGGCGATTTCTGGCCGATGTACGGATTGATCCACACGCAGATTTTCAGACCGCGGGCTTTCAGGCGCTGCAACATACCCTGTGGATCAGGGAAAGTTTGCGGATCCCATTCGAAATCACACCACTGGAAAGCCTTCATCCAGAAGCAGTCAAAATGGAAAACATGCAGTGGCAGTTCACGTTCTGCCATGCCGTCAATAAAGCTGTTGACGGTTGCTTCATCATAATTGGTGGTAAACGAAGTCGTCAGCCACAGGCCAAATGACCAGGCTGGTGGAAGTGCAGGGCGGCCGGTCAGGCGGGTATAACGGTCGAGCACTTTTTTCGGCGTCGGGCCATCGATAACAAAATATTCGAGATACTCGCCTTCCACGCTGAACTGCACCTTGGAGACTTTTTCAGAGCCAACTTCAAAAGACACACATTCGGGATGATTCACCAGCACGCCATAGCCGCGGTTCGTCAGGTAGAACGGAATGTTTTTGTAGGATTGCTCTGTGCTGGTGCCGCCGTCACGGTTCCAGGTCTCAACCGTCTGACCATTTTTAACCAGTGCGGTGAAACGCTCTCCCAGGCCGTAAACCGTTTCGCCGACGCCCAGATCCAGACGTTCCATCATGTAGGTTTTCTGTGTTTTCGCATCTTGCACATAGCCGTTAGACTTCGCAACACTGCCGGTGATCCGGCGGCCGTTGCGCAGGAAATCCAGCGTCCAGTTATTGCCTTTGGTCACACGAACACAGAGATCACCGCTGTGCAGTGCGGCGAATTCATCGTTATCTTCAAAACGCAGTTCTGGTGTGTCGGTTTGGATTAATGGGTAATGCGGGCCTTTCTCTCTTTCACCATCAAAATGAGTAATGCGTACACCTATTACGCCGGTCTGCGGTGAGAAGAAACGCAGCGTAAACAGCGGTGAGTCGAGCTGGCTGGCGCGTTCCGATGCATCTTTCGGCGCGGCGTAAATCACCATCTCATTTCCTGAGCGTTGTACTTCAAACACCTGAAGCGGATGCGTGAGTGACAATCCATCCTGGATCAACCAGTTACCATCACTGATTTTCATTAATTTTTCTCCTCTAGCCCTTCATCCTTCATACTGACTCTGCGTTGGCTGCCTTCGCGAACCCCGGCCACATACTTATGTATGCTCCCGGGGATTCACTGAGTTGCCCTCTTGATTCAGCACGAATGATTTTGGGCATGTTCAGTTAAAACAGTTTCAGTTCTTCAAAAGCAGATTTATTTCATAAATTCTTGCTGATTACGGCGGATGCCCTGTGCGACCTCATCAAGGATGCGGCGCAGCAGCGGGGTGCGAAGAATGTAATAGCGTTTACAGATGATGGCGCTCAGCAGATAACAGACGGCCGGAACCACCGTAAACAGTGCGACAATGCTGGTCATGGTGGCACTGTTTTGAGTGGCAGCACCGGACTGATAACCGGCACCTGCCAGCATCCAGCCGATCATGGCACCAGCCAGTGCCAGACCGAGTTTCAGCACAAACAGAGTGCCTGCAAAGCTGATACCCGTGAGGCGTTTTCCGTCGTTCCATTCACCGTAATCGACAGTGTCAGACATCATTACCCATTGAATCGGGGTCACGAGCTGATGGAGGACGCCGATAATAAAGATAAAGATAAACATCACAACGCTGCCGTGAACAGGCAGGAAGAACATGCCGATGCTCAGAACCGCCAGAATGGCGTTAGTCCACCAGAAAACGCTGACCTTACATTTCCAGTCGGTAAGCGGCTTCGCCAGTGCGCTGCCGATCAGGTTGCCGACGGAATACACGCCAAGGAACCAGGCGAACAGCACCGGATTGCCGAGAATGTACGTCACGTAATACATCATGGCGCCGCCGCGAACCGCGACCGCCATGATATTGAGGATGGTCAGCAGGCCGACAATACGCCACTGGTCGTTGTGCCAGATGTCACGTAAGTCTTCGCGCATGGTGCCGGTCGGTTTGCCCGGGTCAATACGTTCTTTGGTCGTGGCAAAACAAATCGCCAGCATCACGGCAGCGACAATCGCCAGTACCGCAATTCCGCCCTGATAACCGAGCGCTTTATTTTCACCGCCGATAAAGTTAACCAGCGGCATCATCAGCACGGTACTTAGCATGCCGCCTGCCGTGGCGAGAACAAAGCGGTACGATTGCAGCGAAATCCGCTGCGCCGGGTCAGAGGTAATCACACCGCCGAGAGCGCAATAAGGAATATTGACCACGGTATACATCAGCGTCAGCAGGGTATATGTGATGGCGGCATAAATCATTTTGCCGGTCATGCTTAGCTCCGGCGTGGTGTAGGTGAATACGCAGACGATGCCAAAAGGAATGGCGCCGAAGAGCACATAAGGGCGGAATTTTCCCCAGCGCGTGCGGGTACGGTCTGCCAGTAATCCCATGCACGGGTCCGAGATCGCGTCCAGTGCGCGGGCCAGCAGGAACATTGTACCGACGTAACCCGCCGGAATGCCGAAAATATCGGTATAGAAAAACATCATGTAGAGCATGACGTTATCGAAAATGATATGACTGGCGGCGTCACCTAATCCGTATCCAATCTTTTCCTTGACCGAAAGGATTTCTGTACTCATTGCGTGAATGTCCATATGAAAAGGGAGAGTACGTTTTTAACGGTTGGCGGGGGTCTGCGGCTATTGAGATTTTTGTTTCTGAATTTATGTTTCTTTATTTCTGTGATCGCACAAGGCAAACGGGGGAATGTTGAGCGGGAAAAGTGAGGGGAAGCGCCTGATATAGACCCGTAAAATGCTGAAAAAACCTCCCGTTTCCGGGAGGCCCAGGGGATTATTTTTTGTATTTGGCTTCCAGCGTCGCAAACCACGGTGCGGTGAAATCTGCAGATTTACCCCAGCCAGGAATGATTTTGCTCAGTCCGGTCACGTTGATGCCGTCCGGCTGGCTAAGCAGCAAAGATTGCGGAATTGTTTGCGCCGGGAATTCATAGGTTGCCGGGGTTTTCTCGCCGGCAATTTTGAGTGCCACAATTCGCAGGTTAACCGCACCAATCAGCTGTGTGTCCACCGCAGCCGTCATCTGCCACGGGCTGCCTTTTTCGCGCATCAGCTGTAAATCCTGGTTCGACACATCGATGCTGTAAAGTTTAATCTCGGTACGGCCATTTTCTTTCAGCGCCTTATATGCGCCCTGACTAAAGGCATCCCATGCACCCCAGATAGCGTCAATTTGCCCTTTCGGATATTTGGCGAGAATTGCACCGACTTTGTTTGCGGTATCGCCCTGTACATCAGAAGAGACTGCGCCGATAGATTCCAGCTGATGAATGCCCGGATTCTCTTTTAAAATCGCTTCGTAGGTTTTCTGGCGGCGTTCCATTGGCGGGAAACCGGCCACCCACAATTTGACGATATTGGCTTTACCGTTGAAATCTTTCACCAGCTGACCAACAGATGCTTTCGCCAGCGAGGCATCGTCCTGGCGGGTGACCGTAACGCCAGGAATGTTTTCCGGCACTTCGGTATCAAATGCGGACACCGCAATACCCGCTGCCGCGATGCGTTTCACCAGCGCCTCAGAATACGGGCCGCGCCCCTGTGACAGGATAATACCGTCGTATTTCTGGCTAATAGCCTGATTAACGAAATCCTGAAATTTCGCGTCATCGCCATTACTGAGGAAAGTATCCACTTTAAAGCCAAGCGCGCGTCCCTGTTTAATGGCACCGGCCAGAAACTGCGTGGTGTTATCGTCGGAGCCCAGATTACGGATAACCGCAATGCGCACAGGACCGTTGTGCTGAGCAATAACCGCAGGAACCGGCGCGGGTGTTTCACCGGCAGCGAACGCCGGCAGAGCGGAAAACAGGCTTAATGCCAGCAGGGAGGCGGATATTTTTTTCATTATTGAACAGCTCCGTTGGACGCGATGTTTTTTCTGGTGTTTTTGGGCGTAAATCCGGGAAGGCAATGCGGCTTTCCAGATTGAGGATGTGCAGAAGTCTGTCTGTCTGGACGTCTATTCTGTGGGGGCAGTTTACCGGTATGTTACAAAAGAGGGAATGCCTTGTTGTTATTATATTTCGCAGCGCTGTTATTCCTGTAGGTTATAGCCGTACGCAACCGCTGAGCAAAATCAGGGACATGGCCTAAACTGAATTTTGTCTGTGATTCTCATATTTTACTCTTCACCTGCAAAAATCACTTCGGGAGAAGCGCTATGCCATTTTCTTTGCGCGACACATTACTGCCTGCTTTTATAGCGATGATGTTAACCACCCACGTCTGTGCCGCCCCGAAATCCCCCGTTCCACCGCCGCTGGCCGGCGCACAGGTAACGGAACTGGCCAGGGGGCTCGATCACCCCTGGTCTTTGGCTTTTTTACCCAATAATCAGGGGGCATTGATTACCGAACGCAGCGGACAACTGCGGCTGTGGAAGCCGGACTCAGGATTGTCTGCGCCGTTGAACGGTGTACCGGCCGTCTGGGTCGCAGGACAGGCCGGTTTGTGGGACGTGCGCTTATCGCCTGATTTTGACAGTAACCGCCGGGTGTATCTGACATTTGCGCAACCGGGAGAAAAGGGTGAACCACATGCCGCCCTGGGTTATGGCACATTGTCGGCGGACAATAAAACCCTGGCAGATTTTAAGGTCATATTTGTTCAGCAACCGGCCTTACAAAGCGGCATTAATCTCGGCGGGCGTATTGCATTTGATGACAAGGGCAATATTTTTCTGTCCACCGGTGACAATAACCAGCGCATTAACGCGCAGCATCTCAACCAGTTGCAAGGCAAAATTTTACGTCTGACAGCGGAAGGCGGGGTGCCGCAGGACAACCCGTTTGTTCACGACAAACGTGCGAAACCGGAAATCTGGACCTACGGTAATCGTAATCCGCAGGGGCTGGCGGTTAATCCGTGGAGCGGCGCGTTGTGGGAAACCGAACACGGTCCGCGCGGCGGCGATGAAGTGAATCTGCCGAAAGCCGGTAAAAACTACGGCTGGCCGCTGGCGACATTCGGGATCAACTATTCGGGACAGCCGATCCCGGAGGCCAAAGGCACCACGTTAGCAGGCGCGGAAGATCCGATTTATTACTGGAAAGTTTCACCGGCATTAAGTGGCATGGCGTTTTATAATGCGCTGAAATTCCCGCAATGGAAAAACTCGCTGTTTGTCGGCGCGCTGGCGTCAGAGTCGCTGATCCGCCTGACACTCGACGGGGAGAAAGTCACACATGAAGAGCGTTTACTCAGTGACCGCAAGGAACGTATTCGTGAAGTGCAGGTGGGTACTGACGGATTTGTGTATGTACTGACTGACGATCGTGACGGCAAATTACTGAAAGTGGCACCGCAGACTTAGCCGTTGAAGGATTAAGTCAATAAAAAAGGCGGGCCATTTTAGCCCGCCTCAGATTCAGCCTGTCAGATCCCTCAGTGCTGGGTTCTTTGCGCCCTGAACAATGCCCAGACGCTGAGCAAGCCCACCATCATCAGATAGTAGCCCGGTGCCAGACTGCTGCCGGTGGCGGAAATCAGCAATGTACAGATGAAGGGCGCAAATCCACCGAACACGGTTACGGCGACGTTGTAGCTGATCGCCATGCCGCTGGCGCGGGTGGTGATCGGGAACAGGTCAGCCATCATCGACGGCACAGTGGAGAAATACACCGATTTCAGCAGTGCCAGCCAGCTTATCAGCAACAGCAAGGACATCGCGGAGGTATGTTGCAGCATCAGCCAGAACGCCGGATACACGGTCAGCAACAGCAAAATAAGCGACCCCCACATCAGCGGCAGACGGCCAATTTTCTCCGCCCACAACCCCATCACCGGGGTCACTACCGTCAGGATAATCCCGGCCGCCAGCGTGGCGCTGAACCCCGCAGACGCGGGTAAATGCAGCGTTTTGGTCGCGTACGTCGGCACATAGTTGAGCATATAGTTAATGGCAGTAGAGACCACCATCAGACCAATCGCGGTAAAGAACAGACCTTTTTGCGCCCGCACGATTTCTTTCAACGGCGAGGCGGTTTTCCTGGCCTTGCTGAAACTGTCCGATTCCCGGATATGGCGGCGGATATACAAACCCACCGGCCCGATCAGCAGCCCGAAGATAAACGGGATCCGCCATCCCCAGTCCTGAAGTTGTGTTTCACTCAGCACTGCCGATAAGCCCAGTCCGAATGCTGATGCCAGCAGTGTACTCGCACCCTGTGTCGCGAATTGCCAGCTGGCGATAAATGCTTTGCGTTCCGGGAAGTGTTCGACCAGAAAAGCCGTAGAGCTGCCGAATTCGCCACCCGCTGAAAAACCTTGGATCAGACGGGCCGCCAGAATCAGCAGCGGAGCCGCCATGCCGATAGTGCCGTAAGACGGCGTGATCACGATGATCAGGCCGCCGGCCATCATCAGGCTAATGGATAACAGCAACGAGGCTTTGCGCCCGTGCCTGTCCGCATAAGCGCCCAGTACAATGGCACCGAGCGGGCGGATCAGGAATGACACGCCGAAGCTGCCGAATGTCAGTAACAGGGAAACGGTCGGGTCGGATGTCGGGAAATAGGCATGAGCAATATAGCTGGCGAAAAAACCGTAAATCGCGATATCAAACCATTCCAGCGCGTTACCGATACAGGTCGCAAAAAGGGTTTTCATCAGGCCCGGTTTATCTGCCGCATTGCCTGTTGCGTTGGGGGAAGCCGTTAACTGGCTCATCGGGTACCTCCGGCATGATCACTGTGCTGAGCGAGCAGGGCGGTGCCGTGCTCACCGAAGTCCCATAACAGGTGGGTCATGATTGCCAGCCCTTCGCGGGCGACGGAAAGCAGCATATGTTCGTTGACGCCATGCTGACCGCAGGCCGGATAGGAATGCGGCACCCATAACGTCGGCAGGCCGAGAATATCGGCAAAGACGTCATTGGGCAGTGAACCGCCGAGGTTCGGTAGCAGTGCCGGTTTTTTGCCGGTGGCTTGCTGCATGATATCCAGCGCCCAGCCCACCAGCGGGTCGGTCGGGTCAAAACGGGTGGCCGGCGAACCACGCATAAATTCCACTTCTACCTGCGGGAAACCGTGCGCGTGGAGATGATCACGGACATGTTTTGTCAGGTTTTTCCAGTCAGTGCCAACCACAAAACGCAACTGACAGACCGCCGTAGCGCTGGCGGGGATGGCGTTCATCGGGCGCTGCGGA
The DNA here is from genome assembly GCF_004195095.1 of Rahnella sp. CFA14(1/10). Taxonomy (NCBI): domain Bacteria; kingdom Pseudomonadati; phylum Pseudomonadota; class Gammaproteobacteria; order Enterobacterales; family Yersiniaceae; genus Rahnella; species Rahnella sp. CFA14(1/10). Next base: position 68,382 of record NZ_SEWS01000001.1, on the reverse strand, counting down.
TTGCCGGTCAGGAATGACAGTACTTCCAGCGTATTCCAGGCATATAAACGCTCGGTGGGTGTCAGCCCGGCTTCGCCCCAGTCCGGGTCGATTTGCGGATCGTTTTTGTCACCCCCGACCTCAACATCACTGAGAATTTCCCGCACTGCATCACTGACAGCAGGAGGTTTAAGCGCTGCCACCTGTAACTGACCCTGTTGATTCACCAGCGAGGCCAGCGCATTGGCAAGCTGGATGCCGGGATTGGTCAGCAGACCGCCCCAGTTACCGGAGTGATAGGCGTTGTCGCGGGCATGGATACTCAGACGGAAATTTACCGCACCGCGCGAACCCAGAAACAACGTCGGACGTGCAGCGCTCAGGCGCGGGCCGTCGGATGCCAGAAAAATATCGGCGCTGAGTTCGTCATAATAGTCGCGGCAAAGTTCTGCCAGCCCGGGAGAGCTGATTTCCTCACCCATTTCAAACAGCAGTTTGCAGTTAAAGCCGAGGCGCCCGCCGCGTGCTTTAAAGATTTGTTCAAGTGCCGCAATGTTGACGCTGTGCTGGCCTTTGTTATCGGCGCTGCCGCGTCCGTACCAGCGATCGCCTTCCTCTTTCAACACCCACGGCGACAGATCACTGCGCCAGTTCTCATCGTCACCGAACACCACGTCGCCGTGACCATAGCTCAGTACGGTAGGCAATTTGCTGTCTTCGATGCGTGTAGCAATCAGGAAAGGTCGGTTGACGGCATGAGGATTTTCAATGCTGAGCAGGCTGAAACCCATCGCTGAAAGTGCCGGTTTAATCTCTTCATCCAGATAACGCGCCAGTTCTGCATCACGCAGCTGACTCTGGCTTTCAGTGGCAATAGCCACCCTGCGTGCCAACGTTCGTTTATATTCACCCTGATCAAACCAGGCTAATGCCTGTTCTACGATATTTTCCGCTGTCATGAATAACCTGCTTTTAAATGTTTTGAGGATTTATTGTTGGTTTTTTTAGCAGTTTCACTCTAAGCGCTGCGCAAGCGTTGCCACAATAATAATAATTGCAACTTAGCGTTGCTTTTATTGTAATGCTGGTTTGCACAGTTATGAGGCAAGACGGTTATGCAAAGTACGGAAATTCGCTATTTCCTGGTGGTGGCAAATACCGGTTCGCTGAGTGCGGCGAGCAGGCAATTATTTGTCGCCGTCTCTGCCATCAGTCGCCAGATCCAGCGCCTTGAAGAACGTATCGGCGCACCGCTGTTTGAGCGCCATGCCCGGGGTATGGTGCTCAACGATGCCGGACAGATTCTGGAAAACCATGTGCGCAAAAGCATGATGGAGATGGAGCACGCCATTGCAGAAATTCAGGGGCTGAACGCGGTGCGCCGCACGGTGATCCGTATGGCCTGCACTGACGGACTGGCGTTTGATTTGTTGCCGCAACTGTTTTCACAGTTCCGGCTGAACAACCCGGGGGTGATGTTTTATCTCAACGTCGGCACGGCGGTAGAAGTGTCAGAGATGATCCACAACGGCGAAGTGGATCTGGCGTTGCAGTTCAGTCTGGCGGCGGAGCGCGGCGTGGATATTCTGGCGTCTTTCCCCGCACCGGTGCGGATGGTGATGCGTCCGGATCATCCGCTGGCGGAAACTGAGGTGCAGTTGACGGATTTGCATCCGTACCCGCTGGCGATGAACGAGCAGGGCAGCACCATTCGCCAGTTGTTTGATTTATCCTGCCGGATGAATGGCATTTTTCTTGAGCCTGCGGTGAGTTGTAACCGTTTTTCCACCCTGTACGATTTTATGGTACAGACGCCGGGCGCGATTGCGGCATGCAGCCATTTTTCCATTATGTACAAAGCGCGCCGCGACAGGTTACGCGTTAAACCGGTCAACATTGAGCAACTCAGCCAGCGCACGTTGCAGTTGCAGTCACCGGCCGGTAAACGACGCCCGGCCTCACTGAGTCAGTTCATTGATTTTATCCGGGACGAACTGACGCGTGAAAACGAAGATTTTATCCGTGATTTCTGGCTGTAACCCTCAGCATGCAGTCTGTTGCAAATGCGTGCAGCATGACCACTTCAGGTTGTGCCAGACGTCATTCAGCGGAATGCAAGCAGCCTCATGCAAGTTTACATCCTGAGGGTTTTATGACTGATATTGTCACGCGGTCTTCATCAGGCATGAAAGCGCGTCCACAGGCTTATCAGTAACCATGCTGCCAGTGACCAGCAGACCACAGCACCGAACAGGGCGTAGTGCAGTTTCATTGAGCCGATGAAAAAATACAAAGAAATCAGATACGCTGTGTAAGGGATCACCGCCCACAGTCCAAAAATAATGGTGGTGCGCAGCGCTTCAATGTTGCGTTCTGTGCCGACAATATAATGGGCGATCAGGGCAAACGTGGGGAACAGCGGAACCAGACCGGCAATGTAATAGTTGCGGGTTTTAGACAATACGCCGATCAGAATCACGACCAGTGCGCCAGTCAGCGCTTTTAACAACAGACCTGTCATTGATGCCCTGTACCTGTTCAGCCGCGGAGGGAAACGTGGTGAATAAGCCCTTTATTGATATAGATATTTTGTATGCTATTTACAGATAAACTGTCCCATCTGAATGAAATGGTCAAGTGCTTACTGCTGGTTTTATCGCCAGTTGGATTTGCGCAAGCAGCGGAAATTTCTACTATTCTTAAGATCTTTACACTATTTAGGTTTATTCCCGACCCGGAAAGCAGTAGGTTCTACACCTGACAGAGTTGCACAATCTGATTGAAAGATAAGATAAATTTCAATTACCCGGACAAAAGCGCTGATACCTATGACAATTTCTTCCCAATTCAAACGGACTTTCATTTACGCGCTGGGCGGTGGAGTTTTGCTGCTGGCGCTTCCTGCCGCTCAGGCGGATAACGCCCCGGTCGCACCTCAGATTAATGCCAAATCCTGGGTGCTTATGGATTACAACAGCGGGAAGATCCTGACGGAATCTAATCCCGATGCGCGTCTTGACCCGGCAAGCCTGAGTAAAATCATGGTCAGCTATGTGGTCGGACAGGCGATCAAATCCGGCAAAATCAAATCTGATGATCTGGTCTCCGTCGGTAATGATGCCTGGGCAACCGGCAACCCGGTGCTGCGCGGCTCCTCCCTGATGTTCCTCAAACCGGGCGATCATGTACCGGTTTCTGAGCTTAACAAAGGTATCGTGATCCAGTCAGGTAACGATGCCAGTATTGCGCTGGCCGATTTTGTGGCGGGTAGCCAGGATTCATTCGTCAACCTGATGAATCGCTATGCTGAGCAACTGAAGCTGCAAAACACGCATTTCAAAACCGTTCACGGACTGGATGCTGACGGACAATATACCTCCGCCACTGACATGGCCCTGTTGTCGCAGGCGCTTATCCGCGATACGCCGGATGAATATGCACTGCACAAAGAAAAAGAATTCACCTTCAATCATATCAAGCAGATTAACCGCAACCGCCTGTTGTGGAGTTCCAGCCTGAACGTTGACGGCATCAAAACCGGATACACATCAGGTGCGGGTTATAATCTGGTTTCGTCTGCCAGCGATTCTACCGGCATGCGTTTAATTGCCGTGGTGATGGGCGCACCAAGTGACCGGATCCGTTTCAACGAAAGCGAAAGCCTGCTGACCTGGGGGTTCCGTTTCTACGAAACACTCACGCCGATTAAAGCGGGCGATGCCTTTACCAGTCAGCGCGTCTGGTTTGGCGATGAGAAAATGGTGCCGCTCGGCGTGGCTGAAAATGCCTCGCTGACAATGCCGAAAGGCCAGCTGAAAAATCTCAAGGCCAGCTTCCATCTGACTAATGCGCAGCTTGAGGCACCGCTGGCGAAAAATCAGGTGGTCGGTACGGTCGATTTCAGTCTGGACGGCAAGGTTATCGAACAGCGTCCTCTGGTGGCATTGCAGGAAGTGAAAGAAACCGGTTTTATTGGCCGTATCTGGGACTTTGTGATGATGAAAATCAGTGGGTTGTGGGGCAGCATCTTCGGTAAATAATCATCTGCCGACATAAAAAAACGAGGCGCAGGTGGCCTCGTTTTTTTTGCTTTGAACGGGGGAGCCGATCAGTGCTGAACCCATCCTTTTTTAATCGGGAATGCAAAACCGAAACGGTAAACCTTACACATCAGCGCGTTAATCGGTTCGCCGAACAAATTCCACACCAGTTGCGCGAACAGACAACCCAGCATACCGACCAGGAACCCGCCCACCATATCCAGCGGCCAGTGCACGCCAAGGTAAATGCGTGACCAGGCGATCGATAAGGCGGTTACCATCAGTAACGCACCTGACCAGAGTCGGTGCCAGAACAGAAAGGCCAGTGCGAAGGTGAAACTGGCCGTGCCGTGATCACTCGGGAAGGAGTCGTCCGGTGAATGATGCAGGAAGTTATAACCAACACCTTCCACAAAAGGACGGGCATGCGGAAATAACATAGAAAACGTTTTAGCCGTTGTCATCGCAAAAAGGAGCGCAATAGCTGTCTTGCTGATCATCTCACGCTGCTGACCGATACGTTCCTGATGACCCCACAGCCACAAGCCGATAATCAACAGGGGGACAATCATAATCAGGTCATTGGCCAGAAAAGTAGCAAGGTGAATCAGCGCTTTCGGTGAAGCCGGTGTCGCGTTAATCCATAGAAAAACCAAATGATTTAGTTGCTCCATAATACTACCCTCAGTTATACAGGCCAAAATAGCCATCAAAAGAATCCGGCAAAGCGCTGACAGCACAAAAAAATTTCAAATACGTTAATTTGTGCTGTCCGGCAGGTAAAGGGTGCATCGTCTGAATATCCGCTTTCATTGAATAACGGTATAGTTTCACGATCAAATAGAGTGTAAAGAGAAGAACTTAAGGAAGCCTTAAGCCGGCTGTCTTACCTGTTGCGGGACGACAGGCAGATGTAACGAATGATTTCACAAAAGGTGTCATAATGGAGATTCGTGAAGCTAGATTGGGCGATTTACGCCTGTTGCAGCATCTGGGGCGGGAAACGTATCGCCATTATTTTGGTGGTTTATGGCAAAACGATGAAGAGCTGGATGCTTTCCTGGCGGAAGATTTTGGTGATGAGGTGATAGCCCGTAGCCTTAAAAGCCATGATTATTGCTGGCTGGTTGCGCAGGATAAGGGGGAGGCCATCGGTTTCGCTAAGCTGCATTTTAATGTGTCGCCGGATGGTGCAGAAGGCCGGGGGGCGAAGTTATGCAAACTGTATTTCACGCCAGAGAACCGTTCGCGCGGCCTGGGGACGGACGTTTTCGCTTTCGCTGAACGCGTGGCAAAAAATCATCATCAGCCCGTTCTCTGGCTGGACGTATTGCAAAGTAATCTGCCTGCTATCGGCTTTTATCAGCGTCAGGGGATGCATTGTGTCGCTGAGACGGCTTATGTGACCGCCACCCAAACCACCAGGTTGTGGATCATGAAAAAGGATATCAATGATTAAATTACGCCTCGGCGGTTTGTTTATCACACTGGAAGCGGGGGAAGATATTCCTTATGCACCGGAATTTTGTGAACACTACACCTACCTTTTACATCCGGTTGCGGGCGGCTATGAGATTTTACGCTACGATGCTTATTCCGGCTGGCATAAACGCCCCGATCAGTTATTTGAAGACGGTCATCAGGCCTTTATATTTGCTTATCAGGCGTACGAGAAGGAATGGAATCAGACCGACGGACGTCTGGGGGGAAAAGGCCAACATCTCGAGCGGATCATGTAATAACCCGAGGACAAGGTTGCTACCGGTCTGATGTATCCGTTCTGATAAAAACGCCATGCCCCTTTAATTCCGGAGCTCCGCGTCTCATGTGTCTGATTCCCTGCCTGTTGGCAGGGAATGACATAGTTAAGACCTTCTCTTTCCTCATCCTTTTTGCTCAGGCATCATGGCGTGACATTCAACACACCACTGAGGCCAGGATGACGGATTACGCCACACCCAATCTTCCTTCACGTGATTTCGAAAAAACCCAGCGTTTTTATAGCAGTTTTGGATTCACCACGACGTATGTTGATGACGGCTGGCTGATCATGGCCCGCGGCACGATTACGCTGGAGTTTTTCCTGCATACGGACGTTGATCCGCTCACCAGCTGGTTCAGTTGCTGTCTGCGTGTCGATAATGCCGGTGATTTTTTTGATGCTTTAATTGCTGCCGGAATAGGGCAGGACGACACCGCTCATCCGCGTATCCACCTGCCAACCATGCAGCCATCCGGGCTGAGAATGGGCGCGATGATCGACATCGACGGAACGCTGGTGCGGGTGATTGAAAACGAGAAATAAGCAGTAAAGGTTTGTTTTGTAAAGCAGAAAAGAAAAAACCCGGCAATCTTGAACCTAAACAGGCGGGATTGACGGGCTCTCCAAATTTGGGGACTTCAAAGAAAAGCAGTGGCACTAATTAAGACTCTGGCTAACGTTAAAAGTTCGTATGATGTGGCAAAAATTTAAAAAAGGGATTGATTTTTTTTTGCCACATTATTGTTCAACAGGTTACGTCATGCCCCCGGCCAGATGATAACGATCAACGTACCGGCGAGCGTCAGTAATACGTTAGCAATGGCATAAGTTCCTGCATAACCGAGTGCCGGAATGTTACTGCGTGCCGTGTCGCTGATGATCTCCATTGCCGGGGCGCAGGTACGTGCGCCCATAATGGCTCCGAACAGCAAAGCGCGGTTCATGCGTAAAACGTATGCCCCGAAGATAAAGCAAATCACCACCGGCACCAGGCTGACAATCAGGCCGGAAATGAGCATCTGACCGCCTACCGCGCCAAGACCGTTATTGATACCCGCGCCTGCGCTTAAGCCGACACCCGCCATAAAGACCATCAGGCCAAACTCTTTCACCATGTTCAGCGCGCCCTGCGGGATATAACCGAAAGTAGGGTGATTAGCACGCAGGAAGCCGAGCATGATCCCGGCGAACAATAATCCGGCAGCGTTACCGATGCCGAAGCTGAAGTTTTTGAACTGGAAAGTGATGAGACCGATCATCAGGCCGACAATAAAGAAGGCGCAGAAGGCCAGCAAATCGGTGAGCTGACTGTGTACCGAGATAAACCCGATACGCTCAGCCACGCTTTTCACCCGTTTTGCATCGCCGCTGACCTGCAACACATCGCCTTTATTCAGCACGATACTGTCGTCAATAGGCATTTCAATCTGGCTGCGGATCACGCGGTTAAGGAAACAGCCCTGATCGGTGAGGTTCAGCTGACTCAGACGCTTGCCGACCGCGTGGTTATTCTTAACCACCACTTCTTCGGTCACGATGCGCATATCGAGCAGGTCGCGGTCAAAAACTTCCTTGCCGTTACGAAAACTCGGATCGAGGCGTGAATGTGCGTCCGGATAGCCGACCAGTGAGATCTCGTCGCCCACCTGTAATACCGCGTCGCCATCCGGAGTCGCCAGAATACCGTTACGGCGGATACGCTCGATGTAACAACCCGTCTGGCGATAGATCCCCAGTTCGCGCAGGTTTTTGCCATCTGCCCAGGCGACCAGTTCTTGTCCGACGCGATAGGCGCGGATCACCGGCAGATAGACTTTACGTTTACTGTCGGTATCCAGGCCACGCTCGCGCGCGATTTGCTGGGCGCTGGTGGGCAGATCCTGATGTTGCAGCTTTGGCAGATAACGAGCGCCGAAAATCAGGCTGACCAGACCGATGAGATAGGTCAGGGCGTAGCCGAGGCTCAGGTTATCCAGTTCAGGACCAAGCAGTTTGTTGCCGCCCATGGTATTACGCAGTGTATCTCCGGCACCCACCAGAACCGGGGTTGACGTCATCGACCCGGCGAGCATACCGGCGGTGAGGCCGATGTCCCAGCCGAATACGCGTCCGAGTCCGAGGGCCAGTAACATGGCGCTGCCAACCATCACCAGTGCCAGCATGAAATAATTTTTGCCATCACGGAAGAAAATGGAAAAAAAGTTTGGCCCTGCTTCGACGCCTACGCAAAAAATAAACAGCATAAAGCCCAGGTTGAGCGCTTCAGTATTGATACTGAAATGCTGCTGACCCAAAAGCAGCGAAACCACTAATACGCCAATAGAATTTCCGAGCTGAACGGAACCCAGACGAATTTTCCCCAGGCACAGACCGAGTGCTAAAACTACAAATAATAACAGGATGTAATTCCCGTTTAACAAACTAGCGACGTTTATATTCACAAGGATAACTTATTGTTTACCAACAAATTCTTGATATAGGAGAATGTAAAGGATAAATTCAGAAACGGTATATTCCTACTCAAACTCAAACTCACACTCTCTGTCACCGATGTCAGTGGCGTGGAAAAGTGGGTTTCGGGCGTCATTTTAGTCATAGAACGCCGGTTCAGCCAGAGAAAAGCCCGTATAAATATTCTGAAAGCTTTTTTTGTGTTTCGCGGGAGTGCGTGGCACGTCAGGGAAATGAGCCAGAAGGCTCTGACAGGTAATAAAGAACACATTGGTGCTGCAGTTAACCTGTGAAATCTCGCCAACTTTAAGGAGGAAGAAAATGGCCCTTTGGCGAAACGTATTTGCGGTTGTAATTTGTTGCATAATTTTCTTAATTATATTTATTTTATTAAAAAATGGTTGGGTAATTGTTATAAGTGTCGCGCCCGGTCCAGAATATGGTCTGTTATTATTTCTGCTGCCGGGGGTGGTTACCGCTCTGATTTCCCGTGATTCGGCGATATTTTCGTCTTTTATTGGTGGTCTGGCTTCTGTCCCTGTGTGTTTCTTATTGCGTATGGCTTTTTATCCACGCGTTCGTCCGCTGTTTCAGGAACTGGCGTATGCCACCAGCGCAATATTCTGGTGCGTTTTGGGCGCCATGCTGGTTCAGTTGCTGGTGGTTGTTTACCGGCAGTTCAGGCATGACTGAAACCTGAAACCATAAAAAAGGCGCTCAGTGAGCGCCTTTTTGCTGTGTGTATGTCTTTATTTTTCAGTTCAGTTACTGAACAGTGCCAGATGCTCTTTGGCATAGGCTTCGAAATCAGTGCAGCCGCCGATGTGTTTCTGATCGAGGAAAATCTGCGGAACGGTTTCAACCGGTTTACCCACGGTTTTTTCAAGGTCGGCTTTAGTGATGCCTTCCGCGTGGATATCGATGTAGCGGAAGTTGAAATCATCACGCTCTTCAGTCAGTTTTTCAGCCAACTCCTTTGCGCGTACACAATAAGGACAGCCAGGACGTCCGAAAATTACTGCAAACATGGAGACTCCTTTGTTAATGCCAACGAGATAAATGAAAAGGGAATGTTTGTTTTTTGTTATCCACATCACCTTTTTGATGTCGATACTATGCCTGTTGCAGATCATAAAAAAAAGCAGGAATTACCTGTCAGTCCGATACCTTTGACCTATCTGAATGAACCGGCAGTGATTTCTGGTCACCACACATTGTTGCATCAATTCATACTGCAAGCCTTGCAAACCGTGCTCACAGCATGAATGATTGATAAAACCTTTTTCATTTACCGCCCGTTCAGGAATTTTTTAATGACGCCGACCATCGATCTTCTGCGCTCGCACCGCTCCATCCGTGCGTTTACTCATCAGCCGGTCTCGGACGAGCAACGCGAAGCCATTATTGCCGCCGCGCAGGCTGCTTCGACTTCAAGCTTTCTGCAATGTTATTCCATTATCCGCGTTACCGATCCTGCGATGCGTGAGGTTCTGGTGCAGTACACCGGCGGGCAGAAATACGTCGCCAGCGCGGCTGAATTTTGGGTTTTCTGCGCCGATTTCAATCGTAGTTTGCAGATCAATCCCGAGGCTGAACTCGGCCTGGCTGAACAGTTACTATTAGGCTGTGTGGATACCGCGCTGATGGCGCAGAATGCCATGATCGCTGCTGAATCCCTGGGGCTTGGCGGCGTGTTTATCGGCGGTATCCGTAACCAGGTGGAAGATGTTGTGAATTTGCTGAAACTGCCAAAATTTGTAATGCCTTTGTTTGGTCTTTGTATCGGAACACCTGCGCAGGATCATCAGGTTAAGCCGCGTATGCCGCAGTCTTTGCTGGTGCATGAAAACAGCTATCACCCGGTAGATAAAGAGCAACTGGCGCAATATGACGAGGCTTTATCGGCGTATTATCTGCAACGCGACAGCAATGCGCGACGCGATACCTGGAGTGATTTGATTATTCGTACCCTCAAAAAGGAACAGCGTCCGTTTATGCTGGACGCACTGCACAGGCAAGGTTGGGCAACACGCTAAACGGCGACGGAGTGTCGGATGAAAATTGCAATTCTTTCCCGTGACGGGTCGTTGTATTCGTGTAAGCGCCTGAAGGAAGCGGCGCAAGCACGCGGACATGAAATCGACATTATCGATCCGCTGTCCTGCTACATGAATATCAATCCCGCTGCGCCCAGCGTGCATTATCGCGGGCATCAGCTGGATAAATACCATGCTGTTATCCCCAGAATTGGATCGGCGATCACCTTTTATGGCACGGCAGTGCTGCGCCAGTTTGAAATGCTGGGCAGTTTTCCGCTTAATGAATCAGTGGCGATCACCCGGGCGCGCGATAAATTGCGTTCCATGCAGATTCTGGCGCGCGAAGGGATTGATCTGCCAACGACCGGTTTTGCCAATGCACCGGATGACACTGCCGATTTGATTGCGCTGGTCGGTGGTGCGCCGCTGGTGGTGAAGCTGGTTGAAGGTACGCAGGGGATTGGTGTCGTGCTGGCAGAAACCCGGCAGGCGGCGGAAAGTGTCATCGATGCATTTCGCGGTCTGAACGCGCATATTCTGGTTCAGGAATATATTCGTGAAGCAGAAGGGCGCGATATTCGTTGTCTGGTGGTGGGCAAAAAAGTAGTAGGGGCGATTGAGCGTCAGGCTAAGCCGGGTGATTTTCGCTCGAACCTGCATCGCGGCGGAACGGCCACCAATGTCAAAATTACGCCGCAGGAGAAAGATATTGCTGTTAAAGCCGCGCAGACTCTGGGGCTGGACGTGGCCGGTGTTGATATTTTACGCTCAAACCGCGGGCCGCTGGTGATGGAGGTGAATGCCTCGCCGGGGCTGGAAGGGATTGAAGCCACCACCGGTCTGGATATCGCCGGTATGATGATTGACTACATTGAGCAAAGGGCGCGACCGGGATTTCGTCTGAAATCCGGCGGGTAATTCTTATTTCATCGCGTTAATGAGCATCAACCCGGTAATGATCGTAGCGCTAACCGGCAATATTCCGTAAGCTATGACCCCTTCGTAATGCCGTTGACGTTACGAAGGGGTTGTTTTTTTCGTTGTGTTGAACTCGTGAGGCATTTTATGGATTCGCTCATCGTCCCTGATTTAGCGCAGCTACGGCGCTGGCTGGATCAGTTGGGCATCTCTTTTTTCGAGTGTGATTCCTGTCAGGCTCTCCATTTGCCGCATATGCAGAATTTTGACGGCATTTTTGATGCCAAACTCGATATCGTAGATAATGTGATTTTGTTTTCTGCACTGGCTGAAGTCAAACCGACGGCGCTGATCCCGTTGGTTGCCGATCTGAGCTCGATTAATGCCAGTTCACTGACCATTAAAGCATTCGTGGATATTCAGGATGATAATCTGCCAAAACTGATTGTTTGCCAGTCACTGACCATTGCGGTGGGTGTGACGGAAGAACAGTTTGCTTTCTTCCTGCAACAGGCTGAAGAGCAGATGTCGATGATTATTCTCGAAGCGCATGCCAATGATCTGCTGTTCCTTGGTGATGAAGAAGAAGGCACGCCGGTCACTTCCGTGAGTCTGCCTTTGTTGCATTAATTTTCTCTTTCCTGACATTGTTTCCCCTCTGAAGATCCTTTCCTGCGAGCCGTGCTTATTGCGGCTCCGCTGCCTTTATCCGCTTTCGCCATAAGTTATGCTGCATTTGTGTGGTTGTTGCCGGATATTTCACTTTGTTAAAAGGCAAAATGCCAGACGGTATAGACTAAATCTGCATAATTAATCGATAAACGCCGGTTTTGTCTCAGGAGGCTGGTACACAGGGGTTGCAGGCGCTATGCTTCTGACTCTGCATCAAGCGTGATTACGTCGTAAAACCAAACGGTTAATTCGCAGGCAGCGTATGCGCCAACGTTGAATTCCTATGCATATTTCATGGGGGTCGGCTGGCAGTTGTGTGAAGGGTTTTGTATCAGTCTCAATGATACAAATTCAATTTTATATTCCCTGTCTTGGAGGTAGTAACGGATGTTCACCCTGCGTAAAAAGTGGTTATCGGGTGTTGTCGCCGGCCTGGTTATGGCTGCGTCCGTCACAGCGTCTGCGGATGAAAAAACGCTGCATATCTATAACTGGTCCGATTATATTGCGCCAAATACCGTGCCTGATTTCCAGAAGGAAACCGGCATTAAAGTGGTTTACGACGTGTTTGATTCCAACGAAGTGCTGGAAGGCAAACTCATGGCAGGCAGTACCGGTTTCGATCTGGTGGTGCCATCGGCCAGTTTCCTCGAACGTCAGCTGGCTGCCGGCGTGTTCCAGCCTCTGGATAAAAGCAAACTGCCTAATTACAAGAATATGGATCCTGAACTGCTGAAGATGGTGGCGCAGCATGATCCGGGTAATAAATACGCGATCCCTTATCTGTGGGCGACGACCGGTATCGGCTATAACGTCGATAAAGTCAAAGCCGTTCTGGGTAAAGATGCCCCGGTAGACAGCTGGGATTTGGTGCTCAAACCTGAAAACCTTGAAAAACTAAAAAGCTGCGGCGTTTCATTCCTCGATGCGCCGGCGGAAATCTACGCAACCGTCCTGAATTATCTGCATCTGGATCCGAACAGCACCAAAGCATCCGATTACACCGGTGCGGCGAACGATCTGCTGCTGAAACTGCGTCCGAACATCCGTTATTTCCATTCTTCTCAGTACATTAACGATCTGGCCAACGGCGACATTTGTGTGGCAATCGGCTGGGCCGGTGATGTGATGCAGGCGTCTAACCGCGCCAAAGAAGCGAAAAATGGCGTAAACGTGGCGTACAGCATTCCGAAAGAAGGGGCGCTGGCCTTCTTCGATGTATTTGCGATCCCGGCGGATGCTAAAAATCTGGATGAAGCCTATCAGTTCCTGAATTACCTGATGGAACCGAAAGTTATCGCGCAAATCAGTAACACCGTTTACTACGCCAGCGGAAACAAAGCCGCGACGCCACTGGTGAACGCAGATGTGCGTAATAACCCGGGCATTTACCCACCGGCTGATGTTCAGGCGAAACTCTTCACCCTGAAAGTTCAGGATCCGAAGATTGACCGTGTGATCACCCGTTCGTGGACCAAGGTCAAAACCGGCAAATAATACTCTTCATCCTTCAGGCTGCCTCTGTGTTGGCTGCGTGAACGCGCCCCGGTCACTGACTTGAGTCAGCTCCCGGGGACTTGCTCACTTGCCGCCTTGATGCAACCAGAATGATTTTGAGTATCGCTAACGCGGCTCCGCTTATTGATGGCGGGGCCGCTGACGTTTGTTTCCGGCTGTATTTTGGGCATACAGATCAGGCACTTTTCCCCCTGACTGTTATGCTTATTTGAACTGCTTTATTCTGATACCGGAGATTTCTCTGAGTGAACGACGCTATCCCCCGCCCGCAGCCTAAGTCCCAGAAAGGCTTTACGCCTTTGCTGGAAATCCGCAATCTGACCAAATCGTTTGAAGGCCAGGCCGCCGTCGATGATGTCAGTCTGACCATATACAAAGGCGAGATTTTCGCACTGCTCGGCGCGTCCGGTTGTGGGAAATCGACATTGTTACGCATGTTGGCGGGTTTCGAGACGCCCACGCAGGGACAAATCGTGCTTGATGGCATCGATCTTTCCCAGGTTCCGCCCTATCAGCGCCCGATCAATATGATGTTTCAGTCCTACGCGCTGTTCCCGCACATGACCGTGGAACAAAACATTGCGTTCGGCCTGAAGCAGGACAAACTGCCGTCTGCGGAAATCAAAAGCCGTGTGGCGGAAATGCTGACCCTGGTGCATATGCAGGAATACGCCAAACGTAAACCGCACCAGCTTTCCGGCGGCCAGCGTCAGCGCGTGGCGCTGGCTCGCAGTCTGGCTAAACGGCCAAAATTATTGCTGCTGGATGAGCCGATGGGTGCCCTGGATAAAAAGTTACGTGACCGTATGCAGCTGGAAGTCGTGGATATTCTTGAGCGTGTCGGTGCGACCTGCGTGATGGTGACTCACGATCAGGAAGAAGCGATGACCATGGCGGGGCGGATCGCCATCATGAACCGTGGCAAATTTGTGCAAATCGGCGAGCCGGAAGAAATTTATGAGCACCCGACCAGCAGGTTCAGCGCCGAATTTATCGGCTCAGTGAATGTGTTTGAAGGCGTGCTGAAAGAGCGTCTGGACGATGCACTGCTGCTGACGTCTCCCGGCCTGTTGCATCCGCTGAAAGTCGATCCGGATGTTTCCGTCGTGGACGGCGTGCCGGTGTATGTCGCGCTCCGCCCGGAAAAAATCATGCTGTGTGAAGAAGTCCCGCAGGATGGTTGTAATTTTGCGGTTGGCGAAGTGGTGAACATTGCCTATCTGGGCGACCTGTCGATTTATCACGTCAGGTTGCATAGCGGGCAGATGATCACTGCGCAGTTGCAGAACGGTCACCGTTTCCGCAAAGGTATGCCAACCTGGGGCGACGAAGTGCGCCTGTGCTGGGAAGCCGACAGTTGTGTCGTGCTGACTGTCTGAGGGGGATGAAAATGTCTGTAATCTCCGAAATTCCGGCCAGCAAACCGCCGGGCGGATTTAAAGCTTTCACCGGCCGTCTGCAACAGCGTCATGGCCGCAAGCTGGTGATCCTGCTGCCGCTGATGTGGTTCCTGCTGCTGTTTTTATTGCCGTTCCTGATTGTCTTCAAAATCAGTTTTGCTGAAATGGCGCGTGCCATTCCCCCGTATACCGATCTGGTGACCTGGTCAGACGGCATGCTGGATATTGCTCTTAATATCGCCAATTACATCGGTCTGACGCAGGATCCGCTGTACATCGATGCGTATTTGCAATCATTGCAAGTGGCGGCCGTTTCTACACTGTTGTGTCTGCTGATTGGTTATCCGCTGGCGTGGGCAGTGGCGCACAGCCGCACCTCGACGCGCAATATCCTGTTGTTGCTGGTGATCCTGCCGTCATGGACGTCGTTCCTGATCCGTGTGTATGCCTGGATTGGCATTCTCAAAGATAACGGTGTGCTGAATAACGTGCTGCTCTGGTTGCATGTTATTGACCAGCCGCTGGTGATTTTGCATACCAATCTGGCCGTGTATATCGGTATTGTGTATTCTTATCTGCCCTTTATGGTGTTGCCGATTTACACCGCGCTGACCCGTATGGATTACTCTCTGGTAGAGGCGGCGCAGGATCTCGGCGCGCGTCCGATGAAGACGTTCTTCAAAGTGATTATGCCGCTGACCAAAGGCGGAATTATTGCCGGTTCGATGCTGGTCTTCATCCCGGCAGTGGGGGAATACGTAATCCCGGAACTGCTGGGCGGGCCGGACAGTAATATGATCGGCCGTGTTCTGTGGCAGGAATTTTTCAATAACCGTGACTGGCCGGTGGCCTCCGCAGTGGCGGTGGTTATGCTGTTGCTGCTGATCATGCCTATCCTGTGGTTCCAGAAATACCAAAACAAAGAGCTGGGAGAGAAAGAATGAATCAGTTACCGGTTGTCCGTTCGCCGTGGCGAATTCTTATTCTGGTGCTCGGCTTTACGTTTTTGTACGCCCCGATGCTGATGCTGGTTATTTACTCATTCAACAGCTCGAAGCTGGTCACGGTCTGGGCTGGCTGGTCTACCCGCTGGTATACTCAGCTTTTCCATGATTCGGCGATGATCAGTGCCGTCGGCATGAGCCTGTCGATCGCGACCGCTGCCGCCACCATGGCCGTGGTGGTCGGTACACTGGCCGCTGTGGTCATGGTACGTTTCAGGCGATTTCGCGGTTCAACCGGTTTTGCTTTTATGCTGACAGCGCCGCTGGTCATGCCTGATGTCATCACCGGTCTGGCGCTGCTGTTGCTGTTTGTGGCGATGGGGCACACGTTTGGCTGGCCGGCCGAGCGCGGCATGTTCACTATCTGGCTGGCACACGTCACGTTTTGTAGTGCCTATGTTGCGGTCGTGGTCTCGGCGCGTTTACGTGAACTGGACCACTCCATCGAAGAGGCGGCGATGGATTTAGGCGCCGCACCGCTGAAAGTGTTCTTTATTATTACGTTGCCTATGATCCTCCCGGCACTGATTTCGGGTTGGTTGCTGGCATTTACCCTGTCTCTCGACGATCTGGTTATCGCCAGTTTTGTCGCCGGGCCGGGGGCGACCACGTTACCGATGCTGGTATTTGCCAGCGTACGTATGGGCGTCAACCCTGAAATCAACGCACTGGCGACGCTTATCCTGCTGGTGGTCGGCATCATCGGTATGATCGCCTGGTGGTTTATGTCGCGGGCCGAAAAACAAAGACGGCGGGAAATACAGCGCGCAGCGCAGAATTAATCCCCGTCATCTCATTTCCTGGCCGATTTGTCATTTTGTTGCCACCTTGATGCAGCACGAATGATTTAGGGGATAGGATGAGGATTCAAAACAATAAGGAAATCATGAGGAAGTGAAATTCGCATTTATCCCTGTTCCCGTGATGATAGGCGCGTCGGCAATTGTCGCGACGCGCTTACTCGAATTTATTTTACTGTTCGATGCCATGGGCTTTTCAGGGCTGATGAGCTTTATCGAAGTCAGTGCAGAGTCCTGGCTGAACTGTTTCATTATGCTGGCCAGTCTGCTGATTGTATTGATCGAATGTCGTGCCGCCTATGCCATGATGCGCGGCCGCCGCTGGGGACGTTGGGCCTTTATCGGCTGTCAGGTTATCGTGGTAGGTTACATGCTGCTCGCGTCATTTGACGGGTTCAGGCCGCGTATCTTTCGTTTTAACGTCGGAACACAGGGCGAATTTCTCTATGCGCTGCTGATGCAAAAAGTCCCCGATATCGTGGTGTTGCTGGTGTTATATCTGCCTGCCAGCAGCCGCAGATACTTTTCACGCCAAAAATAGCCTCGGGTAGTGAGTCTTTCCGGCTGCGCAGTGATAAACTGCGCGCCAGTTTTTACAGCATCTGACGACCGGAAATTTTCATGCATTGCGCACTTTATACCGCCGGAACCTGCCGTTCCTGCCAGTGGCTCGACAAACCTTATGTACAACAGTTAGCCGACAAACAGCAGGATCTCAGCGATTTGTTGTCAGCGCTGCCGGTGGATGAATGGTGTGAACCGGTGACGGGTGCGGAAAGTGCATTTCGTAATAAAGCCAAAATGGTGGTCAGCGGCAGCGTGGAACGTCCTTTGCTCGGCATGTTGCACCGCGACGGTACACCGGTCGATTTGTGTGATTGCCCGCTGTATCCGGCCAGTTTTTCCGCTGTCTTTCCCCTGCTCAAAACCTTTATTGCCCGCGCCGGGCTGACGCCTTACAACGTCGCACGCAAACGCGGCGAACTGAAATTTCTGTTACTGACTGAGAGCCGGAAAGACGGCGGCATAATGCTGCGCTTTGTGTTGCGCTCAGACAGCAAACTGGCGCAACTGCGCGCAGCGCTGCCGTGGCTGCAACAGCAGTTGCCGCAGCTGAAAGTGATTTCCGCCAATATCCAGCCGGTGCATATGGCGATCCTCGAAGGGGATACCGAAATTGCGCTGACTGATGTGCAGCGGCTGGAAGAAAATTTTAACCATGTGCCGTTGTTTATCCGCCCGCAGAGCTTTTTCCAGACCAACCCTGTGGTGGCAGAAAAGCTTTATGCCACGGCGCGGGAATGGGTGAGGGCGCGTGGGGATATCCGGAGTATGTGGGATTTGTTCTGTGGTGTGGGCGGTTTTGGTTTGCACTGCGCAACACCGCAGATGAAACTGACCGGCATCGAAATCAGCGCGGAAGCGATTGCCTGCGCGAAAGAATCAGCGGCGCGTCTGGGGCTGAAAAACGTCGAGTTTCAGGCGCTCGATTCCACCGGTTTCGCGACCGGCAAAGGTGAGGTGCCGGATCTGGTGCTGGTGAACCCGCCACGTCGTGGCATCGGCAAAGCGTTGTGCGAATATCTGAGCCACATGGCGCCGGAAACCCTGCTTTATTCAAGCTGTAACGCGAAAACGCTGGCGCAGGATCTGACCTTATTGCCGGATTATCGCATCGTGCGCGTTCAGCTTTTCGACATGTTCCCGCATACCGCGCATTATGAAGTGATGGCGCTGCTGGTGCGGCGTTAAGCACTCAGTCAGTCGCCAGCTGATTCATGATCAGCACAATCTTATCCAGAATTTCACTGAACAGATGCTCGCTGAACGGGGCAAGCATCGGCATCATCAGGCTGATGGCCAGAATGCCGATGCTGAGTGTCAGCGGGAAACCGATGACGAACACGGAAAGCTGCGGCGTTACACGGTTTAACAAACCGAGCGCCATATTAAGCGTCAGCAACAACGTCACAATCGGTAAGGCCAGCATCATCCCGCCGCTGAACACCATGCTGCCCGCTTTGGCGACCGCCATAAACCCTTCTGCATTGACCGGGTTAGGGCTGACGGGCAGGGTATGGAAACTGTCGGCCAGCAAAGAAATCAGCCACAGGTGCGCGTTGAAACTCAGGAAAAGCAACACCGCCAGCAGGTTTAAAAACTGCGCCAGCAACGGGGTATTAAGACGGTTGCTCGGGTCATAAAACGTCGCAAACGAAATCCCCATCTGTAAACCCATAATTTCACCGGCCATGCGGATAGCGGCAAACGCAAGCTGCATGGTTATCCCTAACGCTGTGCCAATCATAATCTGCTGCATCGCCAGCCACAGTGCAGGCGTGGAGAAAATCGGCGTGTCCACCGGCGGCAGGGAAGGCGCAATCAGGAAGGTGATCATCATCCCCAGACCGAGTTTCACCCGCTTCGGTACGGCTTTTTCACTGGTGACCGGCGCGGTGCTGATCAGCGCCAGAATTCGCAGCAATGGCCAGAAATACATACTCAGCCATCCGGCTAACTGGGTGCTGTCGAAGGAAACCATAGATTAACCGATGATGTAAGGCAGGTTGGTAAACAACGTACGGATGTAATCCAGCAGCAGGTTCAGCATCCACGGCCCGGCGATCACGATAGTCGCCACAACGGCCAGAATTTTAGGAATGAAAGACAGCGTTTGTTCGTTGATCTGTGTCGCCGCCTGCAACAGGCTGACAATCAGTCCGGTCACCAGCGCGGCCAGTAACAAAGGCGCAGCAACGGCTAATGCAACCTTCATTGCTTCATTGCCCAATGCCATTACCGATTCAGGAGTCATGACTCAATTCTCACAAAAGAAGACGGGCGACTCCCTCCCCTGCGAAGGGGAGGGGTGGGGTATGAATAGCAGCTCAGAATTTGAAGTTGCCTGTAAAACCCCCTACCGGCCTCCCCCTTCGCAGGGGGAGGAGCAAAAAACGCCCATTAAGTTTGGCGTTTTGAATTAACTGTAAAAACTCTGCGCCAGAGAGCCGAGTAATAATTGCCAGCCATCGACCAGCACGAACAGCATCAGCTTGAAGGGCAGCGAGATGGTGGCCGGTGGCACCATCATCATCCCCAGCGCCATCAGAACGCTGGCGACCACCAGGTCGATAATCATGAAGGGAATGAATACGGTGAAGCCAATCTGGAAAGCAGTTTTCAGTTCGCTGGTCACATAAGCTGGCAGTAAAATACGCATCGGCACGGCTTCAGGCCCTGCCAGTGGCGGGATGTTAGCCAGCCGGGCATACAGCGCAAGGTCACTTTCGCGGGTCTGACGCAGCATAAACTGACGCAGTGGCTGAGCGCCTTTGTCCATTGCTTCCTGCATGGTGATTTTGTTTTCGGTGAACGGCTGATAGGCATCGCTGTAAATTTTGTCGAAGACCGGCGCCATCACGAAGAAGGTCAGAAACAGGCCAAGGCCGAGCAGCACCTGGTTTGGCGGCGCGGAAGGCGTACCCAGCGCATTTCGCAGTAAACCCAGCACGATAATGATGCGGGTAAAACTGGTACACATCAGCAACATCGCAGGTAACAGGGTCAGTGTGGTGATGAACACCAGCGTCTGGATCGGCAGCGACCAGTTTTGTGCCCCGTTAGACATCTGCTGGCTGATGATCCCCGGTAATTGCGCAAAAGCAGTCGGGCTGGCGAGCAGTAACAGTGGCAGACACAGGTGAGTGAGCAGGCGAACAGGGCGCTGACGGGCAGCGGTAAGGGCGGATTTCAAGAAGGTCATGCCTGCTTTCCCGGACGTTTCAATATTTTCTGCATCAGCTGACGGAAATCAGCTGGCGGGTTATGGGGGGTGCCTGAGTCCGGCGTCTGTCCCGCCGGAGGCGCGCTCAGTGTGTGCAGCGGGGTGATGTTTTGCGCCGTCACACCCAGCACCAGCCAGGTATTATCGACTTCCACGATCACCACTTTTTCACTGCGACCGACCTGTACACTGGCGGTCACTTTCAGCAGTTTGTTATTTTTAGACTGCGGCGCAAAACCAGCGCGCTTAACCACCCAGCCAATAAACAGGATCAGCAGCAGGATGCCGCCGAGCACGGTGCTGACTTGCGTCAGCACGGAACCGGCAGGCAGGGCCTGAGGGGAGCTCTGCGTGGTGGCGTGGTTTACCGGGCCGGAAATGTACGGAGAATCCGTCGCGGCATTCTGACTCATCAGCGGCTCAGACGGCGCATGCGTTCTGACGGCGTGATGATGTCGGTAATACGTACGCCATATTTATCGGCGACCACCACCACTTCACCCTGAGCAATCAGATAACCGTTGATGAGGATATCCAGAGGCTCACCGGCCAGACCGTCGAGCGACACGACGGATCCCTGCGAAAGACGCAGCAGTTCTTTGATGGTCATTTTTGTTCGACCTAATTCCACGGTCAGTTTCACCGGAATATCGAGGATCATGTCGATATCTTGCAAACTGCCGGTTCCGTCCTGGGCACCCAGCGCGGCGAAAACACCGTCAGTTGACGCTTTCGCGCCGCCCGCAGACTGTTGTTCGTTAAACGCATCAGCCCATAAATCGTCAACGTTATCCGATCCGGCGTCAGACGGTTTATTGGTGTCACTCATGGGGCTGTTCCTCATCTAGAGAATTTAAAATTGGGTTGATCAAATGTTCAACGCGCAGGGCGTATTGTTCGTTTAAAGTGCCATATTGGCTGGTCAGTACAGGAACGCCGTCAACGTGGGCGATCAGGCGGTCCGGCTTCTCAATCGGCAGGACATCACCTGGTTGCAGTTTCAGGATCTGAGACAGGCGCAGCGGGATTTCAACAAAATTCGCCACCAGCTCCAGCTCAGACTGCTGAACCTGGTTCACCAGGTTTTCACGCCACTGACTTTCTTCATTGCGTGAGTTTTCGACCGGCGGATTGGTCAGAAGCTCACGTAAAGGTTCAATCATGCTGAACGGAATACAGATATTGAAATCACCGCTCAGCGCGCCGATTTCCACATGGAACGGCGTGGTCACCACGATGTCATTGGGAGACGAAGTAATGTTAGTGAATTTGATCTGCAATTCGGCACGCACATATTCCACGCTCAGCTTGTAAACGCCGCTCCAGGCATCTTCGTAGGCATCCAGTGCCAGGGTGAGCATGCGTTTAATCACCCGCTGTTCCGTGTGAGTGAACTCGCGTCCTTCCACTTTGGTCGGGAAACGGCCATCACCACCGAACAGGTTATCCACTGCAATAAAGACCAGGCTCGGGGCGAACACAAACAGCGCCGTACCGCGCAGAGGTTTCAGATGGATAAGGTTCAGGTTGGTCGGCACCGGTAAATTACGGGCAAACTCGTGGTAGGGCTGGATTTTGATCGCCCCTACGGTGATGTCCGGGCTGCGGCGTAAGAGGTTGAACAAACCCATACGGAAATGACGGGCAAAGCGCTCGTTAATGATTTCCAGAGCCTGCAACCGCTCACGAACAACGCGACGCTGCGTCGTAGGGTCAAAAGGTTTTACACCGTCATCAGACGCGGCAGTCTGTGTGGCGGTCGTGGTGTCGCCTGCACTGTCACTGTCACCATTGAGCAGCGCGTCGATCTCGGCCTGTGAAAGTATGCTGTCGCCCATAATTTGTTTATCGCAGTATGAAAGCAGTGAAAAGCACGTCGCTGATCGCCTGTGGAGGCTGACCTTTGACCAGTGGTGCGTCCAGAACCTGTTTGATGTCCTGAACCAGCTGTTGTTTACCGGCTTCGCTGACTAAATCCGTCGTCTTCTGACGGGAGAGCAGCAGCAGCAACCGGCTGCGAACTTCAGGCAGGTATTCATTAAGCGTAGCCCGATTTCTTTCGTCCGGCAGACGCAGGGTCAGGCCGATATACAGCACACGGTCAGGATCGTTATCCGCTGTTTGCAGGTTAACGGTGAAGGTATCCAGTGCCAGGAAGATCGGTGCCGCAGGGGGTTCTTGCTTTTTCACTTCAGCCGTCTGTGTTCCATTTCCGGATTGTTGCTTGTGCAACATCCACCAGGCGTAACCGGCCGCACCACAGGCTCCGATGGCAATCAGTAACAGCAGAATCATCATTAACGGCCGCTTTTTCTTACGCGATGCCGAGAGAGCAGAGTCAGACATGGATGAGGCGATTTCCTGTAAGTATGAGCAGTCTGGCGTGAGGAGCACCCTACTGCTGAGTCAATTCTAAGAATGATTATCCCGCTTATCCTGTTGTTCAATAGTCAGAATAGGCGGGATAAATAAGGTCAGCTCTGCCGTTTGAATTAAGGGAGAACTGACCGTCGGTAATTATCTGAAACAATTCTGTGGACTTTTACGCAAATTCCTACGCAAAAATGTCCACGCTGTTATTGCCGCTGACCCGTGACGCTATCGATGCCGGAACCGGCAAAGCATCGCTGGCAGAAGTGTTGCTGCCGGAGTTGAACGCCGCCCAGCTGGCCGCGTTACCTTGCTGCGAACCGGACTGACTTTGCTGCTGGGCCTGTTGCCACTGCGAACTGTCGCTGCCCACGCTGCTCTGACCCAGGCTGATACCATTATCTGCCAGCGCCGTTTTAAGTTCCGGCATGGCGGATTCAATTGCCGAGCGCACGCCGCTGTGACCCGACACAAAATGCAGCTGCGCCTGATTATTTTCAATCTTCATGCTGATCTGGATAGAGCCAAGATCCGCAGGATGCAGACGAAGTTCTGCGGTCTGTTGCCCCTGACGGTTGAACATCATCACTTGCTGACCCAGTTGTTGCTGCCATTCCGGCGTACCGAGCTGTGCGTTAAGCAGTGGCGTGGACGGCGCGGTCACGGCGCTGGTGGTGGTCGGCGTGGTGGACACCGGGGCGGAAGAAACGGCAACAGCCGCAGTGCTCAGCTGATTCAGTGCCTGTGTGCTGTTATCAGAAGGGCGGCTGTCATTTTGCTGTAAAGCCGCGGCATTGCCGGCTGCTGCACTCATTGACGCCAGGGCGCTGCTAAAATCAGGGGTGTTGCCGGTGGTTGCTTTACTGCTGGCTGCATGCTGCGCGGAACCCGCTGTGGTAGTGCCGGAGGCTGCGGCTTTCGGATCGGTATCCGTTACGGCGGCCGTTTTGCCCTCACCGGTCAGTAAGGAAGATGCGGTCAGACCACCCAGCAGCGAATTTTGCTTATCAGTTGCAGGCGTCTCATTGCGGGTAATTTGCGTGGCTACGGCGGTTGCGGTCTGGACCTGCGGGGCAGGTTGTTGCTGAACCGCCAGCTGAGCGAGCAGGGACTGAACCGAAAGATCAGTGCTGGTGTCAGCGCTGTCTTTATCTTTATCGCTCAGGGCAGCATCTTTGACCGACGCGGTGCCCGCACCTTTCAGAGTGCCAGCCGGCAGTATCTGAATGGCGGCAATCATTTTGCTCAGATCACTTTCATCCAGCATCAGGCTGCCATCTTCTTCACCCGACGCCACCGCCTGCGTCAGTGTCGTTTTATCGACGATCGCCCCTTTGGCGGAAATTTGCTGGCCGAGTTTGGCTAACGTGCTGGTGATTTTAGGATCCACTTTTTCGCCGAGCTGAGCTTCAAGCTGGCTGGCAAAATCAGCCGGGCTGGTTGCGCCGGTATCGGGAATTGTACTGATGTCCGTCGCCGCTGATGTGCTGGCAGATGAACTGCCTGTCGCCGCGCTCGCGGTAGTCTTGGCCGTGGTAACGGCTGCAGGCAAAATGTTCAGATTCATGATTGTTTCTTCCTGTGTGCGCTGCGCTGGGCGAACTCATCGTTCTGCTTTTGATCAATCTTGTTTTCCAGAGAACGTTGTTGCTCACTGGCGCGGGTTTGCAACGTCTGGTATGCATTGAGCCGTTGCTGCTTATCCTGCCACTGGTTAACCGCCGCATTCAGCCGCTGATCCCATTGTTGTAACTGTTTACGGTGCTGCTCAATTGCGACTTCCAGCGTTCCGATAAACTGCTGATAGTTTTGCCAGGTATTCGCGGCAATCCCGCCGGTCATGGTGGAGTTGAGTTTTTCCCGGTATTCACGCTGATAATTGAGCAGCATGGTGAGCTGTTCTTTTGCCTGATGATGCGACTGCCGGATTTGGCCCAAATGACTGGTCGCCTGATCCAGCGCTTTTTGCGCCAGCGAGCAAAGTGTGATTAACGGCGATGAGCTTTCCATTTATGCCTCTGCTTATCTAGGTTTAGCCCGGGAGCAACATGTTCAGTTCCAGACAGGCGTCTTCATATGTGCTGCGTTCCATGATGTCCTGCTGCAGAAAGTTTTCCATCTGCGGATACAGCTTGATAGCGCGATCGAGCATCGGATCGCTGCCTGCGGCATAGGCGCCGACGCTGACCAGGTCACGGTTACGCTGATAACTGGATAACAATTGTTTGAAATTACGTACGCGCCCGTACTGCGCGTCATCGATAAGTGAGGTCATCGCACGGCTGATCGACGCTTCAATATCAATGGCCGGATAATGGCCGGATTCCGCTAAACGGCGCGACAACACCACATGGCCGTCAAGAATGGCGCGGGCGGAATCGGCAATCGGATCCTGCTGGTCATCCCCCTCGGTCAGCACGGTATAGAAGGCGGTAATCGAGCCGCCGCCGCTGATACCGTTACCCGCGCGTTCAACCAGCGCAGGCAGTTTTGCAAATACGGAAGGCGGATAGCCTTTGGTGGCCGGGGGCTCACCTATCGCCAGGGCGATTTCACGCTGCGCCATGGCATAGCGGGTCAGGGAATCCATGATCAGCAATACGTGCTGGCCGCGGTCACGGAAATCTTCAGCGATACGCGTGGCGTAAGCGGCACCCTGCATACGCAAAAGGGGAGACACGTCAGCCGGTGCCGCGATAACCACGGAACGGGCGCGTCCTTCATCGCCCAAAATATTCTCGATAAAATCTTTAACTTCACGGCCACGCTCACCAATCAGCCCGACCACAATGACGTCTGCTTTGGTGTAACGCGCCATCATGCCGAGCAGGACAGATTTACCCACACCGGAACCGGCGAAAAGCCCCATACGCTGGCCGCGACCGACGGTCAGCAGGGCGTTAATGGCACGAACGCCGACATCCAGTACATCCGTTATCGGCGTACGTTGCAGCGGGTTGAACGGTGGCGTGATAAGAGCGGCGCGATAGCCGGTGTCCGGCGGCGGTAAACTATCGAGCGGTTTGGCGCTGCCATCCAGCACGCGGCCGAGCAACTGCGGGCCGAGCGGCAGTTGTTTGCCTGCGGTCTGACCATCGGCGGCAATACGGGCATACACACGCGCACCCGGTAAAATGCCTTCCACTTCTTCCAGCGGCATCAGGAACAGGCTCTGACCGTTGAAACCGACCACTTCACTTTCCACTTCCTGCACGACCGGCCCGTCATGGCGTTCAATCAGACAGGTTGCACCCAGAGGCAATTGCAATCCGGTGGCTTCCAGCACCAGACCTGTTGCCCGGGTCAGACGACCATAGCGACGGACTGACGGCGTGCGGGCCATACGTTTTTCCGCGTCATCCAGCGTTTTCAGCAAACGGCTCAGGCGGGCGGTCATCAGAGATCTCCCGGCGCAGCGAGACGGCACAGCTCATGCCAGCGGGTGGCCAGCGAAGCGTCCATGTCGCCATCTTCGGCACTGACTTTACACCCCCCGCTGTGGATCTGGCTGTCGGCCAGCAGTCGCCAGCCGTTCATACTCAGGCTGGCACCAAGTTGTAATTCCACACGTTCGAAGTCTGCCGGGTTAACGCGCAGTTGCGGTTTGCCCTTGAACATCGGTTCCTGCTGGATCAATTGCTGAATCTGATTAAGCAGGGCAGAACCGTCACATATGGGTGCCTGACCAATAATCTGTTTGGCGGCAGTCAGCGCCATCTGCATCAGACGGGAAGCAATAACACTGTCGAGTGCATCCAGCGTTTGCTGGAAGTCAGAAACCATGTGCTGCCAGTGCTCAGTCAGCACCGCCTGCTGTTGCTGACCTTCCTGTAACGCCTGTTGCAGTCCGGCTTCCTGACCTTGCTGGAAACCCGCGGCGTAACCTTGTTTCTGTCCGGCATCAAGGCCCTGCTGGAAACCCTGCTGTTCAGCGCGACGCTGAAGATTCAGCAATTCGTTCTGGTCTACCTGAACTTTGGGTTGTCCGTCGTCTTGTTCTTCTTCGCCATCTGCCAGTAAAGGCTCATCGGGCGTGGTAAAGACCGGCATTCTGAGATCGCCCGGCTTCCACCGTTGCCAGGGCAGGGCGTTGATACGCTCTGCATGACGTTCTTCTGCAGTTTTCGTTTCCGTTGCCGGCTTTTCAGATTCCGGAGAATCAGTATGAGGAGAATCAGACATAAGAATCCTCGCCGCCGCCAACCATCATTTCGCCGGACTCTGCCAGGCGGCGAACCGTCTGCAGAATCGCTTTTTGTTCGTTCTCGACCAGAGACATACGCATCGGTCCACGGTTTGCCAGGTCGTCGCGCAGGATATCTGCTGCACGTTGCGACATGTTGCGCAGGAATTTGTCGCGCAATGGCTGTTCCGCCCCTTTCAGTGCCACCAGTAACGATTCGCCTTCGACTTCCTGCAACAGGCGCTGAATACTGCGGTCGTCCACATCCACGAGGTTTTCGAACAGGAACATCTCGTCGATAATTTTCTGCGCCAGCTCGCCGTCGTAACCACGAACGGCTTCGATAACCGCTTCTTCCTGCTGAGTTTTCATCAGGTTGATAATTTCTGCCGCAGTACGAACACCGCCCATCTTCGAACGTTTGAGGTTCTGACCATCAAGCAGGTTGTTCAGTACTTCCGTCAGTTCGGCCAGCGCCGCTGGCTGGACGCCGCCGAAGGTCGCGATACGCAGCATCACGTCGTTGCGCAGACGTTCGTCGAACAGCGCCAGAATATCGGCAGCCTGGCCACGTTTGAGGTGCACAAGGATGGTGGCGATAATCTGCGGATGTTCGTCGCGGATAAGGTCGGCCGCCATCAGCGGTTCCATGAAGTTCAGTGTTTCCATGCCGCTGGTGGTTTCGCGCGACTCCAGAATGTCTTCCAGCAGACTCGAGGCGCGCTCTTCGCCCAGCGCTTTGGTCAGCACCGAACGCAGGTATTCGCTGGTATTGACACTCAGTGCGGCGTACTGCTCGGATTCGTCTTCGAACTCATTCAGCACTTCTGCCAGCTGTTTGTTAGAAATCTGATGAATATTCGCCATCGCGCCGCTGATTTGCTGCACTTCGCGAGGGGAGAGGTGTTTGAACACCTCCACCGCGCGGTCTTCACCCAGCGTGATCATCAAAATGGCGCTTTTTTCGGTTCCGGTCATAGTCATGGTTGTTCGGTACTCATCCATTGGCGGATAACCAGGGCGACGATACGTGGATCTTTATCGGCCAGCTCCTGAACACGTTGGGTCTGTACTTCGACACTGACACGCTGTTGTGAACGTTTACGTTTCTCCAGCTCGTCATTGCTGAGTTTGACCGGTTTGCTGCCTTCAGGCTGCGGCATAGAGGCTGCGAGTGCCGCGGCAGCGGCGGCTTCTTTGTCTGCCTGCTGTTTGCGCAACATCGGACGAACCATCTTGCGCCACAGCAGCCAGGCCACAATCAGCACCAGTAACCAGCGACCTGCATTGAGTAACTGATCAAAGAACGCCTGTTGTTTCCAGAACGGCAGATCACCGGAATCATCGGTTGTCTGATTGAACGGCGTATTCACCACGTTCAGCGTATCGCCACGTTCCTGGGAGAAGCCCATCGCTTCGCGGACCAGATCATCAATTTTCTTCAACTGGTCGTCGGTCAGCGGCTTCGCTTTGCCATCCGGCCCGACCTGATAGTTAACCACTACCGCCGCAGACAGACGCTGAACGGCGCCGGCACTGTGCTGGGTATGTGTGATGGTGCGGTCGACTTCATAGTTGGTCGTTTCATCACGACGACGGTTAGACGGCACGTTGGCATTGGCACTTGCCGCTGTATTCTGCGCCGTGCTGCCGGTCTGATTCTGCGTACCATTGGCATTGTTCACCGCCGGTGGGTTAGTCACCGGCGCTGTGGCTGACGGAGCTGGCTGGTTGCTCAATGCGCCTGGCACGCCGCCCACAGAAGTACCGCCAATCTGATCGCTGGTGCTTAACTGGCGTGAACGCACCGCCGCCTTATCCGGAGAACCATTTGGCTGATAATTTTCATCTGTCTGCTCACGGCTGGCGTAATCAATCTGCGCGGTGATTTGCGCATGCACGTTACCGTTGCCGACCACAGGTTGCAGAATGGATTCAATACGACGTTGCAGACGGCCTTCCACTTCATTGGCGTATTTCAGCTGAGAAGCGTTCAGGTCACGACCGTTGTTATCAGACTGTGTCAGCAGATGGCCGCTCTGATCCACCACGGTAACGTTCGCAGGCGGTAAGCCGGAGACACTGCTCGATACCATATAAACGATGGCGTTGATCTGACCATCATCCAGCGCACGGCCCGGTTGTAAATTCAGGGTCACGGAGGCTGAAGGATTTTTTTGTTCGCGGACAAACAACGATGGCTTAGGAATAGCCAAATGGACACGGGCACTGCTGACCGGGCCCAGCGTTTCGATTGTGCGTGAGAGTTCACCTTCCAGTGCGCGCTGATAGTTGATCTGCTCGCTGAACTGGCTGATGCCGAATTTTTCCTGATCCATTAATTCAAAACCGACCGCGCCGCCTTTAGGTAAACCGGCCGCAGCCAGTTTCAGACGCGTTTCATAGACCTTGTCAGCCGGGATCAGCAACGCACCGCCGTTGTCAGAAAACTGATAAGGAATATTCATTTGGGTCAGCTGAGTGACGATGGCACCGCCATCCTGATCACCGAGATTGCTGAAGAGCACCTTATAAGTAGGCTGTTTGGCCCACAGCATCATGACAACAACAATAGCCACGGCAGCGGCAGCTGCGATGGCGATAGGAACTTTTGGGTTGGCGCGCAGGCGATTAAGCAACGCAGTAAAACCGCTTGGAGGGGTTTCTGCGCCGGCTATTGCGGAACTCATACAAGATCCCTATTTAGCTGTTGAATGGTGATGTTCATGTTGTCTCTTAACAAAACAGACTCCCAAGTGCGCAATCGTTAAAGCGTGACATTTTTCAGCCCTCCGTACAGGCAGGCCTATTTTCTAGGTGAGCCATTATTTGCCGCTTAGTGCAAAGTTAATGGCCCGATAAGCCGTGGTTTTTAGGTTCAATTACCGCGTTTAGGAAAAAACTGATGTGATAGGGTGTCATTCCATGAAAGAAGCCATTTGTTCATCGACAGCCCGATAAACGGAGAAAACATGTCAATTCAAGGCATTGAGAGTGTTTTACAGCAGATGCAGGCCACGGCAATCCAGGCCGGTGCCGCACCAAAGACGGATACCGCATCAGAAGCCGGTTTTGCCAGCGAATTAAAAGCGGCATTAGGTAAGATCAGCGAGACCCAGAACAATGCAAAACTGGAATCTGAAAAGCTGGAGATGGGCGTTCCCGGCGTCAGCCTGAACGACGTGATGGTCGACCTGCAGAAATCCTCGATTTCTTTACAACTGGGTGTCCAGGTGAGAAATAAGCTGGTGGCGGCGTATCAGGACGTGATGAACATGTCGGTGTGAGTTAGTTAGGTGATTGATTAAATTGAATAATTATACCAGCCTGTTTTCTTATGGGGTATGGATGGGGCAAAGTCTCCTAATTTTTGGTTGAGCATTGCAATCTGCTCTCCGTTATTGTCGTTCATCCAGGTTCCATACACTGAGTAAACCATCTGGGCTGAAGTGTGTCCCATTTGGCTGGCTATGAAGTTTGGATTAGCCCCTGCCGAAAGTGACCAGCACGCATATGTGTGCCTCGATTGGTATGCTTTGCGATGCCTGACACCTGCCCGGCGCAAAGCGGTATTCCATGACTGACCAATCGAAGAGACGGAATAGTAGGTTCCGCTGCGGCTGTTAATGGCGCTGACTTGTGGGTTAAAAACGAAGGTGCAATCTTCGATGTCCTTTTTCCCATACTCACGCAGAATAACTTCTATTTTGTTTTTGCCCATCATCCTGGTCATCTCGGCCTGATCACGTAAAACATCTATGGCTGGCTGTATGTCAGCCTAATTTTGATGGATGGAGAATAATTCAATAAAATCTCCAGTCACATATTCATATTCCATCGATTCTTATGCCGCCTATTCACGGTTTCCTAAATGTCCGACAGGTTTTGCAGTCGTTGATTATTCAACTCTTTGCAATTCCGGGGCAGGGTGGTTGTCCGATGTAGAAGTTGATGATCCCTCTCAACCAGCCTATCAGGCCGCATTTACGGTTAAAGGGTTGAGTGGTGTACTTCCTCTGCATTGCTTTGAGGGAATTGTATTTAATGGGAATAGTAATACGGTGGCCATTAAGCTGATTGGATGCTGTGGCGTAAAACCACACGCTGTATTTTTTGTGATAACCGTCATGGTGTTGTATTTAATAATGGTACCGCCCCGGGAACCGGGGGGCTGTGTAACTCTATTGGCGTACGAAAATCTAGGTCAGGTAATGGACTGAGTATCTCTTTTTCCGCTACATACACAACCATAACAATTACGTTAAGCAAGGCCGTTATTGATGATCTTAAAATAAGCCGTATTTTACTGAATCAGTGAGGATTTATGAGTTTTGTGATTGAACGAGTTGTTACTCCGATTAAAGTATTTAACTCTCTGCTGGGAACAGCGATTAAAGGTAATCCGCTAGAAGAAGCTGAGACGACGTTACTGTCAAGCCTTCAGTAATGCAACCCTCCATCACTGGCGGGTCTTATCAGCAATCAGAATATACATGATCAGTTAGAATTGCCGGTTCGATAACAGCCTGGATGACTTTACGCTGACGGGATGAGACAAAGATGGGACGCATAAGAAATGACGAGCGTTAACAACGCTTGTCATCTTTTTGCATGATGGGGCGTGTGAGCGAGGTTTCATACGGTAAGTTAATGATTCATAGGACGGTTCATAGAACTTCTAAGCCGTAGGTCACAGGTTCGAGCCCTGTAGGTACCATTCAAAAAACAACCATTTAGATGTCTGTAGTTCCTTGCGAAATTTGTGAGTCGGACAAGTTTGGGACAGAAACCCCAAAAATAGCGTCTATCTGCTTCGTGTGCTCAGTTAAATGAAGTATTAAGCTGAAACCACCTCGACGTACTGAGGCAGTTTCCTGGAGCACTTTACGCCACGGATTTATTTTCTTTATAAATTAAGATTTTTAATCTGCTAATTACATACGAAACTAAAAGTGACATCAATGCTGTGAAAAGAAAAATCCAAAGCTCACTCTTAAAAATCAATACTGCGATGCTAAGGTGTATAAATTGATGAGTGTACATTATCATCATGGATTCTCTTCCTGCGAAAATAACTAAAGGGTTCTGGGAAAATCGGAAAGATGATACGCGAGATATCAGCGTGATGATACCCAGCGACACAAGCAGGCTAAAAAATGGCAATCCATAATCAGAAGACTTCATATTGAATTTCATTATATCTGGATTAACGACTGTAACATATATACCCACTGCGGATATTGCCAAAGGGAATATTACATTGATATTTTTCTTCGATTGTCTGGCTATCAATCCACAATACATAATAGGAACAGCATAAAAAACCACCCCTATGTTCAAAGGTAATGGAATGTTTACAAACTTACCAATAAGGTATGAAATGCATAATGATATGAAAACAACTGCTATGATAATTTTTTGTTTCATATATAAAACGAGTATATTGAGGATTTGCTGACTAATAAAAAACACTGTAACAAACCAAAACACTCCCAGCCATCCAGTAAGATATTCACCTCCATATATACTCATGGCTATTATTTTTATAATTATACGTGTGTTTATATCATCGTTTATAAAGCGTGAAAATATCATTGCTATTGTGAATAAAATCAAGAATAGTACATATGGGACTAATAATTTTTTTGCCTTTGATAATAAATACGTCTTCGGTGCTCTTGGTTTGAATAAATATCCCCCTATGAAGAAAAACAGAGGCATATGGAAAAGGTATATTATTTCAGAAGGCAATCCTGTAAAAACATGACCAGCTATAACCGATAAAATGCCCAGTCCTTTAGCACAATCTACCCAATCTGTTGATTGCAAGCCATTTTCTTGTTTAAGCATAGATTCAACCCTTACAATTTGCTGGTTTTTTTCTTACGGTATCACTACGATTTCTTGCTTAAAACAAGAATATGTTAACAGTAAGGATATCCCTATAAGTTTTTTCGTGATCCAACTTAAATTAGGGTGCTGTATACTGGTACTGTGTGCATAAACAGTATTTTGTGGTAACTACTATGGGCGGGAAGGATATTAATTTTGATGTTGTGTATCGTGGCGAGACGAGAGACTCGATAGAACCGGGCACATAAGTTTTCTTCCAGCGCCTCAAAGAGCAGGGTGACGGGTATTGGCTTGGTCACCGGTATCGCTCAGGCGAGGAATGGAGTATTTAATACTGACGAGTGGCAATCAGGAGGGAATCATGGATTTTGATGACAGCCTGGATAACTTCATGCTGAAGAGTGAGTGAAAAGTGAATGGGGCATGGATGGGGCAAAAAATTAACGCGAACTTACATTCTCTATCCTGCTTCGAATGTTTGCTCGCGTTAATCGTCTGTGTTGTACCTGCTCTAACATGTTCTTCTATGTATTCAAAAGTTAAGCATCATATGATGAACATGTCGGTGTAATTGAATAAGGCCGATTACAGAAAAAATGTTGCGGATGTCACAAAATTGTCCTTTGCATGTGCAGAATTATTTGCCAGAATCGCCAAAAAAATCGCTTCACCTGC
Source organism: Rahnella sp. CFA14(1/10) (assembly GCF_004195095.1). Taxonomy (NCBI): domain Bacteria; kingdom Pseudomonadati; phylum Pseudomonadota; class Gammaproteobacteria; order Enterobacterales; family Yersiniaceae; genus Rahnella; species Rahnella sp. CFA14(1/10). The sequence goes on along the minus strand of NZ_SEWS01000001.1, from coordinate 34,934 downwards.
ATAAAGCATCTGCACAAAATGATAATCCGTCCTCCCCGCCACTGGTTCTGGCGTTTATTCGCCTGGCATGGCTCTGTTCTGCCCAGCATTCTGTTCCGTCTGAGCCTCAACTTACTGATGTCTCTTGCCGCCATTCTGATCCTTCCCTGGTACGAGACCCTGGGTGTGAAACTGACGCTCGCGCCTTTCAGTCTGCTCGGCGTCTCTATCGCGATTTTCCTCGGCTTTCGTAACAGTGTCGCGTATTCACGCTACATTGAGGCTCGGCAATTATGGGGCGGCCTGCTGATTGCCTGCCGGACGTTGCAAAGTCAGGTCATGGCGGTGTGTCCGCAAGAGGCGCAGCGCGTGACCACGTTATTATTGGCTTTCTGTTACAGCCTCAAACATCAGTTGCGTCACAGCGATCCTCATGCGGATCTCGGGCGACTGATGGGGGAAGATGCGGAAGATATTCTATCGCGCCGTGCGCCGACCAATATGATTCAGCTGCGCTTGTCACAATGGCTGGCTGAGCAACGCCGCAGCGGTGATCTGTCGGATATTGTCTACACCCATATGGATTCCACGCTCCTGCAGCTTTCCCAGGTGGTCGGTGGATGTGAACGTATTGTCAGCATGCCGATCCCGTTTGCTTATGGCCTGTTGCTGCACCGGACGGTATATCTGTTCTGTAGTTTGTTGCCGTTTGCGCTGGTGGTGGATCTGCATTACATGACATTGCTGGTGTCAGGCTTTATTTCCTATAGTTTTCTGTCACTTGATACACTGGCGGAAGAACTGGAAATGCCTTTTGGTCTTGCCAATAACCATCTGCCGCTGGATGCTATGTGTACCAACATTGAGATTAACTTGCTTGAAATGAACAACCAGTCGCAGTTGCCGGACACGCCGGTGCCGGATTTACGCTTCCGTCTGACATAGATGTGACCGGCGACACGAATTGAGTGATTTCTGTGCGCTGTAGTGGCAATAATCTGAATATTCACGAGACTGTCATAATATCGAAACAAAAGTGAAATAAGCTGCGGGGGCTAACACAATCTTTTCCGTTCCGATATCACGAGGTTGTTATGTCAGTTATTCAGGCCAAATCATTGCACGAAGCTGAAGATCTGCTTAATTCCGGCATGGTGAAAAAAGTCGAGCTGGCTTTTAATATCAACAGTGATGAGTTTTTCAAACTTGCACTGGAGTGCGGTGACCGTGGTGCGAAAATCACCAAGGGTAAAAATTTTTTCATCATCACACTTAAAAAATGGGTTATTCCGCCTAACAATCAGGCAGCAACAAAAAGCAACGCTCTGATGTAAACGCTTTTTGCACCTCCATAACCCTGTCAGCGGACAGCGTTATGGAGGTATATATTATTATCGCTGCGGTTTTCCCCCGTGTTATCTCACCGGTTTCATCATATAAACACTCAGTGGATCCGGGCACAGAGCATAGTCACCAAACGCCTCTGTCCGGCAATACCCCAGTTTTTCATACAATGTGATGGCTTTTTCCTGAAACACACCCGTTTCAAGGAACAGTTCATAGTGCCCCAACATTTTCAGTTTCTTTTCGATTGCTGCAATCAGTAATGAGGCAATACCCTGACCGCGAAACAGCGGGTTCACATACACCCGCTTCATTTCTGCGAGACCGTGTTTTGTGATAAACAGACAGGCGCAACCAGCCCAGTCATCATCAACTCTCGCCATAAAACACGTGATTTCACCGTCATCAAGCTCAGTGATGTTAATTCCCTGAAATGATTCCGGCGGGTAGAGCGGGTATTGATAAGCATCAAGCTCAGCAATCAGTCGTGTCAGATGCGGATGTGCCGCATCGGTTTCAAAAATCTGGGCACTCACACGCGGGCTCTCGATATAACAAAATGGATTCATATTCTTAACTTAAATTACCCCGAAAACAAGGCTCTGGCAGGGAGAACTGTGGCGGGAAAAGCCTGGATATGTAAGAAGAGTGTAAAATTTAATTATATTGCTGAGCCGTCTGTCAGAGTTATCTGATTTTAAGTGTCTCTGCTTCATTTTATACATGATCTCTATTTCTTTTATGCAACATTCATCCAAAGTGATTAATGTATAAAATGAAATAACCTGCTGTGATTAATACTGTGCGTATGATCTCGCCGGGGGAAAGGACGTATATTATAAGAGGTTGATAGAAAGGATAAAATTATGGCTGTCTATCCTGTTGGCGTTTATGTCACGCTTACTTTTACACCAGGTTTGTTTGAAGTTATCACTGTTCTGGATGAGGTTAAACCCGTGCAATACCAGGTCATTAACGTGGAAACGGGTAATGTGATCAGGGTGAATGAACACTTTATTCGCGGTATCGTGAAACCTTAGTGATCAGTAGCTTAAATGACAATCCACTCATGAGGCCGGGCAACGTTGTTTGCCCGGCCTTTCTTTTTTACTCCGGCATCAGGCGGTTAAAATCTTCTTCGTACAAACTGCGGCACTCTGCCATAAACTCCGGGTATCCCAGTTCTGAGGTCTGAACTTCCCGGTCAAGCCGCTTCTCCAAATCCTGGTGAAACCACTCAAATTCGCCATGCAGGATGCCGGTAAATCCGGTCAGTATGATGCATTGTTGTGGCGTCAATTTTTGCACGGGGGATCCTTATCATTTGCGGGCTACATCATTCATCTGTGCCAGCTTTTGCGCGATATAAATGTTGAAAGAGAGAAGTGCTTCACGCCGCTATCCTGCAGGACGCGGCAACATATTCTATCCTCTAATGAATCCCACTGGAAAACAAGGAGTCACATATGGATCAGGATCTGTTCGAACAGGCACCTTTGCCACTGCTTACACGGTTTGAGGTCGGTGACAGGATCAAATTGCTCACGTTTCCGGTAGGCGTACATCCGGCCAGCTATCAGCTGGATGTTGCGATCACCAGTATTCATGATGGTGAATTTGAGGGTGAGATAGTGCGTATTGCCCCTCTCGGTCGCCTGGGGCATCATGAAGCACATTTTAGGGTAGGAGGGCATGTTGCATTTTTTGCCCGAAACATTCAGGGAGTGGCGGCCTGAGACGCAGCCGGAGTCTGAAAACAAAACCCCGCGTCAAAGGCGGGGTTTATGGCTATCAAAAACAAGATTACATCAGGGGTTTCACGTGCTTGGTGAGCGCCTGGGTGGTTAATTCGTCGGCTTTAATCTTCGAACAGTTGCCACAATAGCCCACGAGATACCAGTTTCCGTCTGCACCCTTTTCCGGATTAACTTTGTAGCGTTCGTTACGTTTACCATAAAACTCGCGTTCTGCGTTCTGTGCTGCGTCTTCCCAAAAGCACAACGAAAACTGATGTTGTTTATCAACATGCCGTTGTCCGTTGCGGCTTCCGCCAACCAGTAAATAATGATACTCAGACATGCATTCTCCTTTTCCCAATACGGGCAATTATCCTGACAACAAGTATAAAACTCATTTCACCTGGAAAAGCTCATCCGAAAGACTGCAAAAGAAAGACTTCAAAGGGCGTGCTGAAGGCAACCCGTCGCACAATTCTTATTCCTTTAAAATTATAGAGTAGGATTGCGGTTAAGTTTGTAAATGCAGAAAAAATGTGATGATTATCACCTTTTATTTTTTAACGAGTGTGATGCGCCTCTTACAACAAATTCAGTTGTTGTGCCTTATCCGGGTTAGCTGACGTTTTTTTGCCAGCCTTTTGCGCCTTAGCCACCGGAGCAGGGCGCTGCATTTCCTGATGAAGCCAGTGCATAATGACCGTTACGGCATACTCCTGTTGCGCGACTGTCATGTCAGTATGAGCGGGTATGGAATGCCACTTTTCCAGACAGCCGCGACAGCAGGTGGCCGTCGCATGCTGGGCAATAAACACCGGGTGACCGCGCATCGGCGTTTGTTTACCGTCATGTTCCGGCTCCGCCGGAGCAAGACGCTTAGCCATAAAATCCGCCGCATGCCGGCTGACCGTTTCCGGCCCTTTATCCTGACAATACCGGTACTCTTTTACGCCGAGATGGAAACGCTGACGAAAAGGTGAAGCGGACAGGCGCTTAAATACTTGATCGATGGAAAACATAATCGGGAGATCCGGGTAAATTCTATGCGCAGAAATAGCGGCGTTAAACACATCATCTGTCGCCATCAGCGGTTACCAGACCATGTTAGTTTGGCCTGACTATACCCCCACCGGGATCTGCAATGGCAGAAAAACATGTTATAGATTTGGTCATGTCGGTCAATAAGCACGCTGAAGAAACTGCCATGCAACAAATGATGCTGCGAAACTTTATTATTGTGATGTGCCGCAGTATGACAGCAGAACAAAAGAATCAGGTGAGATGGCAAATGCGCCAGATCCACCAGGTGTCGGATGCAGAACGTCGCAACGGCGATAGCGAAATGCTGGAAAAAACACGGCAGGAGGTGGAAATCATGCTGGCACTGATCAATTAGGTTTCATCTGATGCCCGTTTCATTTTTCATGCGCTACCATTCTTTATGATAAACAAAGCAATGATAAACAAAGGGAGAATAAGATGGGATTCTGGAGAGTATTGATCACAATTCTTGTGCCGCCATTGGGTGTGCTGATTGGCAACGGTTTCGGTGGTGCATTTCTGCTGAACATCATTCTGACACTTTGTGGTTACCTGCCGGGTTTGATCCACGGATTTTGGGTGCAGACCCGCAAATAACCCTTGCAATGCTGTTATCAGAACCCGGTCTGCAGGCCGGGTTCTTTACACTAACGTGTCTGTAGCGAAGACGGGTTCAGAACAGAGAAAAGAGAAGGACGACCGGCAGGCTCATCGGCCAGGTAAACCCGATAATACCGGAAGTTAACAGCCTTATTTTTATCGTGTCGCGGCTCACCAGCAAAGTGAATAATACTGCAATGCCCAGTCCGCCCCAGTAAATCGTTTTAATCACTTCCCACCAAACGTGCACAACCAGCCCCTGAACATAAAGAAAATAACGGCGTGTATGATATTCCGTTAACATCTGGTAATCAAATATTGTGTGATGTTACTCAAAGTTTTGGGTTGTGTCGGTTTGGCGCGAGTTGTTATATATCGTCGGTTGTGAGAAGTGCAGGAGTCGAAAGGGGGCGTAAATGACCCCGGATCGCGGTTGGCGCGAACCCGAAACGCTTGCGGAAACGCTCGGCAAAACGCGAGCCACTTTCATAGCCTACCTGATGGGCAATATGTGAAATTGCCAGATCCGTGCATTGCAGCAGACGCAGCGCGTGAGTCATGCGTACATCGATCATCAGGTTTCGCAGTACACAATTTTCACCCGCCAGACGTCTGCGCAGCATCACTTCATTCATCATCAGTTTTTCTGCCACTTCGGCGGCAGTAAATGACTTATGCAGATTATTGACTAATAATTCACGTACGTTATCTGTCACGCTTTCACTGTGCTGCATGGAATAACGTACACCCAGTTGCGACAACCAGAGTAACTGTTCGAGCATGCGGTGACGGGTTATCGGTGCGGGCAGTCCGTGATGCCAGAGTATGGCTGAGTGAGTGTCGGTAAAACTTTGTTTGAAAGCGCCGGGGATGTGCGGAATAACTTGCAGGGTATCAACAGCAATAAGTGGCGGGCTAAAGCCGGTCGCATGAAGGCCCGCATCACTGAGCAATTGATGATCCCATGCCATGATTGCGCAGCTGAAAGGGCCATTTCCGGATAAATGGTGAGTCATGCTCAGCATTTGCCCGCTGTTAAGCACCAGCATTTCGCCCGTCTGCAATGTCACTTGCTGGCTCTGGTTCGTAATGGAGAGGCTTCCGTTCTGAATGAGAACCAGTTGTGGCTTATCAATATAAACATCATGAATAAAAAGTTCACTATGCTGAATAAGCAGAGAAATGGTTCCTATCCCTGGAGTCACTTTTATTTTACGAACCATGATGATGATGCCCGAAAATGACGACGGCAACCTGTGGTGTGCTGCCTGATAAAAAATTCCCGCTTTGCGAATACAAACAGGCTACCGGTTGATGCGTGTAATTTTGGGAGAAGACAGAGAGAACCAGCCCTGGTTGCCAGGTACTCTCTGCCTCTGAAAACTTATTTTTGCACAAGAAATATTGGAAAAAAAAGCAAATAAACAAAAATTAATAATTATTGGTGATCGCCAAAGGCAATCGAACGGAGGTCAATTTTTCCGTAAGTCGTATTCACTTGTTGTTGTCGGGAAGACTGGCCAATCAGCTCGGTGAGTTTATTCATCCGGGCCTGTAATAATGTTTTAATCGTAGTTTCATTATCCAGAATAATGCGCAAATAGCGGCGGACATCATTCTGAATCATTATCGATGTCTGTTCTGACATCGGCAATCTGGTAGTAGCTTCTACTGCTTTCACGTAACTGACTTCGAGCTCAACCAGCTCATCCCACTTCTCTTCTCTCGCCAGCCGCAACATCTGCTCGCTTAAAGACAGGATCAGTTGATATTCATTAACCAGATACTGATGTTGATCCATTATATTGGTCCTGCGACGGGTGGTAGTTTGGGCCGATTTGCCGCCAGGCATCGGCGATATTTTCAAGCAGGGTCAGCACCTCAGCGATGGCCTCTTGATCGTTGTGTAAATTTGCATGCAATAAACGGCGGACCATATAGGAATAAAGTGCGTCGAGGTTATCCACTAATTCAGGATCGCCTTTTTCGCGACTTAATCCGGCTTTCAGTCCGCTGTCGATAATATTGATGGCCATAGACAGTGATTTGCCTTTTTCGGCAATGCTGCCTTGCTCAATAAAAATACGGGCGCGGATCAGGGCGCTGCGCGCCCCATCAAATAACATTGTCACAAGCTGGTACGGGGTGGCGCTCATCACGCCACTTTCAAGGCCTACCTGTGCGTAGGCCTGGGTTCCTTTAGCGTTATACATAATTACTGTCCTAATGAACTGGAGCTGGTTGTTGCAAACTGCTGCGTCAGATAGGTACTGGTACTGTTCAGCTTAGTCATCGCCACATCAAGAGCAGTGAACTGGGTTTTATAACGGTCAATTGTCGCCGTAATGCTGTCATTGACGGCATTGTACTGCTTGGTCAGATTTTTCAGCGTGTTATTCACTGAGGTTTCTGCGTTAGCAATAGTACCGGTGGTGGTATTGAGGAAAGTCCCATTCAGCTTGCTGATATTGGTCATGACACCGGTGGTTTTACCGTCACCGATCATCATTGCCTGAACTGCCCCCGTGTTGGTGGTCAGCGCGGTGTTGAGTTTAGTGCTGTCGACAGTCAGTTTGCCGGTGGTGGGGTCTGTGGTAATCCCGATACTGGCCAGGGTGCTGATAGAACCTGTGCCGTTAGCACCACCGAGCGCTGACTTCAGCTGGGTCTGAATCGTACGTAATGTACTGTCACCCAGTAACGCACCGTTGCTGCTGTCTGAGGAGTCAGAGTTCGTGGCGGTTGCGGTGAATTTTGTCAGACTGGCAAAAGTATCCTGCAACGCATTGTATGCGGTAACAAAGGTATTAATTGCGGTCGTTGCGGTATTGGTATTTTTAGTAATGGTCAGTGTTGCTGCACTGGCGGTGGTATCCGTCAGATTTAAGGTGATACCGTCCTGGATGTCACTAATGGAGTTACTTTGACGCTCGAGATCAATTCCGTTAAATGTCAGCTGTGCGTTGGTTGCCGCTGTTTTTTGCGTCATCGCACCGGTCGCGGTGGATGAATTGTAACCAATGATATTGTTTAACTGGTCATCGCCGGTTACGGCCACCGTCATTTCAGAATCGGTACCGGTGTTATTGGAACTGAGCACCAATTTATAATTACTGTCAGAGACTTTGACGATGCTGGCTGTGACGCCACCACCGGCCTTATTGATCGCATCGCGAACGCCGGTCAGTGAAGTCTGGTCATCGGTCAGATTAATGCTCAGCGGTTTGCTGCCATCGCCCTGACTGATGGTCAGGGTGCGGGAGTTCCCCGTCGTTGTGGTGCCCAGAGCAGCGGTGTTGCTGGTCTGAGAGGCTGAAATCAACGCCTGCGAAGCCGCCAGCTGAGTAACAGAAACCGAATATTTACCTGCCGCTGCGCCTGTCGTCGTCGTGACGTTGAAGGCGGAGGTATTACTTGAGGTAGCCGTTGTCGCACCATAAGCATCGGGTGATGCCAGGGCTGTGGCTGCATCAGCAAAGGTCTGGACAGCGCTTTGCAATGTACCATAGGCCGTCAGTTGAGCACTGTAGCTGCTCTGTGCTTTGGTAATTGGTGTCAAACGTGTTTTTTCTGCAGTCGTCAGATTATCCAGCAGATCTGAAAGATTTAAACCTGAACCGATGCCTAACGATGAGATAGTGCCTGAAGTGGCCATAATTATCCTTTACAGTTTGATTGCCCTGAGTTTGTGAATTGACAGTCGCTTTCGCTTCATTCGCTCACCCGTCTCCCTGACTGATATCAGAGAACGGGTTCACTCCTTCGCCGCTTACTGCAACTCCAATGACCTGAGGTATAAAAGAGTCTTTAAGCCCTATCGGCACGACGGAGAAAAAGTTTAATAGATCGCAACAAAAAGTAATGGCGTGAATAGGAGGTATAAGGAAGGGTAATTCTCAAATTAAGAAATCAGGGTTTTTTGAGAAATAATTCTAAAGGTTACCGGAGTACCGCCGATACAAGTTTGGACGGTGATGAACGCCGTGGGCAATAAGCCCGAACCCTTAACCAGATTTGAAGGAATACACTCATGGCTCAAGTTATCAATACCAACACGCTGTCTCTGATGACGCAGAACAACCTGAACAAATCCCAGTCTGCACTCGGTACCGCTATCGAGCGTCTGTCTTCCGGTCTGCGTATCAACAGCGCAAAAGATGATGCTGCTGGTCAGGCCATTGCTAACCGCTTCACTTCTAACATCAACGGCCTGACTCAGGCTTCACGTAACGCCAACGACGGTATCTCTGTTGCGCAGACCACTGAAGGCTCACTGAGCGAAATCAACAACAACTTACAACGTATTCGTGAGCTGTCTGTTCAGGCTGCTAACGGCACCAACTCATCTTCTGACCTGACCTCAATCCAGGACGAAATCACTTCCCGTCTGTCTGAAATCGACCGTGTATCGGGTCAGACTCAGTTCAACGGCGTGAACGTACTGGCTTCTAACCAGACCATGAAAATCCAGGTTGGCGCTAACGATGGCCAGAGTATCTCCATCGACCTGCAGAAAATTGACTCTTCTACACTGGGTCTGTCTGGTTTCTCCGTATCTGGTAACGCACTGAAAACCAGCGATGCTATCACTCAGGTTGGTGACACTTCTGCAGCGCCTTCAGCTGTTGACCTGTCTGCTGCTGCAACTTCACTGACCACTTCTACCGGTTCAACTGTTGCTGCTTCAAGCCTGTCTCTGGTTAACATTCAGGACAGCACCGGTGCTGCAACTGATACTTATGCTGTTAAATTCGGCAGCAGCTACTATGCAGCATCCGTTGACAAAACTAACGGTAAAGTAACACTGAACACCTCTGACGTTGCTTACAGCGATTCTGCAAACGGCGTTACTGCTGCAAGCAAAACTGGCGCACTGGTGCAGGTTGGTACTGATGCAACCGGTAATGCTGCTGGTTTCGTAACTATCCAGGGTAAAAACTTCCAGGCGGGTACCAACGGTACTGACGTTCTGAAAAACAGCGCGGGCGCAACTGCAACAACTGTTGCCACTGCTACCTTTGATATCGCTACTGCTACTCAGTTCAAAGGCGCATCAAGCAACAACCCGCTGGCTGCAATCGACGCCGCTATCGCGAAAGTTGATACCTTCCGTTCTTCACTGGGTGCGGTTCAGAACCGTTTCGATTCTGCCATCACTAACCTGAACAACACCACGACTAACCTGTCTTCTGCACAGAGCCGTATTCAGGATGCTGACTACGCGACTGAAGTTTCTGCTATGTCCCGTGCGCAGATCCTGCAACAGGCTGGTACTTCAGTATTGTCTAAAGCTAACCAGGTTCCACAGTCAGTACTGTCCCTGCTGCAATAATTGCTGTTCAGCTTTTATGCTCACAAAAGGCGGCCATTTGGCCGCCTTTTTACTTAATGGGCTTGTAGAACTTCTGTTTAAACTGGGTATTACTTTTCTAATTTTTCGGAATCGAACATGAGAGAAATTCTGGTCAGTGAACCTTCCTATGTGACCCGTTTCAGTTGCGTGGGGGCAGCATGTCGCGATCATTGCTGCAAACGCTGGAATATCACGATCGATAAAGCGACTTATAATAAATATCTAAAGAGCGAAATTCCTGACATCCGCAAAATCACCCGGGAAGAGATGTTACTGACGAAGAAAAATGTTCAACAGTGGGCATTGATCAAATTCAACGAAGAAGGAAACTGTTCATTCTTCACTGAGGATAGCCTCTGCTATATACATAAAGTTGCCGGACCGAACGCGTTAAGCCATACCTGCTCTTCCTATCCGCGAACGCAGACTGCCTATAAGAATGAAGAATTAAAAAGTCTGAACCTGTCATGTCCGGAGTCAGTCAGGCACATTTTGTTCAACGAACAAGCCATGAACCTTGAAACGACGACGGTATTGAAAAGCAACTTTAATCCGTCATCCGCCGTAAACATGGAGGCGCGGCTGGTTAACCTTTTTTGTGCAAATCTGATGATGCAGCCGCAATATCGTGTTGAGGAGAACCTCTACGCGATCATTTACTTCATTATTTTTTATCAGAAAATCACCGGCAGTCTGGAAGAAAAAATTGGCCAAATGGAAGGCGCGTACGAAAGCATTGTGGCGCAGATGGCATCCGGTGCGCTCACGCAGGCGATGCAAAATGTGAAAGAGCTGCAAACTCTGGAGCTGCAATTGTTGCTCGGGTTGCAAAAGCACATGTTAGAAACCGAGGGGTTGCGCGGGCAAGATATGCTGCTTGATTACATGATTCGTCTGAATCATTTTTTCGGTTCTGATAAAACGGAAGAACAACTTAGCTCGGGCTTATCACAATTGAAAAAAGGTTGGGATGACATTGCGCTTCCCTGGTTAAACCAGCGACCTTACATTATGCGTAATTTCTTCCAGTATCGTTTTTATCATGACCAGTTTGGCATGAAACGGCAGCAACCCTTGCTGAAAGAAATTTATTTGATCGTGGTTGATTATTTTTTCATGAAATCGCTGCTTTCCGCCGCCGCGCTCGAAAAAGGGCATCTGACCGACGATGACCTGATCAACGTCATGTACAGTTATTCGACAGTCCGTCAGCATGACCGGAAAGTGGATGACAAGTTCTCGCAGGATATCGACAGATTTAAACGCAACGATGATCTGAGCGTGCTCAACCTGTTGGTTTAGTTTTCATACAAACCTCGCTCCGGCGGGGTTTTTTTTAACCAAAATTTACCATTCTTAAGGATTAATGCTACGCATTCACTGGTATAATTTAGGATAATCTTTAGGTTGTGATCTTTTTTTAATCGATCGTTGACGCGTTACCGGCAGACGTCTGCAAACAGAATGTGCGAGACATAATCAAAATAACCGTGCTTTTCAGGCCTTATTCAGCCGATTGAACAGCGGTTATCACTGGCACAATCATACTGACCCTCAATTTGCCAGGTTACGACAGTGAGCGATCTGTATACCGCCGACGGCGTGATAGACAAAAATTCTTTGTGGCAGCGCTATGTTCCGCTCGTGCGCCATGAAGCCCTGCGTTTGCAGGTGCGGCTTCCCGCCAGCGTAGAGCTTGATGATCTACTGCAAGCGGGGGGGATCGGCCTGTTAAATGCGGTTGAGCGTTTTGATGCGATGCAGGGGACGGCATTTACGACGTATGCCGTTCAGCGTATTCGTGGTGCCATGCTTGATGAGTTGCGTAGCCGCGACTGGGTGCCGCGCAGCGTCAGACGTAATGCGCGCGAAGTGTCTCAGGCGATGCATAGCGCAGAACAAAAATTAGGGCGACCGCCGAGTGAAGGAGAGGTGGCGCAGGTGCTGGATATTCCCATCGAGGAGTACCGGCAGATATTAATGGATACGAACAGTAGCCAGTTGTTTTCTTATGACGAATGGCGCGAAGAGCACGGCGATACTGCCGAGGCATTGATGGAAGGGCACGAAGAGGCCAACCCGTTACATCATCTGTTGGAGGGCAATTTACGCCACCGGGTGATGGAAGCTATCGATGCGTTACCAGAACGGGAAAAGATGGTACTTACGCTTTACTACCAGGAAGAGTTGAATTTAAAAGAGATCGGGGCGGTGCTGGACGTCGGGGAATCCCGTGTAAGCCAGCTCCACAGTCAGGCGATTAAGCGTTTGCGAACCCGTCTGGCTAACGACCACTGATCCGCTTTTTCCTGGCCGGTTATACATTTTATATCCCTTATCAGGAATAAATTTATGCCAGCGGGAATCAAAACAAGGCCTTTAAGCCGTTATCTTAAAGATTTTAAACACAGTCAGACTCATTGCTCACAGTGTGCAAAAGAACTCGACAGGATGGCACTGGTGTTTCGCGGGCAAATCATCAATAAAGAGGCCATCGCCAAGATGGACCAGCCTATTGATGATGACGTGTGGCACAACCTGTCGCAGGAACTGACCGCGCTGTGTCGTTTTTGCAGTGAGATAAGCTGTAACAGCCATTCGTCATATTTTGACATTATGGCGTTTAAGCAATACCTGTTTGAGCAGACTGAGATGAATCACAGCACGGTGCGCGAGTATGTTGTCCGCCTCCGCCGTCTGGATGAAATCCTCTCTGCAAACAACTATCCTCTGGAGAAACTTTCAGGGGACAGTATCCACCAGCGAATCATCAGTGATTTACCGGTGGCGGGTCATGACAACTACCGTATTGCCCTGCGCAAATACGACCAGTATCTGGCCTGGCAGAAATCCGCGTAATCGGATCTCAGACAGACTGACGCGCAATGCACAAACAGGCTCCTCCGGGAGCCTGTTTTTTTGTCTTGAATCTGTCCGCAGTTTCTATAAATTCTTTATATACTGACTCAATAACCCGTCTCTGAATCTAACCTACTTTAACGATAACAACTTCGTACCGCTCTGTGCCGTGCGTCAGGGGAACACTGTGCCTGCTAAAATTTCTTTGCTTAAAACCCGGCTGGAAGCCTTCGATCGTCTCGATTTACTGTGCAGTGCCACACCACTGGAAAAACTGCATCGTCTTTCTGAATACGTCGGCCGCGATATTTACATCAAACGTGATGACATTACACCGCTGGCGATGGGGGGCAATAAGCTGCGCAAACTGGAATATCTGACCGCGGCTGCGCTGGCAGAAGGTGCCGATACGCTGGTCACTGCCGGTGCCATTCAGTCAAACCATGTACGCCAGACCGCCGCCGTAGCCGCTAAACTGGGCCTGAAATGCGTTGCCTTGCTGGAAAACCCGATCGGCACTACCGAAGCGAATTATCTGACCAACGGCAACCGTCTGCTGCTGGATCTCTTTAACGTGGAAGTGGTGATGTGCGACGCACTGCATGATCCGATGGCGCAACTTGCCGAACAAGCTGAACGCCTGGAGGCACAAGGTTTTCGTCCGTACGTGGTGCCGGTTGGCGGCTCCAATGCTCTCGGCGCACTCGGCTATGTGAAATGTGCGCTGGAAATCGCCGAGCAATCTTCAGCCAGTTTTGTGGATTTCAGTGCCGTGGTGGTGGCATCCGGCAGCGCCGGTACGCACGCCGGTCTGGCGGTCGCTTTACAACATCTCATGCCGGATACACAGTTGATTGGCGTGACAGTGTCACGTAGCGCCGATGCCCAACGTCCGAAAGTCGAAGCCATTGCCCGGGACGTGACAACACAATTGCAGCTGGGTGAGAAAACGCCGTCAATTATCTTGTGGGACGACTATTTTGCGCCGCGCTATGGTGAGCCAAATGAAGGCGGGACTGCCGCCGTGAAACTGCTGGCAGAGCAGGAAGCGATGTTATTGGATCCGGTGTATACCGGCAAAGCGATGGCCGGTTTACTTGAGGGTATTGAGCGCGGATTATTCCCGGAAGAAGGCCCGATTCTGTTCATTCACACCGGCGGCGCACCGGCACTGTTTGCGTATCATCCGCAGGTTTAATACTCTACAATCCGCTTATGCTTTTTTGAGCTAAGATTATAGAATTATATTCCTGATAACTGGCGCAGCGGGTGCTACTGTGCGCAAATTAGTAGGGGATATAGCGTTCTATAACTAACTATAACTGAGGTGAATATGGGTTTTTCTACACTGCGTCGTCGTTTGCTTCTGGGTGCTGTTGCGGTCACGCTGACCGCAGGCATGGTCAGCAATGCATTGGCTGACGAAGGGTTACTGAAGAAAGTTAAAGATCGTGGCACTTTGATCGTCGGGCTGGAAGGGACTTATCCTCCGTTCAGTTTTCAGGGTGAAGACGGCAAACTGACCGGTTTTGAAGTCGAATTTGCGGATGCGCTGGCGCAGCACATGGGCGTGAAAGCGAAACTGCAACCGACCAAATGGGACGGCATGCTGGCTTCGCTGGAATCTAAACGTATCGACGTGGTGATCAATCAGGTGACCATTTCTCCTGAGCGTGAGAAAAAATATGACTTCTCTACGCCGTACACTGTTTCCGGTATTCAGGCGCTGACCAAAAAAGGACAGGAAGGCACCATCACTAAGCCTGAAGATCTGAAAGGCAAAAAAGTCGGTGTAGGTCTGGGCAGTAACTACGAGCAATGGTTACGTCAGAACGTGCAGGGTGTGGATATCCGTACTTATGATGATGACCCGACTAAATATCAGGATCTGCGCGTAGGCCGCATCAACGCTATTCTGGTAGACCGTCTGGCAGCACTGGATCTGGTCAAGAAAACCGGTGATACCTTAGCGGTTGCAGGCGCGCCTTTCTCCCGTCTGGAATCGGGCGTGGCGATCCGCAAAGACAACCCGGAACTGCTGGCCGCGATCAACAAAGCGATTGCTGAAATGCAGAAAGACGGCTCACTCGCGAAGATCTCACAGAAATGGTTCGGCGCGGATGTAACGAAGTAATGCTCGTCATAACTGAACTTGCCTTGGCGTTAGCTGCGCTTGCTCGCCCGAATCACTTACCTGTGTAAGCTCATCGGGACTTGGGCACTTGCTGCCTTGATGCAAGTTCATTTATTTAGAGCATCGGTGAATATCTCAAAGATCCAGAAAATCTAAAGGTCTTAGATGCAAGAAAGTATTCAACTGGTGCTGGATTCAGCACCATTTTTATTGAAAGGGACACTGTTTACGCTTCAGCTCAGTCTGGGCGGGATGGTGTTCGGTCTTATTCTGGGCTTCGTGCTGGCGCTGATGCGCCTTTCGCATTTCTGGCCACTGTCATGGTTGTCGCGTTTTTACGTCTCCGTTTTCCGTGGCACGCCGCTGATCGCCCAGTTGTTTATGATTTACTACGGTCTGCCCCAGTTTGGCATTGAGCTGGATCCTATCCCGGCGGCGATGATTGGCCTCTCTCTCAATACGGCGGCGTATACCTCTGAAACCCTGCGTGCGGCGATTTCGTCTATCGAAAAAGGGCAGTGGGAAGCGGCAGCCAGTATCGGCATGAATCCGTGGCAAACCCTGCGCCGCGTGATTTTGCCGCAGGCCGCCCGTACCGCGCTGCCTCCTCTGGGCAACAGTTTCATCGGGCTGGTGAAAGATACCTCGCTGGCGGCGACTATTCAGGTGCCGGAACTGTTCCGGCAGGCACAACTGGTTACCTCACGCACACTGGAAGTGTTCACCATGTATCTGGCGGCATCGGTCATTTATTGGGTGCTGGCGACCGTTTTATCCTTCCTGCAAAACCGTCTGGAAGACCGCGTTAACCGTCAGGATCAGGAGCCTTCATGAGTACTATTGACGTAAAGCAACTGACTAAAAAATTCCACGGACAAACGGTGTTACACGGTATTGATTTGCAGGTGAATGCCGGGGAAGTTGTGGCGATCATTGGCCCCAGCGGCTCGGGTAAAACCACCTTATTACGCAGCATTAACCTGCTGGAAGAGCCGGACGGCGGCACCATCAAAGTCGGTAATATCGAAATTGATGCCAGTAAGCCTGTCAGTAAACAGAAGAATAACGTCCGTGAACTGCGCAAGCAGGTAGGGTTTGTTTTCCAGAACTTCAATCTGTTCCCGCACCGTTCAGTGCTGGAAAATATCATTGAAGGGCCGGTGATAGTGAAGGGCGAGCCGAAAGAAAAAGCCATCGCCACGGCACGTCAGCTACTGGAAAAAGTCGGGTTAAGTGGCAAAGAAAATGCCTATCCGCGCCGCCTCTCCGGTGGTCAGCAGCAACGCGTTGCCATTGCCCGCGCACTGGCAATGAGCCCTGAAGTAATTTTGTTTGATGAACCTACCTCCGCCCTTGACCCGGAGCTGGTGGGGGAAGTTCTCAACACCATCCGTGCACTGGCTCTCGAGCGTCGCACTATGGTGATAGTGACCCACGAAATGAGTTTTGCCCGTGACGTAGCAGACCGCGCTATTTTTATGGATCAGGGAAAAATAGTGGAACAGGGACCCGCGAAGGAACTGTTCTCAAATCCGCAACATGCGAGAACGAAACAGTTTCTGGAGAAGTTTCTGGCACACTGAGGTCAAAACCGTGGGTTGCCACCCACACGGGCCTCAAGGGGCGCCTGTCGCCGCACCCCTTGAGAATCCCGGGCTCTTTAACTGCGCGCTTCGCTGGAGGCTATGTTTCAGCGAGCGAGGTGATAGCCGCAAAATCCCGCCGCTGCGCGGTGCCCTGCACTCGGGTTACAACCCGCGCAAAAAGAATCGCGGTTTTTCACCTCTCGTTACGGCGTGATTTTGGAACCGGCCTCCGGCTTTTAGTTCGCAACCTCACTGATTTTAATATGAAAGGCCAAATGGTTTTGAATTTAAGATCGTGCGGGCGATTCAGAAATCTTGCTGAACGGAGCGGCCTGAAGACCAAAGGCTTCAGGACCGAGAGAAGGCACCGCATAGCGGCAAGATTTCCAGCCTGTCACAGTGGTTGCTGAAACATAGCCTGCGTGCGGATCACTTGTTTGAAAAAGCGAGGGGAGTTCAGAGGGGAAAAGCTTTTTCCCCTCTGGTCGGTTTCGGCGCGAAAGGCCGCGTGATAACCGTTCTTGAGAAACCGAAATTGTCTCGATCCATTCCTCACTGCAACTGAAATCCAAAAAGTTTCCTCAGGCTTTTTAAAAGCCGCCCACTTGCAGCGGCTCTCCTGCAACTCCTGCTTTACCCGATCGTCATCAGACTCGCATTTCCCCCGGCGGCAGCCGTATTCACGCTCAGTGAACGTTCATGTAACAGACGTTCCAGCAGAATATTGTCCTCACCGCGCGCAAAGCCCTGTACCGATATAATGGCTCCCGGACGCTGGGCAATGGTCTGGCAAAGTTCGCGTAACTGATCCGCATCACCGTGGTAAATCACCGCGTCAAACACCTGCGTGTCGGTCTGCCAGTCTTTGGCGAAATCGATACGCGCCTGTACCACTTTTGGCAGGCTGTTGAACAAATCACGTTGCAACGGCGCTTCCGGCCAGAGAATACGGCAACCTGTCGCGGTGACGGCGGCAAGCTGGATCAGGGCATCGTCCTGATTATCAGCCAGCGCCAGAACGCGCTCACGCGGTAACAGCGCGTAAGTGTTGCGTTCGCCGGTAGGTCCCGGCAGGGTACGCAAGGTACCGCCCTGACTGGTTTGGGCGAAACGTTCACAAACCGTGACGAACTGCTCGCGGTGCTTCTGTTCTGTCGCCCATTGTTGCAGCGCGCGGTGAGGTTCCAGCAAGGCCTCGCGGACGGAGGTATCGAGCGGCAGTTCGCGATCCTGCCGTAACAGGGTTTGCGGTACGGCGTCTTGCGGACGGCTGCTCAGCAGGCGATACAGATACAGCGGGCCACCGGCTTTCGGCCCCGTGCCTGATAAACCTTCGCCGCCGAACGGTTGCACACCCACCACGGCACCGACCATATTGCGGTTCACGTACATGTTGCCGACGTGCGCCTGCTGCGTAACGCGATGAATGGTTTCGTCGATGCGGGTATGAATGCCCAGCGTCAGGCCGTAACCGGCAGCATTAATCTGACCGATCAGCGTATCCAGGTCCTGACGGGCATAGCGCACCACGTGCAGCACCGGTCCGAAGATTTCTTTCTTCATCTCATCAAAGCTTTCCAGCTCGATCAGCGTGGGTTTCACAAAAGTACCGCGGCTCCACTCCTGCTGGTCAGCGGTAAATTCCTGCGTGGCCTGATACACGGTGCGGCCTTTGGCACGCATCGCATCGATATGTTTTTCGATACCGGCTTTGGCTTCGGCGTCGATCACCGGCCCGATATCGGTACTCAGACGCTCCGGATTGCCCATGCGGCACTCCGCCATCGCACCGCGCAGCATTTGCAGCGTGTGATCGGCGACATCCTCCTGAATGCATAACACACGCAGAGCTGAACAACGCTGGCCGGCACTGTCAAAGGCCGAGGCCACCACGTCCATGACCACCTGTTCGGTCAGCGCGGAAGAATCAACAATCATGGCGTTCAGGCCGCCGGTTTCGGCGATAAGGGGTGTCGGACGTCCCTGCGGATCCAGACGACCGGCAATGTTGCGTTGCAAGATACCCGCGACATCCGTCGAACCGGTAAACAGCACACCACGGACACGTTCGTCATTCACCAGCTGCGAACCGACCGTTTCCCCCTGACCGGGCAGCAGTTGCAATACGCCAGCCGGTACACCGGCTTCATGCAGAATCCCCACAGCCAGCGCAGCGACCAGCGGCGTTTGTTCAGCGGGTTTTGCCAGTACGCTGTTGCCTGCGGCCAGCGCGGCAGCAATCTGACCGGTAAAGATCGCCAGCGGGAAGTTCCAAGGACTGATACAGACCACCGGCCCCAGCGGACGGTGTGTGTCATTGGCGAAATCTTCGCGGATCTGCCCGGCGTAATAATGCAGGAAATCTACGGCCTCACGCACTTCAGCGATGGCGTTATTAAAGGTTTTTCCTGCCTCGCGCACCAGCACACCAAGCAGGTTTTGCAACTGCGCTTCCATCAGTTCTGCGCCGCGTTGCAGGATGGCGGCACGTTCTTCGGGAGGTGTCGCAAACCATATCGCACCGGCAGCGGTTGAGGCATCCAGCGCCCGGCCAATTTCGGCTTGTGTGGCTTCACGGACGTACCCAACGATGTCGCTGTTCTCAGAGGGATTGATCACCGGCAGGAATTCGCCATCATCCGTCTGCGCATCAATTATCGGTTGTGCTTTTACCGGATGGCTGGCGCTTTGCAGCAGGGCGCTGGACAGGGATGCCAGGCGGTGTTCGCTGGACATGTCCAGACCCGCAGAGTTGACGCGTTTGTCACCGTAAAGATTGCGCGGCAGTGCGATACGCGGGTGCGGTAGTCCGAACTGACCTTCACTGGCGGCCAGCGCTTCAACTGCCAGAACCGGATCGGCAACCAGTTCCCCGATCGGTAACGTGGCATCAGCGATACGGTTAACAAAGGACGTGTTCGCACCATTTTCCAGCAGACGACGCACCAGATACGCCAGCAGCGTTTCATGTGTACCGACCGGGGCATAAATACGGCACGGGCGGTTCAGTTTGCCGTCAGAAATTTTCCCCACCACCTGCTCGTACAGCGGTTCACCCATGCCGTGCAGACACTGGAATTCGTACTGTCCCGGATAATAGTTATTTCCGGCCAGTTGATAAATCGCCGCCACGGTGTGGGCGTTATGCGTTGCGAACTGCGGATAAATCAGGTTTGGCACGGCCAGCAGTTTACGGGCGCAGGCCAGATAGGAAACATCGGTGTAAACCTTGCGGGTATAAACCGGATAATCCTCCAGACCGTCCATTTGCGCGCGCTTAATTTCGCTGTCCCAGTACGCGCCTTTCACCAGGCGGATCATCAGACGGCGGCGGCTGCGCTGTGCCAGATTGGTCAGGTAATCAATGACCATCGGACAACGTTTCTGATACGCCTGGATCACGAAGCCGATACCGTTCCAGCCGGCCAGTTCCGGTTCAAAGCACAGTTTTTCCAGCAAATCGAGAGAGATTTCCAGACGGTCAGCTTCTTCGGCATCAATGTTAATGCCGATGTCGTAACTGCGTGCCAGCAAGGTCAGCGAAAGCAGGCGCGGATACAATTCTTCCATCACACGTTCATATTGCGCCCGGCTGTAACGCGGGTGCAGGGCGGAAAGTTTGATGGAAATGCCGGGGCCTTCATAAATGCCGCGACCATTGGATGCCTTGCCAATGGCATTGATCGCCTGCTGATAAGACAGTAAATAGGCCTGGGCATCTTTTCCGGTCAGCGCGGCTTCTCCCAGCATGTCGTAGGAATAGCGGAAACCTTTTTCTTCATGTTTACGGGCATTGGCCAGCGCTTCGGCGATGGTTTCACCGGTTACAAACTGTTCGCCCATCAGGCGCATCGCCATGTCCACGCCTTTGCGGATCAGGGGTTCACCGCTTTTACCGATAATACGGTTCAGAGATTTTGACAGACTTGCTTCATTGTGTGTCGCGACCAGTTTTCCGGTGAACAGCAAACCCCAGGTTGCGGCGTTAACGAACAGCGACGGGCTGCGTCCCAGATGTGAATGCCAGTTACCGTTGCTGATTTTGTCGCGGATTAACGCATCGCGTGTCGGTTTGTCGGGGATACGCAGCAATGCTTCCGCCAGACACATCAGCGCTACGCCTTCCTGAGAAGACAGAGAGAACTCCTGCAACAGGCTTTGCACCATCCCGGCGCGGCCGTTTGCACTCTTTTGGTTTCTGAGTCTGGTGGCGATATCAGCCGCGAGTTTCAGCGCTGCATCATTGAGCGGGGCAGGCAGACGCGCCTGTTCAAGCAGCATGGATACGGCTTCAGGCTCAGGGCGGCGATAGGCGGCGGTGATAGCCGAGCGGCTGACCGACTGTGGCAGAATTTGCTCAGCGAAATCAAGGAATGGCTGATGGGCTTCCTGAACAGGTTGTACAGCGGCATCTTCCGCACTTTCAGGTGCAGCGCCATTCAGTGCCGGAATTTCCGGCAGTGTATCGCCGTTTTCCAGCCGTTCAAGATAGGAAAATATCGCTTGTTTGATCAGCCAGTGCGGCGTGCGGTCAATTTTGTGAGCCGCTTCTTTTAGCCTGTCACGCGTACCTTCATCCAGCTTCACGCCCATCGTGGTCATACCCATGCGCAAACACTCCATATGAAAAATTTCAGGTGAATTCGTTATCTTTATGTCGAGCAATATCTTCTATGTTGCAACCTTGTGCAACCTTGTTAATGCATGAAGTGTGCCTGTTGTGATTCACCTGGCATTTTTAACAAGAAAATAACGGCATGGATCTTGCCTGTCTTGTCATGGCGTCAATATCAAGGGTTGTATCGGGTGCAACTTTCCGCGCTGCAAAGTACAACCCGTATTGCGGATAACTGTGATGGAGGGTGAATTTTGTGTATTTGAAATGTTAAAAATATTGAAAAGTGGATAAGGCTAAACCAGTATCCGGCTCGACAGTAATTTTGAATAAAAACCATACAGAGTCAGTGACTATATAAAAATATGGAGAGTCTTGCTGCAACCTTTAGAGGTTTCAGCCATCATCTCGCCCCGGCAGGTTTTTGGCAGCACTTCGGGTGGAGTGCTGTCGGGACAGACAGGTGCCGGACAACATCGCAAAAAATAAGAAAGTGGAGAATGGAATGACAATGAACACACCGATGCTGGTGACGTTTTGTGTTTATATTTTCGGGATGATTTTGATTGGGCTCATCGCGTATCTACGAACCAAAAACTTTGATGATTATATTTTGGGCGGACGCAGTCTGGGCAGCGTGGTCACGGCGCTGTCCGCCAGTGCTTCCGACATGAGTGGCTGGTTGTTAATGGGGCTGCCGGGTGCGATTTTTATTTCCGGCATTTCGGAAAGTTGGATCGCGATTGGTCTGACTATCGGCGCATACCTGAACTGGAAACTGGTGGCGGGGCGGCTACGTGTACACACCGAAGCCAATAACAATGCGCTGACGTTGCCGGATTACTTTACGCATCGTTTTGAAGATTCGAGCAAGCTGCTGCGCATTATTTCCGCGATTGTGATTTTGGTGTTCTTCACCATTTATTGTGCCTCCGGCATCGTGGCCGGTGCACGTCTGTTTGAAAGCACCTTCGGCATGACGTACCAGACCGCGCTGTGGGCCGGCGCGGCGGCGACTATCCTTTATACCTTTATCGGCGGTTTTCTGGCCGTCAGCTGGACCGATACCGTGCAGGCCAGCCTGATGATTTTCGCACTGATCCTGACACCGGTTATCGTCATCCTCGCCGTTGGCGGCATTGATACCTCGATGATGGTCATCAAAGCCAAAAATCCTGAATACACTGATATGTTTAAGGGCATGAATCTGGTGGCGATACTGTCATTGCTGGGCTGGGGGCTGGGCTATTTCGGTCAGCCGCACATTCTGGCGCGTTTCATGGCGGCCGATTCTCACTTCACTATCCGCAGAGCGCGCCGTATCAGCATGACATGGATGATTTTATGTCTGGCAGGTACCATCGCTGTAGGATTCTTCGGCATCGCGTACTTCAGCAATAATCCGGCTGAAGCGGGCAACGTGACGCAAAACGGTGAGCGCGTGTTCATCGAGCTGGCGAAAATTCTGTTCAACCCGTGGATTGCCGGGATCTTGTTGTCCGCTATTCTGGCAGCGGTCATGAGTACCCTGAGTTGTCAGCTACTGGTGTGTTCAAGCGCCATTACTGAAGATTTCTACAAAGCTTTTCTGCGAAAAGGCGCGAGTCAGCGCGAACTTGTGTGGGTGGGGCGTGCAATGGTGCTGATCGTGGCGCTGATTGCTATTGCGCTGGCTGCCAACCCGCAAAACCGGGTTCTCGGTTTGGTCAGTTATGCCTGGGCCGGTTTCGGTGCCGCATTCGGGCCGGTGATCCTGATTTCCGTGATGTGGAAACGTATGACGCGTAACGGTGCACTGGCGGGGATGTTGGTCGGTGCAATAACGGTGATCCTTTGGAAACAATATGGCTGGGCTGAATTATACGAAATCATTCCCGGTTTCATTTTCGCGTCACTGGCTATCTGGATTGTCAGCCTGACGGGGCGTAAGCCTTCCGCCGCTGTTGAGCAGCGTTTCACCGCCGCGGAAGCGGAATATAAAACTGTTTAACCGATAATCTCCTGTTGTGTCACTCAGACCGGGGTCATTCAGGCCCCGGTTTTCAGCATTATCCGCCGCATAAGCCTTCCGTCTGATTTTTTCATGTGTATTTACCGATCCCCTTTCAAAAAAAGGATCGGTTGCCTCTTGTATTTCTTTTGGCAAGAATGATAATCACTATCGTTTCTTTTTACTTTTCTTTACAGAGGCCTCATACATTCTGTGGTTCGTCAGAATTCAGGGGCCGGGAGCTCGTCATGTTCGTTCCGTTTCTCATTATGTTTCGCGAAGGGCTGGAAGCTGCGCTGATCGTCAGCCTGATTGCCAGCTACCTCAAACGGACGCAACGCGGGCAGTGGCTCGGTGTGGTCTGGATTGGCGTTTTCATCGCCGCTGCGCTGTGCCTGGCGCTCGGTCTTTTCATCAATGCCACGACCGGTGAGTTTCCGCAAAAACAACAGGAGCTGTTTGAAGGTATCGTCGCCGTCGTCGCGGT
Organism: Rahnella sp. CFA14(1/10); assembly: GCF_004195095.1. Lineage (NCBI taxonomy): Bacteria > Pseudomonadati > Pseudomonadota > Gammaproteobacteria > Enterobacterales > Yersiniaceae > Rahnella > Rahnella sp. CFA14(1/10). Next base: position 11,210 of record NZ_SEWS01000001.1, on the reverse strand, counting down.
GTGCATTCTGACATACATGGTGTTCTGGATGCGCAAAGTGTCACGGTCTATCAAAGTGCATCTGGAAGGGGCGATTGATCATGCGCTGAATTCCGGTCGCGGTCAGGGCTGGGCACTGGTTGCGATGGTGTTTTTTGCGGTTGCGCGTGAAGGGCTGGAATCGGTGTTTTTCCTGCTGGCAGCCTTCCAGCAAGACGTGGGTATTGAAGCCCCGATCGGTGCAGTGCTTGGCCTCGGCGCGGCCATCGTGCTGGGTTTCCTGATTTATTACGGCGGCGTGAAACTGCATCTGGCGAAGTTTTTCAAATGGACCAGCCTGTTCATCCTGTTTGTCGCCGCCGGACTGGCTGCGGGCGCTATCCGCGCGTTCCACGAAGCGGGGTTGTGGAACCGTATGCAGGACATTGCCTTTGATCTGAGCGGGACTTTATCCACACACTCTTTATTTGGCACCTTGCTGGAAGGGATGTTCGGGTATCAGGAAGCGCCGACGGTCAGCGAAGTTGCGGTGTATTTCCTGTATCTGATCCCCGCGCTGTTCCTGTTCTTTATTCCACAGAGTAAATCGCCTGTGGCTGCGCCGGTTTCTGCCGGGCAAAAAACACAACGTTAATTTTATCAACTTCATTCCTCATTTTGCCCTTGCCACGGAGTTACACATGCCACATTTTCGCCGTAAAGCTTTACAGATCGCCCTGTTGTCCCTGCCGGCCTTTGCGCTGAGCGCCAACGCGCTGGCTGCTGATGTTCGTCAGGTCAAAATTGCTGTTAATGACAAACAATGTGAACCGATGACGCTGACCGTGCCGGCCGGTAAAACTCAGTTTGTTATCCATAACAACAGTCAGAAAAACCTGGAATGGGAAATCCTCAAAGGCGTGATGGTGGTGGAAGAACGTGAAAACGTGGCGCCGGGTTTCACGCAGAAAATGACGGCTAACCTTGAGCCGGGCGAATACGACATGACCTGCGGCCTGCTGAGCAATCCGAAAGGTAAACTGACGGTTACCGCTGAAGGTACGGCCGCTTCCGGCAAGCCTGACGCCATGGCGCTGGTCGGCCCGATTGCGGAATACAAAGTGTATGTGACTCAGCAGGTGGCTGAACTGGTGGCACATACCAAAGCCTTTACGGACGCGGTGAAGAAGGGCGATCTGGCGAAAGCGCAATCCCTGTACGCTTCTACCCGTGTTTACTATGAGCGCATCGAACCGATTGCCGAACTGTTCTCTGATCTGGACGGCAGCATCGATGCCCGTGAAGATGATTTCGAGAAAAAAGCCGAAGATCCTAACTTCACCGGTTTCCACCGTCTGGAGAAAATCCTTTTCGCTGACAAAACCACCCAGGGCACCGAACCGTTTGCCGACAAGCTGTATGCCGATACCGTTGATTTGCAAAAACGTATCGCAGAGCTGACCTTCCCGCCAAGTAAAGTGGTCGGCGGCGCAGCGGGCCTGATTGAAGAAGTGGCCGCCAGCAAAATAAGCGGCGAAGAAGATCGTTACAGCCGCACTGATCTGTGGGATTTCCGGGCCAACCTTGATGGCGCACAGAAAATTGTCAATCTGCTGCGTCCGTTGCTGGTCAAAGCCGACAAACCGTTGCTGGATAAAATCGACGCCAACTTCAAAACCGTTGATGCGCTGCTGGACAAATATAAAACCAAAGACGGTTACGAGAATTACGAAAAACTGTCTGATGCGGACCGTAACGCAATGAAAGGTCCTATCACCACGCTGGCAGAAGACTTGTCCAAACTGCGCGGTGTACTTGGTTTAGATTGATATCTTTAGCGCCTCCCCCTGCGCAGGAGGAGGCGCTTTTAAATTCCTGAGGCATAGCAATGAGCAACAAAAACGATAATCAGAACGAAGTTTCTTCTTCCCGCCGCAGTTTACTCAAGGGCGTGGGATTGTTAGGCGGGGCATTTGCCCTGGGCGGCGCAGCCACAGCGCAGGCTGAGAAAACACCCGAAGCAAAGAACGAATATACACCAGGGACTGTTTCCCCTGACGAGCGCTGGGGTAAGCAACCCTATTATGGCGAGCATCAGGCGGGTATTTTAACGCCGCAACAGGCATCGATGATGCTGGTTTCCTTTGACGTGCTGGCCACTAACAAAGCTGATCTGGAGCGTCTTTTCCGTCTCCTCGATTCACGTTTTGCCTTCCTGACCAAAGGTGGCACTGCGCCTTCAATGGATCCGAAATTTCCGCCCATGGATTCAGGGGTGATGGGCGCAGAAATCTACCCGGACAATCTGACCATGACGCTTTCTGTCGGGGATTCTCTGTTTGATGAGCGCTTCGGGCTGGCACCACATAAGCCTTTGAAATTACAACGCATGACACGTTTCCCGAATGATTCACTGGATGCCAAACTCTGCCACGGTGACCTGTCCTTGCAAATTTGCGCCAACAACAGCGATACCGTGGTGCATGCGCTGCGGGACATCATCAAATATACGCCTGATTTACTCAGCGTACGCTGGCGTCGTGACGGCTTTATTTCGTCCCATGCGGCGCGCAGTCAGGGCAAAGAAACGCCGATCAATCTTCTGGGCTTTAAGGATGGTACGGCGAACCCGGATGCCAAAGATAAGCCTTTGATGGATAAAGTTATCTGGGTGACCGGCGGGCAGGGCGAACCGGCCTGGACGGTGGGCGGCAGTTATCAGGTGACACGTCTGATCCCGTTCAAGGTGGAATCCTGGGACCGTACGCCGCTGCAGGAGCAGCAGTCTATTTTCGGGCGCGACAAAGCCACCGGCGCACCGCTGGGGATGGAAAAAGAGCACGACGTGCCGGATTACGAAAAAGACCCGGATGGCAAGACGATCCGCCTCGATGCGCATATCCGTCTGGCGAATCCGCGCACTAAAGCCACCGGAGACAGCCTGATGTTGCGCCGTGGCTACAGCTATTCCCTGGGTGTGACTAATTCCGGGCAACTGGAAATGGGACTGGTTTTTGTCTGTTATCAGCATGACCTGGAAAAAGGTTTCCTGACCGTGCAGAAACGTCTGAACGGTGAAGCGCTGGAAGAATATATCCGCCCTAACGGCGGTGGCTTCTTCTTCACGTTACCGGGCAATAAAGACGAAAGTCACTATCTCGGACAATCGTTAATCGAAGCGTAATTTAACTCCTTCCCTTCGCCGGGGAGGGAGCCGATCCCAGAGGAACCCAAACCAGACATCATTTTTACGCCTGGTTACGCATTTCATCGCCTGTTAATACTCCGCCTCATCCAAAAAAATCTCAGTAATGTCATGATGATAAATCGCAAAACTGATTTATTACGTTGCCTGTTCTGAGACTGTTATGACCATCAACCATACCCGCAGAAAATTACTGATTTTTGGCATCGGACTTTCGCTGACCGCGCCGCGTTTGTACGCCGCCCAAAAAGCGGTGCGGATCACCATGACTTCAGATGCCAGTCAGATTCACCTGGCACTCCCTGCGGCAGATAAACGCTGTCGCGTGTTTATGCTCAGTGCGCCGGAGCGGGTCGTGATTGATATGCCGTTGACATCATTTCCGCCGGAACTTGAGCATGCACTGACCGTGGTGCGGCAGAAGTTTTCCTGGGTCACAGAAGGGCGCATTGCTCATTTCAGCCCTGAGGTGGCGCGCATCGTGTTGCAGGTGAACGGTAAACCGAAGATTACGCGTAACACGGAAAATGGTGTCCTGACGGTGACGATATCGGCAGAAAGCCATGCTGCCGCAATTGGGCCGGTCGTGTCCCCTTCGCCGCAGGCGGAGAAACCGCTGCTGGTCATGATCGATCCGGGTCATGGCGGCAAGGATCCGGGGGCAATCGGTAATGAAGGCACTTATGAAAAACATGTCGTGCTGCATATCGCCAAACGCCTGCAAACTTTGCTCAGCCAGCAGCACGGTATTCACGCCGTGCTGACCCGGCAGGATGATGTATTTATTCCGCTTTATCACCGCGTCAGCCTGGCGCATCAGCATGCGGCGGATCTGTTTATCTCGATACATGCCGACGGTTTCACCAACGATCTGGTCTCCGGAGCATCGGTTTTCGCACTGTCTGAACACGGCGCAGGCAGTGCGATGGCGCGCTATTTATCGCAAAGCGAAAACAGCGTCGATGTGTTGTACGACGACGATTTTAAAACGGACGATCAATATCTTAAAGAAACACTGTTTGATCTCGACCAGCACGAAACCATTCACCGCAGCCTGGATTTTGGCAGACATCTGGCAGCAAATATCAGTAAAGTCCATCACATGCACAGCCCGCATCCGGAACAGGCAGGTTTTGCGGTACTGAAATCTCCGCGTATTCCTTCCGTGCTGGTGGAGACATCCTTCATCACCAATAAACAGGAAGAAAAATTACTGGGTGAGCCGGTGTTTCAGGAGAAAATGGCCCATGCGCTGGCCGAAGGGATTAACAGTTACTTCATCAATGAAAAGAAAAATAATCTGCTGAGCTGAGAGAAATTCAGCACGATTAAAGAGGATCTGAAAAAGATCCGCATGATCCTATTGACGCCATCCGCAAACTTTTTTACATTTTGGTAACGCAAATGTTTCAGTTGTCATTATACTGACATTTATAAGCGGTAGTTTTCACGAGGTGTACGGCAGGTGCCGTTAATAACACTGCGGGGAGCGCGAATGGTAAAGTCCATGTTTGGGCTGTTGATCGAAAATAATCCACTTTTCTCATTCACCCGTTGTTGCTTAAATGCAAACGGGGGCAAGGCTTCCGACTCTCTATTATTTCAGGATTTACTTTCAGTTTTTTCCTACCGCTTTTTACAAAAGATATCATCCACCCAACCCCAACCCTGTTGTTTAACTGACCGCCTATTTGTTGGTGAAAATGATGTGAATATCACTGGCTTTTATTCTGGACGTTTTATTGTATGGGTCAGCGGTTTGTCATTATTGACAATGCCTCCTCGTGAACAGAAAACAACCCAAAGAGTTTCCGTTAATCCCTTCAGGTTCTTTTCCTCTTCACGTTATTCATTGGCTCCACTTGGTCTAAAAGGAGACCAAAACCTCATTTGTTAGTGAAACATAACCGTGCGGGCATTATGCCTTAGCGTTAAGTGAATCAAACTGTAAGGTGCCACTATGGGAAGACAGAAAGCAGTGATCAAAGCTCGTCGTGAAGCAAAACGTGTTATTCGTAATGATTCACGCAGTCACCGCCAGCGCGAGGAAGAGTCTGTGACGTCATTGGTACAGATGGGCGGTTTGGAATCGATCGGCATGGCTCGCGACTCCCGCGATACGTCCGTCATCGAAGCGCGTACTGAAGCTCAAGGTCATTACTTATCAGCCATAGAGAATAAGCAGTTAATTTTTGCCACCGGTGAAGCCGGTTGCGGCAAAACATTTATCAGCGCTGCGAAAGCGGCAGAGGCATTAATTCACAAAGAAATCGACAGAATTATTGTGACACGTCCGGTATTGCAAGCCGATGAGGATCTCGGTTTCCTGCCCGGTGATATTTCTGAGAAGTTTGCACCCTATTTCCGTCCGGTCTACGACATTCTGCTACGTCGTCTGGGTTCATCATTCCTGCAATATTGTTTGCGACCGGAAATAGGCAAGGTGGAAATTGCGCCATTCGCTTATATGCGCGGGCGTACTTTCGAAAACGCGGTGGTTATTCTGGACGAAGCGCAGAATGTCACAGCCAGCCAGATGAAAATGTTCCTGACCCGTCTCGGCGAAAATGTGACGGTGATTGTTAACGGTGATATTACCCAGTGCGATTTACCACGTGGCGTAGTATCGGGGCTCAGCGATGCAATGTCCCGCTTCGAAGAAGACGAGATGATCGGCATCATTCAGTTTGGTAAAGAGGACTGTGTGCGTTCGGAGCTGTGTAAACGCACCTTGCACGCTTACTCTTAATTCTCCCATCGTTCCCATGAAAAAGGCCGCTTATCTGAGCGGCCTTTCTTTTTGTGCCTCCGCCTTCGCAGGAGAGGGGGTTAAAGCATTATCAGCATCATATAGGCACAAAACAACGCAAGATGCGCGGTACCGTTTAATACATTGGTACGGCCGGTGGAGAAGGAAATCTGGCACAGAATCAGCACTGCCAGCATCACCACAATGTTTGCCGGGTCAAGACTGAAAATCAAATCCTGGCCTGTCAGCGTGGCAATGACGGTCACTGCCGGAACGGTCAGTGAAATTGTCGCCAGCACGGAGCCGAAGAACAAATTCATGGCGCGCTGCACCTGATTTTTCAGCACGGCTTTCAGTGCGCCCAGACCTTCCGGAGAGAGGATCAGTAACGCGACCAGGAAACCCGTGAACTGCGCAGGGGCATTCAGTTCTGTCAGCAGGCTTTCCAGCGGATTAGCATTGAACTTGGTCACCGCGATAACCAGCACCAGATGGACGATCAACCACAGCGTGTGTGTCAGGTTGCTTTTTGACGATGGCTTGCCATGACCCTCTTCTTCGCCTTCATCTTCATGCTCGTAGATAAACAGGCTCTGATGGGTTTTGGTCTGGATAAGCAGAAATACGCCGTACATGGCGGCTGAAATCACTGCCACAAACAACGCCTGTGGCGTCGAGAAATTGCCCGCCGGCAAGGCGGCAGGCAGCACCAGCACAATCACCGCCAGCGGGAATATCGCCATCAGGTACTGTTTGATACCGCCGAGATTGACATACTGTGTCGCAAACTTACGCCCGCCTAATAACAGTGCCACGCCCACCAGACCGGCGGTAACAATCATAATGATCGAGAATAACGTGTCACGCATCAGCGCGGGGGCGGCATCGCCGGTCGCCATCAGGGCCGAAATCAGGCTGACTTCGAGGATCACGACGGAAAGGCTGAGGATCAGCGACCCGTACGGTTCGCCAAGACGGTGCGCCAGAACATCGGCATGGCGTACGACGCTGAACGCACTGGCGAGGATACCGACCAGCGCGATGAGATTAATGCCGACAACCGAGGCGAAGTTACTGCTGTTGCCCCAGAGGACGAGAACGAGAAGTGCAGCGATGGGAAAAACCAGGGAGTATTCCTGATGGCGGGTTTTGATTTTTGGATGTTCCTGTGAAGACACCATGATGATTATTCTCCTTATAAACGCTCACGTAATAACAACCGCCTGTCTGTCAGTTGTCAGCAAAATGCCTGGCAGCATTAAGGTATAACCCATTAAGTATAGTAGATAAATTAACCTATTAACAGGATAAAATCAGGCTTAAGACATAAAGCATGCAATAGCCTTCATTTGTCAGGCCGGGATTTGGATTAAATGATGATAAAAATTAAATTAATTGTGATTGTTAAAATACTAAGTCTTTTTAAAACAACCAATTAATATGATATAACGAAAATATAGCGATTATGCGTCAATTTATGTAAATACCGGGAGTACCCCTATAAATTACTGGCGCCGAGGTGCCGCCAGCAGCACGATAACGAGAATAATCTGGCGGAGTCCTTTGAGGGTAGCAGCTAGACTTAACATTGTGCGTACACACCGCACACAAAAATTATCAGTGCCATGCACGCCATGAAAAAGGAGACGACTATGCCTTATCAGAACCGAGCAGCGTTGCCTGAATCCGTGCGCAACGTGCTGCCTGCCCACGCACAGGATATCTATAAGGAAGCGTTTAACAGCGCATGGGATGAATATAAAAAACCCAAAGACCGGCAGGGCGATGACTCCCGGGAGGAAACGGCGCACAAAGTTGCCTGGGCTGCAGTGAAACATGGATATAAAAAAGGAGACGATGATAAGTGGCACCCTAAGAAATCCTGATGTTTATGGCAGGTGAGGGCGTTCCCTCACCTGCCTGAAGACCTGCCCGCCCCTCCGTTTTTGTTTTATTCCCGCCCGAAATATCAACATTCATACAATGTTCATAAAATAATCACTTTATTTTCCTTTTGTGATCACTCTCAACCTTGATTGCAACGAAAGAAACGAATAAGGTTTCATCCTGTGGGGGTATACGAAACTTCTTAATAAAATTGCCCCGCAGCCTGAAGCTCAGGCAAAAACTGTCCGATAACATCAACAGATGAAACCCACCACAGCGGAGAACACAGCGTTAACAGCATGTCATGTTCAAAAGTAAGTCGTACCTGGGGGAATGAATGTTAACTCGAGATTTCCTGCGTAACGCAGATTGCAAAACAGCATTTGGCAGCATTGATGAATCGATGCTACTGACCCCTGAACAGCGCGCTGCCTCTTTGTGCTGCACGCTGGCGCGTCGCCCCGACAACAGCCCGGTCTGGATTTTTGGTTACGGTTCACTGATGTGGAACCCGGTTTTTGACTCAGAAGAGGCGCGGCCTGCCACCTTGCACGGTTATCATCGTGCCTTCTGTCTGCGTCTGACCGCCGGGCGTGGCACCCTTGCGCAACCCGGCCGTATGCTGGCGCTGCGGGATGGCGGCAAAACCACTGGCCTGGCGTTCCGTCTGCCTGAAGACACCCTTCTCGATGAACTCGAACTGCTGTGGAAACGTGAAATGCTCACCGGCTGTTACCGTCCGACCTGGTGCGAACTGGATCTCGACGATGGCCGCAAGGTGACCGCGCTGGTGTTTATTATGGATCCCTCGCACCCGCAATATGAAGCCGATACCGATTATCAGGTTATCGCCCCACTGATTGCGCAGGCCAGCGGCCCGCTCGGCACCAATGCGCAATACCTGTTTGCACTGGAAAAAGAGCTGAACAACTACGGCATGCGTGACGATTGTATGAGCGAGCTGGTCAAACAGGTGCGGATGCTGTTGTCTGTTTCTCCGGGGCTGGATGTCCCGGGACTGAGTTAACGTCGGGTCTGGTATTGCCGGCTGTGCGGGGTTGCCGTGCAGCCATTTCATTAATCTCTCCCGTTTTAAGCGCCTGCCTTTTCGCTGTTCATAAAATATTTCCACCACGGCCTTTGTACAGTAACAATCCGCCGCAAAGCCCCGTCTTGCCTCATTAATAACCAATCAGATAACGTTATGCAAAATTCGCATAACGATAGTCTTTATCAGACTTTCTGCCAGATAGAAGAAACTTTACACTCAACAAAATCTTAGCAATTTCGCTACCTTGGAGAGTCTGTCTTGATGAAAGCTTTATTACCGTCCGTTCTGTTTACGGCTATTGCGGCTACTTTCTCCGTGCAGGCTGCTACGCCGCCGGATACGCTGGTTATCGCACAATCCATTGATGACACCTCCAGTTTTGACCCGGCGCAGGGATTTGAACTGACCACGGTTCAGGCTTTTAATAATATTTATCAGCGCCTGGTCCAGTCTGACCCGAACAATCCGATCGATTTAAAACCGACGCTGGCGGCCTCCTGGGAAGCAGGCAAAGATAACCGCAGCCTGACCTTCACGCTGTCACCGAAAGTCACCTTTGCCAGTGGCAATCCGCTGACTGCCGATGACGTCATATTCTCGTTGTCACGCGTGGTGAAGCTGAATCTGGAGCCTTCATTTATCCTGACGCAACTGGGCTGGACCGATAAAAACGTCGATACCTTCCTGACTAAGATTGATGACCAGCATGTGAAAGTCAGCTGGACTGCCGATGTCAGCCCGTCATTCGTGCTGAGCCTGCTGTCTGCGCCGGTATCTTCTATCGTGGACAGTAAACTGGTGAAAGCTAACGCCACCGCTGACGACCTTGGTCACCAGTGGCTGAGCAATCATTCTGCCGGTTCCGGCCCTTACCAGATCCGTAACTACATACCGCATGAAGTCGTGATTTTATCTGCGAACCCGACCTCACCGGAAGGCGCGCCGAAGCTGAAAACCATTCTGATCAAAAACGTACCGGATCCTGCTGCGCGCCGCTTGCTGATCGAGCAGGGGGATGCCGATATGGCGCGTAATCTCGGTTCTGACCAGATGGCTGCACTCGCCGGTAAAAAGGGTGTTAAGCCTCTGGCGATCCCGTATGCCTCACTGTACTTCATGCAGTTCAATGTCAAAGCCTCCCCGGCGCTGGGTAATCCTGCATTCTGGGAAGCGGCCCGCTACCTGTTCGATTACAACCACATTGCTCATGATCTGATGAAAGATCAGTTCCAGGTGCATCAGGCCTTCCTGCCGGAAGGCTATCTGGGCGCGCTGAACGACACGCCATACACCTATGACCCGGCAAAAGCCAAAGCGATTCTGGCGAAAGCCGGGCTGAATAACGTCAGTTTCACACTCTCTACCGCCAATCAGCCGCCGTATCTGGATATCGCACAGGCGCTGCAGGCCAGCTTTGCGCAGGGCGGCGTAACGGTGAAACTGGATCCGGGTTTGAGCTCGCAGATTTCTACCAAAGTGAAATCACACAATTACGACGCGTATATGTCGTCATGGGGACCGGATTACTTTGACCCGAACACCAACGCTTCAGCGTTTGCTTTCAACCCGGAAGAGGGGAGCAGCAAAACACTGGCATGGCGCGCTAACTGGTCCATTCCTGCACTCAATAAACTGACGCTGGCTGCGATTGCGGAACCGGATCAGGCCAAACGCGTGGCGGATTACCGTCAGTTGCAGCTGGAAGTCCAGAAAAACTCGCCGTTTGTGATTGGTCTGCAAGCCAAAAGCCTGATTGCCGTACGCGACAACATTAAAGGTTACGTGCAGGGCATCAACCCTGACATGGTCTTTTACAGCAAGGTCACGAAGTAATGGCAGACAGTTCAACACCCGCCGGATTCGTCCGGCAGGGTTGGCGCTGGTCAGGCCGTTTGCTGACCGGCGTGATTTCGCTGGCACTGACGCTGCTCGGACTGCTGGCGTTTACTTTCACGCTTTCCCATCTCGCCCCGATTGATCCGACGTTACAGGTGGCCGGCGATCACGCCAGCGAAGCCACCTATGCGCAGGTGCGTCGCGATTTAGGTCTCGATCAGTCCGTACCGGTACAATTTGTCCGTTATCTCGATCACCTGGCGCACGGCGATATGGGAATTTCCCGTATTACCGCGCAGCCGGTGGCCAGCGATCTGATGCGTACATTCCCGGCAACGGTTGAGCTGGCGACTTGTGCCATCCTGCTCGGCGGCACCTTCGGGATTTTGCTGGCGTTGCTGGCGGTATGGAAACCGGGAAGCTGGCTGGATAATGCGGCAAGGCTGGTGTCGTTGCTCGGGTATTCCGTGCCGATTTTCTGGCTTAGCCTGCTCGGCCTTTTACTATTTTACGCGGTACTGCAC